>JAYKGY010000151.1:0-4926 GCA_035285545.1 Snowella sp. | reverse complement strand
CAATTGGATATGAATCAACGGTTAAATTTAGAGATGACTTAAGGCATAAATTTTTCTAGAATCTTTTACTGGTAAGCTTTCTGGTCTTCAGATGGCACTTCGTTGCAGCTTCGCTACCTTTACCCCTGAAACGCAGAATATTCCTGTTATCTTATTAGCTATTGGCATGAAATGGTTTGACTTTGAACTACCGCCAGAGTTTCAAGTAGCTGGAGTTATTAATGATCATTCTGTAACTGAGATTCCCCAAAAAATTGCCGCTTTGTTGCATTGGGATTGATACAAGATTATTCAAAAAGATGGCATCCTTATTAAATCTTTATTTTTGTTTTTTATCTTAAAAAAAAGAGAAAAAAGCTACAAAAAAGAGAGGATAGGATGAAAAATAAAACAATCTTATTGATTAATAATGATCCCAGCGTTTATGAGTTCATTAAAAAAATTTTGAATCATTTCTGCGGATGGCAAGTCTTAAAAGCGAATTCTTCTATCCAAGCATTAAAGCTCGCAATTCAAGCTCAACCTGATGCAATCTTATTTGATCTATCAGCTAGTGGTTTAGGTTTATTTCTATTTTCTTTTTTAATAGAATTACGCTCTCAAACTATTACTCAAAGTATTCCCGTCATAATGATTGGTGAACCTGAATGGCTTCATACTGATTTACTCCATGAATTTGCGATCGCTGGCGTGATTAATTATTCAACCGTCTTCACGAAATTTCCTCAGCAGATTGCCAATTTATTAGATTGGGATCAAAGTACCATTTTTTAACCTAATCAAAAATTATTAATGACTAAAAACACGTTATAAAAAGGATTTTATGAATAATTATCCTTGTTGTTCTTATCCAATGTTACGTCATATTCGCCATCATCAAATCTATTGGTTTTGTCGAAACTGCTGGCAAGAAATGCCTGTACTAAAGCAATCTAGATTAAGCTCAATAAATCAAATCTCATCTACTTTATAGCTTTTTTTGCTTTCTAGAAATTGTTTTAACAACAGATTATTATTGAATCTGATTTATATATGGGAGAAAGATTATGTTAATTATTAATCAAAATTATTGTTTTTTATCCGATTTAAAAGGTAGTATTTTTAGCTTTCAATGCCATCTTCATATTTCTAGATCTGAAGCGAATATTTATACCGTTATCATTAGTAATTTAGGCATAAAAATTGGGCAGTTAAATCATGATATTATTAAAAATTTATTTAATCAAATTGCTCACGACTTTTACCTTGATCCCGCCCAATCTATTTTTATTCGATTGGCTTAAATATTTTTCAAGTTAAATATTGCTTATGAATATTTTAATTTTAATCGTAGATGATTCAGAAAGCGATCGCGTTACATATCGTCGTTATCTTCAATCTGAAACCGAGTTTGACTATCAGTTTCTAGAAGCGGAAACATTGGAAGAAGGCATTGAATTATGGAATTTCCAATCGCCTCAGTTGGTATTAGTAGATATTCACTTACCTGATGGCAGTGGACTAGAACTCATTAATGTTATTAAACAAAGTTATTTTGAGCCATTTTTACCTGTTATTGCAGTTACGGGGTTAGGGGATGAGCGCATCGCAGTAGAGGCAATGAAATTAGGGGCCAAAGACTATTTAGTTAAAAATTATATTACCCAATCTGCGCTCTGTCGTTCAGTCTGTAATGTTATCAAGCAAGCGATCGCTTCCCGTCAATTAATTAGATTAGAACAGCAAGAAGCCATTATTTCTCAAATTTCCCTACATATCCACGAAAAATTAGATTTAAAAGATATTTATCAGAGTGTAGTGGCTGATGTTCGAGAATTTCTTGCAGCAGATCGGGTGGTGATTTACAAATTTAATGAAGACATGAGCGGGGTTATTGTCGCTGAATCGGTCATTTCGCCTTGGGATGCCTGCCTTAATGTCCAAGTGATTGATACCTGTTTTCAGGGGAATATGGGAGGAGCTTACCAATCTGGCAAAATCTTCCTGGCTCCTGATATTTATGCGGCAAATTTAACAAATTGTCATTTGCAACTGTTGGAACGGTTTCAAGTGAGAGCCAATCTGGTTGTTCCTATTCTGTTACCTGAGCATTTGAATCAAACGCCGCGTCTGTGGGGTTTATTGATCGCCCATCAATGTTCTGGCCCCCGTTTCTGGGAAGAGTCTGATCTCAATTTACTGAAACGATTGTCTGTGCAATTAGCGATCGCGCTGCAACAAGCCGAACTCTATCAAGATCTGCAAGTCATGAATGTCTTTCTAGAAGAGAAAGTACAGGAGCGGACGAAACAATTACAATTGCAAACTCAAGTTTTAGAAGAAATCCATGATGGTGTGGTGACAACCGATATTAATGGAACAATTCTCAGTTGGAATCGTGGCGCAGAGAAACTCTATGGCTATACAGAGGCAGAGGTATTAGGGCGGAATGTTGCCTTTATTTATGAAGATCCTGAAACGCTACAAACTGAGGTAATAACTCCGCTATTAGAGCAAAATCGTTATACAACTGAAATTTCTGTTATTTCTAAATCAGGAAAAAATCTCTATGTAAACTTATCTCTTTCTGTCGTTAAGGATGAGCAGGGCAATATTACCCATTTGATTGGATGTTCTAATGATATTACGAAGCGAAAACAGGCTGAACAAGAACTTCAGCAACTCAATGAAGCGTTAGAAATCAAAGTTTTAGAACGCACCCAAAAACTTGAAAAGGTATCGGAACGTCTCGCTTTAGCTCTCAAATCAGGCGCGTTTGGTTGTTGGGAATGGAATTTGGTGCAGGATTCCAAAATTTGGGATGAGCGTATGTATGAACTTTATGGAATCACAAAAAATGCTAATGACGCTCCAAGTTATGATGACTGGGCAAATAGATTATATTTTGAAGACCGTACTTCTGTCGAAACATTACTCCAGCAAAGCATTTTAGGAGAAGCAGAATACGATACCGAGTTTCGAGTTTTACATCTTGATGGCACAATTCACTTTATTAAAGCCTATGGTGTGGTAGTCAGAGACGAACAGGGCAATCCTCAAACGATGATTGGGATTAATTTTGACATCAGCGATCGCAAAAATGCAGAAGCCGAACTGGAACAAAAAAATATTCAACTGGAAGAATTGGTTAAATTACGCGAGGAAGCTCTGAACTTCCGGGAAGATATGTCCAACATGATTGTTCATGATTTGCGAAATCCTTTATCCGCCATCCTCCTATCTGCTGAAATTATTCAAAAATACGGCGATCGCGCCGAAGCAAAACCCGTCTTGATCAGAAAAGCAGAACAAATTCTCACCTCTGGAAAACAACTGAAAAATATGATTGATAGTTTGCTATTGATGGCCAAACTAGAATCAGGAAAAATTCTGTTTAATTTGGAACCGACCGATCTGTATGATTTAGGAACAGAAATTTCAAGCGACTTTGAATTAATCGCCAGTTCTCAGTACATTAAGCTAACAAGTCAATTACCCAAACCTGGCAATAATATTCTTATCGATGCGACAATTCTGCGTCGTATTATTGAAAATCTACTTTCTAACGCCGTAAAATTCTCCCCGCCCAATAGTGAAGTTATTTTAATAATGGAATACTTACCCCAAGAACATATCCGCATTACAGTGACCGATAGCGGGCCGGGTATTAGCATTGAAAAAAGAAAAACTATTTTTGAGAAGTTTGAGATCGGGACAATCAAACCCAATGTTTCTCAGATCGGTTTAGGGTTGGCATTTTGTAAAATGGCAGTCGATGCTCAAGGAGGCACTTTGGCGATCGCGGACAATCATCCCCAAGGTTCTATCTTTATCCTAGAGATCTAGTCTTTTGGGCAATAACTCAGTAGCCTGATAAACTCACATATAGGTTACTTTTTAGCGATTTAATATAAAATATTTAGGTAATTTCCAAATTTTACTGTTTTTAGCGGCTATTTATTCTCGTTTCTTCTACAATGGCGTGATTTTCTACGAATTAGCCTTAAAAAGATATTCTAATTTAATTGAAAAATCTTAATGAGATATAGAAAACCTAATTTTGCTTATACAATAGAGACACCAATATTAAGTTATTAGATATTTATTCAGTTACATACATGCTTGCAGCCGAGCCAAAACCAGCGATCTTAACAGAACAAGATTTTGATCCGCCGTTGAAGCGACAAGAAGCGGCCGTACCTGGTTATTGGACTATTAGAG
Source organism: Snowella sp. (assembly GCA_035285545.1). GTDB lineage: Bacteria > Cyanobacteriota > Cyanobacteriia > Cyanobacteriales > Microcystaceae > Snowella. Next base: position 726 of record JAYKGY010000151.1, on the reverse strand, counting down.
AATTTGCAGCAGAATTAGGTGTTTCTCCTCGTTATGTTCATTATCTAATTACTGGAAATCCCAAAACTCGTCTTCCGCAACAAATTAAGGCTTATAAAGCGGATACAAATTATTTAATTGCCGATGTTGACGCATTAGCATACATAAAACGTTGTCGTAATCGGAAAAAAGCTTAACAAAAATTAATATACAGTTCGTGATCTTGAATAGTTAAACCGCTATACTCTACTTCTGTAGGCCATAAAAAAAACCCTGATTTTCATTGCAGTGAGACAGGGCTTTTTATGAATTTCTTTATTCAAGATATGGATAATCATACTGCATCAAGATCAGAGCTGACAAGCAACCCCAACCGCCAAGAGTCTGCGAATACCGTATTAAATCAGTCAAAAGCTTTTGCTAACTGGCATTTAGCCCTTTCTCCAATTCCTGAGATTTGGGCATTAACCCCCGTCAAAGATAAACGTCCATTGCGTCCCGATTGGCAACACGAAGTTCCTATTTCTCGTCATCTTCTCTTAGAATTGCTGGAAAAAGGGCAGGAATTAAAGTCTAGTAAAGGAAAAATCTGGCATTGTCACTGGACAGGAGTAGGGCTGCGTCTAGGAACCATTTCCGGTGGACTGTTGGCCATTGATGCCGATGGGGAACGAGCCGAGACCAAACTGCAAGAAATGAGCAATCAGGACTTACCCACTACCATTTCTTGGACATCAGGAAAGCCTG
>JAYKGY010000150.1:0-101774 GCA_035285545.1 Snowella sp. | reverse complement strand
CTCATTTGAGAGATAGTTATCCGAGCATTTGCTAGGGAAATAACCGTCCACCTAGCTAGTGAAGTTAGCGTTCGCTAAAATGTACCAATTTCGTTCCTATTGACTTTTCGGATAGGCTCTAAAAGCTATTTTTAGCATTTTAATTTAGTAAAGCTTAGATATAATTTAAATTGGAGTATAGGAGTTAATTTGAAAAAATGGTCAATACTGTATTATGTATCGGGGCTTCGACTTATAGTGAAGGAACGCCACAAAAAATCAATGAAGCTTTGAAATCTAGTAATTTTCTTGAAAAAGGAAGCGTTATTTTTACATGCCATAAATATTTTCCCTTATATTCAGAACCTGGCTATCCGAGATTGATAAGACAGCAGTTGAATCAATGGAAAGAAGAGATTAAAGAGCAACATTTTCCTGATTGTCAACTGTTTTTTATCGATGATATTAATACACTCTACAATATACAAAGCGGATATATTTATATTTTACCAGATACTTTTTTTACATCTGTTGAATATTCCGAATATACTCCATTTGAAGTAGGTATACATCAAGAAAATAATAATTTAAGAATTCAATGCTTTGCTAGAAATTTTAACTTGATGAGATACTATGAACTTTTTACCGATGATATTAGATATCTGCCTTGTATAGATTTAATAATGGGACAATTTTCCAAGACAGATGTATCTAATAAGCTTGGATTGATTTTAGCAGGAATGGAGCAAGATGGAGCAAAGGGATTAACTGAAATTGGTCGAAAAGGAGGGAAAATTGCAATTCAGGATCAAGATGAATATTGTGAGATTTCACGAACTAAGCCCGATCCTAATAGTTTAGTAGGAGGAAAAATTAAAATAGGTAATAAAGATATGCCCAAAGCTGCTATTTCAGAAGCTGAAAAACACCATCTAGATTATGAACTAATTTCATTATACGGAAAAGAAAACTGTAAAAGCTTAACTGATTGGCTTCAAGAGAATATTTCTTAAATTTTTCACTACTACAATTTTGAAATCATAAAATCATACATGATTTTTAAAAGTTTCATTTTTTCCTGATGGAGGAAGAATTTCTTTTTTGTTACTTAAATAAGCTGTTTCGACATAGATCCATAGCTGACAAGCGTCTTCAATATTTATCACAATTTCTTCTAATCTTTCCCCTGCGTCATACAACTTGGCAAATCAGGGATACAAGCAGTATATCCTCCTTCATCTTTAAGTTAAATTGCAGACTTCTCTTAATTTATTACCTTTAAAGATTGAGTCTTTGAAATACGAGATACAGAAGAAGCTTGAATCTGCTCATCTAATTCTGCAATCATTTTGTCTAAAACCGAAATTTCCCTATCCATGCGCTGAAAGACTTCTTGAAATTGGAGAGAAACCCGTTTGACCTGTTCAATATCAGGGGTAAATGGCTGTTGGTTCATAGTAAACCGAAACTCCTTTTTTCCTCGTTAACAGTTGCCTCAGTCGCCGCAATCGTCGCTTGTGCTTCATCAATAGAGCGATTTAATAACTCTAACATAGCACTACTAGCAACAGGTTGAGCCTCAGAAATACGTTCCAATAACGTTCCTAAACGACCATAATAAGTTCTTGCGCGATCGCGTGCATTATCAAGATCATCTAAGGCTATCAAAGTTGTATCTGTTTCTCCATAGATTTCTAAAATTCTATAAGCCGTAGTCGTTGCCTCATTGAGAATCACCAGCAGTTCTTGCTGTAAAGCAAAAACCGTTGTCATTATTTGTTTGGACAATTCAGCCATTGTAAAAGTTAAAGTAAAAAAAGTTCAAGAGGAGAAAAACAAAATAATAGCCCTCTCCCCTTAAATTTGATCTTTTTAGGTATTACTCAACACCTTCAATTCGATCTTCAACCTCTTGATACAACTCCTGTAAACGGTCTAAGTTTTCTTGAGATGTTTCCCAATAGCCGCGACCATTGACTTCTAAGAGCGTTCCAACCATCTTGCGGAAAGAATTGGGGTTGAGATCCATTAGACGCTTACACATTTCAGGATCATTAATAAAGGTTGTGTTGACATCCTCATAAACCCAGTTATCAACGGCTCCCGCAGTAGCACTCCAGCCCATCGTATTAACTAGACGTTTCGAGAGTTCCCGCACGCCTTCATAACCGTGGGACAACATTCCTTCATACCACTTGGGATTGAGCATTTTGGTTCGGGCATCCAAACGGACGGTTTCCGATAATGTCCGTACCTGAGCATTGGCGGTTGTGGTATCGGCAATGTAAGCTGAAGGTTTTTTACCATCTTCCCGTAGGGTTGCGACTAATTTCGTCGGGTCAGAGTCAAAATAGTGGGAAACGTCCGTTAAGCTAATTTCGGAAGAATCGAGGTTTTGGAAGGTTGCATCGGCTGTTTTCAGCGCACGCTCAAAGAGATTACGGCTTTCAGCCATCATGCCTGGATTATCCGAATCAAAGGCGAAAGATTTCCGTTTGAGATACATTTCCTGTAACTCCGATTCATCTTCCCAGGTGCTATTTTCAACGGCTAAGTTGATGTTTGAGGAGTAGGAACCCGACGCATTTGAGAAAATCCGCGTAGCAGCCTGACGAACATTAATACCCATCTCGGCAGCTTGTTCTAGGGCGTGTTTACGGACGAAGTTCATTTCAATGGGTTCATCTGCTTCGGCCGCCATTTTCACGGCTTGGTCTAGCAGATTCATTTGGTTAATGAACAAATCGCGGAAAACGCCCGAACAGTTAACGACTACATCGATACGGGGACGACCCAATTCTTCGAGGGAAAGTAACTCTAATTTGTTGACGCGACCCAAGGCATCAGGCACAGGTTTAACGCCGACCATCCACATGATTTGAGCCAAGGATTCCCCGTAGGTTTTGATGTTATCCGTTCCCCAGAGGACACAGGCGATGGTTTCAGGATAATTTCCGCCATTATCAAGCTTTTGACGTTCAATGAGCCGATCCACCACAATTTTGGCCGATTGAACCGCCGCCGCCGTTGGAATGGATTGGGGATCGAGGGCGTGGATATTTTTACCCGTCGGTAAGACATCGGGGTTACGGATGGGATCGCCACCAGGGCCAGGAAGAACGTATTCCCCTTCTAAGGCTTGAAGTAATCCTCCCAATTCGTTATCGGCGCAAACTTGCTCTAAACAGAATTCCAAATATTCAAATAGGGGTTTGAGCAGATCGGCATCGACTTTGGTGTAGCCCATGTTATGTAAGGCTTCTACCCAAGGGGCTTTTTTACCTAAATTGAAGAAGTTCAACTTGGTAATCATGGAAACGCGGCCTTCTGTGTCCAGTTGCGCTTGGACTAAGGCACTCACGGCAGCACGGCAAGCGAGGGTGATTTGTTGCAATAGTTCAACGTCTTCTAAAATGCCGCGATCGCTGTTTTTGTAGATCTCATCAATATTACGGCCAACGCTGCTGGCAATAATACGGCTTAGGGATTGGAGTCCATCTTCTTCGCGGTCAAGGTTAGCAATGTTAACAAGCGTGGCAACGGCTTCTTCCTGAGTGGGTGGCTTCCCGATGACATGCAGACCGCAAGGCAGTAAACGCGATTCAATTTCCATCAACTTGCGATAGACCGAACCGACAATATTATCCCGTTCCTCACTGCTGAGGTCTTTAGCATCTGTATCGGGTAAGGCAATATCCTGATCCAAGTTACAGAGCCGAGCTTTATCCATGATAGTGTTTACAATCGGTACACCGCGACCCGTATCTTTCAGGGTTTGATAGGAACCGATTAACTCGCTCAGTTCCTGTAAGCCCTTATAAAGTCCCGCATTTTCCGCAGGGGGCGTTAAATAGGAAATGGTTTCGGCATAGCTCCGACGTTTCGCGATCGTTGCCTCAGAAGGGTTATTGGCGGCGTAGTAGTAGAGGTTGGGAATATTACCGATGAGATTATCGGGGTAACAGTCGCCTGACATCCCCATTTGCTTTCCTGGCATGAACTCTAGAGAACCATGAGTTCCAAAGTGGAGAACTGCATCGGCTTTCCAAATTTGGTTTAAATAGGTGTAATACGCAGCAAAGCCATGATGGGGACTAGCAGAACGGGAGAACAGCAAGCGCATGGGATCGCCTTCGTAACCAAAGGTAGGTTGTACGCCAATAAAGACGTTACCGAAGGATTTGCCGTAAACCAGTAAATTTTGTCCATCGCTGTTTAAATGTCCTGGTGGTTTGCCCCAGTTTTCTTCTAAGCGCACAGAATAGGGCGTTAATCGTTCATATTCCTCTACCGACATCCGATAGGCAATATTTAATTCAGGGCTACTGTATTGGGCTTGAGCATCATGGATAACGGCTTCCATTAATTCTTTAGCAGAATCGGGGAGATCTTCCACATCGTAGCCATTACCTTTGAGGGATTTCATGACTTCATAAATCGACCCAAATACGTCTAAATAAGCGGCGGTTCCCACGTTTCCTTTATCAGGGGGGAAGCTAAAGACCGTAATAGCAACTTTTTTATCTAATTTGGGTTTCTTGCGGAGGTTGACCCATTTTAACGCCCGTTGCGCGATCGCTTCGATCCGATCCTGTAATGCGATCGCTTTTCCCGTGGAGGCATCCCGACCCGACAAAATAATGGGTTCAATAGCTCCATCCAGTTCAGGAATGGCAATTTGGAGAGCAACCTGAATGGGGTGCAGACCTAAATCACTTTCTTCCCACTCTTCCGTCGTTTGGAATACTAGGGGCAACGCGCACATATAGGGACGATTTAAGCGTTTGAGAGATTCGATCGCCTTGGGATGATCCTGACGAGCAGGGCCACCGACGAGAGCAAAACCCGTTAAGGAAATGACTGCATCAACAATGGGGAGAGATTCAACACCTTTTAAGGTTCTATCCCAGAAAAACTCATCAACAGGTTTGGAAAAATCTAAGCCCCCTGCAAAGACTGGAATCACTCTTGCGCCCATTGATTCTAATTCTTGAACCATCGCTACATAATGGGCATCATCTCCAGTGACTAAATGGGTACGTTGCAGAATCAGACCCACACAGGGAGCAAGGGGATCTTTGAGATCATCAGAAATATCGGTTCGGGAATTGTACCAAGTGAGATAGGATTTCACATCCTCAAACATCTTCATCGAAAGGGGATGCCAAATTCCCATATCAGGATAAACGACAGGTTCTTGATAATTCACCGTCTTACCTTGGTTGAGATTATCAAAAACGTATTTATCCGCCAACATCAACAGAAAATTTTCTAAATTCTCGGAAGATCCTCCTAACCAGTATTGAAAACTGAGCATGAAGTTACGGGCATCCTGCGCCTTATCCATCGGTAAGTATTTCAACACCTGGGGTAAGGTTCTCAATAATTTGAGCATGGCATCTTGGAAACCAGCCCCTGAGTTTTCCTTCCGTTTCTTCATGAACTGCGCGATCGCGCTCTTGGATTGACCCAACTGAGCCATTGAGAACGTGCCCATTTTATTAAGACGCATCACCTGGGGCATCGAGGGGAAGACGATTACCGCATCCAATTGATCTCGATAGGGCTGAACCGCATCCACCACCTTATCGGCTAGATCTTCAATAAAAATTAGTGAAGCAATAAATAAATTCGCTTCTGCAATCTCTCGTTTAAATTCTGCGTAGTTCTCAGGATCTCTCAGTTCCTCAATCAGATAACCACTAATTTGAATCGCTAAATTAGGGTTGTGGCTATTGATATTCCGAACAGCAGCCGATAAGGCACTTTGATACTGAGACTCCAACACGACATAGACCACCTTAAGTAAGGAACGCCCGTTAATGTCGTCAGGAACGATGCGGCGGATGGTGGACTTGACGTGAGTGAACATAGACTTCGGTTCTCCTATTGTTGAGCACTGGGAAATTTTTAGGTCTTTATGTGGTTGTATCAGAAAAAAGTCTCTCAGTGGGGTTTTTGAGAGGGAACTGACACAATTTGTTAAAGAAAGTAAATTATTTTGTAACAAATTTTAACAAAATATATGAGTGAATGCTATAGCAATATGTTTAATTTTCTTTACAATTATTTTTTTATGATTCTATTGACAAAAATGCAGTTTTAAATATTAAGTGTTGTCAAATTAAGTCACGCTAAATCCAGCGATCGCTGGTTTCCCAAATGACTTATACTTTTAAAATTGCTTTCTACTGTAGCCCTTGTCCACTCTTGTTCGACTTTTAGGCGAGAGGAAATTTTCGTTTTTAAGCACTAACTAAACTGAACTTAAAAAAATTGTTTCAAATAGATAATATAGAGTCTCCTCAAGGGATTCTATTTGTCACTTAGCATAAAGTGTTACAGAATTTAAAGTTATAAGTATTTTTAGCAAAGATGGCTCTAGGCTAAGGTAAACTAGCCCATAATCCTGACTTTAATATAATTTATTGGACGGAGAACTCACGGTTAAGGAGCCGATACTCAATGTCTCATAGCGTAAAAATCTACGATACCTGCATCGGTTGTACCCAATGCGTTCGGGCTTGCCCTCTGGACGTGCTGGAGATGGTTCCCTGGGATGGTTGTAAAGCTGCTCAGATTGCCTCCTCTCCTCGTACTGAAGATTGTGTTGGTTGCAAACGTTGCGAAACGGCTTGTCCTACGGATTTCTTAAGTATTCGGGTTTACCTCGGTGCGGAAACCACCCGCAGCATGGGTCTTGCATACTAATAAATTCTTGGATTACAACACGCCATTATCCAAAACCTATCAAATACGTTTTACCTAACGAAGAAGGGGGGGCAGTTTGTCTCCTCTTTTTCAACATCTGACTAAGCTGCAAAATTCTGTAGGATGGGAATAAGGGATTACCTTAATTGGCATTGCCTATTTGCACTATGGTTTCGCCACCCACCCAAGGCTGGGGGGAACTCAGTAATTATAATGCTCGAAAGTATCCCAGTATTGGGGGATTTAGGGGGCAATTACAATTAATAAACCAAAGAGTTTGTCTCTAAATTTAGCAATGCTCATTAATTTCATTATCTCGATTATTTATCTATGAAAGTCCGATAACTTACGTCTAAAAAATCCATGACCTATCTCATTGCTGTTGTCTCCGACCGAATCAAAGCCGAAGAAGCCTATACGGTTTTAGAAAAAGCCAATTTTAATACAAAGCAACTCACCATTGTAGGATCGGGCTACAAAACGGCCGATGAAGTGGGCTTAGTCGATCGCAAACAAGAAGGAATGAAGCGGGCAAAATTGATGGCGGTCTGGTTGGTTCCCTTTGGCTTTATCGGTGGCTATGCTTTTAATGTCATCACAGGACTGGATACCCTAGACTGGGCGGGGGATCCTGGTAATCATATTGTAGGTGGTCTCTTAGGCGCGATCGGGGGTGCGATGGGCAGCTATTTTGTCGGCGGTGGCGTGGGTCTGAGTTTTGGCAATAAAGAGGACTTAGCCTATCGTCAATTATTACAACAGGGAAAATACTTAGTCGTGGTGGAAGGCTCGGAAAACTTAAAAGCCAAAGCGACCCAACTCCTCAAACCCTTAAGGCCCGAATATCTACAATCCTACATTCCCCCCGATAGTGACTATAGTTAGTTAATAGTTATTAGTGAATAGTTAATGATTGAGATCACAAGGTGTAATTAAATATTAAGGCAAGATTTTCCTAAAAGTCTTATAAAGTAATAGCTTTAGGGATTGAGCATCCTCGAATTGATTGCAATTATTTGATTAATAATAAAAGCATTTTTGAAAAATTATGTTGCCGAGAGAAGAATTATTAAAAGGCGTTGAAAACCGAGATGAAATGGTTCGAGTCATTGATTTGGCCGAACAAGCGTTAAAAACCTGGGAAGTGGTTTGTACCGACTTTTTATCGCCGCCTGTCTTAGCCGAAGTCCAAAGCAGTTTTGGTCGCTTAACGGAACTTAGTCTGGTTGCCTGGGGCGGCTATCCGCAAGCAGAACGGCAACGGGTTGGTATTGCTCGGTCAGATCTGCCATTGGATCAATCCCAAATTAGCTTGGCTGCCATTGAAGTTGCAGGTAATTTTCTGTTTGATCCAGCTAGCCATCGGGATTTTTTAGGGGCGATTCTTAATACAGGTGTTGTTCGAGAAAAAGTGGGAGATATTTTACCGCTGGGAGAACGGGGCGCACAAATTATTGTTGTTCCTGAAATGGTGGAATTTTTCCAGACTTCATTGGTACAAGTCCGCTCGGTTCCTGTTAAAACCCAAGCCATTGACCTGAGTGAACTTAAAGTTCGTCCGCCTCAGAAGAAAGAAATAACCACCGTTGAAGCTTCTCTGCGATTAGATGCGATCGCGTCTGCTGGGTTTGGATTATCTCGCAGTAAAATGAGCGATGCTATCAGTGGGGGCGATGTCCGAGTGAACTGGAAAGAAATTACTCAAGCCAGTCATAACGTTAAATCAGGGGATTTAATTACTTTTCGAGGAAAAGGCAGACTGGAGGTGGGTGAAATTGCCGTGACTAAAAAAGAACGCTATCGTGTGCAATTAACCCGATATATTTAAGTTTTTAGATCAATTACATGAATATTATTGATATTCTCAAAGCCGATTACCAACGCTTTCCTGTTGACCAAACTTACGAAATCTATGCCGAAAACGTTTATTTCAAAGATCCCATGACCGAATTTCGGGGCATCAAACAATATAAAACCATGATTGGCTTAATGAGCCGTTGGTTTCAGAATATGCAGATGGATTTACATGACATTACTCAAGTCGGCGATCTCATCGATACCCAATGGACATTAAGCTGGACAACGCCCTTACCTTGGAAACCCCGTATTGCCGTCTCAGGACGTAGCGAACTCAAATTAAATGAAAAAAACTTAATTTGTTCCCATATCGACTATTGGAATTGCTCCCGTTGGAACGTTTTGCAACAACATTTTTCTGCCAAATTTTACAAAGATTAAGATTAGCCCCCATAATAAAAATAAGTAATGTAAATTTTTCTCAGATAACTTAACCCCATGCGCGTAATTCTCATGACTGGTAAAGGAGGAGTCGGCAAAACCTCCGTCGCAGCAGCTACAGGACTTCGTTGTGCAGAATTAGGCTACAAAACGCTAGTTCTCAGCACCGATCCCGCCCATTCTTTGGCTGACAGCTTTGACATGGAATTAGGCCACGAACCCCGCGAGGTCAAATCCAATCTTTGGGGCGCAGAATTAGATGCCCTAATGGAACTCGAAGGCAACTGGGGAGCCGTCAAACGCTATATCACCCAAGTTCTCCAAGCACGCGGTTTAGAAGGGATTCAAGCAGAAGAATTAGCCATCTTACCTGGCATGGATGAAATTTTCGGTTTAGTCCGCATGAAACGCCACTACGACGAAGCCGATTACGAGGTTTTAATCATTGACTCTGCGCCAACAGGAACCGCCTTACGTCTGTTAAGTCTGCCGGAAGTGGGAGGCTGGTATATGAGAAAGTTTTACAAGCCGTTACAAAGTATGTCGGTAGCCCTACGCCCATTGGTAGAACCTCTGTTTCGGCCTATTGCTGGTTTCTCTTTACCCGATAAAGAAGTGATGGATGCGCCCTACGAATTCTATGAACAGATTGAAGCCTTAGAGAAAGTGTTAACCGATAATACTCAAACCTCGGTTCGCTTAGTCACTAATCCCGAAAAAATGGTTATTAAGGAATCCTTACGGGCCCACGCCTACCTAAGCTTGTATAACGTTTCTACAGATCTAGTCATTGCCAATCGAATCTTACCCGAAGAAGTGCATGATCCGTTTTTCCAGCGTTGGAAGAGTAATCAACAGGTTTATAAACAGGAAATTTACGACAATTTCCATCCCTTACCCATTAAAGAAGTTCCCTTATATTCAGAAGAAATGTGTGGCTTAGCGGCATTGGAACGACTTAAAGAAACCCTTTATGCCGACGAAGACCCGTCCCAGGTGTATTACAAAGAAGACACGATCAATATTGTGCAGCAGGGGCAAAATTATAGCCTAGAACTTTATTTACCTGGCATTCCTAAAGAACAGGTGCAGTTGAATAAAACAGGCGATGAATTAAATGTCCGCATTGGAAACCATCGTCGCAATTTAGTCCTTCCCCAAGCTTTAGCTGCCTTGAAACCTGCTGGGGCAAAAATGGAAGAAGATTATTTAAAAATTTTCTTTAGTAGCAGCGTTTAAACAAAAAAAGATACAATCTCCTTGTTTTTTAGATATTTTTCCAAAAAAGGGGAGACTGCATCCCTATTGATGGTTCGTCTGAGTAGTTAATGGTGTTTAAGCGGGTTTAGATTTGTTTAGGGTCTTTTTCCCTAACTTACGTTTTAAGGTTGCCCCAAAACCTAAGGCAATCCCTGAGCCAATAATGGTAATCGGTTCGGGGACGGGTTGTACTTGAAAGACTCCTGCAAAGGGCACGGCTTGATCATTAAAAGAGCCTAAGTTTGTTGGGTCTACTAAACCCCCAAACCCAACATTGCCAAAGGAGAAATTGTAGGCTCCGGCGATCGCGGTTGTTGTTGAATCATCAGGAGAATAAAGACCAACCGAGAGGGAAGTAATCCCTAGATTGAAGGTTTTCCCAAATAACTCGCTGAATCGAGCCGCATCATTATTGACCAATCCACTAAAGAGCCTAGTCACTTCAGCCCCTGTGGCTAAACGATAACCGTCACGGCTAGGATTCGCAATAATGTCGTTAATGGATTTATTGACTGACTCCGTTAATTTGAGCCAAACTAAGTTTTGGTCACTATCGATAACCGTATTGTTTTCTCCTAAAGATAACTGACCAATGGTGGCAGCCTGAGCAGGAGTTAACGATTCGGTCAAAATTACGCCAGATATTAAAAATCCAGTCATTAAAGTAATACTTTTTAAGGTCATAGACTTTATTCCAAATTTATAAAACGCTATAACTTACAGTATTACGAGCATTAAATTTGCTAGCCTCATTCATTAGTCATACTCCTCAAGTTAATAGGGCACTATTTAAAATGTCCTAATTCATCTTTTCATTATTTAATAAGCCGCTAAAGGAATTTAAAAATCCATTTCAATTGTTTTATAGAGTGAAATAAAAATCTTGTTTTGCAATCAATTTAACCTTAATCAAACCGTTTATAGGCAAGGGATACAAATTTACAGAACAGGGGTTAATTCTATGGTTTCTTCCATTGAATGCTGAGATTGAGAAGGGGCTGGCAAAGAACGATGAATACGAATTATCTCTAATTTCGGCCCTTGGACAGTTTCTAGGGTAAATGTTAAATTTTTATAGGTTAAACTTTCTCCTTGGGTAGGAATTTTTTGCCATTCGTATAATAGAAATCCACCTAAGGTTTGATAATCATCTAACAACGGTAGATTTAAGTTAAGAACTTCGTTTAATTCTTCGACATTAATTTGAGCTTCAACTAAAAAAGTATCAGCATCAATCATTTCTAGGATGGTTGCCTCGTCGTTATCGTCATTTTCTTCGGGGGCTGAATCACCCAAAATTTCTTCCACGAGATCTTCTAGGGTAATCAGGCCGCAAGTTCCTCCAAATTCATCGACTACCATGACGGTTTTCAACTGCGATCGCTGCATCATGGTTAAGAGATCGCTGAGGGCAGCACTTTCGGGAACAAAACGAATAGGCTTAATCCATGGTTTAAGCGGCGTATCGGAGCTTAGCTGACCTCGACTCAACGGAATAGCCAACTCCTTAAAATCAATAATGCCCAGAATATCGTCTAAGGATTCGCCTTTAATGGGATAACGAGAATGTTTATGGAGGTTTATCGCTTCCAATAAATCGGTAAACGTGGCACTTTCCGATAAAGTTGCAACCTGATGGCGGGGAATCATAATTTCGGCGGCGGTAACATCCCCAAATTCAAAAATATTGTTGAGAATGGTGCGTTCTGAATGATCGAGTCCAGTGGATTCTACATCGGTGGAAATCATCAGTTGCAATTCTTCCGAGGTGACGCGCTCATGCCAATTGTTCCGCTCCATTTTTACGCCCCCTAGCCCTAACAGGGTTTTAGTGGATTGATCCAGCAACCAAATGAGGGGATGAAGAATTTTGGCGATCGCGTTAATAATAGGGGTTAGCTTGCGAGAAAGTTGCTCTGCGTAGAGGAAAGCCAAGGACTTCGGGACTAATTCTCCCAGAACAATTTGTAAATAGGCGATCAGGATAAAAGTCGTGGGGAGGGCGACACCATGCGCGATCCAGTCATAGTCAAGGGGATTAAAGGAAAATGCAGCCAACAAAGACTGGGTTATTTCATAAATCGTTTTTGTCCCTAGCCAACCTAAACTTAAAACCGCCAAGGAAATCCCTAATTGGGTAGTCGCTAGTAACTTATCTAATCGTCGCTTGAGCGATTTGACTCGTTGGGCGGGGATATCACCGGCTTCTGCTAACTGGTTAATCCGCGATCGCCGTACCGTTACGATTGAAAATTCTGCCGTAACAAAAAACGCATTAATAGCAATTAAAAGAAAAACTAACAATAATTGCCAAAGCAAACTGTCCATTCGGTTCGTTAATAAGGGTTTGAGTCTAAGCGGGTTCGGTTTTTCCCCAACAGAAAACAATTAAGTTTTTCTAGGGCTGAATCCACTGGAGTTAATTGTTTAGCTCGTCGGCTTAGACTTTGCATTTACGATTAATTTAGGATTAAGTTAAAGAAAGTAATTATAACCTTAATTCCTGATGCTCGCATTCTGGCTCTTTTCTAAAGCAGAATTTTGGTGCGATCGCTTTCTTTCTTAGGGTCAATTTTTAAACAAAAAACTGAATTTACAAAGATAAGCGTTAGATAATCAGAGAAAATAAGAGTTTATTCAAAACTAAAAACCTTAAGGCTTTAATTAATCTCAATTTTCTGAAAATCTTTTAGGAGGGGCATTTTCGTTTCCCTCAAAAAGGGAGTTCCTAAAGCGATCGCTGAATTACATCAATGAACGACTAAAACAGGGTTAACTATCAACCGCTAAATTAAGCCAGTTGAAATTTGCCGTCTGTTTCAGGATTTTCAACTTTAGGTAATCCCATACTGTAATTCAGGACACGGCTATGGAGGTTGTAGCTAATTTCCCCTTTTTGTAAAAGATTTTGGATAAAATGCTCTAAATCTGAACCAATGCGGCGTAAATTATATTCGCTTAAATCTTGACCGCTATAGGATTCCACTAAATCGTCAAACTGGCGATAGACTTTTTGTAACGTATCTTCAGTCCAATTAAACTCGTTATCTGGATCAATGTCCAAAGTCAGGACGTTATCGCTCGGAACCAGTTCACTGCCCTTAACTTCCGCAGTAAAAATACGAACATGACGAGTGGTGGATTTAGTTAACATATCGGAAAAATAGGTTCAAGACAACAGAATCTTTACAAGATTATAACGATTTTCTGGTATCTTGATTGATTTTTGTTTAAACTCCCCGAGTAGGATTCGAACCTACGACCAATCGGTTAACAGCCGACCGCTCTACCGCTGAGCTATCGAGGATTGCTCATCACAATTGTTAATCTTAACAACACTATGAGCCTCTTCGCAAGTCTTTTCTTAAAAAAATTTTTAACTGGCCAAATCTTAAGGTATTGGCGGCGATCGCCATCGAGTTCTATCCTAGAGAATAGGAATCTTCTCCCTCATGCGCCATGCTGACTCACCACCAACGGCCCGTTTGTTTATCGTTGATCTCAACAGACTTGCCTATCCTCTCCACCATTGAAACGGCGGCTACTCTCTACGAAAAAGAACAGGGACGCTTTCATCTGTTATTTAATCCCGCTAAAGAGGAAATTCCCAAAACTCACCCTTTGTTGGATTCTCCCCATTCTCGCCAATTACTCTGGTTGGAATTATCTTCATCCCGCGTGATTTTGACGTTACAGGGCAATCATCAATTTTCCTACCGTCATTTTTGGGAAAAGGGGGTTTATGGTATCAGTCGCTATTGGCTCAATGAAGAAAATCAGCATTTGAGTAATTCCTTCCGTTTACGCAACTTTACCCGCGATTTGACCTTAACGGGTCATCCTCTGCCGGAATTTCTCCGGATTGAGTATGAACTCTGGACAGGAAAAGTCTGTTTGGGGCATTACGTTTTGCATTTAGAAATTTATCATTGAATTTTAAGGATTTTAGCTACACAAAAGGGCGATCGCGCTCATTTAGGCGTTATGTTAGACTTGAGCCAATGCCGTCATCCCAGAATAAAGAGGAAAAACCATGAATCCTCTAACCATTAAGCTCGATCCGTTAGCGTTATCTGATGAGCAATTTTTTCAGTTATGTCAAAACAACCGTGATCTACGGTTTGAAAGAAATTGCCAAGGAGATTTAATTATCATGTCCCCAACAGGAGGAGAAACGGGCAACCGTAATTTAGAAATTGCTTATCAACTACAAGCTTGGAGCCGCACCAACTCCCTCGGCATTGCGTTTGATTCTTCCACAGGGTTTAAACTGCCTAATGGCTCGGATAAATCTCCCGATGCGGCTTGGATTCCCCTAGAAAAATGGAATGCGTTGACCTCTGAACAACGCCAAGGATTAGTTCCCCTGTGTCCTGATTTTGTGATTGAATTACGTTCCAAAACGGATAACTTAAAAATTCTTCAAGAAAAGATGGGGGAATACCGAGAAAATGGGACTCGATTGGGGTGGTTAATTAATCGTCAAGATCGATCAGTAGAAATTTATCGTCTAGGCAAAACAGTAGAAATTTTACAAAATCCCTTAAATCTATCCGGCGAAGATGTTTTACCCCTATTTACGCTGGACTTAGCGTTAGTTTGGTAGTTAATCACGTTTATTGAAATGTGAAAAAAGTGATTGCAACCGGAAAAAGTTGAGCGATCGCCGACTAACCCGACATCAGATCACGCAATCGCCCATTGTCTTTTAATCTAATACAAGCTAGACCCCACAATCATCGAACCAATTCCCAAATCACTAAAAACCTCTAGCAACAAAGCATGGGGTAAACGTCCGTCAATAATATGGGCTGCTTTCACCCCCTGAGCCAGCGATCGCACACAACAATTCACTTTTGGGATCATCCCTCCGGCAACTACGCCCTCTTGAATTAACTGACGTGCTTGAGCAATATCCAGTTTTGTGATCAAGGTAGACGGATCTTTGTAATCCCGTAAAATACCACGGGTATCCGTTAATAAAATTAATTTTTCAGCCCCTAAAGCGGCCGCAATTTCCCCTGCAAAGGTATCTGCATTAATATTATGAGCTTGCCCTGTTTCATCGGCCGCTACACTGGAAATGACGGGAATATAATTATTTTTTGCCAAAGAATCTACCAAGCGGGGATTAACACTACTGACCTCCCCCACATAACCAATATCTTTATTTTCAATGCGGCGAGCCGTTACTAAATTTCCATCCTTCCCGCACAGACCCACTGCTAATCCGCCTGCTTGATTAATTAGAGAAACCAATTCTTTATTGACACGACCCACTAACACCATTTCCACCACATCCATTGTGGGGGCATCCGTTACCCGTAACCCATCTTTAAATTTTGCCTCAATTCCCAGTTTATCCAACCAGCTATTGATTTCTGGGCCACCACCATGAATCACGACAGGACGAATTCCCACCGAAGCCATAAAGACAATATCGCGAATCACCTTATCCTTGAGTGAACTGTCTTTCATCGCTGCCCCACCATACTTGATGACAACGGTACGTCCGGCAAAATGTTGAATATAGGGTAGAGCTTCACTCAGAATACGGACTCTGGCAGTCGCTTCCTGGGCGATGAAATCACTGGTATTGCTCATAATTTATCAGGTTGTTAAAGTTGCTAGAAACGCAGACTCTTAGTTTAAGGGAGGATTGACCCTGTTATTCTGTTCATTATTAACAGTTCCCTATTAAATTAAACCGTCACTATTGATTTTCTAAATTTAGAGTTGCTAGTTAGAGAAGGCTGATCCATCGCAGACAAGAAACTATTTAACTCAACCATCAGTCGATGGGGCGCAGGGACAGACTGGCATTCATTTTAAAGTGCATTACACTGGATTCTGCGAAGCTCTCAGCCTCATCCCAAACTAGCTATTTTCCTTGAGTTGAAATGAACCCGAACCAATACCTATCCAGCTACGACTATACGCTGCCGCCTGAACTCATTGCCCAAACACCCGTCGTTCCTAGAGATAGCTCCCGTTTATTGGTGGTTCAATCTCCAACCTCCCATTGTCATCAGCGATTTTATGAGTTACCCCAATGGCTAGAGCCGAATGATTTACTGGTTTTAAATAATACCAAGGTAATTCCTGCTCGTTTGTATGGTCATAAATCTACCGGAACCCCCGTTGAAATCTTACTCTTAGAGGAGCGATCGCCGAATTGTTGGTTAGCCTTGGTAAAGCCAGGAAAACGCTTAAAAATTGGTTCTGAGATTCTTTTTCACCCTGCCCAGATCGACGCGATCGACCCTCATGTGACCTTAACTGCCAAGGTACTAAAACGAGATGAAGAAACAGGCGGACGCATTCTTCAATTTTCGACCTCTTCGGGAGCTAGCTTTTGGGAAGTTTTAGACCAGTTTGGCCATATTCCTTTTCCCCCCTACGTGACCGAATCGGAAGCCCAACCCGATCAATATCAAACAATTTATGCCCAGCAACCAGGAGCCGTTGCAGCCCCCACAGCCGGCTTACATTTTACCGATGAAGTGTTTGATAAATTAGCCGCCAAGGGGATCCAGACTGCACAGATAACCTTACACGTTGGGGTCGGAACCTTTCGCCCTGTTGAGGTAGAAAATATTACCGAACATCTCATGCACCAAGAATGGATTGAAGTCCCGCCAGAAACAGTAGAAAAAATTCGAGAAACCAAAACACAAGGGGGGCGAGTGATTGCCGTCGGAACAACCGTAGTTCGTGCCTTAGAAGGTGCAGCCCATGCCCATTTCCCCGAAGCGTTTGCGGCTTATCGCGGTAAGACTAATATGTTCATTTACCCTGGCTATCAATGGCAAATTGTAGAAGGTTTAATCACCAATTTCCATTTGCCGAAATCTAGCCTGATGATGTTAGTGAGTGCCTTAATTGGTCGGGAACGCCTACTGAGTCTTTATGAAGAGGCCATCCAAGAAAAATATCGGTTTTATTCCTTTGGCGATGCCATGTTAATTTTGCCAACGGCACGCTGCTCAATTCTCTGAATAGTTATCAAAAGTTATCAAAATTTTCTCTTTTTTCTATTGATTCAACCTTGTTTTGTTTCGTTGGTATGATTTTGGGTATCTATCCGTTACAAATGCAAATATGATACAGTTACAAAAAAGTCTAAAGGGGTTGAACAGCGTTCTTGATTTTTTAGTCCGTGTCGCTTATGCTAAACTCCCGTTTTTGATTTCTCAACAACAAAAAACTCCTACACCAACGTATAGGAGCCAGATTAATCTTAGGCTGAGTCCTAGAACAAACCTAACGTTAAAGATTTATCGATGGGGAAAATGGCACCCGCACCTAACCAAAGCGTAACGGCAGTTCCAAAGAGGAAAACAGTCATGGCAATGGGGCGACGGAAAGGGTTTTGAAACTTATTGATACTTTCAATAAAGGGCACCAACATTAAACCAAGAGGAATGGATGCCATGCCCGCAATTCCTAACAATTTATTGGGTAACACACGGAGCATTTGGAAAGTAGGGTATAAATACCATTCAGGTAAAATTTCCAAGGGCGTTGCAAACGGGTTAGCCGGTTCACCAATCAAGGCGGGGTCTAAAATTGCTAAACCTGTAACTAATCCAATTGCTCCCATAATACAAATTGGGAACATATAAAGGATGTCATTGGGCCAAGCGGGTTCGCCGTAGTAGTTGTGACCCATTCCCTTGGCCAATTTGGCTCTTAAATCGGGATCACTCAGATCGGGTTTTTTGATGATGCTCATCAGAGAATTCTCCTATACAGGTGGAAATCGACGGAAAAATGAAAATTTGGGCAGCCTTAAAAACGCAATGATTAATCACAAAATTTAATCACGGTTTTAAAATTTAACTGTCCAATTCAACATCCATTTATAAGGGGCCAGAAATACCTTGTTTACGAATCATTAGAAAATGGGTTAAGAGCAATACTGCAATCACCCAGGGTAAAACGAAGGTATGTAAGCTATAGAAACGGGTTAAGGTGGCTTGACCAACGCTTTGGCTACCTCGCATCAGTTCTACTAATTGATCGCCCACCACCGGAATAGCAGCAGGAACACCCGATACGATATTAACCGCCCAATAACCGACCTGATCCCAAGGTAAAGAGTAACCGGTTACTCCAAAGCTAACTGTCGTAACGGCTAACATTACACCAACGACCCAGGTTAATTCACGGGGTTTTTTGAATCCACCCGTTAAGTAAACCCGGAAAACGTGCAGGATCATCATTAGCACCATCATGCTGGCAGACCAACGATGAATCGAACGGATTAACCAACCGAAGTTTACTTCGTTCATGATGTATTGAACGGAGGTAAAGGCTTCAGCTACAGTGGGTTTGTAATAAAAGGTCATGGCAAATCCAGTGGCAAACTGGATCAGGAAGCAAGTTAAGGTGAGTCCACCTAGACAGTAAAAGATATTTACGTGCGGGGGAACATACTTGCTGGCAATGTCATCAGAAATCGCTTGGACTTCTAGACGTTCATTGAACCATTGGTATAGTTTTGATTCGGTGACTTCTTTTGAAAACATTGAAGCTAAACTTCTCTAAGGATGGTGGGTTATTTCAGGATTGACTCCATCAAGAGTCGATAGACTTAATTATTTAAGCGTACTATGACAGGCTCACCTAGAGAATAGACACTGCTATCGATAGATGAGATATGAGCTATCTATTACAAAATGTAACACAGCTTTAAGGTAAGCAGGGAGGTAGGTGGCTGATCTTAATAATCAAAAATTTGGCTTATTTGGCAATCGGGGGGAGTCGTCAATTTTTCATTGTTGATTGGTTTGACAGACGAAAAAACGCGATCGCGGAATCTTCGGTAATGGGGGGTCGATCAACCGGAGTCTTCACAAATTCTCCATAAAAATTCTATAGTCTACTGCCAATGGTTGCAAATTTCTTCAAGGTTTGGAAAAATTTGTAAGCAAATCTAAGCAAAGCTATCCTTGTGTGACCCATTAAATCCTGTGGTTTAAGGAGAGGCATTCCGGTTATTGAATCCTATTTTATTTGATTCGTTCACTAAATCTCTGTTGAGATGGCGATCGCGCCTCTATTCAACATTAAGTAAAGGCTGTCTGGTCTTCCAAACAGTCTTTAATCTCAGTAAGGTTAATCGTTATTAGGACTGATAGGTTGGCTCAGTCGTCCAAAAATCAGCATAGGCCCAAGGAAATGGCGGATCAAAAGACGCTCCGGCTGATAGCCAATGCCAAAAGTTTTTAGAATAAGGGCGATTGGGTTGGGAAAAATGTTTAAACCAGGCTTGGAAAAGCCAAAAAGTAATTCTAAAGCCTTTCATAATGATTCGTGGGGGGTAAGGTATGTGAGGGAGATTCCTTTAGCAAAATTTAGGATTTTTGAAGCTAAAATGAACAATTTGTATAGAATCAGTCCAGAGCTAATGAAGATGCGGGCAATGGTGTTTGATTATCCTAAGTCTTTGCTAAAGCAGGGTTAAGTTGGTGGGTCACCAGGGACTCGAACCCTGAACCAATGGATTAAGAGTCCAGTGCTCTACCATTGAGCTAGTAACCCTTGATAGCTTAACCACTTCTATCTAGTTTAAAGCGATCGCCAAAGGATCGCCAAGGGAGAAAAGCGTGAAACCGTTTACTCAAGCAGTCTTAACCTTTGCTATCGAGTTGTGCGGCTAATCAAGTCACGAACATAAAATTTCTGACTGGTTGAATAGTTAGAAAAGCTACGATTGGCGACTACTTCAACTTCTACCCCTAATCCAGGTTTTAAATATTCTTCAGGAATGGGCAATTTGCCTAAATTAATCGTAAAGCGATCGCCTTTGAGGGTAACCAAATCATCGGGCACTTCGCCAGAATACTTGGTGGAATAATCCGAAACGGGACGAAAACGGGGATCAGAACGGGTGATATTGTATTTAATTTGAAACTTGGTGGCAATTAAGTTAGACTGATTCGCTTGATCAACAAAAGTCAATCTGAGAGCTTGACCATTCCCCAATAGCGTTGCATTGCCTAAACGGGTAGCATCGCTTGCCCAAATGGCGTTATAAACTAAAAATTCAGTGACATTATTGCGTTTTTGGGTCGTTGCTTCAATCCAGAGATCCGGCGGAAGGGTGGCTTGAATTTCCTGTTGATCGTCCAGACTTAAGGTTAAATTGCGATTAGCAAAATTACTAAAGGACTGGGGCGCATTCCAAACTAATAAATAGCCTCGTTCTAAGCGTTCAGTTAAAAATTGATACTCGTCCTCAATCACCGATCCTGGGGCTAAAAGTTGCTGTGCGCCTCGGCGGGTTTCCCAACGATTTCTCGATAAAATAACGCCTTGATCCTTGAGGGTTCCCATCGTAACCGAAGCAGACGGTCTATCGGGTTCTAAGGGTTTGTTTAAATTCAGTAAGGTCAATCGTCCTGGCTGTCCATCTCGTCCTGATAGCCCAGGGGTTCCATTAATCCCGTTGCGTCCGTTAGAACAGCGGAATTCTTTTGTGGTGCACCGAAAATCAGAACTACCGCGATCGCCGGAACAACTTTCTACTGTCCAATAGGATTTACTACAATTACATCCCTCACTCGCTAATCCCCCTTGTCCGCCTTGACCGCCTTTTCCTCCGGCCGCATTCACCAAAATATTACGTAAAAAAGCAGCATTGGTTGCATAAATACTAATCGATCCGCCATTGCCGCCATCTCCACCATTCCCTCCATTACCGCCATTACTGCCATCCGGTGCGACTAAATTTTCAGCAACATTGGGTTGATTACTACAATTGGGCGAGATCGCGTTTCCTCCGGCTTGCCCACTCTCTCCATTTTTGCCCGCTAAATTCAAGGTCACAGGTGAACCATCCGCAAAAATCGTCACATTATCAGCATCTACTCCATTTTGGCCAGGCTCCCCTGTTTTCCCCATCTCTCCCGTTGTTCCAAAGGGTCGGCGATTAGCCCCTTGCACAATCCAATCGCAATTGGGAGTTACGGGTTTGGGAGCCGCCTGAAGACCTTGAGGCAACGCCAATAAACATAGTAAAAACGAGAGTTGTCCAAAACGACGCATAACCAAAGAAATCAACTAGAAATTTAACTTTTTCAAAGCAATTCTGCAAGCAAACTATTATCCGCTCAAAACGATTGACCAACTCAAATGAAGATTTGTTTCCTCAACGAATTATCCAGACCGATTCCGACAGCTTTTTCAATTTTTCTATCTTTCTTCGCTTTGCAGATGTCCCCTACAGTCCTACACTTGACTTGAGAGGTGTCCTTGGCAGTCGAGAGGTCTTCATTGTGAAAAGAGTTTTAGCTATCATTCTTGGCGGCGGGGCTGGTACTCGTCTTTATCCCCTTACAAAAGTTAGAGCCAAACCTGCCGTCCCCTTAGCGGGCAAATATCGCCTAATTGATATTCCCGTCAGTAATTGTATTAATTCCGAGATCGTTAAAATTTACGTTCTCACGCAGTTTAATTCTGCCTCCTTAAATCGTCACTTAGCGCGTACCTACAATTTCTCTGCTTTCCAAGAAGGATTTGTGGAAGTGCTGGCCGCCCAGCAAACCGCCGACAATCCCGAATGGTTCCAAGGAACAGCCGATGCAGTACGCCAATACCTCTGGTTATTTATGGAATGGGATGTGGATGAATACCTGATTCTATCGGGGGATCATCTCTATCGCATGGACTATAGCCAATTTGTGCGACGACATCGGGAAACCAATGCCGATATTACCCTATCCGTCATTCCTGTTGATGAAAAGAAAGCCCCAGAGCTAGGGTTAATGAAAATTGATAACCACGGTCGGATCGTTGATTTTTACGAAAAGCCCTCTGGTGAAGCCTTAAAACGAATGCAGGTAGACACAACTCTCTTGGGTTTAACCCCAGAGAAAGCGAGAGAGAATCCCTACATTGCCTCCATGGGAATCTACGTCTTTAAAAAAGAAATTTTAGCAAAATTACTAGAAGCGAATCCCCAGGCAACGGATTTTGGCAAGGAGATTATTCCAGCTTCTGCCAATGATTACAATTTACAAGCCTATTTATTCTCAGATTATTGGGAAGATATCGGAACCATTGAAGCGTTTTATGAAGCGAATTTAGCCCTAACCAAACAGCCTCAGCCGCCCTTTAGCTTCTACCACGAACAAGCTCCGATTTATACCCGTGGTCGCTATCTTCCCCCTTCTAAAATTCTTGATTGCAAGATCACCGAATCGATGATTGGCGAAGGTTGCATTCTTAAAGAGTGCCGTGTACATCACTCGGTTTTAGGAATTCGGACTCGCATTGAATCTAACTGTACGATTGAAGATTCGCTGTTGATGGGATCGGATTATTATGAATCGTCCTTAGAACGGGAAGAAAGCTTAAAACAAGGTGAAGTTCCGATCGGGATTGGCTCTGGCACGACAATTCGGCGGGCCATTATCGATAAAAATGCCCGTATTGGTCATAACGTTATGATCATTAACAAAGAAGGCATCGAAGAAGCGAATCGGGAAGACGACGGGTTCTATATCCGTAACGGCATTGTTGTGGTCATTAAAAACCGCATCATTCCTGATGGAACCATTATTTAATTAGCTGAAGAATGCTGATTAAAGATAATTAATGTTGAGCAATACCAATGGATTTAAATAAATTTACCAATATCTTTAGTCTTATCCCCCCTAGCTCTCCTTCACAAGAGGAGAAGCCGAAGGCGGAGGGATTGAATTAACGAGCATTGTTTTATTTAAGTTAGGTATTATTTCCGTTGCAACCAAATTTAAACCAAAATTTGTTTTGATGAATGCTAGGGGGAATGGCCCCCTTTTCTTTTTCAAAGTTTCCTTAAAATGATTTATCGTTCGGGGGAGCAATCCGCTAAACTACGAAAGTGAAGCATAATATCTTTAAAGTTAGTCTGCGGCAGAGGGCAGGAATGTCAGAGGAGGAACAAAAATGAGTGAACCAACTCCCTACCAAACGCTTGGGGTAACCGAAGATTCGTCTTTTGAGGAAATTCAAGCGGTTAAAATACAGTTAAGCCAAAAGTATCAGGGAGATAGCCGAGCCTTAGAATTAGTTGAATCTGCCTATGATGCAATTTTGATGGATCGTCTCAAACTGCGACAAGAGGGCAAAATTAAGGTGCCCGATCGCATTCGGTTTCCAGAGCGAGTGATGGAACAGCCGACGGCATCTCCTTCATTTTCAGTTCCAAATTCGCCGTCTTGGTTACAAGGGTTAATAGATACGCCATCAAGAAATGATATTTTGCTCCCTGCGGGTGTTTTTGCTACTTTAGCGGGTATTAGTGCCTCAAATAAGGATACAACGGGGTCTTTTGGGTCTTTATTGTTGGTTATTGGTGTTTTTGCTAGTATTTATTTTATTTACCGCAAAGAACGCAAAATTGGCCGAGCGTTTCTGCTGACGTTAATTGCGCTGTTAGCGGGAGTCGCGTTAGGAATGGGCGTTTCGAGTCTGTTAACGGCATCAGGATTAGCCATTGGCTTAGGCTCCGAGCAAATTTCCTGTGTAGTAACGTTTATTTTGTTCTGGGTCGTTAGTAGCTTTTTGCGTTAGGCTGATTCGACAAAATTAACTCTAGGGCTTCACCGAGGTTGTTCACAATAAAATTCGGTTGATGTTGGGCTAAGCGATCGCGATCGCGGATTCCGGAGAGAACACCAATAAAAGGAATCTGATAGGTTTTAGCCGCTATGGCATCAGCTTCGGTATCCCCTACCATCCAAACCGTATCAAAACGGGTTAATTCTTGAAGAGCGCGAGCCATTAAACGGGGTTTATCTTGAACGTCTGTTGTTTTGACATAATCGTCGCTTAGGCAATACCGTTGTGGTTCCGGAAAGAAGCGGGCTAAATCATGGCTTTTTAGGGCAAAATCTAATTCACAAACTCGCCGCATGGTCATGACCACCAGATCTAAACCGAGGCTTTGAATTTTTTCTAAAGTCGCGATCGCCCCCGGAATGGGCTGATCGTAAACCAAATAGGGCAAAGTATGCACCGTTTTACGGCGTAATTTCGCAAAAGCTTGTGCTTGTTCAAGGTCTAACCCAGACATTAAGCCAATCTCTTTTTCAGGAACTTGGGCCCGTTTTAAATTCCAAAATTCTTCTTTGGATAAGGTTTTCACCAATTGGTCTGTAGCCTTAATTTGCGCTAAACAGTACAGATAAACTTGATAGTACCGTTCGGAAACATCCATGATAGGGCCATCAAAGTCGGTAATCAGTCTAAGCATCCCGCTTGATCTTAAAGAAATGTTACGTTTGACTTCTAACGTAGCTTAAGGCGCAACGAAAAGCAATTATTCAGATTAGTTCCCTGAACGCTAGGAGGGAAATACCCAACTGGGCTGATGTAGATGGCTGCTTGCAATAGAATTGATGGTTGTGGGGAGCTAAAAGATTAAAATAAGGTTAATTGAGATTCAACCATCTAGGGTTTCCTAAGTACGGTAGAATTTGTAGTTGGCTCTTAAACGGGGGCCTAACGCCCAATGGTGCATCAGGATATTCAGTGTAGTGGACTTAAATCAGACTTTCCAAACGAAAAACCCGATTATCGGCGTAGTTCATCTGTTGCCCTTACCCACTTCAGCCCGTTGGGGAGGTAGCCTTAAGGCGGTTATTGAACGAGCAGAACAGGAAGCGACGGCCCTCGCGGCTGGTGGTGTGGACGGTATTATCGTCGAGAATTTTTTTGATGCGCCCTTTACCAAGGATCAGGTTAACCCTGCCGTGATTAGCGCGATGACCTTGATTGTGGATCGCATTATGAATTTGGTGGTTGTGCCAGTTGGTATTAATTTATTACGCAATGATGCTAAAGGGGCATTGGCGATCGCGTCCTGTGTAAATGCCCAATTTATTCGGGTTAACGTTCTCAACGGCATTATGGCCACCGATCAAGGGCTGATTGAAGGGAACGCCCATGAAATATTGCGATTTCGTCGGGAATTAGGGTCTGATGTTGCTATTTTAGCCGATGTCTTAGTAAAGCACGCTCGACCTTTAGGAACGCCCAATTTAACCACCGCAGTACAGGATACGATTGAACGCGGCTTGGCCGATGGCGTAATTTTATCGGGATGGGCAACGGGGAGTCCACCCAGTTTAGAAGACTTAGAACTGGCCTCTGCGGCGGCAAAAGGAACTCCTGTTTTTATCGGTAGCGGAGCAAATTGGGATAATATTGGTCAACTCATGCAAGCGGCTGATGGCGCGATCGTCGCCAGTTCATTAAAACGCAATGGTATTATCACCGAACCCATTGATCCGATTCGGGTTGCCCAATTCATTGAAGCCGCACGGGAAGCCAGCGCAAATAAAGCCTTAGAGTCTGATGCAGCATCTATTTCTAACCCGATTGAATCCAAAGCGGTTTAAGGCCCACGTTATTGAAATTGGATGGAGGCGCATCGAGTACGCCCCAAAATTGGAATCAATTTAACGAACAAATTGAGGCATCACTTCAGCAGAGGTAAATAAGCCATAAATTCCCCGTTGATGCAAGGCTTTTCCGGCTTTTAAATAGCCAAAGGCCGGCCCACAAACATTGGCTGCCATGCTGGTTTCATCACCCAAAGTAAAGGTATGGGTCGAAATTTTTCCTTCAAAGGTTCTGCCCGTAATATCGACATGGGTACTCAAGGGTTTTTTCGGGTTGCGCGTATCGACAATTCCCCCAACCGTTACCTGCTCCCGTGAACAAATGCCCGCTAATTCCAACATAATATCGTCGGCATGTTCCATATTTTCTAGGGTGAGAATGCCGTTGGTTTTGTCTAATAGAGCTTCAACTTCGGCATCGCTCATGGTGCTAGCTTGTTCTACAGTAAACCCAGGCATGTGGGCAATATCTTCACGAATGGTGGCGCGATAGGCTTCCCAGTTGGCAATTCCGACTCCAAAGGTAATTTTAACGCTGTGGATTTCGGCATAACTTTGGGCCGCTAAGGCAGCAGCAGCCGTTAATAAACCAGGGGTTGCCCCACAGCCGGTCATATAGGTAATCCCCGCCGCCGCTAGATCATCTTGAATTTCTAATAACTGCTCGACGGCACTAGTACGTTTGAGGGCATCGACTAAGACCCCTTTCCATCCCGATTGAATAAACATTCGAGCGACATCAGCCATAAAGGTATTGGGAAGATTGGGCAAAGCCAAAAAATAACCATCCACATCCGCTTTTTGGATTAATTCGGCAATACTTTGTTGGCTCAGTTGACCCCAGGGTTCTACATATCCCACCGATCCCTGTTGATGGTAAGTAGCGATCGCGGAATCGGGATTCAAACCTTCCGGTTGATAGGCAAATCCTTTATGGTCAGCAGCAGCGACCCAGTGCATTTCCTGTTTAGGGGACAAAATTCTTGCAGCGGCTTGTCCTAGTCCGCCAAATCCAAGGATACCAACGCGGAGGGGATGGTGTGTTGTCTTCATATCAAATCACTTGCTCAATTAACGCTATCCCAATTATCCGTCCTTATCGCTTCTTCCCACTATTCCTTAACCTAAATTGAAGACATTAAGGAATCTGATCAGGTGTTAATATTTTCGTTTCTATGACAAAAAATAGAGATCCCAGGCATCGATTCTGATCCTTGAGAACTGCCAGAGTTGGTTAGGAGAATAATGACGAATTTGACGGAGATAACGTTAGAAACCATATCAAAATGGTTGAGTAATGGGAACTATTTCGGCATTTTTAACTGAGGCTAAGGGGTTTAAAAATTTTTATTTTTAATCTCTGTCTTGCCAAGTTCTTGACTTTTTTTGAATAGAGTAAAGGTCATCAGTTCTTCTATGTCTCATTTACTTAAGAGCCAGTCCTATGAAGCGGTGCATTTATTGCGGATCTCAACATTTGAATAAAAATGGACAGCGACGGGGTAAACAGTGTTATTTATGTCGCAGTTGTGGTCGTCAGTTTTTAGAGTCTTATCAGCTAAAAGGTTATCATCCGGCGATTCGGGAACAGTGTTTAAATCTTCATTTGAGCGGGATGGGGTATCGAGAAATTGAAAGGGCAACGGGTGTAAATCACAATACAGTCATCAATTGGGTTAGACACTCTCATCATCAAAAAAATTCTATAGAAAACCCACAGCAAGCTTCAGAGCCATCTTGATAAAAAGACAGAGCTAACTGCATCTATTCAGCGGTCATGCGAGCTTCTGTTTGTCCCGTTAAGGAATAGGATTTAAGACAACGCTTAGGGCTGGGTCGGTAGATAAACCGTAAAACAACTTCCTTTTCCCAGTTCACTGTTAACTTGAATGCTCCCTTGGTGGTTGTGGAGAATCGTCTGTGCGATCGCTAATCCTAAGCCCGAACTGCCTTGATGATAGGAACGAGCCGAATCTGCCCGCCAAAAGCGTTCAAAAATTAGGCTGAGATTTTCCGACGCAATCCCAATTCCCGTATCTTTGATGATCGTTACTAATTGATGACCCATTTCTTGGGCTTTGAGGTTTACTTCCCCTCCGGTTGTTGTATAAATCAACGCATTGGCAATTAAATTATTAAACAGGCGGCGAATTTGTCCTTGATGACCCAACATCGTTAAAGAGAGGGCGATATCTACTTTAAGGGCGATGTTCTTGGCTTCAAAAGAAGGATAGTATAGTTGAACAATTTCTTCGAGAATGGCAGTTACATTAATTTTTTGTTTCTCGATTTGCGGTAAGTTATCATTCCGAGCGAGGAAGAGTAAATCTTCGGTTAATTGTTTAATTTGATCGGTGGCATTGGCGATCGCGGTAAATTTTTCTAAATCTTCTTTCCGCATCCCATCCGCGTATTTTAAAGCCACTGTTGCATTCGCCTTGATCGCCATCAGGGGACTCCGTAATTCATGGGATGCATCGGCGGTAAATTGCTTTAACCGTTGAAAACTCACTTCAATGGCAGCTGTTGCCTGACGGGTTAAAATGATAGAACTCACCGTTGTTAATCCTAGTCCCAGCACAAAACCAATCGTTAATCGCCAATCTAAACTGCGAATATTGGCTTCTAACTCCCGTGAGGATTGACTGACTTTCAGATAGCCAATGGGTTGATTGTGCCCCGTGCGATAGATCGGTAAAACAACGCTGATAATGTCATTAGAAATACTTGTCTGATTTTTAAGCTGATGTGGAATCAAATCCTGGGTATTTTCTAAGAGGTTTTTCTGATTTTTATCAACATAAAAAGAGGTGTTCCGTGCCTCGGTTAGCAAAAATTGTTCTTTACCCCGTTTAGCAATTACCTTGCCTTGTGGATCAAACCATTCAATTAAGCGATCGCGCATTAAGACATCTTGATCCAAAATATTTTCATTTAATATCAGACGATCATTTTCTAGCTTGGTATTCGCGATCGCCCGTTCCCCTAAACTGACTAATTTGGCATTAGAAATATCATTAAAACTTTTAATCGCCAGAATCCGCAGCGCAACGGCAAAGGACGCTAACACTGCCGCAACGACAAATAAATAAGAAATCAACAATCGATTCCGAATCTGGTCAAACATTGGGTCAATTTTTTTGCCAAAGATTAAGGCTTATTACCTAAACGATAGCCAATGCCATAAATCGTTTCAATTAAACTGTCTTTTCCACTCACACTTCTCAATTTATTGCGAAGATTAGTAATGTGGGTTTTAACCGTTCCTTCCCCTGACGATTGATCAAAATCCCATAATTTATCAAGGATATCAGAGCGAGTGAGAACCCGATTAGGATTTTTTAAAAATAACTCCAAAATCATATATTCCTTTGGCGTTAAAGATAAAATATGTTCACCATAACTCACTTGACAAGTATTCGGATTTAAAAGCAATTGACCGTAGGTTAATAAATTAATCTGGGTTTCCTTGCCTCGCCGAGATAATGCACGAATTCTTGCCGATAACTCTTCTAATTCAAAGGGTTTAACCAAATAATCATCGGCACCTGCATCGAGTCCCGCCACCTTATCGGCTGTTGTATCTTTGGCGGTCAACATTAAAATGGGAACATTAACCTGAGCTTCCCGCAACTTTTTACATAAAGCAATCCCATCTACACGGGGAAGCATGACATCTAACAAAATCAGATCATAGGTTGTAGCCTGATGATAGTCCCAACCCACCACGCCATCAGTTGCAATATCCACTACATGGTTTTGATGACGTAAATCTTCAGCTAAGGGATGGGCGATCCGATCATCATCTTCAATAATTAAGATTCGCATTTCCTTAAGGTTTTTCCCAGTTATCAACAATGGTTAAAAATCAATGATTAATGGTTATGGTTAAGGAAACAAAAAGCGGATTCATCAAAAATGATTTCAATTTATTGAATTACTTAAATCATTACATTCTCTCTAAAATAGGGATTCCTAAGAGTTGAGATAATCCTAATTCTAGAGTTCTAGAAGTTAAATCACAGAGAATTAAACGGGAAATTTTAAGATTACCTTCTGCTTTGAGGACGGGGCAATTTTCATAAAACTTATTAAATTTCTTGCTTAGTTCATACAGATAATCACATAGTCGATTGGGTAATAAACTCTGTTCAACTTCTTTAACCACTTCACTCAATTGTAATAATGCTTTTGCCAACTCTAATTCTGTCGGTTCATTAAGCGTGATAATGGGGTTTTCATCTAATTCTGAAAACTCAATTTGACCTTCTCGGCGAATACTTTTAATCCGCGCATAGGCATAGAGCATATAGGGAGCCGTATTTCCCTGTAGGGCTAACATTTTGTCATAACTAAAAATATAGTCGCTAATGCGATTTTGACTCAAATCCGCATACTTTACTGCGGCAATTCCCACAGTTTTAGCCACTTTTTCTACAAATTCTGGACTTTCTTGCCGATTTTCCTCAACTAATCGCGCTTCTAAATCCTGACGACTACGGCTGACGGCTTCATTTAATAAATCTTTTAAACGAATGGTATCGCCCGATCGCGTCTTTAATTTTTTACCGTCTTCTCCTTTTACCAACCCAAAGGGCACATGAATCACTTCGACATTTTCCGGTAAAATTCCCGATTTTCTCGCCACTTGGAAAACCTGAGCAAAATGGTTGGCCTGACCAGCATCGGTGACATAAATAATGCGTTGAGCCTGATCGGTTTGAGTGCGATACTTTAACGCCGCTAAATCAGTGGTTGCGTAGTTATAACCCCCGTCGGATTTTTGGATAATTAATGGCAAAGGATTGCCGTCTTTATTGGTAAAACCTTCGAGGAAAACACATTGCGCCCCTTGGTCTTCTTGTAGCAAACCAACCGAATCTAAATAACTGACAATTTCTGGTAAAAAGGGATTATAAAAAGATTCTCCCCGTTCAATTAACTTAATATCTAATAAATCATAAATAATTTGAAATTCTCGGCGCGATTTTTCACATAAAAATTCCCATGCTTTGAAGCTTGTAGATTCGCCCGATTGCAAAGCGACAACGGCTCTTTGGGATTTTCTTTTAAAATTTTCGTCTTCGTCAAATCGTTTTTTTGCTTGACGATAAAAGTAGACTAACTCCCATAGCTCTAGGAAATCTACATCGTATTCTTCTAAGCTAGAACGGTGGAGGACTTCTTTTAAATAGGTAATGAGCATCCCAAATTGGGTTCCCCAGTCTCCCACATGATTGAGCCGTAAAACGTCATAACCTCGAAATTCCAAAATCCGAGCGATCGCGTCCCCGATGATGGTAGAACGCAGATGACCTACATGCATTTCCTTGGCAATATTGGGACTGGAAAAATCCACAATCACTTTCTCAGGCGAGCTAACTTTTTCAACCCCTAAACGCGGATCACTCTGGATAGCTTTGAGTTGAGAACTTAAATAATCCTGAGTTAATTTAAGATTAATAAAGCCTGGCCCAGCAATTTCTACTGGTTCACAAATTCCGGTGAGATCTACGGCTTGTACAATTTTTTCCGCGATCGCTCTGGGCGGTTGTCCCAAGGTTTTGGCTAAGGGCAAAGCCACATTACATTGGAAATCACCAAATTTTGGGTTACTGGCAGGAACAATCAAAGGAGACGGCAGATCGATATCGACAAATAAATTTGATAGTGCCTTAGCAAAAATATTATTTAATTGTTCCGAAATTGATGACATGTAATGATCCTAGCCGTTGATGTAGGGATGATGGAAAGTTCAAAAAAAGTTAGCCAATATATTATTCTATCGTTTTCGGTTAGTCTTAAAACAGAGACGAACTATTGAGCATTGTATTGAGCATTGCCGAGCATTGATACTTTGATGGGATTTTAAGATGCAAAACTTGACGCTACGGGATACCCCATTTAACTGGGGCGATCGCACCTACATTATGGGCATTTTAAACACGACTCCCGATAGTTTTAGTGATGGCGGTCAATTTAATACGGTCGATAAGGCTCTCAAACAAGCAGAACAGATGATCGCAGCAGGGGCGGATATTCTCGATATTGGGGGACAATCTACGCGCCCAGGAGCCGAAACTATTTCTCTCGAAGAAGAGTTAACCCGCACTATTCCTGTTATTCAGGTAATCAGGGAGAAATTCAATACCCCCATTTCTATCGATACCACCCGTGCCGCAGTCGCTAAAGCCGCGATCGCCGCCGGAGCCGATCTGGTTAACGATATTTCTGGCGGAACATTTGATCCCTTGATGTTATCCAACGTTGCGGAATTAGGCGTTCCCATTATTCTGATGCATATCCGAGGTAATCCTCAAACCATGCAACAATTGACGGATTATCAGGACTTAATGGCAGAAATTAAACAATTTTTTGAAAAGCAAATTCAACAGGCTCAACAACGAGGAATTTCAAAAACGAAAATTATTCTTGATCCAGGCATTGGTTTTGCAAAAACGGCAAATCAAAATTTAGTTTTACTCAGACAGTTATCTCAATTGAAAGCTTTAGGTTATCCCCTATTGGTCGGGCCTTCCCGTAAAAGTTTTATTGGTCAGATTCTTCAACAAAATGATCCAAAAGAACGCATTTGGGGAACTGCTTCAGCCTGCTGTGCGGCGATCGCCAATGGAGCCAATATTTTACGGGTGCATGATGTGGCAGAAATGGTACAGGTTTGTCGCGTTGCGGATGCCATCTGGTTAGGGGAATAAAAATCATTCAAAAATTGGGTTTGAATGAAGATTTTTGGTTTATTTTTTTCCTCTTACCCGATAAAAATAGGCAACATAGACAAGGGCTAAAAACTGTAAGGGAACTAAAGCAAGATAATTTTTTAAAATAGGATTAATATCTGAACTAATATTCGCGATCGCGCTAATGTAGATAATTCCAATACTCAAAAAAACAGTAAATTTGGGTATTTTTCGATAAAACTCAATCATTAGAGATGAAATTTGATTAATATTTCCAGTCGATTAGAACCAAGCTTTTTTATTTAAAATATAGGTCGTATAAAATTCTTGATCCGTTTTGGTGAGGTAAATAATTCCCTCAATTAAGCCAATAATTCCCATAATCGTTCCCAAAACACCACAACTCAAAACCGTAACTAATAGCATAATTACCCCTTCAGAAGCATAACCCAAAAAGAATTTATGGATTCCCAACGCACCTAATAAAATTCCCAACAAACCAGCAGCCAGTTTTTTACTGTTGATATCACTTAAATTCGGTTCAGGCATTAGTATTTTCCTCAATTCTACGAGACTAATTTTTCAACTATCCACTGTAAATACACAGCATTGATTCACTACAATAATCTAAATTCAGCATAAATTAGGATTAAACAATAAATTATTTAATCATTCTTAAATTTGTTGAGCCATTAATTTTGCTTCCTGAAGTAATTGCTTGGCTAAACGGAACAATTCTTTACCCGTATTTAAACAATGCTCATCGTAACTGGTGGTAAACTGTTCCAATTCTTCTATGGCATCATCTAAATGATTCAAACAGTAATAAAGTATTACGGCAATTTTAGCGGCTTCAGCCGGATTAGGTTGAGAAGAGAAAAGAAAACGTGCTTTTCCAAGAAATTGACGGCATTGCTCTAAATAATCCTGAAAATTTCCCATTAATTCGTCGTCAAACGGATCCGCAGCAAGCTCATCAATTTGATCATTCAAAGGCCGAATAACTTGGAAAAATAAACGATTTAAGGGTTGATAAACCGTTTGCATCCATTGTTGTAAAGATTGTTCCGCTTGTTTAGCGGCTTGACGTTGCTGACGATAGTGGGACTGGGCTTGGCTATTCCGTTGGTCTCGCTTGGCAAAATGAGCATATCCCTCTAATTGTTGATCATAGAAGTTGCGCCGTTGAACATCGCCTAAAACCTCATAGGCTGCATTCAGTTGAATAATACTGTCGTGGTTCGCCGCTTGATGCTGACTATCGGGGTGAAACTGCTTAGCTAAACGTCGATAGGATTGTTTAATTTCCCGCTGCGTGGCTGTTCGAGCAACCTCTAATATTTCATAATAATCCATAAAAAATCAGGGAAGATTTAATCCCTATTTTAAATACTACGCTTTTAAAGGATTTACTAAGGCTCTAAGTCTTGAAATAAGGGTGTGCTTAAATAACGTTCTCCAAAGCTAGGCTGCACCATCACAATTAATTTCCCTTTATTTTCGGGGCGTTTACCCACCTGAATCGCGGCAAATAAGGCTGCACCACTCGAAATGCCAGATAATAATCCTTCTTCTCTTGCTAATCGACGACTATAGCGGATTGCTTCCTCATCGGTTACGGTAATAACTTCATCAATTAGGTCAACCTTAAGAACATCTGGAATAAAACCGGCTCCAATTCCTTGAATTTTATGACCCCCAGGGGCACCGCCTGATAATACAGGACTATTACTCGGTTCTACCGCGATCGCCTGAAAACTCAATTTGCGAGCTTTGATAACCTCTGCAACTCCAGTAATCGTGCCCCCAGTCCCGACACCAGCCACCAAAAAATCTATTTGTCCATCCGTATCTTCCCAGATTTCCTCGGCGGTTGTTAAACGATGAATTTCAGGATTTGCCGGATTATTAAATTGTTGCAACATATAAGCATCCGGTAAATTTGCCGCAATTTCTTGAGCACGCCGAATACATCCGCTCATTCCTTCACTACCTGGGGTTAGCTCCAATTTAGCCCCATAGGCCCGAAGCATAGCCCGTCTTTCCTGACTCATCGTTTCTGGCATCGTTAAAATTAATTGATAACCCTTTGCAGCAGCCACCATCGCCAAGGCAATTCCCGTGTTACCCGACGTAGGTTCAACAAGAATCGTTTTACCCGGCTTAATCAACCCCTCTCGTTCTGCTCGATTCACCATATTAATCCCAATGCGGTCTTTCACCGAAGCCGATGGATTCATTCCTTCTAGTTTCACCACAATTTGTGCCACACAACCTTCCGTCGCGGCAATTCGATTGAGTTGCACTAAAGGAGTACGACCAATGAGTTCTGTGACATTATTGGCAATTTTCATCCAGTTTCTACCTCTAATTTAGGATCTCCGTATTCAATCTTAATCAATTTGAAGAGGCACTAGTTTAAAATGCCACAACGAAAAAACCCTGCGTACAGCAGGGCTAATCATATTTCAACAAAATTCGATACTGTCAGTTATCGCTTAGAAGGTAAAGGTTCCACGTAAGGTTCCGATTACAGCATCTTTAGCATTGGTGACTTGTTCGGGTTTGGAAATCCAGATCACACCGGGGGTGATGGAAATATTGTCAGTAACTTGGTACTTGTAGAACAATTCAACTTGGACAGGGTTGGAACGAGGAAGCAAGAGATTGTTACCTGCGTTGTTATAACCCGTTAAATAAGGTTGAACCCCAGCGAAGATACCGAGGAGGTTACCTTCTTTTCCAAGATCGGGGATTGCAAAACCACCACCATAAGTCCAGATGTCACCGTTGCCAGCACCAGTAACATAAACGTTGGTGTAGCTACCATAAGCGTTAAAGTTTAACCAGTCGGCAAGACGGAAAGCACCAGAGATACCGTAGCTATTGGTTGTTTTACCACCGAAGTCATAGGGATTGATGTAGTTACCAAAGGTACCATCTGGAGCACCACCGTAGGCTTCAGGGCCGGATTGAGAGTTATAGGTATTGGTCGCGATCGGGGGAGCACCAATGCCACCACCTGCTAAGGAACGGTTTAACTCTGCACGAGAAAGGTTAGCAGCAGTTGTACCAACGATACCTAAACCTGTTTTACCGCCTTGACCGAAGATGGGGCTATCAGGAGAGTGGTAAGCGTTAACGTAGGTAAAAGCAAGATTGATACCATCAGCGATATTCGCATTTAATTGTGCTAAAGCCGCATAGTTACCATTGAATAAACCGTTACCACCATCGTTATAGGCATAGGGCTGGCCCGTTACTGGATTAGTTCCAGGTGCACCAGGGCTGTTAGGATTGTTTGCTGAACCGGCTAAATAACCCAAGCTTAAGGAGCTAGGCCCTAAAAGGCTATTTAAGAAGCCGAGTTCTAAGCTGGTACCGATACCACTACCACCACCAATGTTGTAAATGGGGTTTCTTTCAGAGAATGCACTGATGGCACCTTTACCACCGGTGTAGTCATCGAAGTAGGGGTTTGCTGTAGGAACGAAGTCAGGCCAAATACCACCCCAAGCGGCAATGTAGGTATTTAAGCGGAGGCTATCACTGAGGTTGATGGGAACGTAGTAGGCTAACCAGTCAACAGCTACGTTATTGTTAGGGCCGCCACCACCCGTATTGTGGGATTGGGTGAAGGTTGGGCTGCTGTAGTAGTCACCGACGATTCCAAGTTGTTGACCGCTGTTGATGTTGGGGTCAATAACATTGTTGGTAGGATAGAAGGTCTTGAAGGGGTCGTAGTTGTTAGCGGCAAGACGAGTAACCAATAAGTCATCTCCGCTAAAGCTGGTGTTGAACTGTAACCGAACCCGATCTTGCATAACAATTTGATTGTTATTGGTTTGGTTATTCAGCGTGTTTTTGGTTCCCCAGATTCCCGAAGGTGCAATGACAACTTCCCCAGTTAATTTGGTGGTAGTTGAGAATTGATGATCTTCTAAGTAAGAGGTACGTGCTTCAAGATTGTCTACCCGTGCGCCTAAAGCAGCTAATTCAGCTTCAAACTCTTGCATAAGCCGTCTGAGCTTATCAATGTCTTCACGAAGAACTGCTACGTTTTCCTGAATTAAACGCTCCATTACGTTCATACAAGCGTTTAAACCAGCCGCAAATTCCCAACGGCTGAGGGCACGGTTACCACGAAAAGTCCGATCAGGATAACCGACGATACAACCATAGCGTTCAACTAAGCTTCTGAGTGCTTCATAAGCCCACTCAGTGGGTTGTACATCTCGCAGTTCACTGACACTGGTAACTTGATCAACGGTGTTTCCCGTTTGACCTTCGTTGCTGTATTGGTCTAATTGATTTAAAATTTTGTCGTTTGCTTGAACATTGCTAGCTTCAGGAGCTGCTTGAGCAGGAGCATTTACAGCAAACACAGCACCAACTAACGCTGGGCTAACTAATAAAGATTTCCAGAAAGTTTTAAGCATTTTCGCTTTTCCTCACACCTTAACACCTTATGTTTGACGATAGGGTTTTACGCTACAGTCATTTTCATTATACACAGCTTTTTGGGATCGAGAGACAGATTTAAAAAAAAATTTAAAGATTAGATGACAGTATTAAGCTCTATCTAAAGAAATACGCTTTAACTATTTCTCTAAATTTATTGAATCTGTATAACTTTCTTGATGGTAGCTATGTAGACTCTTATATGGTGATTATACCGTTTTAAATTAAAAATGGATCACTTTAGTGCCAATTTATGATCTGGTATAGCACTGTTTATACGGTAGGTCTGGCCTTAAAACACTATCCGCTCCCCCTACGTGAAGTAGAAGAAGCGGTCTAGCGGGGTCTCTCTGATTGAAACCTGACTGCTGGGAGGAACCCCAATCACAGTTCTTGGGTTTGTTATAGAACTGACTACTTAGAGAACAGCCCCAGCCCACAGTTGGCTAACTTCAACCAGGCGACCCATGCGTTTACTACTTTCTATCATGGGCATCACCTCCTGTATCCCTAATCGGTTTTAGTTTAATGATTGACTAGCTCTAGGTTAACCGATCTATTTTGGAAATGCAAGGCAGGCTTGAAGGTAGTTTTGGGCGAGATAGGAGTACTCACCAAAGTGAAGATGAAGATAAGTTCCACAGCATTTTTGTTGCGTCCATCCTTCGTTATTGAGGGGGTCTTGAGGAAGATAACCTTGGGTTTGGAAGAGCGGCTGGGAAGATTGGTGATTTAAGCGAGAACGATGGAATTCATGACCCCAAATGCTTTTCCCTTGAGGAAGCCATGTGTTGGAAGGAAGGGAAGTTGCTTGTCGATAACCTAGCGTCAATTTTTTGTCCATGATGGCAGCCGTTGGTAATGTTCCCACCATTGGCCAGCTTTGACCTGCAAAATCTATAATCGCTTCACAAAGATACATTAGCCCACCGCATTCGGCATAGGTTGGCATTCCTTGGGCGATCGCGGTTTTAATTTCTTGGCGTAGGAGTTGGTTCTCACTTAAGGTTTGGGCGAAAATTTCGGGAAATCCTCCTCCGATGTATAAACCTTGAATGTTGGGGGGTAAATGAGCATCGGCCAATGGACTCCAGTAAACCAATTCGGCTCCGTAGGTGGTGAATAGATCCAAATTATCCTGATAGTAAAAATTAAAGGCGCGATCGCGGGCAACAGCAATACGAGGATGACCAATAATCGGTTTTGGCGTTTCGGGTTGAGGAAAAATCGGTTTAATTGCTAGTAAAGGCAATAGTTTTTCCCAATCAAACGCGCGTTCTGCTAAAGCCGCTAGTCGTTGGAATAATTCGGTTAAGTGGGGCAATTCATCGGTCGGGACTAACCCTAGATGGCGATCGGGAATCGTTAAGTTGTCTTGACGAGATAAAACCCCTAAGATGGGCAGATTTAAGGGTTCTAGGGCCTGTTGGAGCAGGGTTAAGTGGCGATCGCTCCCTACGCGATTTAAAATGATGCCCGCAATAGAAACGGCTGGATCAAGATCTCGATATCCTGCGGCGATCGCGGCAACCGAACCCGATAAGCGGGCACAATCAATGACTAAAAGAACAGGAAGCTTTAAAAGGCGAGCAATATGGGCAGTCGAGGCAAAATTAGGGCAATTATTTAAAAAAATACCATCAAATAATCCCATAACCCCTTCAATCAAACCATACTCCGCTGTTTGACAGTGACGGGCATAACAGGTCTTTACATAGGCTTCTGAGGTCAAAACCGGGTCTAAATTCCGACAAGGGCGACCTGTCACCGCCGTATGAAACATTGGATCAATATAATCCGGGCCCACTTTATAGGATTGAACGGTTGCTCCTTTTTGGACTAAATAAGCTAGTAATGCTAAGGTAATGGTCGTTTTTCCGACTCCGCTCCGTTCTCCTGCAATAATTAATGTCATTTTGCTAGGCTGTCTGCTTGAGGGCTATATACCGATCTAACAAATACTCAATATTAGTTAATAAATCATGCTGTTGCCAATTTTGATAAAGAGTTGCTGCGATCGCGCTGGCTCCGGCTCCTACCCCTTCTTTTACGAAGCCCTGTTCATACACCTGAAGTGGGGGATAGCGGGAATCGTGAAAACTTAATGACGTACCTATAAGAGATACCGGCGCAATGAGTTCAGCTAATCCGACCGTATCCCCTGTCCGATCTTCTGCGACCCAACGGGTGGTTCCTACAACTATTTGGTTTAAATTTGCTGGATATAGGCCCGTTTTTAAAATTGCTTGGATGAGGGCATGAACCGCTAACATTTGGGTTCCCCCCGCTAACATCACACCAACAGATTGACTGGCAGCGATCGCCATTCCGGCTGCGGTGATTTGCATCGGATCTCCAACGGTGGCCACACATTGAAATGGATCAGAAGTTAATAAATTAGCTGATTTTAAGCCTTGGGTTACTAATTTCGCTTTTTGTTGATGATTACATTCAGGATGGCTGCTGTTAACTTTGCCGAAAGCATCGAACCCTAACGCCGTTAAAAGAGCTAAAGCGGTTGTGGTTCCACCGACTACACATTCACTCACGATTAAATAACCGTCAGAACAGTTTTGCGCTAGTTTTTTTCCCCAGATTAATCCCTGCTCAAATAAATGATGCACAACGCTTAGGGGCAAGGCATTTCCTGTGGTGAGGCAAGCAGCCGGTTGTCCTTCTAGATCAATGATAGGAACAGCCGGAGGAATGGGTAATCCGCTATTAAATAAATAGATAGGGATATCGAGAGTCTCTAAAACGGCACGGGTAATAAAGACAGGAGAAACGCCAACGCTTAGAGGGGGTAAGGCATAGCGAGGGCTGGGGGTGCAGCCATTGACTAAAAATTCGGCATCGGCGATCGCGGTATATTGACGATCCTTTGGGGTTTTACCGGCTGCTGAAATGCCCGGAATTAATCCGGTTTCCGTGAAGCCTAATAAACAGGCAAAAAGGGGACGACGCGATCGATATTGAGCCAACCACTGTTGTCCTGATGGGATCTGAGTATAAATGGTGATCATCGAAAGAATGGGTTGGGTTTAGAGTCAAGGTAGAAGATTATCCCAAGCCTTTCTCTATTTAAATCTGGTTATGCGACTTTCACTGCCATCAGCTTTCCCTGTATTTCGGGATTTAAGGATTAGGATATTGACAAAATTAACTGTAAGCTTCATTTTAATTCAGCCTTAACTATTATTAACCCGATAATCTCCTGATTTGCCTCCTATTTTGCTGGTTAAATGGATATTAGTAATTTGCATGGATTTTTCTAAGCCTTTAGCCATGTCGTAAAGGGTTAAAGCCGCAACGGAAACAGCAGTTAATGCCTCCATTTCGACCCCCGTTTCTGCCTTAGTGCTTACGGTTGCTTGAATGCGATAGCCTGGTAAATCTTCATCAGCTTGTAACTCAACACTAATTTTGTGCAATGGCAAGGGATGACAGAGGGGAATTAATTGAGCGGTTTGTTTAGCTCCCATAATGCCCGCTAACCTAGCCGTTCCTAAGACATCCCCTTTGGGTGCATTGCCTGTCTCAATAACTTTTAAGGTGGTTAGTGACATTTTGATTTCACCCACCGCGATCGCTTCCCGTCGAGTTGCTGCTTTTTCGGAAACATCAACCATGTGGGCTTCCCCTTGAGCATTTAAATGAGTCAGAGCGGGCTGATTAACGGGTAAATTCATACTATGATGGGGCTTATTGAGGATAAATTCTTGAAAACACTGGTTTTTAAGGCTGTTAAATCGAGAAATTGGTTGCTAATTAAACATGTTCAAATCACTTATTTTATCAGGTTCGTTGATTTTATTGGGATTACAGAGTGTTGCTTTTAAAGCGGAAGCCTCATCCCCTCAAGCTTGGGAAAAACATAATCAGGAAGTGATTAAAAAATGTACTCAAGCCAGCGAACTAAAAGAAGCTAAACCTGTAGGAAAAAGTATTTTATTTGGCGATAATGTCGGCTATGACGGATTGATTATTAAAGGTCGTTATCCTCAAGCCCACATGAAAAATAAAGAAACCCAAGTCCTCTGTTTATTTAACCGTAAAACCCGTAAAGCTTATATTGGTGAAATGCAATAGTTTTATGAATGATTTAAATCATCAATAATGTAGGGGCGAATTGCGTTCGCTCTTGGATAATATAAAAACTTAGCGGCTAAATTCTATACAGGGTAGGGACATAATATATTATGTCCTTACAAAAAATAGAAACATAAAAATATTATTATTCAATGTTTAAATTTAAACTTAAATATTTTATTCTTCTTTTATTATTAATTTTTATTCCGCTTTCCTTCGTGGCTGCGCGATCGCAGTGGTCAGAAACCAGTATTTTTGCTTTTTCAGCCTTAGCCATCATTCCCCTATCCATTATTTTAAGTACAGCAACAGAAAAAGTCGCAGTCGTAACAGGGCCATCCTTAGGGGGCTTAATTAATGCAGTATTCGGTAGCGCGACCGTTTTAATTATTACCCTAATCGCTCTACGCGAAGGCTTAGTTGATATCGTCAAAGCGAGTATTACAGGTAGTATTCTTAGTGATTTACTGCTGTGTTTAGGGCTGGCGATGTTTACTGGCGGAATTCGTTACAAGGAGCAGGAATTTCAACCAATTTTAGCCAGAGTAAATGGCCTTTCTATGACCCTCGCTGTCATCGCGATCGCCTTACCGACCTTGGTGATTAATACCTCAAATATGATTGATGGGGCGGTGATTAAACAATTATCACTCGTGGTGGCAACGGTTTTGATCATTGTCTATGGATTGACTTTGCTATTTTCTTTGAAGACTCATAGTTATCTTTACGATGTCAGTGTTGCCATTAAACCTGAACCAACATCAGATGAGGATAAAGAAGCCGATGAAAATCCTTATTATTTATGGATTTGGATGGGAATTTTAATTGCTGCGACCGTTGCTGTTGCCTTTGAATCGGAACTGTTTGTGGATGTCGTGGATTTAGTAACTGATGGCTATGGATTAACACCGCTGTTTACGGGGGTCATTTTTTTACCCTTGATCAGCGATGTGTCAGGTATCGTCACCGTTATTCAATTAGCCTCAAAGGACAAAATGGATTTAGTCATGGCCACCGCAACAGGGGATAGTTTGTTAATTTCCCTATTTGTCGCGCCGTTACTGGTCTTTGCAGGAATCATGCTAAACCAAGACATGGATCTGAATTTCAATCCTTTTGAAGTCGTTGCGTTAGCAGTCTCAGTAACAGTAACGAATTTGATTAGTTTTAGTGGTCGCTCTAACTGGTTAGATGGAACGCTGCTATTAGCAACCTATACCATCTTAGGCGTTGCTTTTTTCTACCATCCTGCTTAAACTTTAATCGCGCTGGGTTCATTAATCGCAGCAATAATCCGATGACACCCAGAGTTCGGTTTAGCCCAGTCGTACTGGTGTTCCTGGGGGTTTCCCCAACACAATCCTAAATAGAGTTCAGTTCGAGTGGCATCAATTTCGGCCCATTCGCTGTCAATAATCAGATCTTCTAAGGAATCAAGACTAATTGGGCGACGATGATGAGCATTTAGCCAAAATCCCATCCCTTGGGTATTGATTTTCCAAAAATTCAACACTGATGTTTTCGCTTCCATCAAAATTTTCTTATCGTCTGGAATAGCAATTAACTGATTATGGATTTCGGGATAGCGCAAAGATTGATCCTGAAAACGGCATTCTCGCCAGATAATCCCTGATACATTATGCGATCGCTGATATTGATGAATTTGTTGACGAAAATCTTGATAGGCAAAGACTTTGTTCACTTTCTGCATATCGATGGCTTTGGCAACCACAGAATTATCAAACCGTTGATCAGAAGACAACAGGATTCGTTTGCCCTGCCAAGTCGCCCGCAATTCTTCGTCTAAAATGGCAATCAATTGTTGGGTTGTATAGGTCATCGCATCACCACCCATCAGTTAGTAAGCAATAATACTGGTTATGATAATCAATTCTTCAAAAAAATTCCCGCTTTATGTCTAGTCTTGCTAATTCCTCCGATCAAACGTCCCAAGCTATTTTGGATGCACTGCAACATTTAATTGATGTCGTGGCTAAACTGCGATCGCC
This sequence comes from Snowella sp., assembly GCA_035285545.1. Taxonomy (GTDB): domain Bacteria; phylum Cyanobacteriota; class Cyanobacteriia; order Cyanobacteriales; family Microcystaceae; genus Snowella. The sequence continues at coordinate 58,934 of JAYKGY010000150.1, read as the reverse complement.
GAATGGGGGATGCCCCTGGGATTTAGCCCAAACCCAACAAACCCTGATTCCTTATGTGATTGAAGAAGCCTATGAAGTGGTTCATGCGATCCGAAGTGAAGACCAAGCCGCGATCGCGGAAGAACTAGGGGATTTATTATTACAAGTCGTTCTACAAGCCCAAGTTGCCCAAGATGAAGGATATTTTAGTTTAAAAGAAGTCGCCAAGGGCATTGCCGAAAAACTGATCCGTCGCCATCCCCATGTCTTTGGTGAACTCGAAGTCGATAATGTTGAAACCGTGCGGGACAATTGGGAAAAAATTAAAGCCGAGGAAAAAGGCATTCATCCCGAAGAACAAAAACGTCTCAGTACCCAATTTAAACGCTATACCCAAACCTTACCGCCCTTGATGGCAGGGAGCAAAATTTCTAAAAAAGCGGCCGCCTTTGGGTTTGAATGGGAAAATGCCGAGGGGGTTTGGGAAAAATTTGAGGAAGAATTAGCAGAATTTAAAGAAGCATTGCAATGTGATGATAAGCAACATCAAGAAGCAGAACTCGGAGATTTATTGTTTACCCTGATTAATATTGCCCGTTGGTACGATTTAAACCCTTCCGATGCCTTGGACGGAACCAATCAACGCTTTATTCAACGACTTTCTTTAATGGAAAAATTTGCTGAGAAACCCCTCAATGATTACACCCTCAATGAGTTAGAAACGCTCTGGAGAAAAGCCAAAGCTCAGCTTAATCATTAAAGATTTTTAAAATTCTATTCAATGCTCAATTTTTCCCAATCCAATCGACTGCCGATTTGCCCCAAATAATGAATATCTTTTAATTGTTCAGCGGAAAAATAGGGCAGGACACCGAGTACAGGAACTTGGGTAAAATTTTGCACCATCTCAATCGGGGCCCAGTCGTCTAATTTTTCCTCTGATTCAGGTTTATTACAACTTAAAACAATTCCTTTTACCGTAACCTTGGTTTGACGAGCGAGAGCAACATTGGCCACTGCTTGCGCGATCGCGCCCAACTTAACCGGAACCACTAAGACCGTTTCCAATCGCCACAATCCGGCAATATCAGCCACGCTTAATTCTGAAGTAACAGGAGAACCTAAACCACCTAATGCTTCAACGAGAACAAATTGATGCTTTTTTTGCAATTGAGTTAGGGCTTGCCAAACCGTTTCTAACGGAATTTCTCGGCCTTCTCGTTCCGCTGCAATGGGAGGCGCAACAGGAGTTTTAAACTTGAGTGGTGTCACAATATCCCCAGTAGCATGATTAGCAAATAACGACTGATAATGTTCATCATCCCCGATCCCCGTTTGCATTAATTTCATTAAACCTAACGACTGATTAGATCGATATTGATACCAATAAGCCGCCAAGGTTGAAGTTAAAACTGTCTTTCCGACATCGGTATCTGTTCCTGTAACCAGTAATGTTTTCATCACCTTTCTTTATAGCTTTAAGAATTTCAACAAATAGTTAAAGGTTGTTACTTTAATAGCCTATTAACTTTCAATACAATAACTTTAAACAAGTTCTAAATAACCCTTGCCAAGTAAGATGAATCGGTTATCATAAACAATGACAAATTCAATTAATCAGAATACACCAATTTCTGAGAGAATTAGTAATGCAATGAGTTGAGGAAAATGCCTGTCGTGAGCCGTACTGCTACCTTATCCCCTCAGCGGGTGCTACCATCGCTGTCAGAAAATAACCGTCTTCGTCTTTTTTCGGGATCAGCTAATTTTCCTCTCTCGCAAGAAGTCGCCCGTTATCTTGGTATGGATATCGGCCCGATGTTGCGGAAACGATTTGCTGACGGAGAGCTTTATATTCAAATTCAAGAGTCCATTCGAGGCGGGGATATTTACCTGATTCAGCCCTGTTGCAATCCCGTCAACGATAACTTGATGGAACTCCTCATTATGATCGATGCTTGTCGCAGAGCATCCGCCCGTCAAATTACAGCAGTTATTCCCTACTATGGTTACGCCAGAGCGGATCGCAAAACCGCAGGCCGTGAATCGATCGCCGCAAAATTAGTTGCTAATTTAATCACCGAAGCTGGGGCACAACGGATCTTAGCCATGGATCTCCACTCTGCCCAGATTCAAGGCTATTTCGATATTCCCTTTGATCACGTTTATGGCTCTCCCGTCATTATTGATTATTTACTCAGCAAACAATTAAGCGATTTAGTCGTCGTTTCCCCTGATGTGGGTGGGGTTGCCCGTGCTAGGGCTTTTGCCAAAAAACTTAACGATGCGCCTTTAGCCATCATTGATAAACGTCGCCAATCCCATAATGTTGCAGAAGTTTTAAACCTAATTGGGGATGTTCAGGGAAAAACAGCGGTTTTAGTCGATGACATGATCGATACCGCAGGCACTATCCAAGAAGGTGCACGCTTATTAAAAGAACGCGGAGCCAGACAGGTTTATGCCTGTGCCACCCATGCCGTTTTCTCGGAACCGGCAATTTCTCGCCTATCCAGCGGGGTTTTAGAAGAAGTCATTGTGACGAACACTATTCCTATTGCCGATGATCACCAATTCCCCCAATTAACGATTCTCACAGTGGCTAATCTTTTGGGCGAAGCGATTTGGCGGATTCATGAAGATACTTCGGTCAGTAGTATGTTCCGCTAGATGAAATCGGGTATCAGGGTTTAAGTTCGGGTTACAATCCCGTTTACTTTAAATAACTCAAGGAAATCGCACAACTCTCATAATCAGCCTGCTTACCACCGCATCAATGAGGAAAAGGTTCACCCTACGGCGGGGTAGGCAAATCTTTATTATTTTTTTCATACAATCATTGGATTGAGCTTGATAAACTGCAATCATCTCCAACATTTCAGTCAAATAGGGGAATTGCAATGATAAAAGCTCAATCTATCCTGATTAATCTTGGCTTAGGCATTTTGGGTAGCTTTTTACTGGGAAATGTGGGCCCGAATAGCAGCCTGTATTCAGGGAAAGTTCTCGCACAAACAGCATCTTGTCCCCTCAGCGATCCTAGTGTCGTGGTGACATTTCTTAATTCCGAATGCAAAAAAGTAACACTGACGACGGAGCAGGTTTTTTATCGTTACTATGGGAATAGCGTATCTAAATATGGTCGTTATTTAACAACGGATAATTTTTCAACAACATCCACAGCGATCAGAGGACTAGCCCTGAACCAAGCTTGGGGAAATCCTGCGAATAAACGAGTCAAAGTAACTTTACCCGCAGGGACTGTAATATATCAAGGAAGTGCTGCCCCTCAAACTCCATCTGATTGTTACCCAGGGGGTGCTCAGCAAACGTTTATCGAAGATTCTAGAGATCCTAAAATTAAATGGGAAGAAGCGGGAGAAATTACCATTGATCCGTTTTGTTGTCCTTCACAAAGCCGATAAAAATTATTATCTAAAAACTCATGCTTTATGAATAAACCGACCCAGGAATTTATTCAATTAATCGATCGCGCTCTCATAGTTGCTGAACAAACAGATTTCCCAGTTAACGTTGAGCAATTATCGAGAGTGATTTCTCAGTTACAACATCTAAAAAGTCAAGTTTTATCTCAACAATTAGAACCCTCTCAAGGTGTGATTACGTTAGGATTATCGCGAGAAGTCGCTGACTGGATCGATTCTTTAGATTCACCTTTATTAAAAGCAGTAGGAGCGATTGAGCAATTTTATCAACAACATTGGAAGTAGGATTTGCAATTTATGGTAGTCATTTTCTATTTCTAGAAACGGTGAGATTGTATGAGGCTGACTAATATCAATGAAGTTGGCTCAATCCGATATATCTACCAATAGTTTAGTCATTGTGTTTTTTTGTAATTGTTGGGCTAAATAATAATCATGATTTTCTTTCCCATCAAGAATATTCATTTGATAGGCTCCAATAAATTAATCTACAGAATTATCAATAATTTGCAGGTCTTTTTTAAGAATCCTGTGATAACTTCTTCGAGCGATCGCCTAGATTTTCATGCGATCGCCCTGCTCCAGATCATCACTTGGTTTAAGCTATACGACTGATTGAGTTTTTGCTTCTTCTTGAACTAATTTATCCCAACCTAATTCTTTGAGGTTGTTATTGCGACGGAGAGGACGGGTTGCTAATTCCAAAATATCGCGAGCATTGGTAAAGCCATGAATTTGAGCAAAGGTAAATTCTACTGACCATTTGGTATTAATTCCCCGTGCTTCTAAAGGATTCGCATGGGCCATTCCCGTGATCACTAAATCGGGTTTTAGGTCATGAATACGCTGGATTTGATTGTAGTTATCAGGTTTTTCGACAATATTGGGGAGAGGAACGCCCATTTCATTACAGGTTTTCTCTAATAGGGCTAATTCTGCCGCTTGATAACGTTTATCCATGTAGGGAATGCCGATTTCGTGACAGGTCATACCACAACGGATTAGAAAACGCGCTAAAGAGACTTCTAGCAAGTTATCGCCCATAAAGAAGACCGATTTTCCCCGAATTAACTGGATATAATCTTCTAAACTTTCCCAAATCTGAGCTTCTCGTTCTGCTAATCCCTTGGGTTCAACGCCTAAGACTGAACAGATTTTCTCTATCCAAGCGCGAGTTCCATCGGGGCCAATGGGGAATGGTGCGCCAATGAGTTTACATTTACGGCGACGCATTAGGGTGGTAGCAGTACGACTTAAAAAGGGATTTACACCAGCGACATAGTAACCTTCATCAATGACAGGTAATTCAGTGTAACGTTTAGCAGGAAGCCAACCTGAAACCTGTACGCCTTGTTTTTTCAGTTCTAGGGTTAAGTTCGTCACCACAGGATCGGGCAAAGAACCAAAAAGAACGAGGGGAGGATGATCGACAAACTCACTGTTTGCCTGTTTAATGTCTTCTTTTTTACGACCAAAATTCAGTAATTTTTGAATAGAATTCCGTTCTTCTTTTTCCCCTTCTGCTTTAACCTGAACAGGATTCGGACATTTATGCACCATTGAGGCAAGAACTGTGTCTTCTCCTTGGGTAAAAGCATAATCTAAGCCGTTAGCTCTGGCCGTAACGATGGGAATGCCAATTTCCGCTTCCAGTTTCGGGGCAAGCCCTTCTAAGTCCATTTTGATAATTTCGGTGGTGCAAGTCCCGATCCAAACAATGACGCTTGGATTGCGATCGCGCTTAATTTGTAAACACAACCGTTTAAGTTCGTTGTAATCATTGAGTTGAGCCGAAATATCCCCTTCTTCGAGTTCCGCCATTGCATAACGGGGTTCAGCAAAAATCATTACCCCCATTGCATTTTGGAGGAAGTAACCACAGGTTTTTGTTCCAATAACCAGGAAAAAACTATCTTCAATTTTTTGATAAAGCCAAGCCACACAACTAATAGGGCAAAAGGTATGGTAATTTCCTGTTTCACATTCAAAGTTAAGGGCAGAAGGGGTTGTGTTTTCAATAGCGGCAGTCATTAGTAAGTTCTCCTAATTTAATTTAATAGTTAAAACTTGTTAAAAGCAGATGAGAAATGATAATCTCATTCTTCTTCAATATCAATGAGTTGAATCTTAGCTGTAGCTGATGGTATCCCAGGAGTTCTTGACATAACAGTAATAGTTACTTCGCTTGTGCCACCTGCGTCATTTTTACTAGGAGCCTGATAAAGTAAAGTAGATTTATTCTGTATTGTTACCGTTCCTATGTTGTATGGTTGAATATCGACCATATAAGATCCTATCTTTTGTTCAGGATAAATTTTGATTTCGAGTGTATCTCCAAATTTAACCTCAGCCTTTTCAGGTATTAATGAGATAACGTTTTTAGTTGATGTTGATAAATTATTTTTTGAACTTTCAGCAGCTTTTTTTCCAAGTACAAATCCAATTATGGATGAAAGAATACTAATAGTTCCTTCTGATTCAATCTTGTCACTTACAGTTAGTGCTGTAACAACAATTATGACCAGAACAATAGTAATACTTTCTGATATCTTGGGCAAAGCTTGGACTAGAAAATCAGCTTTATCTTTTAATGTAGGTTTAGTATCGTCACCTGTCCACCACATTTTGACAGAACCAGTAATAGGTGACAGTGCTGAAAATAGGACTACAAATACCCCAATTAAAGCAATCCACAATAACATATTTGTGTTATTAAGTAACAAGAATACCGAATCTGAATTTGAATTTGATGTAGTTGTTGACTGTGGAGTTGGTGTAGTTGTCGGGGTTGGAGTTTGAGCTAATACTGATGGCAATTCTTGGGTTAACTTAAAGCTTCCTATTGCATCAAAGTGATGAGCTAAGATTGTAAAAACAAAAATTGAAATTATTGTAATAACGATCTTTAGCTGTTTGCTTAATTTAAGTTTTTGCTTCATTGTTTTTTGATAAATCATTGATTTGTGTGAAACTTAATAAATAATGTCTCTTCTGGTTAACGTGTGGAGTTTTTGTTTAAAATTTACTGAACTCCTTGCAGCTAAAGAGTTTGAGAGAAAGCTCTGATTATGTTTTTTGCAATATCCACACTAAGGCCGAAAGAGGCATAGTTAAGAAGTTACCACAATCTAGAAGATTTAATGAAAAAACTAAGTAATTGTCATAATTTCTTGTTTTAATTTTTGAATTTCCTCCGATGTTCCGTGACGTAAAGGGGCTTCAATAGATTGATCGGATTTTAATGACTCAGATTCATCAAGCTGACTAATATTCTTTACCCAATTAAAAAAATAATGATTGCGTTTAACATCTATCACTAAAATCAAAACAGGAATATTGGAATTTTTTAACTTGTTTAATTCCGATACCTTAACAGGATAAACCCCATTAATTTCTTCTTCCGTTGCCTTAACCGTAATCGCGATCGTCACAGGACTACCATCAGGTTTTAGGAAAAGAACCATATAATCGAAGAGATGTTCAGGATGATCACCTGTATAAAATAAATCATCAGGAGCGAGTTCAAATAAAAGCTGTTTCGTCAGCAATTCGCCCCTTTTTGTAACATACCAAGGTACATCAGTTTTAGTAATCATAAAAAAGCAGAGGTAAAAGGTTTATATACTGTATTCTTCCAAAAATCGTAGACTTCTTGGTGAAGAACCTTTAGATTATTTGGTGTTAATTCGTATTTTAGCGAAATTTGATAAATGCCCTGAGTGGGCTTAGTGTGAACAGAACGAATAAAAGCCCTTTGTGTTGGCTCATGAATACCCACAAGATAGGTTGGGGCTGTCATCTTAAACAAATTTTCACGTTGTTCTTTAGTTAAGCGAATACTTAACTTTTTAGTTTTATTGTTGATATCATTTTGGGTTGACTTAATTTGAACAAAGAAGAAAGGCGTTATATCCTCAATTTGTAAAAGCTGCACATAATAATCAATGTCTGGCCATTTTTCTCCTAAAAACACTGGCTTAAAAATAGGATAACCAAAAGTTTGATAATGGGTAACTGCTAACTCAAAGATGATTTCTCCGCGTTCGCCAATAATATCTGTCAGATGATTTGACATGGTTATCAGTGTAATAAAAATCAAATTTTAAGTGAGTAAGAGAAAGAGAGAAAGCAGTTTAAGCCCATTCTTAAAAGGATTAGAGAAAATTAAACCATCATCAAATCTAATTCTGCTTCTGCATTCATCGCAGGCTTTTCAGGATTGAGATAGAAATCAGAAAGTAAACTAAATAATTCGCGGTCTTGGGCATCTTTGGGAACCACACCTTCAGGATTCGACAAAATTTGATCTGCAATATTTAAATAAAAATCACAAACATAATTTAAAGATGGGTCGGTTTCTGCCATTTCAAATAAAGTTTTTCCTTTGACCCGCGAAACGCGAATATCTTCAATTAACGGCAGAATTTCCAAAACAGGCATCGGTACTGATTCGACATATTTATCAATCAAATCCCGCTTCGAGGTGCGATTACCGATTAAACCCGCTAACCGTAATGTGTGTGTCCGTGCTTTTTCTCGAACAGACGCGGCGATCCGATTGGCAGCAAAGAGGGCATCAAAACCGTTATCGGTAACGATTAAGCAATAATCCGCATAGTTCAAGGGAGCCGCAAATCCTCCACAAACTACGTCCCCTAAGACATCAAAGAGAATGACATCGTATTCATCAAAGGCATTGAGTTCTTTGAGTAATTTGACCGTTTCACCGACAACGTAACCGCCACAACCCGCACCCGCAGGCGGGCCACCCGCTTCTACGCAATCCACACCTGCATAGCCTTTGTAGATAACATCTTCTGGCCAAATATCTTCGTAATGGAAGTCTTTTTCTTGAAGCGTGTCGATAATAGTGGGGATTAAAAACCCTGTGAGAGTAAAGGTGCTGTCGTGTTTTGGGTCGCAGCCAATTTGTAAGACTTTTTTACCCCGTTTTGCTAAAGCCGTCGAGATATTGCAGCTTGTTGTGGATTTACCAATGCCGCCTTTTCCGTAAACTGCGAGTGTTAAAGTCAAAGTCTTTTCTCCTAGATAATGCTTGAAATTTAATGGGTTGGTTCTCATCTCATTAACTGCATTATTGACTAAGTTTTTGGGAATGGGAAGCTCGTTCAAATTCAAAATGCAGCTTAATTTTATATCAATAAGATTTATTGAGATATAAAACTATTAAATCAATATAATAATCCTTTAAAAACAAAAATTAAGCTTATTTTTAAAATTTTATAAATTTAATTATATTAAATCGGTACAATAAACAAAATAGATTGGCGATCGCTGAAAAAGCTTGAGTATATTTACCTGAAGCCACGTTGTAATCAGGAAAAATGGTTGTTTATTTAAGTAAAATCAATCTTGTTGATAGATAGAAGACTATGGATAGCTCTGTGGAAGTTCTGTTAAAAGGTTTTCGACTCGTCTGGGGATCAGGGAAAAAGGAATTTTATTAATATTTATAACTTTTTGCTAAAAACTTGTTTTTTATTAACTTCTGTTAACGTAAACGCTTACGAACGGGAGTATTAGCAGGCCGAGGACGGGATCTATTACCGCCACCCAATTCATTGCTGATATCTTTAAAAACATCTCTGCGTAAGTAGGGATACTCGCCCACCCACAGATCAAATTGCGGTAAATAAAGATCGGTAATTTTTTCAATCCGTTCCAATTCAGGTTGCCGAGATAAAACGACCATTTCTGCAATATTCCCTGGGGCAATGGGTTTGTAAATTCGTTTAATTGGGGCTTGTACGGTGGCTCGAAATCCTTCGCGATCGCCGACTTCGATATTAATGCGTCGTTCCCGATTTTCAATAATCTCCAATTCTCCAAATTTATTAGCCCGTTGTTCTTCGTTAATTAATTCCTCAGTAATAAACACATCCAGCACTTTCCCGCGCCAAAATCCTGCATAGGGATAACGACGGTAATTATTATTGCGGACACTGGCGGTATAAACAGGCGACCAAAACCAATATAATCCACTGATAATGTAGAGTAATAACTTTATGCCTTGTGCATTATCTCCTAACAAAAAGCCAATTAGCCAAATAACGACCACAATCATCAGAGAAATCAATAATCGCCGCAAAAAACTATTCCAATCCCCCCAAACATGGGAATATTGTGGCCCTGTCGCAATGAGGGGAATAACTTGTTCAAAGGCTTCACGGGTAAGGGGAATTAACATAATGAGACAAAAGATTGGTTTCTTTAGTTATAGATTACTTTAAAGTCGAACGGGCTAACTGAATTCAAACTAAAATAGGCTTTTTGATAAGGACATAATAGTATTATGGCTCTACGAAGTTTTTTATGATTGTTTCCGTAGGGATTTAAAACTGTTAAATCCTTTGCTTCAATCGTTTAAGTAGCTTTTTATTTATAGTAAAAAAACAGCAATTAATCAGAATTAACACTTAATTTTTACCCGTCTAATCTATTAATAATTAAAAATTGTAAGGGGATAAAATCTCAAAGATACTCATCATTGGTCAACCATCCGAAGATACCCCAAAACGACTAAAATTGATAAAGACTCAATCCTCCTTGTCGGGTAGCAAACCACCTACAGAATTTAAAAAATTTATTTTTATGCTTGATACACAAACGATATTAGACACCTTACGCCCTGTACAAGATCCTGAATTGCAGAAAAGCCTTGTTGAACTCAACATGATCCGCAATGTACAAATTAAGGGCGGAGATGTCAGCTTTACCCTCGTTTTAACTACGCCTGCTTGCCCGTTACGAGAATTTATTGTAGAAGATTGTCAAAAAGCCATTAAAAAACTCCCTGGTGTCGAAAACGTGAAAGTGGACGTAACCGCAGAAACCCCTCAACAAAAGTCCTTACCCGATCGCCAATCTATTTCCAGCGTCAAAAATATTATTGCCATCTCTAGTGGTAAAGGTGGTGTGGGCAAAAGTACCGTTGCCATTAATGTGGCCGTAGCTTTGGCTCAAACAGGAGCAAAAGTGGGTTTACTAGATGCTGATATCTATGGGCCTAATGCTCCTACCATGTTGGGATTGAGTGAAGCCCAAGTTAAAGTCCAACAATCGGCTCAAGGCGATATTCTCGAACCTGCTTTCAATCATGGGATCAAAATGGTGTCGATGGGTTTCTTGATTGATCCCGATCAACCCGTTATTTGGCGTGGGCCGATGCTGAATGGAATTATTCGGCAGTTTTTGTATCAAGTCGCTTGGGGAGATTTAGATTACCTCGTTGTCGATATGCCGCCTGGAACGGGTGATGCTCAATTAACCTTAACGCAAGCTGTTCCAATGGCTGGAGCCGTTATCGTTACTACTCCTCAAACCGTTTCCCTACTGGATGCTCGTCGGGGTCTAAAAATGTTCCAACAAATGGGGGTTAAGGTTCTGGGGATTGTGGAAAATATGAGTTATTTTATCCCGCCTGATCTGCCTGAGCGGAGTTATGATCTCTTCGGTTCGGGTGGCGGTGAAAAAGCGTCTAAAGAATTAAATGTTCCCCTATTAGGTTGTGTTCCCTTAGAAATTTCCCTCAGAGAAGGTGGAGATAGTGGAATTCCGATTGTGGTAGGTGATCCTGAGTCTGCATCGGCTAAAGCGTTAACAGCGATCGCGCAACAGATTGCCGCCAAAGTATCCATAGCGGCCTTGACCTAAACCATGAATCAACCCCTCTTACTCCTCCAACAAGCCGCCCAATCTTTTCTTCACGGTAAAGGCAGTAAACCCCCTGCGGCTGACCTAGTAACGGCCCTACTCGATTTAGAAAAACAAGCTCGACAGGAAAAACCGTCCCATCAGTTTTCCGATCTGGTGGGAACTTGGCGGCTGTGCTTTATTACTGGAACTAAAAAAGCTCAAAATCGAGCAGGAATTGTTTTAGGCTCAGGATTTTATCTTTTTGCGCCGATCAGAATTACAATTAGTTTTCAATCCAAGACCGCAGAGCAGGGAACGGTGAATAACGTCGTTCAAGTGGGGCTTGTTACACTTTCTGTTAGTGGGCCAGCTAAATTTCAACCCAAGAAGAATTTGTTGGCCTTTGATTTTACCCAAATTCAGTTTCAGATTTTAGGTGTTCCGATTTACAAGGGCTATATCCGAGGGGGTAAAGCCAGCGAAGAAAAGTTTTATGAAAACAGCATCGCTAAACAAGCTTTTTTTGCGTTTTTCGCCATTCAATCGGATCTAATTGCTGCGAGAGGTCGGGGTGGTGGGTTAGCCCTGTGGGTTAAAAGTGATGGGTAAAAATCGAAAGGTTTTAGGATTCAATGCGGGCAAAATTTATTCAGCGATCGCGCTCCTCTTTTTTCCACGGCCATCGAGTTCCCATTTCAGTCATAGCGGAGAAAACTAGATACAGCACTAGCAAAGCAACCCCTGCAAGAAAGGGTAATAAATCTTCTTTCATATCCCGTTATTCCTCCCTGTTTAGCGGCTACTGTGGTTAATTCTATTCCTCACGCTTGTTTCGATGGCTTTCTTCAAAGCGTTGAAGTTTGTTTTGAGGATTATTTTAGGATGATGGAGCAACAGACTCAATCAAGGCCATCACTCGTTCTTTCACTTCATCTCGCACCCTGGGGAAGATTTCAGGCTGTTCGGCAGGATCATCCAATTGCCAATCTTGAAAGACTTCTCTGGTTAACCAGGCTTCAGGTAAATTGACTCCACAACCACAGAGGGAAATAACCACATCAAAATCTTCGGGGTTAAAGTTGCTCAGGGCTTTCGAGGTTTGAGCCGTAATATCAATACCAATGGCTTGCATGGCGGCGATCGCTTCTGGACGAACGGGGTTGGCTTCGAGTCCGGAACTCGTGACTTCAATCTTACCGCTACCGAATACTTTGGCAAATCCTTCCGCCATTTGCGATCGGGCCGAATTTTTTTTACAAACAAAAGGGAATGAACTAATCCGTTCTAACTTCACGTTGGGAGTTGGATTAGCTAAATTTATTGATTATCGACAATATAGGTTTGGACATTCCGCACCGCTTGAATCGCGTAGTAATCATTGGGACGTTCCTGTAAGGCTCTTTGAAAATTAATTAAAGCCGCTTGATAGTTGCCCCGTTCCGTTGCATCATAGCCAATCCTCATATAACGGTCATAATCGGATTCAGTAGCGGTGGTATCTGTGGTGATATCTGTTGAGTTGCTTCCACTGAGGGCATTCATCGCATTCCAATAGGCCAGGGTGGCATAGCGATCGCGGGGATTTTCGGTGAGGGCACTGCGAAAATAGTTTGCTGCTGCTTGATAATTCCCTTGTTGTTGAGCTAAATATCCTAACCGCAAATAACGATTATAGGGAGATTCCAACGGATAAATCACACTCGGCGATAGGGGATCGCTCAGACCTGGTTGACCTTGCCCGCGAGCAATATAAATTTGCACATTTCGTAATGCTTGGGTTGCATAGAAATCCTCTGGACGCTCGGCTAATGCCCGTTTAAAGTTATCAAGAGCCGCTGGATAATCCCTGAGATCCGTAGCATCGTAGCCTGCCATCATATAGCGATCATAATCTGAAGAGGCTTGAGTAATTTCCTGTTTAGCCTGACGCTTCATCGCATTTCTGGCATTCCAATAGGCAATGGTCGCAGCCCGATCATTGGGACGTTCATAAAGCGCGTTTCTAAAATATAACGTTGCCGTTTCCGCCTCTCCTTTTTGAAAAGCAGTATAGCCCAATCTCATATATTGACTATAGGCCGTCTCGGTCGCTCTGCTGGGCAGATCCGTTGAATTAGTTGAATTAGGGGAAAGAGAGGGAGCCTTATTTTGGGCCTGTAAACGTTGCCAGGGAATGAATAAGCTTAATCCCACTAAGCTAGCTATAAGCGAAATCGTTTTCTTTGAGTTCATCGTTTTCATTGCTTTATCCTCTCAACAATCATTATTCACCTTAGACACAGCCAGATTAAGTCCGAATGGTAGTATTCACTGAAATTAAAGTTAAATGCAGGCGTTTACAGTTAAATTCCGGACAGAGCAGCAGCCTAATCGCTTGGGGTTCTACGAAAATCCGCCTTTGATTACAACGAATTTTGCCATCAATAAAAATAATTAATTAACTTAAACATGACAAATTAATGGGAATGGATTCCTCCCTCAAAAGTTATAAAACCTGTTAATAACACAATCAAACTTAACGCGGGTTTAACATGCTTTAATCAGCTCTGACTTCCTCAAATTGGTTGACTTTAAAAATTAACCTAAAGGGTCGGCCCATCTGTTGATCAATAAAATCTTCTAATAAGCTGACTTGTCTGGGGGTAACGGTCGCTCTTGTATTGACAGTTAATAAGACCTCTGGTGGATTCATTAACCAGTTTGTGTCAGTCCTCAGTAATTCTACGCGATGAAAAGTAATGGTTCGATCAAGTAAGGCTTTTTTGAGATTGGTTTCTAGTTGAATTTGTTTGACGAGTTCGATAAAACTAATCGCTAACGGAATCAAAATTATCATTGTAAAAATAACTGCCCAAAATAATGCTTTTTTGGCTCGATAAAAGGGAACATAACCGGTTAATAAAAAAGTCAGCATACAAGCTAGAATAATTCCCAATAAATTCGTAAAATAGAGTAAGGTTGCTCCCAAACTGAGTGACCAATTCGCTTGGGATAGTCCTAAACCAATGACACAAATGGGGGGCATTAAGGCGACAGCGATCGCGGTTCCGGCTAAACTGGCAGAAATCTTGGGTTGAACCTTGGCAAAACCACTGATGCCACCGGCGGTGATCGCAATACCTAAATCGAATAGGGTGGGCTTAGCACGGGCAATCACTTCACTCTCAAAAGCTGGAATTCCCGCAAAATAGCCAATTACAAAAGCTAAACCCAAGGGAAAAATCGTACCGACAACGAGACAGGCCAATCCTTTGCGTAAAAGAGATAAATTACCCGCGATCGCACCAAAGGCAAAAACCCGTATCGGTAACATCAGGGGGGCGATAATCATGGCACCAATAATCACGGCGACGCTATTCGCCAATAACCCCAAGGTTGCAATCATGGCCGAGCCTAAAATCAACACAAAATAGTTGATATCGATCAATGTGTCTTCAATCAACGAATGATAAATATTGTCAAAATCCTCTAAGGTAATTTGAATTCTGAATCTCTCTCTCAACCTACGCATGATGCTGTCCCATCGCCCATTCTTGATTTAAATAGCTAATTTCATCAATATGTGAACAAAATAGGGAAATAGGCTTTAATTCGCGCTATAATTGTCCGTCTCTGAGTGATGGTTGGTCGAGGTATTTTCTGGATTGGCCTGGGCTAATTGCTTCAAACTGCCACTAATGGAACGGGTTTTTGGGATCTCTCCTTTTCCTTTGGGCCAGCCTTCCCGTTGTCGAGCGCGATCGCCGTCCGTTTCCTCCGTTTGGTCGTGAAATAACAGTTGATAGGTCGGAAAGGGTAAATCAATACCATTGGCAGTCAATTGATTTTTAATTGCTGTTAACACCCGATCTTGGGTATCGAGTGCATCAGCCCGTCGGGGCGGTTGAATCCACCAACGAGCGCGAATATTAATCGTACTTTCGGACAATTCCATCACTAACGCATCCGGAGGCGGATCGGATAAAACCCCCTCCACACTGCGTATTGCGTCAAGAATTAAACGTTTTGCCAATTCCAAATTATCCCCATAGCCCACGCCTACGTCATACTCCAAACGACGCTTTTCAAACGCAGTATTGACCGTTACTGCATTAGTAAACAATTCTGAATTGGGGATCACGATGCGACGACCATCATAGGTACGAATCGTTGTTGCCCGTGTTTGGATATCTTCGACTGTTCCTTCAAAATTTTTAAAAACAATTTGATCGTCAATTTGGAAAGGCTCTGTTAATAAAATTAAAATACCGGCTAAAAAATTCTGTAAAATATCTCGAAAAGCAAATCCAATCGCAACCCCACTAATTCCTAAGAGTTGAATTAAATCCCCTGCTTTAAAAGTCGGAATAATAATCGATAAGGCAACAAATAATCCCACTAAAATTGTGGTTCCTTGGGTCAACCGTCCTAACACAATCCCTAAATTTCTAGCATGACGATAACGGCTGGTTAATCGTTTAACTAAAAATTTAAGCTTACTAGCAGTAAAATAGAAAACCAAAAAAACGATAATTGCCAAAAGAATATCAGGTAATCTAACAATGACATTATTAATCATTTCCTGAATATTTTCTGCTGCTCTTTTCCACACGGTTAATGCGAGTAACGGATGATTCATTAAACCTCTAAAATCCTAAGCAGAGACGGATTTCAAACTCATCTATTCAAGTATTTATAGGTCTAACTTAAATAGATATTGCGTCAAATTGCTTCTATCTAATGGCGTAATGTATCGAGATTTCTAGGGAAATTTCAAGATGAACTTGGTAGAGTGGAATAAGACTGTATTTTTGAACCCTCTTGAATAATAATGTCAGACCAAACAAAATTTAACTTGTGGCAATATAAACCCTGGTGGTGCCAACCCTGGACGATTCTGTTAACCGGAATTGGGATGATAGTCGGGAGTTGGCTCCTGTTTAAACTCCTTTGGTTGACGCTTCTCGTCAGTCTGGGGATTAGCCTGTGGTGGTTTTACTTCCTCATTCTGTTGCCCCGTTTACTGCAAGCCTCCATAACCGAAAAATCTTCCTAGTATTATTTTTTAAACGAAATTAATGATATTTAGCTAACCAATCTAAGATATATCGGTTAACCAGATCGGGTTTTTCGTCGTGGGGACAGTGACCGGCTTGGGGAATGGGATAAAATTCGGTGCGCGGATCGCTTTGTGCCCGTTGGTGATAGAGGGTTGCTCCGGCGATCGGTGTCCAGGGATCGCTTTCTCCCCAAAGAACCAGTAAGGGTTGGTCAATCTTCGGTAATAATTCAGACGGTTGGGGGCCAGGGGGAGCGGTTAAGACCGAAGCAAAAACTTTTTGGGCACCCGGATCGGAGGAGGGCTGATAGAGCATTTCTACGAGTTCATCGGTCACCGCTTCGCGATCGCAATAAACTTGATAGAGGGTTTGGCGAATCCGAGATTTCTGACGAATACGGTTAAAAATAAACGCACCAACCAGGGGAGAACTGACTAATTTGGTAAATCCCCCCATGACTAAACGCAAGGGGAAATTGAGTTCATCCGGGCGGTGATTTAAGCCCCCAGCACAATTGAGTAAAACGCCCCCTGCCGAAAGTTCAGGACAATGGGCTAACATCATTAAGCTGAGTAATCCCCCAATGGAATTGCCGACAAACACGGTGGGTTCTTGAATATGAACTTGCCAGAAGTGCTGTAATTGGTCTTGCCAGAGGTCTAAGGTGTAATTTAAGGGCGGTTTAGCAGATCCTCCAAATCCCAACAGATCGATCGCGAAAACTCGATAGCCCTGCTCAGCTAAGACCGGAATATTTTTCTGCCAATGACCAATGGATGCGCCAAATCCATGAATCAGCACTATCGGCTTGCCTTGCCCTTGAACGGTGTAGCGAATGGGGTAATCTTGCCAATGCCACTCCATCGGCTCCAAAGCAGTTGCAGCGGTTAGCGATCGCGTTGTCATATCCAACTCTCGACTCCTTCAAGGGTCATTTTCAAAAAAGTTTGTTAAGATTCGTTAATAAGTATCTTTTTTAATTGTTACGTTAACTTCACATGAATGCAAGTACCTATTCTGTTAGTCCTTAAATAAACCTTAAAATATTGACGAATTGAATATTATGTTGTGCTTCTAACCGATAATTATAAAAAGTAAAAAATTCAGCATTGAAAGACCTCCCAGTTTTCATTGAACTGAGTCTTTTTTTCTCGCAAGTTTTGGAAAGTTTATGTTTAATACGAGCCTAGAAAAGCCGCTTCAGTATTCGATTGATCAAATCAAAGAAACGGCCTTGCAACTCGTCCGTCAAGGGCAATTAGACCGTCAACAGCCGATTTTTACCTTATGCCAGTATATTCCGGCGCGAGAATGGCCCAGGGTAGAATGGGAACTTGAACTTAGCGATTTTTTGCTCAGAGACCGTATTATTGACCTACTAGCCCAAGAGTCTTGGGAAGATGACTAGGGGAAAGGGGAAATCCTTAAATTTTTTTACAGTTTTCAGGGGGATTTTGAGCGAATCAAATTGAATGGGTAGATAAGCCCAATTTGGCGTTTAAGAGATTAATCATCAACCCTTAAATTAGTTTTTGAAATCAATAAAATCAATTTTTTCAAAAATCTCATCAATCTTACAAATCCTTTTTAATATGCAGATTCATAGCCAATGGGTTCAAGTACACAATGGAGATTTGGCGATCGCGGCCTATCTAGCGACCCCGAAAGAAGAGGGAACTTGGCCGGCTGTGGTTGTTATCCAAGAAATTTTTGGCGTTAATGAACATATTCGAGACGTAACAGAACGCATTGCCCAAGAGGGGTACGTGGCGATCGCGCCCGCTATTTATCAACGTCAAGCCCCAAACTTTGAAACCGGTTACACCCCCGAAGTGATCGCCGAAGGTCGGAAATACAAAGAACAAACGCAAACGACTGAATTACTGAGTGATATTCAAGCGACCATTGACTATCTTTACACCCTGCCCCAGGTCAAAAAAGCGGGGATCAGAACCATTGGCTTTTGTTTCGGGGGATTAGTGGTTTATCTCGCGGCGACCTTACCGGCGGTTAAAGCAACGGCTTCCTTTTACGGCGCAGGCATTCCGCACTGGGCACCAGGAGAAACAGAACCAACGATTACCAAAACGCCGGATATTAAAGGCACGATCTATGCCTTCTTTGGATTAGAAGATGCCAGTATTCCCGTCCTAGATACCGAAAAAATTGAAGCAGCCCTGACTGAAGCCCAGATTCCCCACCAAATCTTCCGTTACCCAGGGGCCGATCATGGCTTTTTCTGCGATCGCCGAGGAAGTTACCACCCAGAAGCGGCCCAGGATGCTTGGCATAAAGTCTTAGCGTTATTTGCCCAATGACCCCCCGCTATACCAAATCCAATCTCCCCCGCAAAATTTGTCCCGTTTGTCAGCGTCCCTTTGAATGGCGCAAAAAATGGGCGAAATGTTGGGATGAGGTGAAATATTGTTCCGAACGGTGCCGCCGCGATCGCAGTCAGTCCTCGGATACTTAAACCGGCAAGTTTTGGAGGGCCCAAGCAATGCGACTTTTGACAATAAATTCTGTTTCGGATTGACTCAATTCGGTTAGCTGCTTAATGACATCTGAGCGAAAAGTTGCCAATTTAGTAGCAAAAGCCTGTAAACCCGCGATCGCTGCATAGCGTACCACCCATTCCGTCTCTTGGGCCGCCGAACTAAGGGCAGATAACACCTGTTGTTGTTTCGGGAACGCCTCCGATTCAGACAGTTTATCCCAGTTTAAATTTCCCAATCCTTTGGCCGCCGCTCGACGCACACTAAAGGCGAAATCATTGGCCGTGGCATCCAATAACACGTCTAAGGCACGGGGATCGCCAATGCCGGCAAAAGCACAGGTCGCCCAGGCCCGGGCCCCATAGTTATAACCGTCGATATTTTCCAACAAATAGGGAACGGCCACTTCTCCTAGATTAATGAGGCCATTTACCGCTGCCACGGCTGCCCCCGGATTGTTGTAGCGTAAAACCGTCATTAAGGTCGCGATCGCTGCTTCATCTCGCACTTGAGCCAGGGCACGCACCGCATTGATCAACTTTTCGGAGGAATCCGCTTCATCAACGGCTTTTATTAAAGATTGAACCGTTTGTTCCATAGGAAAGGTTATTTAAAAATTAAGTATCATAAACCCTAGCTTCAAAGGCACTGGGATTTTCTTCACAATAGGCATCAAAGTGAGTTTTTTCTAACTTTTGGGCCCGTTGGTGGGCGGCTTCGGCTTGGAGTTCTTCCACCACATCCCAGGCGGCGGCACATTCGCGGGATTTCGCCCCTTTCTGGGCACAAATTGCCCTGGCATTTTCTAAGGCTTTTTGGATATTTTCATCTAAAAGCAAGGATTTAGGCTGCTCGACAAAATTGCTTTTATGTAGGATGTCGCTGACGGAAATGATCCCTAACAATCCGCCTTTAATGACGGGCGCGTGGCGAATTCGGGTTTGGGCAAAGAGACGAGCAACGTATTCGACTTCTAGCTCAGGATTGACCACAATACAGGGTTTGGTCATGATTTCGTATACCCGAACGGTTTTGGGGTCTGTTCCAAAGGCGGCTACTTTATAGATCACATCGGTTTCGGTCACAATTCCATAGGCATCTCCTTCATGGCGGCGTTCTACGATCAAAGAACGGATGTTTTTATTTTTCATTAAATTAACCGCTTCCGCAACCGTTGCACTTCCCTTAATGGTGATCACTGCGGTGCTCATAATATCGGCAGCTTTCATAAAATTGAACCCACTGGATTAACTAAGTTTTCTACCCCGATTATCCATCAAAAAGTGTCCCCTGCTACGGTTCTTGTGTTCCTGCTTTCAAGGATAAACTCATGCTTAACGGGATTTATGGCTCCTAGAGAGGGATAATGCCCAAACCAATGCGATCGCAAGATTAACGTTACAATGGGGGCTTGTGTCCTAGTGGCCAATTTTCTCAGCCTTTTCCCGCTTAATTAAACGGTTATGTCTGCTGCTTCTGCCCAACCTGCCAAGAATCCTAAAACTGAAAACGATTGGCGATTATTGTTGAAATTATTCCCCTATGCTTGCCGCTATCCCCGTTTATTAACCCTTTCTATTTTTTTATTAATTCCCGTTGCCTTTGCAGGAGCCATTCAACCGTTAATTATTGGACAAGCGGTATCCTTACTGCGACAGGAACCTACGTGGGGGTTTTTACAAAATTTACCGTTAAGCAATGCCCTTAATTTATTAGTAACGATTTTATTGGTAACGATTGTTATTCGGCTAATTTTTGCGGCTATCCAAGGTTTTTTAGTCCAAAAAATGGGTCAGGAAATTACGGCTGATGTGCGGGAAGATTTATTTGTCCATGTGACATCTTTATCCGTTAACTTTTTCCAGCGAACGCCTGTTGGTCGCTTAGTTACTCGTATGACGAATGATGTCGAGGCACTGGGTGATGTGTTTGCCAGTGGTGCCATTGGGGTTTTAAGTGATTTTATCTCGATTTTAGTCATTATTATTACCATTTTTGCGCTACAGTGGCAGTTAGCCCTAATGCTAGTGGCAATGTTAATTCCTGTCACGGCTTTAATTATTTATTTTCAACAGGAATATCGGAAGGCAAATTATCAGGTTCGAGAGGAACTTTCGAGTTTAAATTCCATGTTGCAGGAGAATGTAACCGGCATTAATGTCGTTCAATTATTCCGACGAGAAAAGTATAATGCAGAGCTATTTCGCACGGTTAATTTACGATATCGTCAGCAGGTTGACCGCACGATTTTTCATGATTCGGCCGTATCAGCTACCCTAGAATGGATCAGTTTAGTCGCGATCGCGGGAGTGTTGTGGTTAGGCGGGCTATTGGTTTTACAACAAGGCTTAAATTTTGGGACATTAGCGGCTTTTATTCTCTATGCACAACGATTATTTAACCCTTTAAGACAATTTGCCGATAAATTCACCATGTTTCAGGCAGGATTTACCGCAATTGAACGCATTGGGGAATTAATGAGTGAACCGATTGAAATTCGGGATAGGGAAAATGTCCTAGCCTTGGATATCCATAGCGATCCGAGTTTGCGGGGAGAAATCCGTTTTGAAAACGTCTGGTTTGCTTACAAAAAAGATGAATACGTTTTAAAAAATTTGAATTTTGTCATTAAACCCGGAGAAAAAATTGCCTTTGTTGGGCCCACCGGCGCGGGCAAAAGTTCCATTATTCGCTTACTGTGTCGTTTGTATGAACCGAGTCGCGGGCGCATTTTAGTCGATGGGATTGATATTCGCGAGCTTTCCCAAGCCCAATTACGGCAATATGTGGGGGTTATTTTACAGGAAAGTTTTCTTTTTGCAGGGGATGTAAAACGCAATATTACGCTTGGAGAAAATTACAGCTTAGACGAAATCCAACGGGCAGCGAAGTTAACCAATGTGGATCGGCTCATTGAAGAGTTACCCCAGGGCTATAACACCGAATTACGGGAACGGGGCAGCAATTTATCGGGCGGACAAAAGCAATTGTTAGCCTTTGCTAGGGTTGCGGTGCGAGAACCCCACGTTTTGGTGTTAGATGAGGCAACCTCCAGCTTAGATGTCCGAACGGAAGCCTTAATTCAAGAGGCATTGCTCCATTTATTAGAAAATCGAACCGCCATTATTATTGCTCACCGTCTTTCTACCATTCGTAATGTCGATAGGATTTTTGTGTTGAAACAAGGGGAAATGGTGGAATCAGGCACCCATGATGTTTTACTCAATCAAAAAGGGCTTTATGCCAGTTTGTACCAATTACAAATGTTAGGTAAGGCTTAAGTCAATCATTAGAACTGATAGGATTTTGGGTTATTCAGGGGCTTAGGGTTTGCACCCTTAATTAGGCTCCGCGATCGCCATTCAAACTGTACAAAATCGGTAAAGTCGTCAGGCTTGTAGCTCGTTAAATCGGTTAATTTTGGGAATCTTCCTGGGTTTCTATGGATAAATTATTCACACTGGCCAATTGGTGACGAACATCATCGATCGCGCCATTCAGTTGAGCAATCTTATCTTCGAGACGACGGCGGGTGATTTCAATATTGTCTGCACCGACAATTCCATTTTGATTAGCTGATTCTAAGACTTCATCAGACTGAGTTTCTAACGCCTTGGTTCGTCTAGTGGCCAAAACTACCCCTAAAACACCACCGACAGCCCCACCGATAACGGTGCCTAAGAAAAATCCCCCTAAAAAATTATCCCGTTGGCTCATGGTTTTCTCCCCTGTTTATTAAAACCTGTTCATTAATTTTACGTCCCAAAAGCGCGATCGCCCGCATCGCCTAACCCTGGAACAATATAACCGCGTTCATTAAGCTGTTCATCGATCATCGCGGTGTAAATCGTCAAGCTCGGATAATGTTCACTGATTTTTTGCAAAGCCGGTGGCGCAGCGACAACAGCCACGATTCTCATTAAAGCAGGGTCTGCTCCCCGTTGAGTCAGCATTTCCAAGGCCGCCATCATCGATCCACCCGTCGCTAACATCGGGTCTAAAATGACGACTTGGGTTTGAGGCTCAAATTTTTCAGGGAGTTTATTTAAATAGCAACTGGGTTGTAAGGTCTCTTCGTTACGAGCTAAACCCAAATGATAAGTAGCCGCTAAAGGTAACAACGTTTGCGCCCCTTCTTGGAGGGCTAATCCTGCCCGTAAAATGGGCACCATTGCAATGGGAACTTCAGGATTAATAAAGGTGGCGGCGGCTTCTGCTAAGGGAGTTTGCACTGTCGTTTCAATCGTCGGCAACCAATAACGGGTGGCTTCGTAAGTTAACCAGCGGCCCAGTTCCGTAATGGCAGTTTTAAATAAAACAGAAGGAGTCGAAGCATCACGGGCGATCGCTAACCAATGCTTGACGAGGGGATGATCGGGAACATAAACGCGGAGTTGGGAAGCCATAGATTTTAACTCAAAGATGGTTTTATTGTACCGTCATCGGGGATCGTCCAAAATTGGTCGTTGCGATCGCGCTTTTCTCGTTCAATTGTAAATAAATAGTTACAATCCCGTTCGTAATTGCTCCCATCAACTATACTCATCGGTGTTTTCTTGGGTTAGAATATTAAGAAAAATGTAGTTTTCTATACCTAAATTTAATATTACCTTGCTTAAATAGCCAGTTGAGCCAGTGAAACAACAGCAACCCCGCCCCTCCCAGTCCAGTTTGGATGTCCAAGGATTTGTTCACTACGATCCCGACGCGATCGCCCGCTTCTATAGTGCCCGTCCTTGGCAAGTCATTTGGCGAACCGTTTTTGTCTTCTGGTCTTTTGGAATTTTTCTGTTTCATCTCCAGTGGGATAAGTGGCTCAATCTCGTTGAAGAAAATAAATACAAACGGGCAAGCGAACTCCGCGAAATTTTGACCCGTTTAGGCCCTACCTTTATTAAAGTGGGTCAAGCCCTTTCTACCCGTCCTGACCTGATTCGTAAAGACTTTTTAGAAGAACTAATTAAACTGCAAGACCAGTTACCGCCCTTCGATAATGAGTTGGCATTTAGCATTATCGAACAGGAATTAGGGTTAAAAGTGGATGAAGCCTATCGAGAAATTTCTCCCCATCCCGTTGCTGCGGCGAGTTTAGGGCAAGTGTATCGAGCCGTCTTACATACGGGGGAAGAAGTTGCGGTTAAAGTTCAACGTCCCCATTTACGCTCGGTTTTGAGTTTAGATCTGTATTTAATGCGGTTAGGGGCGCGGTATTTTGGCCGTTTGTTACCGTTGAATTTAGGTCATGATTTAACCCTGATTGTGGATGAGTTTGGGATCAAATTATTTGAAGAGATTGATTACTTACATGAAGGCCATAACGCGGAAAAATTTGCTGAAAATTTTCACAATGACCCGGAAGTTAAGGTTCCGAGCATTTACTGGCAATACAGCGATCGCAAGGTTTTAACGCTGGAATGGATCAAAGGTTTTAAACTCACCGATACCGACAGCATCCGAGCCGCAGGCATTGATCCCAATGATATTGTCCGTATTGGGGTAACTTCGGGTTTACGACAACTCTTGGAACATGGTTTTTTTCATGCTGACCCGCACCCAGGCAATTTATTTGCCACTCTCGATGGACGCATGGCTTATATTGATTTCGGCATGATGGATCAGTTGGAAACCGAAACCAAAGAGACCCTGGCGAGTTCCATTGTTCAACTGATTAACCAGGATTACAATGCCCTGGCCGATGACTTTATCGGTTTAGGTTTTCTGGCTGAAGATACGGATATTAAACCCATTATTCCTGCTTTGGAAAAGGTGCTAGGTAACGCGATCGGACAAAGTGTTAAAGATTTTAATTTTAAAACCATTACCGATGAATTTTCGGAATTAATGTATCAGTATCCTTTCCGAGTTCCGGCTAAATTCGCGCTGATTATTCGTTCCCTTGTTACCCAAGAAGGTTTGGCGTTAAGCCTCGACCCGAATTTTAAAATTGTGGAAGTTGCCTATCCCTTTGTTTCCCGACGGTTATTAACGGGAGAATCGCCCCAACTGCGTCGGCAATTGCTCAATGTGTTGTTTAAAGACGGTAAGTTTCAGTGGCAACGGTTAGAAAATATGATCGCGATCGCGCGTTCTGATAATCAATTTGATTTATTACCGACTGCTCAGTTAGGCTTTCAATATCTCTTTTCCGATGAGGGAAGTTATTTAAGACGGCAATTGTTGTTAGCCTTAACGGAAGATGATCGGTTACATACGGCCGAAGTGCAACGGCTTTGGGTTTTAATTAAAGATGAGTTTAAACCTCAGCAATTATTTAATGTGGCTATCAATGCGGTTCGGGAGTTTTCTTTACCCAGCGTAGCCGCGTTAATGACTCAAGAAAAATAGATTGTTGGATTAACTGTTAATTCTTTAGTCATCAGCCCTAACCGAATGAATGCCCTCTCAATTCCGACTTGGATAATTCATGTTTCCAGTGTGATCGAATGGATCGCCGCGATCGCTTTGGTGTGGAAATATGGGGAAGTAACGGGAAATCATTATTGGCGGGCTTTGTCCTGGGGAATGATACCCGCCTTAATCAGTGCCATGTGTGCCTGTACCTGGCATTTTTTCGATAATCCCACAAATTTGTATTGGTTAGTCACCATTCAA
Source organism: Snowella sp. (assembly GCA_035285545.1). Taxonomy (GTDB): domain Bacteria; phylum Cyanobacteriota; class Cyanobacteriia; order Cyanobacteriales; family Microcystaceae; genus Snowella. Next base: position 33,707 of record JAYKGY010000150.1, on the reverse strand, counting down.
GCAGCAACAACGGTTTTAGGGAATATTACCCTCTGTTTAGCAGGCTGGTGGATTTGGAAAGCCTCTCGACCGAAAGTTTCTTAAAGGTTAGGATTGTTGCCAATATAAATAAGAAGCATAGGCAAGCGTCACAACACCAGTGACGATCGCGGCTTCATCGGCTTCAAATTGGGGATGGTGCAACGGATGATTGGGCTTATCGCTAAACCCAACCCCTAAACGAAACATGGTTCCTGGGGCGTGTTCTAGATAAAGGGAAAAATCTTCTGCCCCTAAGGACGGTTCAGGAATTAATTGGACTTGCTCATTTCCCCAGGCTAATCGACAAGCTTCCTCGACTAATTTCGTTAATTGCAAATCATTTTGAACCGAAGGAACGCCTCGACGATAGCTCATTTCATACTTCGCGCCATAGGTTTGACAAACATTGGCTACAATTCCTTCGATCCAGTCAGGTAAATTGGCATGGGTTTCGGGATGTAGCGATCGCACCGTTCCCGCCATCCGTACCTGATCTGCGATCACATTCGGCGCACGCCCCCCTGAGAGTTGACCAATGGTTAGCACAATGGGGCGTAAGGGGTTTTGGGTTCGACTGATGGCCTGTTGGAGACTCGTGATCACTTGAGCCGCAATCCAAATCGCATCGATCGCTTCGTGGGGTCTGGCACCGTGTCCGGATTCCCCTTTAATGACAATCTCTAAATCATCAGCCGCCGCAGTTAACGCGCCATAGCGAATTCCCACCGTTCGAGCAGGAATAGAGGGAAAGACATGCACCCCAAAAATAGCGTTGACATCCCGCATGGCTCCGTCTTGGATCATCCAACTGGCTCCCTGGGCAATTTCTTCAGCCGGTTGAAATAGAAAGCGAAGATTGCCAGGCAACTTATCTGATAACTGAGATAGAACCATCGCTGTTCCCAGTCCCACGGTTGTATGAATATCATGACCGCAGGCGTGCATAATTCCTGGACAACGGGACGCAAAATCTAATTCTGTTTTTTCTTGAATGGGTAGGGCATCCATATCGGTACGGATTGCCAGTAGCCGCGCATCATCTCCTTTCCCTTTCAGTTCTCCGATAATGCCTGTTTTCCCGATCGCTTCTTCGACGTGTAACCCAGAGGAGGACAAAACTCCTGCTACATAGGCCGCGGTTTGGTGTTCCTGCCCACTTAATTCGGGGTGAGCGTGGAGGTGACGACGAATTTCAATTAATCGGGGAGCTAGGGTTTCGGCGATCGCTTTAATTTCGGAGAGCATTACGAATGGGGGAAAAGGAATTCAATGGTTGATTCTATCGGAGGGATTACGTACAAATTTCCTCATTATAGCGACAGTTCAGAATTAAGAGGCACAATGGCTAACGGTGAGCTTTGTTAGTAAGGTTAATCCCATCCGCGATCGCCGAACATTTTCTCAACGGTCATTGGGGAGAATCCCAAAAATTCAACTCACAAATTTGTTGTTATTGTTGCTTTCTTCGGTTCCAAATTTGGCTATTTTACAAAACGGAGAGTGCTTGACGGTTAAAACTGAGATGGCAAAAAACAAAAAAGTCTCATAAAGTGAACTAATCTCGTCATTTTAGGGAATTTAACATTAATAAACTTGGAAAACTTTTGCGCTAATCTCCATTGGCTGTACTTAAGTTAACCTCAAACTGTACATTAAGTGAAGTTATTGTGACTGATTATTTTTATTTAAAAATGAGTTTACTAGCCCCTAGTGTTCCAATTCCCCTATCGCCGCTTTTGGCAACAGCGAATCAAGGCGAAGAAGCCAGCAGTTCGCTCATCTTAGCGGGAGTTCTCTTAAGTTTAGTTGTTGTTTACTTTGCCAGTAAATTAGGCGGAGAAGTCTGCTTACGTCTGAATCTTCCCCCTGTGTTGGGTGAGTTATTAGGCGGTGTTGTGATCGGTATTTCTGCCTTCAAACTCTTGCTCTTTCCAGAAGGGGGAATTGTCGCTAGTGATTCTTTGTTAATCCAGTTTTTATTGAACACCTCTCCGTTATCCCAACAAGCGGCCCAATCAGTCTTTGAAGTCCAAAGCGAGGTTATCTCCGTTCTATCGGAATTAGGGGTTATTATTCTGCTCTTTGAAATTGGACTGGAATCCGATCTCAAAGAATTGATTCGAGTTGGCCCCCAGGCGGCAGTGGTTGCAGTGGTTGGGGTGGTTGTCCCCTTTGTCTTAGGAACGGTCGGTTTAGTCTCTATCTTTCATATCGGAACGATTCCCGCCGTGTTTGCAGGAGCCGCTTTAACTGCGACCAGTATTGGGATTACGGCCAAGGTACTGGCAGAAATTAATCAATTAAGTTCCAATGAAGGGCAGATTATCATTGGGGCGGCAGTTCTCGATGATATTTTAGGCATTGTGGTGCTAGCAGTCGTTGCCAGTCTAGTCAAAACGGGTGAGATCCAAATCAGTAGCGTTATCTATTTAATCATTAGTGCAGGGGCCTTTGTGGTTGGGGCAATTGTGCTGGGACGGTTCTTGAGTCCCTTTTATGTCAGTTTAGTGAATCGCATGAAAACACGGGGGCAATTATTGTTAGTGTCCCTGAGCATCGCTTTTGTTTTGGCCTATATTGCTCAAGTGATTCAATTAGAAGCCATTTTAGGATCCTTTGCGGCGGGCTTAATTATTGCTGAGACGGAGAAGCGTAAAGACTTAGAAGAACAAATTTTACCGATCGCCGATTTCTTTGTCCCCATCTTTTTTGTCTGTGTCGGGGCAAAAACCAACCTCAGCGTCCTCAATCCCGTTGATCCCAATAATCGAGAAGGGCTAATTATTGCTGCGTTTTTAATTGTGGTCGCCATTGTGGGTAAGGTTGTTACAGGCTTTACGGTCTTTGGCCAAGAAGGTCTCAATAAACTCGCCATTGGTGTCGGGATGATTCCACGGGGAGAAGTGGGCTTAGTGTTTGCCGCCGTTGGCGCAGCGAGTGGGGCTTTAGATCAAGCTACGGATGTCGCCATTATTATGATGGTCATTTTAACTACCTTTATCGCTCCCCCTTGGTTGCGGATTGTTTTTAAAGAAAAAGAACCCAAAGCCAGTATCAGTGACTCAAAAGTCAGCGAATAATCGAATTTATTGTTGGCTAGCTGATGTAATCCATTAATTAAGTTGATGAATTCTTATATCCCTCTAACTTCAGATGTTCAAGAGGGATTTCTTTTGCTTTTCTAAGCAAACTCATCCTTAAGAGAGTAAAAAAGCCAAGCTGAACAGTAGGCGATTGAAATTAGTGACAATACTTTACAAAATGTATCAGTTGTCTGGAAAAAGACATGTCATTTTTCTAAAAAGCTTGTAAGATGAGGAGTCTGAAATTTATTTGTAAGGGATAGGAGTGGTCGGATGGAGTCAGAAAAAGATCCAGTTGTTAAAGTATGTACAGCAAATCCAGCGTAAAAAGCGAAATCACGATTAAAATTAGAGCATTTAAAAAATGTTTTATTATCAAGGGATGGATTGAATGACCAGAACGGTGTTGAAAGTAGGTCAACAAAGTTTTCAAGAGAATGAGCTTTACCCTTTGCTTGCTCAATATCAATTGTTACCCCGATTGGCAAGGGAAATTATTGTGGATCAAGCGATCTCCAATATTGAATGTACGCCAGAAGAAGAAAAAGCCATTAAAGAGCAGTTTTTTCAGCAAACCCAAATTAGTAGTCAGGAACAGTTTTTGGCGTGGCTTAAGCTCAATGGGATGACCGAGGAGCAATTCAATCAATTCATTGTTCGAGATTTAAAACTGGAAAAATTCAAACAAGCCGAATGGGACGATCACCTAGAGTCCTACTTTTTGGAATGTAAAAATCAATTAGACCGCGTGGTTTACTCATTGATTCGCACCAAAGAAGCTGGAATTGCTCAGGAACTCTATTTTCGGATTCAAGAAGAGGAAAGTAGTTTTGCGGATTTGGCTCGGCAGTATTCAGAAGGGGGAGAGGCCCAAACTGGCGGCTTAGTTGGCCCCGTTGAATTAAATGTGCCCCATCCTCAAATCGCTCAAATGCTGATGACCGGAAGCGTGGGTAAGGTCTATCCGCCGACTCTTATCGGAGAATGGTGGGTAATTGTGCGGTTAGAACAGTATTTATCCGCTCAGTTGGACAATCAAGTTCGTCAACGCCTACGCAATGATCTATTCCAAAAATGGTTAATGGAAAAAATGCAGCAGCAGGTTTCTTTTATTCCGTCTGGGTCTGAAACCTTATCTTTAATAAATGAAAATGCGGACAATTACCAGTATTCTTTAACCTAAGAATTTTGAAAAAATCCTTTAACTTGAGTTTTTATGCGGGATTGCTCTCCCAGATATCCCTTGAGCGATTAAACACTTTCTAGAAAAATTTTTTACTGTAGTGGCATGACATCTTCTGTTTCTAACTATCGTTCCTTTCTTTCTGAAGTTGCGCCGTTCAATCAGCTTCCTCCAGAGGTTTTAAATCCTTTAGCAGACAAGCTCCAGCCCTGGCGGTATCGCATGGGGCAAGTGATCCTGATGCGGGGTAAATTTTCCAGTTATGTATCGATTTTGTTATCCGGTCAGGTGCGATCGCTGGGGTATGATCCGCGCAATAATTTACCTGTTACCCTCAAATTACTCCAACCTGGGGCCATAATCGGTTGGGTTAATGTGATCCGAGGGATTCCTTGTGAAACGGCGATCGCGTCCACTGAGGCCGTCTGTTTAACGTTAAACAATCAAGAATTTCTCTCGTTAGTTAAAAAATATCCCGCACTCCAAGCAAGCTTTCAAGACCAATGCGCCCTGATTGAACTCTTTGATCTATTGGGCAATCAATTAGAAATCCAAGCTCAAGGGGAAGCCGATCTTCGGGAATTGACCCTAAATACCATCGAAGAAAGCCGCACCTACTTTCTCTCCCCAGGTCGCCATAAACTTTCTGCCCACCCCCTCCTCCAAAATGAGGACTATCTTTGGTTAGTCAGTGGAGGAGAAATCCCCCAATTTCCCGTCGGCAGTGCCCTCCCTTCCGCCCCAGGCAATACGGATTTAGAAGTAACTGGCCCAGAAAGTGCCCGATTAGTGGGAGTTCCTAAAATTGCCAATACGGCCTTGGCAGAACTCGAACCCACCGAAGCTACGGTTATTCCTGACGTAACAGTCATGGGAACCGATGAGATGCCCTATGGTGAAATTCCCTATGCAGATGAAACGCTGATAGGAGAAGCCCCCCGTCGGAAGTCATCGGGAAAAAGCCGAAAAAATTACCCGTTTGTGCGAGGAAAAACAACCGCAGAAGCAGGGCTGGCCTGTTTCCAAATGGTGAGTCAATATTTTGGGATGCCCTTTCGCCGAGATGTGATTCAGCGGATTGTCCGAGAGCAACTCCAACGCACCGAGAATCTATCCCTACCCCTCTGTGGTGCGATTACCGAATTAATGGGCTTGAATAGTCAGCTTGTTTCCCTGCCTGCCCACTCCATTACCCAGTTAGAGCCGCCTTTTTTGATCCGTTGGCAAGATAGTTTAGCGGTGGTCTACGAAGCCAGCGATCGCAATATGGTGATTGCTGTTCCTGAAACGGGAATGATCCGCCGCAAACCCAAGGATTTTTTACAAACCTGGGGAGAATCGGAAGATGGGCAGATCCCCAAGGGTGAAGTCTTACTACTGCAACCGACCAAAGAAACGCCGCAACAACGGTTTGGACTCAGTTGGTTCCTGCCGGCCCTTAAGAAATATCGCCGAGTTTTAATTGAAGTCTTTATCGCCTCGTTCTTTGTGCAACTATTTGGCTTAGCCAATCCCTTGATGATTCAGGTGATCATCGATAAGGTAATTGTGCAAAATAGCCAGGATACACTGCAAGTTTTGGGCATTTTTCTGTTGATTATTGCCTTTTTTGAAGCAATTTTAACGACCCTGCGAACCTATCTTTTTGTCGATACCACTAATCGCATTGACATGAGCTTAGGCTCAGAAATTATTGATCACTTGCTGCGATTACCCTTGCGGTATTTTGAAAAGCGGCCTGTCGGAGAAATTTCAACACGGGTCAATGAACTCGAAAATATCCGCCAATTTATGACGGGAACTGCCTTAACGGTCGTCTTGGATGCGATCTTTTCGGTCGTCTATATTGTCGTGATGATCATCTATAGCCCACTCCTCACCTTGGTGGGCTTGGGAACCATTCCGATTTTTATCCTAATGACAGCGGTTTTTGCCCCTGTGATTCGTCATCAGTTACGGGTTAAAGCCGAGCGCAATGCCGAAACCCAATCCTATTTAGTCGAAGTGATGTCGGGGATTCAAACGGTTAAGGCTCAAAATATTGAACTGCGATCGCGTTGGCAGTGGCAGGATCGCTATTCCCGTTACATGACGGCGGGCTTTAAAACCGTTGTCACCTCAACCTTTGCCAGTTCCACCAGTCATTTTCTTAATCAACTGTCGGGCCTATTGGTGCTATGGGTCGGTGCGTACCTGGTGTTGAATCAGGAGTTAACGTTAGGACAATTAATCGCCTTCCGTATCATCTCCAGTTATGTAACCTCCCCCGTTTTACGCCTGACCCAACTGTGGCAAAATTTCCAAGAAACAGCCCTGTCCTTGGAACGATTGGCGGATATCGTCGATACCCCAGAAGAATCGGAAAAAGATCGGTTTAATATCCCCATGCCAGCCATTAAGGGTACGGTGAAGTATGAAAATGTTTCTTTCCGTTTCAAACCCCAAGGCCCGTTGCAGTTAAATAATGTCAATTTAACCTTTCCCGCCCAGACCTTTGTGGCTGTTGTGGGCCAGAGTGGAGCCGGTAAAAGTACCCTAGTGAAATTGCTCTCCCGTCTGTACGAACCCGAATCGGGCCATATCTTAATCGATGGTTACGATATTAGTAAGGTGGAACTGTATTCCCTCCGGCGACAGGTGGGTGTGGTTCCGCAAGAAACCCTGCTATTTGATGGCACCATTCAGGAAAATATTGCCCTGACCAATCCCGATGCTACGACCGAAGAAATTATTGAAGCGGCAAAAGTGGCGGTAGCCCATGAATTCATTATGGGTTTACCCAATGGCTACAATACACGGGTGGGAGAACGGGGTGCCTCTCTATCGGGGGGACAACGGCAACGAATTGCTCTAGCACGAACGATTCTGCAACGACCCAATATTCTTGTATTAGATGAAGCCACCAGTGCCCTAGATTACACCACCGAAAAACAGGTTTGTCTCAATTTAGGAGAGGCCTTCCGCGATCGCACCGTATTCTTTATTACCCACCGTCTCAGTTCCATTAAAACCGCCGACGTGATCGTCATGATGGATGGGGGTGCTGTCGTTGAACAGGGAACCCATGACGAACTAATGGCCCTCCGAGGTCGTTATTTCTACCTCTATCAACAACAAGGCAATACGGATTTTGACAAAAATTAATCAAAGATCTAACTTTCATTGTTTTGGAGAAAATAATTAAGGAGAACACTTTAATCCCATGACAAATCATCTTTCCTCGACTGAGAATAATCCCCATAATGCTCAAAATGGCAGATCTGAGACAAATGGGAATGGCTCCCTTGCGCCCATCAAAGGTGGTGCCTCGCCTGTCAAATCTCCCAATTATCCTGCGCCGAGTTTATTTTCCGGTTCCGAGCAAGGAATTATCCTACGGCAATCCTCTAATCTCTCGCGGGCGATTATTTGGTCAATTATCGGTGTTACGGCCCTTTCTGTTGTTTGGGCTTCCTTTGCCACGATGGAAGAAGTCATTCCCGCAACGGGCCAACTCAAGCCCCAGGATACGCTCAAAGAAATTCAAGCTCCGGTTAATGGAGTCGTTAAAGAGGTGTTAGTCAAAGATAATGAACAGGTGAAAAAGGGTCAAACGTTGGTGATTATGGACTCCGCCGCCACAGTTGCCGATCTCAAATCCGCTCAGAATATTCGCCAAAAACTGCTTCAAGAAAACCAATTTTATCGCACGCTATTAAAACAAGAGCTGAGTGAATCCCAATTAGAAATGGCCATGATGCAATTAAAATTGCCCTGGGAAGTTGCTGCTTTAGCAAAAAATCGGACTGCATTAATTCAGGAAAATGCCTTATTCAGTGCATTATTAGGGAATGGGGGCAACGTAGAGAAGCTGTCTTCAGAGCAAATGGCCCGTCTGCGAATGGCTCGTTTTGAACTGAACTCCAGAGTAACGGCCGCCGATATGGAAATTCAGCAACTCCAAAAACAATTGCTACAAGCCCAAGTCCAGTTAGAATCGGCTCAACGACAACTGGTCGATGACCAAAAGATTTTCGCTGATCTAAAAGTTCGCAATGACAAAGCCGTTCTCGAAGCAGAAAAAAGCTTGAAAATTGAAGAAAGAATTCTCGGTAGCGTTCAACCGCTCTTAGAAGAAGGGGCCTTAGCAAAATTACAAATTGAAAAACAACAACAAGCCGTTAACGATCGCTATCAGCGCATTATTGAACAGAAAGTGAATGGTTCTGTCGAATACGATAAACAACGTCAACAAATTCAAACCCGATCGGCGGAAATTAATCGTTTAGAACAAGAGAAAAAACGGTTAGACAATCTCATTGAACAAGCCAGGGCTAAATTAGTGAATACCAGTGCCATTACGGAAAAAGAAATTTATGACCGCATGGCAGATAATACCAAAAAAATTGCGGACATTGATAGTCAATTAACCAAAATCATTGTTGAGAATGAAAAGAAAATTAACGAATTAAATAGCCAAATTAGTCGTTCTCAAGTGACATTGAAATATCAGGAAATCAAATCCCCTGTCAATGGAACTGTCTTTGATTTAAAAGCAACACCGGGCTACGTTACACCTCCAACCCAAACGGTTCCTTTATTAAAAATTGTTCCTACCGATAGTTTAATTGCTCAAGTGGATATTACCAACAAAGATATTGGTTTTGTTCGTCAGGGAATGAAAGCCGATGTCCGAATCGATTCTTTTCCTTACAGTGAATTTGGAGACATTAAAGGGAAAGTAATTTTGGTCGGCTCTGATGCGTTACCTCCCGATGAAACCTATAAATTTTATCGTTTTCCGACCCAAATTCAGTTGGATCACCAATATCTCAAAACCGCAGATCGCCAAATTCCCTTGCAATCTGGGATGTCTGTAACCGCTAATATCAAAGTTCGAGAAAAACGAACAGTGATGAGTCTCTTTACCGAATTATTTACTAAGAAAATTGAAAGTCTGGAAACAGTACGCTAATTAGTGAATAGTTAATAGTGAATAGTTGATAATTCAAGATTGATTATTAACTATTAAGTATCTTCTGAGTTTGTGGTGATAAAAAAGATAGATTGAAGCTGAAATCTTCTTCTAGCAAGGAATTTATGCCTAGTAATTATTTTTTTTGCATCAGTGTTGATTTTTTTAAACGTAAAATCAGAAGAGCCACTATTAACTATTAACTCTCAATTATTAACTATTAACTCTCAATTATTAACTATTAACTACTCATGCTTAATCGCCTGGGCAATCCCTTAAGTGTGGCTCCGATGATGGATTATACCGATCGCCATTTTCGTTATTTTTTGCGACAGATAACCCGTCGGACGTTGCTCTATACGGAAATGATCACGACGATGGCTATTATTCACGGCGATCGCCGCAAGTTATTAGACTTTTCTCCCGAAGAAAAACCCTTGGTGTTGCAGCTAGGGGGAGATAATCCGAGCCAATTAGCGGAATGTGCCAAGATTGCAGAAGATTGGGGTTACGATGAGGTAAATCTCAATGTCGGTTGCCCCAGCGATCGCGTTCAAAATGGGCACTTTGGAGCCTGTTTAATGGCCCGACCCCAACAGGTCGCCGATTGTATCGCCGCGATGCAACAAGCCGTATCCATTCCCGTTACCGTAAAACACCGGATTGGCATTGATGATCAGGATCAATACGAAGATTTGGCTAAATTTGTGCGTATTGTCTCAGAAGGTGGCTGTCAACGCTTTACCGTCCATGCCCGCAAAGCTTGGCTCAAAGGCTTAAGTCCCAAGGAAAATCGCACCATTCCGCCCCTGCGCTATGCAGATGTCTATCGGTTAAAAGCTGACTTTCCCCACCTATTTATTGAAATTAATGGCGGAATTACGACCCTAGAACAAATTCAACAGCACTATGCTCACGTTGATGCGGTGATGATTGGTCGAATTGCCTACGAAAATCCCTATTTGTTAGCCACGGTAGACCGAGACATCTATGGGGAAGCCGTCACGCCCCTAACCCGTCAGCAAATTATTGAAAAAATGCTGCCCTATATCGAGCAATGGACAGAAAAAGGCTTGAAACTACACGCCATTAGCCGTCACTTGTTAACCCTATTTACCGGCCAACCTGGTACCAAAGCGTGGAAACGTTATATCAGTGAAAATGCCTGTTTAGAGAATGCAGGTTCTCAAACGATTGAAAATGCCTTGAAAAAAGTTCCGGTAATGATGGGATAATAGCGTTTAAAATCCTATGATAATTGCCTAACAGAATCCATTGAGTTGATGGAAAATTTTACTAATCGTTGCCAATATTTTTTACTAAAATTGCGTATTTTCTTGAAATTCAACTCTATTTTAGCGAATTTCAGGGTCTCTATTAGCGTATTGATTAAAAGCAATGAAAACCTACGATTGGATTGTCATCGGTGGCGGTATTACCGGAGCGGCTTTGGCCTACGAGTTGATTAAACACGGGTTACGAGTTCTCCTGTTAGAGCGCGATCGCTATCCCCACAGTGCAACCTATTACAGCTACGGTGGCGTGGCCTATTGGTCAGGAACAACCCCCATAACCCGCCAGTTATGCAGAGAATCCCAGCAAATTTTAAGTCATCTAGCCCAGGAATTGCAGGGAGAGACAGAATATCGAGAATTAAATTTAGTTTTAACGATTCCGCCAGAGCAAGATCCCCAAAGCATTCAACGCCATTATGCGAATTGTTTTAATCCTCCCCAACTGCTCAGGGTGGATGAAGCCTGTGAACTCGAACCATTGCTCAATCCTAACGCGATCGCGGGAGCCTTAACAGTGGCTCATGGCCATATTCACGCTCAAAAGACGACGCTAGCCTATATCAACGCTTTTCTGCGACTGGGAGGAACAATCGCGATCGAGCCGGGGGTTAACTTATTGTGCCAAAATCACCAAATTACAGGAGTTATCACCCCAAAAGACACCTATCAGGCAGAAAATACCGTTATTTGTGCAGGGGCTTTGAGTCGGTCTTTTTTACAAGCTAATCAAATCGACATCCCTCTGTACTTTAGCCATGCTCAGGTGATTAAAACCCCCCCTTTAAATATACGGCTACGCACCTTGGTGATGCCTGCCCTTCTCCAACGTCTGCAACTGGAAACCACCGCCAGACAACCGAATCAGTCCGAAATTTGGCGATCGCGCAATTCAACCCTGATGGCAGAAATTACCGAAGCGGGAGCAATTCAATTTTTAGATGGCCACCTCTATTTAGGGCAAACTAGCCAAATTATCCCCGATCCCCATGCCTTACCCGATTTAGCCCGCATTGAGGCGGAAATTCGTCAGCAGATAGCGACTATTCTACCGGCCTTAGCCGATGTCCCCGGAACTTGCCACCATTGCCTAGTAGCCTTTAGTGATCCGAGCCAACCTTTGGTGGGAAGAATCAAGCAATTTGAAGGATTATTTTTATTTTCCGGCTTTACGAGTCCCCTGGCCTACGCACCTCCCCTGGCTCGACATTTTGCTCAATGGGTAGCCCAAGGGCAAGATGACATTTTGGATCAGTTTGCGCCCATTGGTTCATCAGGAAATGTTTAGACGAAATAGGAGAAATTGGTTGATTTGGCGATCGCTAAAATTATCATCACTCACTAAGATTAAAGATTGGCTGCCATCCGGTAATTTAGGACCAAAAGTTAATCCTTCTAAGTTATCTAAATCAATCCCTAACTCATCCAAATCCAACAATAGTTTTTTCCGCAAAGGTTCAACATCCCCAATTCCATTTTTAAAGCTGGTAATCCGTGATGTATCCGTTGCATTAGCATTGACAACTTGGAATAATTTTACCCCAAATCCTGCTAGCCCAAAATTGCGTTCTAAGCTAATAAAGTAGCCTTCTTGATTAAGGGTAACTATATCATTTAATCCATTAGAAAAAGTTCCACTCGGAGCCGGATCAAGCAGGTATAAATTTTCGCTTACAATAATCGGATCACCGATAGGATTGATCACGTAATGTAAAAAACGAAGTGGTAATTCTTTCGGTAATTTTTCTAGATCAACATCCTGAAAAAGTGGGTTTTCATTGGCTGTAAATAATCGAAAAGGGTCATCTTTTAAGGTACTACTCGCCCCAACAGCTAAACTTTCAAAGCCTAAATTATTCTGAATACCGCGTGGAGACTGATCCTCATCGTTTTTTTTCGGGGATAAATAGCGTTGCGGTAGGCGTAAGTCATTTTTCAGTTGGCCTGTTACTAAATCAAACTCCCCAATAAAGGGTAAGATTTTGCGCTGATTATCTCCTTCACTAGAAATGAAAACGGTGCGTCTTGGGGTTAAACCAATGCCTTCAAAATCAGTCGTCAATGGGGGATAGATTTCTCCTTGTGGATTCTTCAAAAATGTGACACGTTCAATGTTAATTTTCTCGATCTGAGGATGATTATTTTCATGATTTTTTAAATTAATTTTTAAGGTATAAAAACGAGGATCTTTGCGATCATCAGAAACTGCATAAAATAAGTCTTCTTGTCTATCGTAGGTAATACCCGATAAACCACCAACGTTAGTATCTTGAAAGGCCGTTTTGGGCAGTTCGTATTCTCCTAAAAAATCTAGAGATAAATTTAAGAAAAGTCGTTCTTCTGCGTTAACTTGGGGCAACATCCCACAGGCCGTGATGGTTATCATTAAAATCAAACTTAACAAGCCATAAATAATTTTTTTCATTTTGCTTATTCCATCAACAGAAGAGTAGCCATGTTAGGATTCTAAAGGGTTCAATCAACTTTCTGTCTATTGTGCCACTAATGTGTTAAATCATTGGCTTAGGCTAGGGTGATGCTTTCAGTGTTCTATGATTCCTATCTTTTCTAAACGATTTTTTCCCGTCATCGTCTATTGCTTGGGTTTGAATAGTTATAGCTGGGTGGCATTTTCCCAACAGGCGATCGCGGCTCCCCAGTCACCGATAATTTTGGCCATGCCGCCTGGGTTTCAGCCGACTGCCCCTAAACCCGAACCAACCAAACCCGATCCCTTAGATCTGAGCCAATATCAGCCCGATCCCATTCTTCCGAGCCAAGTCCCCTTCACTCCGCTACAACGACGACGCTTAATCGAGAGATTGGATCAACTCAATGCTGAAGCCCAAGCTCAAGCAGATGCGGGAAATGATGATATTGCTTTTGTGATGTGGTATCGGGAATTGCGAGCGAGACGGAGTTTAGGCACCTTAGAAGAAATTAATGCCCTCGGACGAGTGGGGGGGATTGCCTGGGAAAAATCCCGTTCGGAAGATTTTAATATCATTAATCGGCGATTAGCCGCTATTAATCAAGAACAGCAAGCTCTTGGGTCTTTAACACCTGAAATTTTAACTGCTTTTGCCCAAGCCTATCAAAAAATGCGGAATATCGATGAATCTATTAAGATCTATCAACAAATTCGCACCACAGCCCGCCAACAAAATAATGCCAAAGTGGAGGAACGGGCTTCAAAAGCCTTAGGGGAACTCTACCTTGCTCGCTTTGATTATCCCAATGCGGCGGAAACCTATGAATTATTATTGCAACAGGCCCAGGCAAAGGGAAATACCTATAATGAGGGTATTTATCTACAAAAATTAGCCGAAATTTACAGCAAAGCCTCTCTTCCTGAAAATGCAGTTCGGATTAAAGAAGCCTTAGTCAACCGCTATTTTCAAGATAAAAAGATTGAATCCATTCCCGATGTCAAGATCGCGATCGCGGATGATTACCTCACGTTAAAACAACCAGAAAAAGCCAGCCAAAATTATCAAGAAGCCTTTACCCTAAGTTGGTCATTACAACAGTATGGGCCCGCCAGTATTGCCCTTAAAAAACTCGCTAATTTATACCAAACCCACAATCAACCCAATTACGCCCTACAAATCTATCAAAAACTCTTAAAAGTTGAACAGCAATCCTATAACTATTACGGATTAATGAAAGCTTACGAATCAATTGGAAAAATTTATCAAGATGCAAAACAATATCAACCAGCCTTAGTCGCCTATCAACAGGCATTAACCCTAGCCCGTTCTCTCAAATATCAAGATGGCGAAAATTATTTTTTAAGTCAGATCCAATTAATTAATAATGAAAGACAAGGAAATAATCCCTCTCTTACCCCTAACAATAAATAACTTTAAATAACTTTCTTAAAAATCGATGGCTCTTTTGACGAATTGCTCTTTAATACGTCACAGTTAATAACGCTGATCTATAGCAATTCTAAATGATTTATGTTTTTGATAGGCTCGAAATTTTAGCGTTTCTATCAGCAACTAGGCAAGCAATGACTGACTCATCAAAGTATCCAGAATTTTGCGTTGATTTCGGTACATTTATAATATTGGTTTCATATATTTTATGTTTTAAATAGACATTAGTATAATTTTGTTTACCACTTGTACAGCTAGCGAAACCTTTAAGTCAAAATATGGGAATAATAGGATGCCTAGAACCTGATATAATACTTATTAATTAATTAAGAATAAAAGCGTTTTTCTTTGGCGATTAATCTAGCCGCTAAAACACCGCCTAAAAATCCGAAAAGATGACCTTGCCAAGATATTCCGTGTTGTATGGGTAAAACGCCCCAAATTGCCCCACCATAAAGAAATAACACGACTAACGATAGAATAATCGAAGCAAGATTGCGTTGAAAATAGCCCCGTAGTAATAAAAATCCTAAGTAACCAAAAATTAAAATACTCGCTCCGACGTGAACGCTATTAGGCTGTCCAAAAAACCAAACGCCTGCGCCACCGACAACCATCGTAATGAGGGTAACGATCCAAAAATCACTGGTTTCCTGGAGCATCACAAACCAACCCAAAACGATAAAGGGAATGGTATTGGCAATTAAATGACCAAATCCACCGTGTAAAAAAGGAGCAAATAAAATTCCTCGAAGCCCAATAATGGAATGGGGAATAATGCCGTAAGCATCTAAACTTCCGCGAAATACAAAAGCATCGAGAAGTTCAAGAATCCAAAAGAGCGCGACAAAACTCCCTAAAATAGTTGCTTGGGTTTTGATTTCTTGGGAAAATGAATTTTTAGGTGGTTGATTCATAGTTAATTCCGTTATCCAAAATCAATTTAATATCAATAAAAAATTTATCTTCCCATTAGGACGGCTCCTGAACCGCTTCCTTGAAACATAATCCAAGAGAGAAAAAAGTTTGAGACAAAAATGGCTAACAAAGAGGTTACAACGGCTGCGGTGGTAGATTCTCCTACGCCCTTTGCGCCTCCTTTGGTGGTTAATCCCCAGTTACACCCAATGATAGCAATTAATCCACCGAAAATGACTCCCTTAATCGGCCCTGCGATCACATCCCATAAGCCAGCAAAGGTTTTAATCGAATCCATGAATACCTGGGGCGCAATCCCATAAACCCCGTTCGCGATCGCGAGTCCACCCACTAACCCTGTAATCAACGCCAGCACCGTCAAAGCAGGCACCATGACACAACAGGCAATCAGACGAGGAATGACCAGATATTGAATGGGATTGGTATTGAGCATATAGAGTGCGTCAATTTGTTCTGTTACCCGCATTGTGCCAATTTCCGCCGCAAAAGCTGACCCTACGCGACCTGCTACCACGACGGCCATCATGATCGGGCATAATTCCCGCCCCAACGCCAGGGCTAAAATTCCCCCAACCGCACTCCCTGCTCCCAAGGCTAAAAATTCTCGTGCTACCTGAATGGTAAACACCATGCCCATGACTGCCGCTGTGATCATGGCAATTAGGAAAGATGCCGGGCCAACAATCATCATTTGTTGAACCGTGTTTTGGTAGTCAATTTTTCCCGTTGCCAAATAATAAACCGTTTGTCCTGTCAGCAAAACCGCCCGCCAAGAGCGATAAAACCAAGATTGTAGCTGGGAAAAAATTAAAGAATCCATTACCTTTTCATCACTTTGTTGCTTGAATGACTTGCAAACTGCCCCCAGCGTGTAGCCGTTGTTGACAATCTCGGAACCCGATCGCGGTTAATTGATCGACCAAATCCATTTTAATAAGTTGCCAAGCGGTTTCTGTTTCAAATAACCACAAAAAGAGAGCTAGGGGTGGCCAAAACAATAAATTACGGGGCTGATGCAGATCAATTAAGGTAAAAACACCGTTGGGTTTTAAAACTCGATAAACTTCCTGCAAAATTTGCTGTAATTGCTTACTGGTCATCTCATGAAGGGCGACACTGGTATGTACCAGATCAAATTCTCCATCGGAAAAGGGCATTTCCTCGGCCATGGCTTGCACGTAGTTCACATTGGGCGCGATCGCGGCTGCTCGTTTTAAAGCTACCGGAGAAGCATCAAGGCCCGTAACCTGTTGGGAGTTTTGAACTAAAAAGCGAGTTGCCTGACCACCGCCACAACACAAATCTAAAATCTTTGTCTCAGGGGTTAAGGATAATCCTGCTAACGGTAAATGATGAAAATGCGATTCCCCACCGACCCCTAAAGCTGCGAGTTGGGAAATGGCGGCATAAAGCCAAGGATATTGATAACTCCAAGTTCTGAGGATAGTTGCCATGAATTTGATGGGAGGGAAAGATGAGTAAAGGCTTCCCTTTTTCCCATATATTGTTACACTTGGTAAAGAATCTGCAAATCTTTCTCATTAAAAGCTATGGGTCGTGTTGGGGTACTGTTGCTCAATTTAGGAGGGCCAGAAAAATTAGAGGATGTTCGTCCCTTCCTCTTTAATCTCTTTTCTGATCCCGAAATTATTCGTTTACCATTTCCTTGGCTACAAAAACCGTTAGCCTGGATGATTTCCACGTTAAGAGCTAAAAAATCCCAAGCGAATTACGAACAAATTGGGGGTGGCTCTCCTTTGCTGAAGATTACAGAAGCTCAGGCAGAGGCATTAGAGCAACGGCTGACCGAATTAGATCAAAAGCCCGTTATTTACATTGGTATGCGCTATTGGCATCCTTTTACGGAAGAAGCCATTGAGCAGATTAAGCGCGATCGCATTCAACGGTTAGTGATCTTACCGCTCTATCCCCATTTTTCCATTAGCACCAGTGGTTCCAGCTTCCGTATCCTGGAAGAAATGTGGAAACAAGACCCCATCCTACGGCAGGTTGACTATACCTTAATTCCCTCCTGGTACGACGATCCCCTCTATTTACAAGCAATGGCGGATTTAATTGCCCAGGAATTAACCAAGTTTTCCAATCCCGATGCAGCCCATATTTTCTTTAGTGCCCACGGTGTTCCCCAAAGCTACGTTGATGAAGCCGGCGATCCCTATCAAGCGGAAATTGAAGCCTGTACTCGGTTAATTATGAAAACCCTGAATCGGCCCAATCCCCATACGTTGGCCTATCAAAGTCGCGTCGGCCCGGTAGAATGGCTCAAACCCTATACAGAAGATGCCTTAAACGAACTGGGAGAGCAAGGAGTAAAGGATTTATTAGTTGTTCCCATTAGCTTTGTCTCGGAACACATCGAAACCTTGCAGGAAATTGATATTGAATATCGAGAAATTGCCGAAGAAGCGGGGATTAACAACTTCCAACGGGTTCCTGCTTTAAATACCCATCCTATTTTTATCGATTCCCTGGCCCATTTGGTAATTAACTCCCTCTCTAAACCACCAGCCTCCTTTGATGCGGTCGCCCGTCCTAACAAAAATATGAAGATGTATCCTCAAGAGCGTTGGGAATGGGGAATGACAACCGCCGCCGAAGTTTGGAACGGTCGTTTAGCAATGTTGGGATTTATTGCTCTAATTATTGAATTAATTAGTGGTCACGGCCCGTTACATTTAGCAGGTTTACTATAAGTAAAGCAACCGTAAACTGAACTGAGTTGAATCCCTACAGATTTGTCGGGAAACTTTTGTAGGGACATTCAATTCTACTGTTTTGATTTAATCTAATCTAAATTTAATCTAAAGAGTCTATTTGGGCTTTAGGTTAAATTGATCTACCGGCTTAAAAATAACTGCTAGATAAAGTAAACAAGCAAAAAAATCTAATCAAACCAGCCAATAACTTCATCAGATAAGGTGGCAGAGGGCTGGGCGGGTGCAATATAACGGCTAATCCGATGAGCAGAAACCAATTTGGTAGATTTAGGTTGAGCAGTTAATGGAGCAGTAGAAGCGGTTGATTCGGGTTTTTGTTGCGCTTTCTGTAAATCGGCATAAAGTTTACTCACTAAGGCTTTTTGTTCAACAAGTTCTTTTTCTAAGGAGTCTAAGCTGTTCACTTTTTCTGTCATTTCTTTAACTTTCTCCTGTTCTTTTTCTAAGGCTTTTTGATAGCTACTACTCGCTTGCTTTAAATCTGCGGTTAATTGTTTGACAAGGTTTTTTTGTTCTTCTAGTTGGGTTTTGAATTGATTTGCTTTGGTTAATTGATTATTTAAGGCTTTATTCTCTTTTCTTTCGGTGGCTAATTCAGCCGTTAGTAAGGCGATCTTTTCGTTGGCAGTTGCGATCGCGATCGTTAAATCCTTAAGCTCATCGCTAACAACCGGCTCAGGAGTAGGCACTTCAGCCGAAGTAGAAGGTTGACTCGCTGCCGCTTCGGGTTTCATTTCTTCACGCAAAATATCCGATAAACTTTTCTTAGCCATGTGATTGATTGCCAGCTTACTACCACTAACTAAGGATAGCGAAAAGCGTTGCTAAATTTAGTTTAATTCTCGTAATATTTCTTCAGTGACTCGACGATAATCCGATTCCGCTTCCCGTGAATTTTTCCCTTTCCAGTCAGTAATCGCCAGCCCTTCTAAGACAGAACGCTCATGGGCTTTATAACTCCGTACAAAAGCATGACAAGCAGGAATTCCTAACTCTAGTAACGTATTTTGAGCTTCTAGGGTTTCCTTGAGGCTACGGGAATCAACTTTGGTTAACAAGACGCGATGGGCGACATTTAAGGGTCTGACTGCTGTTTTTACCGTTTCGATTAACGCGGTTAAATCCATCGGTGCGGGAGGTGTGGGCAAAACCAAGTAGTCAGCTAGGGTAATCACCGCTTTTAATGCCTCGGAACGCAAAGCAGGGGGCGTATCGACCACAATTAATTGATAGTTGGGGGTTTTGTGGAGATTGCTTAAAACGGTGGGGTTACTTTCCGTGCTGAGATCAAAAGCCATGCCTTCTTCGCTGCGTTCTACCCACCAGGTTGCAGACCCCTGGGGATCGGCATCTACCAATAAAACTTCATGGTTTTCGGCCAAAATTGCTGCTAAATTAACCGCAGTGGTCGTTTTCCCGACTCCACCTTTGCCATTAACGACGGCTAGGATTTTCGGGGGTGAGGCTGGATTGGACGCTGCTTTTTTCCCATTTTTCATGCTCCTCACCATATCATAATTTAGGTTGTAATTTTCGCGCCTTGGGTATCGATTTGTAGGGCAGAGACTTCCGCATTTACGCCTTCTTGTTGCCAAGTGGTTTGAATCGCTTTAATTACTTCTGCCACTTGATCAGGATGGGCGATCGCGAGTAAGGTCGGGCCTGCACCACTGATCACCAAATTGTAGGCTCCTGCTTGGATAGCGGCCGTTTTTACGGCTTCGTAACCCCGAATTAAGCTTTGGCGATAGGGTTGATGAATTTTGTCTTCCATTGCCACCCGTAACCAATCTCCCCGTCCCTCGGCGATCGCTTTTACGAGCAACGCAATATGGGCCACGTTAAAAATGGCATCAGCGCGAGCATAATCTTTGGGTAAAACGGAACGGGCCATTTCCGTCGAAAGTTCAAAGTCAGGAATTGCCACCACAGGCACTAGGTCTGAATGCCAAACTAAAGGGGTAACCAGCCATTTTTCCCCATCATTCACTGATAACTGGCAATGGCCCAACAACGCAGGAGCCACATTGTCAGGATGCCCTTCAATAGAAATGGCGATATCTAATAACTCTTGAACCGATAGGGGTTGGCCCGCTAAAGCATTGGCTCCCACTAAGCCCCCGATAATAGCCGTTGCAGAACTGCCTAAACCTCTGGCTAAAGGAACCCCTAGTTGGATCTCCATCTGGGTCTTTGGTGGCGTTTGTCCCAAATGTTGATAAAACTTGAGGAACGATTGGTACAGTAAATTGCTGTCATCCCGACTGACGCGATCGCGTTCTGCCCCTGTTACCGTAATCAAAAAATCGGCTTCTAAATCTGGTTGAATGGTAAATGTGAAATGATTGTACAGACTCAACGCTGCCCCCAGACAATCAAAACCAGGGCCAAGATTTGCGGTGGTAGCCGGAACAGCAACAGTAATCGGGGACATCAGGATTGCAAGCGTTAAACATTGTTGACAGAAACCTTTCCCATTGTGCAATAGTCCGTTCCTCTGGACAACTTGAATCTCATTTTTAATATCACTGCCCAATTTATGCTGAAAATTTGTCTAGATGCAACGCCTGTTCGGGATAAACCCAGTGGGGTCGGCGTTTATACGTTGAATTTACTCAAAGCTCTGGATAAATTACAGCAATCCGAAAATTTTGAATTAACTGTTTACTTTCAACCGGCTCTCAAAAATTGGCTCAAAGGAAATTTATATCCGACTGAAATTTTGCAACCCTATGCACCGCGTTGTTTACCGATTCCGGTCACCGTTACCAATGGGTTAATGTCGTTTCCGAATCCGTTACTGACTTATTTTGCGCGATCGCTGAATCAACCCGATATTGTGCAAGGAACCGATCATTTTGTTTATCCTTGTCGAAATAGTCGCAATATTATGACCATTCATGATCTAACGTTTGTCAAATATCCCGACTATGTTCCGACGATTGTTAAAACCTATTTAGCACGGATTAAACGCTGTTTAAAGTGGACAGATGCCATTATTACTTTTTCAGAAAATACAAAACGCGATTTAGTCACTTTATTACATATTGATCCGAATAAAATTCATGTTACCTATCAAGCAAGTCGCTATCATCAAAATTATTTAAATTCGGAACAAATTGAAGTATTAAAGACAACAACAAATTATGATTTTGCAAAACCCTACTTTTTATTTGTTAGCACCCTAGAACCCCGAAAAAATGTTATTAATTTAATTCAAGCTTTTAATTATTTAAAACAAAACCATAAAATTGAACATCAGTTAGTCTTAATCGGTCAAATGGGCTGGAAGTATGAACCGATTTTAGAAGCGATTAATCAATCTCCCTATCACTCAGAAATTCATCATTTAAACTATTTATCCGATAAACTAGTTGCCCTGTTTTATACCCAAGCAGAGGCGTTTATTTATCCCTCTTTTTATGAAGGTTTTGGTTTACCTGTCCTAGAAGCCATGACTCTCGGTGCGCCTGTGATTACCTCCAATACCTCTTCTTTGCCTGAAGTCACAGGAGATGCGGCGTTATTAATCGATCCCAATAATTTCCTTGAACTCGCTGAAGCAATGTTAAAAGTTATCAGCGATCGCGCTTTGAGAGATCAGTTAACTACTCAGGGAAAAAAACAAGCTCAAAAGTTTTCTTGGAACAAAACAGCTCAAGATACCTTAACGGTTTATCGCTCAATTTTTGATTACTAGTGGGTATCCCATTTAGGATGATTTGCGATTTCCGATCATCGCCATTTAGCTGACTTTAAATCTGCGTCAATATTGGTGTCGTCGGTTTAATGCCACCTTTGGGACTGCTAAGCTCAATTAACGAGGCACTAAGGTTTTATCTTGCCTTTCGGATGAAAAATCAACCTGAGAACGAGTTTTGCTTTGGCCTTCTCCCGTAATAAGTCGCGCTCCTCGACCCATCGTGAAGTAATTCCAGCCCCACTGCAACATGACAATCAATTTATTATCAAACTCAATGAGGTAATAAATGTGGGCCCAAACCCAGATAAACCAAGCTAATAATCCTGTAAATTTGGCAAATCCTAAATCGACAACGGCTTTATTTTGGCCAATAACCGCTAAGCTACCGTAATCGGTATAGCGAAAAGGCGCGACTAGACGACCGGCTAAACGGGCAGGAATCGATTTCGCGAGATAATCGGCCTCTTGCATAGCAACCGGAGCGACCCCTGGTAACGGTTTCTCATCTTGGTGGGAAAAATTCGCTAGATCGCCGAGAACAAAAATATGAGGATAGTTGGGTAAGCTTAAATCGGGTTCTACCATGACGCGCCCGACCCGATCCAGTTTAACGCCTGTCCGCTGAGCCAGTATTTCCCCCATCCCCGAAGCTTTGACCCCTGCTGCCCACAAGACGGTACGAGCCGGAATTTGATGGATGTCTTCCCCTTGACGGACGGTGACGCAATCTTCGGTAATATCCGTCACCATGGTTTGGGTTTGAACCGTAACCCCTAGCTTAATTAAATCATCTTTTGCTTTGGCGGATAATTCTGGGCTATAGGGAGGTAAAACGCGGTCTAGTCCTTCAATTAACAGAATTTTAGCGGTACTGGTATCAATATTACGGAAATTGCCTTTGAGGGAACTGTGGGCAATCTCGGCGATCGCGCCAGCCAGTTCTACCCCCGTTGGGCCACCGCCGACAATCACAAAGGTTAACCAGGCCTGACGTTGAATCGGATCAGTTTCCTTTTCAGCCGCTTCAAAAGCAAGAAAAATTCGACGACGCATTTCAATAGCATCTTCGATGGTTTTTAACCCAGGGGCAACCGTGCGCCACTGATCATTACCAAAATAGTGATGACTAACCCCCGTTGCGACAATCAACAGATCGTAGGGAATGGGTTCATGATCTTTGAGAATGACCTGCTGCTGTTCGGGGTCAATATCAACCGCTTCATCCAATAGTACCTGGGTATTGCGATGATGCTGGAGGACACCCCGCAGGGGTGAAGCAATATCCGCAGGCGACAAAACCCCTGTAGCGACCTGATACAACAATGGTTGGAATAGATGAAAATTGCGTTTATCAATCACCTTAACGTCTACGGCTGCATGTTTGAGACCCTGGGCGGTATAAAGTCCTCCAAATCCCCCTCCAATAATGACGACCTGGGGTTTCTTTGCAGGTTGCTGTTCCGTATCCATAAAATTACACCTCTGACAAGGGGGCTAGTCTAACGATTTGTTACGTTTATGCTAACCAACATTGTCAGCTAAGAGAGTAGCGATCGCTACGGAGAAATTGACGGAAGCCTACCAGGAACCCCGCTTTCCACTGGGCATCACCGTGCGCCAATTGGTTTTGGCGATCGCTAATTGATCCGGACTAATATGGGCATTACTCAAATCCACCCCACAAAAGTTGGCTCCTCTCAGGTTGGCATACTTAAAATTGGCTCCGGTTACAATTGCCCCCCGTAAATCCGCTCCCTCTAAATTGGCATAACCAAAATAAGCCTCACTCAGATTAGCATCTTTAAAAACGGCATTACTCAAGGTCGCCTTGCCAAAATCTGCACGAGTCAAGTCAGCACTTTGGAAATTGGAATAGCTTAAATTCGATTGATAGCAGTTAATTCCAGGAATAAACGCTTTGGTCAAAATCAGATGTTGCAGCACTTGATCGGCAAAATCCCGTTGTCCTTTTTCATAGGCACTTAAAAATGTCTTGGTCGTCCATTCAGTGGGTTTATTATTGATTCCCCCCATATCCATCGAACGCCGCGATGATCGATTCGTGCCTTGACCCTGAACCGCAATATTATGGGAAACGTTATTATTCCGAGCCGGTGCGATTTTATCAAAGCCCGTCGCGGGAGAAGCCGGTTGGGAAAATTGAGAACTGGGGCCTCTGACGGAAGTATTGGGGGATGGGGGAGTTGGATTTCTGAGGGAGGTTTGAGGCGTGGTTAACGGCCCTGTCGGGGCATTCGTTTTTAAGTTAGAGCGAATCCGGGTACTGGAAGAAGTATCAACGAAAGAAGACCCCATGGTTCCGGCTGTCCTTCCCTCGGTCCTATCCCCTTGGTTTCTAGGGGTAAAGGTGGTATTAACAGCCGTGCTGATCATCCCCTGCATCATCCCCTCTTCGTAGGGCATTAGGTTGAGGGCATCTAGTACCTCTTTAGCGGATTTGTAACGATGGCGGATGGCCAGTTCTACCATTTTTTTAAGAACATTGGCGAAGGAATCGCTCACACTGACGTATTTCCGCCAATCCATTTCTCCGGTTTGATTATTAACTTCGATATCTTTTAAATTGATTCCAGTCAGCAGATAAATACAAGTCATGCCGACGGCATAGATATCACTGGCATAAACAGGACGCATGGCCATCTGTTCCGGCGGAGCAAAAACGGCAGTCCCAATGGCAAAATTCGTTAAGGCGGTTTGCGGAGAACTACTCGCGGCTAGCATCGAGTTAACATCATTTTTAACCGCCCCAAAGTCGATAAGAACTAATTTTTTATCGGTTTGTCGTCGAATTAAATTGGCCGGCTTAATATCTCGGTGAATAACTTTTTCGGAATGAATATAATCTAAAATCGGCAAAATTTCGCTTAAAAATTGCTTGACTCCTTCTTCGGTAAAGGGGCCATTTTGTTTGACTTCCTGATGTAAGTTATTGCCTTTAACGTATTCTTGGACGAGATAAAATTCTTGATTATCTTCAAAATAGTCTAATAAGCGGGGAATTTGCGGATGAACGCCCACTTTTCCCAAGGTTCGCGCTTCCCGTTCAAATAACTCCTTTGCCATGCGAAAGACGTTGGGATCATCGGTGGCGGGGCGTAATTGTTTAACGACGCAGATCGGCTTGCCAGGTAAGCCCATATCAGCCGCGGCGAAGGTTGCACCAAATCCCCCTTTCCCTAAGGTTCCTAAAATTTGATAGCGTTCATTGAGTCGTAATTTTCCGCCACAGGCTTGACAAACCTGAACATTGTTAGGGTTTTTAGGATGAGGACAGGAGGGATTGACACAATAGCTCATTCCATATCACCAAATTAAAGATTACTTTCAAAAAAACGGCTAAGAAATCGCAACTCACCTCAAAAGTGTCATTTCTTAACACAAACCATTTGTTGATTGAGCAGGCATTCAAGTCTCATGACTAATTTATCCCTCTGTTGGGCGTGAGTCTTCGCCAAAGCCAAAGTTAAACTGAATCCATGTTACTTTTTTTGCTCTTTATTTTTAGAATGCCCCATAAATGAGTAGATCTCAACATGAATCAGGGGCTAAGTTAAGATTTTTAGGAAAATTTTTGCTAGGGACTAGAAAGTAACTTGAGTTTTCTTGTGATTCTCAGGTTACCACAACTAACGCTACAATA
Organism: Snowella sp.; assembly: GCA_035285545.1. GTDB lineage: Bacteria > Cyanobacteriota > Cyanobacteriia > Cyanobacteriales > Microcystaceae > Snowella. Next base: position 8,252 of record JAYKGY010000150.1, on the reverse strand, counting down.
ATCAGGCTGAAGAATAGAAGGGATTAATTCCATGCGAATCTCTGTCAATTGGCTACAGGAATTGGTTGAAGTAACGCGATCGCCGCAAGAACTCGCAGAATTATTAACGATCGCTGGCATCGAGGTTGAAGACATTGAAGATCGTCGTCAATGGGCCAATGGGGTGGTCGTCGGTCGGGTAGTAGATCGCCAACAACATCCCAATGCCGATAAATTGAGTGTGTGTAAAGTCGATGTGGGGCAGCCGGAACTTCTCAATATTGTGTGTGGTGCGAGTAATGTACGGGCAGATATTTTAGTGCCGGTGGCCACTGTGGGAACCTATCTACCCACCATTGATCTCAAAATTCGACCTGCCAAATTACGGGGGGAACGCTCCGAAGGCATGATCTGTTCGTTAGCAGAATTAGGGTTAGCCAAAACCTCAGAAGGCATTCATATTTTTCCCGATAATTTAAGCTTAGGGAGTGATGTTCGTCCCCTACTAGGCTTAGATGATGTGATCTTAGAAATTGCCCCGACAGCCAATCGAGCGGATGCCCTGAGTATGGTTGGGATTGCTAGGGAAGTGGCCGCTTTAACGGGAGCCAAGTTAAATTTACCTGAAATTCCCCCCATCGCGATCGCCAATACCAGTAAACAGTTAGATATCAACGTTACTGATCCCAAAGCCTGTCCTGCTTATATTGGTACAGTTATTGAAAACGTCACCATTCAGCCTTCTCCCGATTGGTTACAGCGTCATTTACAAGCCGCAGGTGTGCGACCGATCAATAACGTCGTCGATGTCACCAACTATATTTTGTTGGAATGGGGCCAACCCCTTCATGCCTTTGATCGCGATCGCCTACAGCAAGTGGCAGGGGCAGAAAGGTTAAATCTGGGTGTTCGGTTTGCAGAATTGGAAGAGAGTTTAGAAACTCTAGATGGTCAAGCCAGAAATTTAAGTCATCCAAATTTATTAATTACAGCCAATAATATTCCCGTCGCCCTAGCCGGTGTGATGGGGGGCGCATCAACGGAAGTCCATGAAGGAACCTGTAATCTCGTTTTAGAAGCTGCGATTTTTGATTCCGTTACCATTCGTCGTTCGAGTAAAGCTCAAAGTCTGCGTAGTGAGTCTTCAACCCGTTATGAGCGGGGTGTCAATCATCAGGAATTAGAAACGGCCCTCAATCGCGCGATCGCGTTAATCACGGAATTAGCAGGGGGAACAGCGACAGAACAAGCCATAGCCGATAATCGAGCGGCTTTATCGCAACAATCGATTGAATTGCGGTTAGCGCGTATTCATCATGTTCTCGGCCCCGTTAAAACGGAAAACGGCATCGGGCAAATCTTGGCGGAAGACGTAGAGCGCATTCTGGCGGATTTAAGTTGTCAGTTAACCATTATTGCTGAAAGTCCGAAAGTTTGGAATGTGGTGGTTCCCTCCTATCGCAGTCGAGACATTGAACGGGAAATTGATCTAATCGAAGAAGTGGCCCGTTTGTATGGTTATGACCGCTTTTGTGATGAATTACCCGATAAAACGGAAGCTGGGGGCTTATCCGTAGAATACCAATTAGAAATCAAATTACGGGAACTGTTCCGCGCAGCCGGTTTAACGGAAGTTGTCCACTATTCTCTGGTTAAACCCCAGGGCACTGAAGTTGTTTTAGCTAATCCCTTATTAGCCGAGTATTCTGCTCTTCGTACCAATCTTCTGAATGGTTTAATTGATGCTTTTGAATACAATCAATCCCAAGGCAATGGGGCGTTAAACGCCTTTGAGCTAGGCCGTATCTTTTGGCAAAATGGCGAGGGCATCCAAGAAGCGGATTCCTTAGCCGGAATTTTGGGCGGTGATTTGTTACCCCAAGGACTCTGGGCTAAAGGGGGTAAATCCAATGCAATGACCTGGTATGAAGCTAAAGGTATTTTAGAAAGCATTTTCCAGGGTTTGGGCTTAATGATCGAGTATCAACCTGATAGTAAGGATGAACGGTTTCACCCAGGGCGAACTGCTTCGCTTTGGTTAAAGGGTCAGAGCTTGGGAACCTTTGGGCAGCTTCATCCCCAATTGTGTCAAGAGCGCGGTTTACCCAATGGGGTTTATGCCTTTGAGTTGCAAGTTGCGGTGATCATTGATGCTTTAAAATCTACTGATTCCCTGACTCCCCATTTCGCGGCCTATTCGACCTATCCGGCTGTTGAACGAGATTTAGCGTTTTATGCTTCCATTAACCTATCCGTCTCGGAGTTAACCCAAGCTATGCGTCAATCGGGTGGTGAATTACTTGCAGGGGTACAATTTTTTGATGAATATCGCGGAGAATCGGTTCCTGATGGTCAGCGTAGCTTAGCGTTTAGTTTGGCCTATCGAGCCAGCGATCGCACCTTAACGGATACGGAAGTTGATCCTGTTCACAATCAAATCCGAGAAGCCTTAAATTCTCAATTTACCGTTACCCTACGCAGTTAAAACGCAAAAAAACATCCCTATTGTTAATTTTTAGGGATGTTCAGCATTTCAATGTTGAATTGAAGAAAATTATACGAAAGCCAATCTATTCTGCGGCGACTTCAGCAGGATAAACGCTGACTTTACGGCGGCTACGGGTTTTATATTCAAATTTAACAACCCCATCAATGAGCGCAAATAGGGTGTCGTCGTTGCCCCGTCCCACATTATTGCCAGGGTGAACACGGGTTCCCCGTTGACGAACTAAAATGCTGCCTGCGGTAACGGCTTGGCCACCATACCGTTTAACGCCGAGACGCTTGGAATTAGAGTCCCGCCCGTTTCTTGTACTACCTGTCCCTTTCTTATGAGCCATTGTTTTCCTTCCTTCTAAAAATTAAATCAATAATTCAAGTCGTCTTTAGAGTTTACTCTTCTTCTAGCGTTGCTGGGGCATTGCTTAACACTGGCTTCTTAAGCTCTTCCTCAGAAACTGACGCGATCGCCGTTCCATTAATACTAATGGATGTAATCAGTAAACGGGTTAACTCTTGACGATGACCACGTTTTTTACGGGTTTTCTTTTTCGGGCGCATTTTGTAAACAATCACTTTGCGTCCCCGACGGTGGGCTAAAATTTTGCCTTCAACGGTAGCCCCTTCAACAAAAGGCTGACCGACCGTGATTTGATTATCGTCATTAACCAACAGCACTTTGTCGATCACGTACCCTTCATCAAGATCAGCAGCAAGACGATTTAAGTCATAAAAACGACCTGGTTCGACACGAAGTTGCGTGCCACCCGCTTCAATAATTGCGTAACTCATTGTTTCTTCTATAGGTTGTTGCCGTACAGGTATCCACAAGCTTGGAAAAACAAGGGATTTTGTGAAAGTTAATGTCTGAAACCTGATCCGAGCAGGAGCTTAGACACACGGTCTCCTATTATCTAAGATAGAGAAGCATACTGTCAACCTATGAATAGGATTGATAAGGTTGCAGATGAAATTCGCGACCAAATAGGCTACAGTTGACCTAACGTTATTCTGTGCAATTCTCTAGTTTTCACTTTTTCAATTCGCCAATGGACGTTGTATTATCCACCCTCCTCTCAGAAACGGGCTTGATTGCCTTAATTTATCTGACGCTGAGTATTTTGTATCTTTTGGTATTTCCCGCACTGCTCTATTTTTACCTTAAGAGTCGTTGGTATGTGGCAGGTTCTTTGGAACGGGCCTTTATGTACTTTTTGGTCTTTTTCTTTTTTCCAGGAATGTTACTCCTCAGTCCGATTTTAAATTTCCGTCCTAAACGTCGTGCTGTTTAATCACTGATTGAGGATGTAAACGATATGCGACGAATTGATGCGATCGCGCTCATGTTGGCCTTCTTTTTATCAGGAGGAGTCGTCTATTTGATTCTGCAAGCAGTCGGTTTTGACAGTCAAAAAGCCGGCATTTGGTCTCAAGTTTTCCTAGTGGGTGGCTTAATTCTCTGGTTACTTTCCTATGTCTTTCGGGTTCTAACCCATGACATGACTTACCATAAGCAGATTCATGATTACGAAGAAGCCATGATCCAAAAACGCTGGGAAAGTATGACCCCCGAAGAACGGGAAAAATTACAGGCAGAAGTCGCTCAGGAAAAACTCGCAAAAAGCCCAGAGAATCCCCAAGCCAAACTTTAAAAAATAGCAAAACAGTAAGTTTGGTTCTTTCCCTTTGTATAAAAACAGGTTTGATAATCCCCCCTGTTAAAGAGAAATTTTCGGCAAAGCAGCGTGTAAGATAGAGGTCAAGCGACATTCTATTGTTTCCCTGCCATGGCCTTACAACCAATTTATATTCCCCATTTACTTCATCTTCCCAATCGTACCCAAACCTTAATTATTGATGAGAATATATCGGGTTTAGAGACATTAACCCCTGTTCGGGGAACCATTACCGTTCGGCATGGGGGTACTTTTTTAGAAGCGATCGTTAAAGCGGAAACCATTCTTACATTTATTTGCGATCGCTGTACCCAACACTACAATCACCGTCTATCTCTGGATGCTTCCGAACTGATTTGGCTTGATAAAGATGCCGATATTCCCCAAAAATTCCCCCAAGAACGAGAAATTGCCCTAGAAGACCTTTCGGAAAGCCTCTCCCCTGAAGGCCATTTTGATGTGGAAAAATGGTTATACGAGCAATTGTGTTTAGCCTTTCCCCTTCGTCGTTTGTGTAGCAATGATTGTCAGCCCCCTGCTGAAGGCTCATCAGAAACCGTTACGAATCTCGATAGTCGCTGGTCTGCCTTAGAAATTTTGAAACGCCAATTATCCCAGTAAATACAATAGACCTCTTGCCTAAATCAAGAAACAAATCCTAACTCAAAATTGATAATGCCAGCTAACAGATGCAATCGTCACCCAAATCTTCGTCTTTGTCATATTTGATTTGCATTTTTAACTCATAGTGAATTTTGAATAAAATCCATTTGCCCCATTTCTACACCGACGCTATCTAGGCGATTGCCTTTTGGACGATAGGATAAAATTTCTACACCAATGGGTTTATCAGTTGCAGAATCTTTAATTAAAATAACTTCGTTATCCAGTTCAGTACAGATTTGATTTTTTCGAGAATTTTGCCAGAAAACGGTTAACAGTTCGGTTTCAGGTTCATAATAAACTTGTATTTGTGCCATAAAATATTGGATGTAAAACTTTAGGCTGATAATAATCGTTTTTTGGCTTCAGGAATTTCTCTTCCTAATACTTGGGCTGTTTTAATCCATTCTTGAATAATAATTTCAGCGTTCTGTACTGCTTCTTGATAAGTTGCTCCATCAGCCATACACCCAGATAATTCAGGAACTTCAACAATAAAGGCTTGATCTTCTTGGCTCCAATAACTAATCGTTTTATAGATATTTTTCATAATTACTTACTATTACTAAGATTTATTGATCAATAGTGAGAGTTATTTTTTCTGGATTAATCAAATTTCGTTGAGAAGCATTTAAAAATTCAAGGCTAATTGGTTCATCAGTTTCATCATAGCTAATAATAACTCCGCCAGGTTCTGAAATAGCGTTAACGGGAAAAGTATCCCGTAAAATAATAATGAGAATATCCGCTTCTTTGTCATATTTAATTTTCATAATTTTCCTCTTGCCAGTATCGTTTAATTTGATTTGTCCAATATAGAGTTAAAATTCGTTTGGTGTTGCCAATAATTACAAAGGGAACTCTAAGTAAGCCATTTCCTCGTCTAGATTGAGCAACTAACACTTGATTTTCGTCGTTGTTGCCATTGTTGTTGTCGTTCTTCAGCATGGAGTGTCCAAACTATCAACAACTTTCTGCCTCCTCAATTTGTGATAATAATTCTTGATATCCTTGAGGTAATGAGATCCCCAACTCTATAGATACTTGTTGAGCTTTTTTATAGTATTCTCGTGCAAGTTCAATCTGTTTTATATTGTAATAAGCAAAAGATAATTTAAAGAGTAATTCCATGTTTCTTTTTAAAAATCCGATTTTGCCAAATCCTTTTAAAGCTTCCTCTAGTAATTTTATTCCCTCTAAATATTTATATTGACGACATAAAACCATTCCAAAAGCTTCTTTAAAATTATTTATTTCAAAATAATTTTCACTCACTTGAAAAACAGGAAGGGCTTTCCTAAAATACATTTCAGCATCTCTAAACCTATTTAAAGAAGCAGAAATAAGAGCGGCATTACTATATACATTTGCCATGCCTTGTTCGTAATTTATTTCCTGTGCAATATCAAGAGATATTTGATAGTTATGTATAGCTTCTTGTATTTTATTGAATCTAAAATATGCAGTTCCTAAATTGCAATACATAACAGCTTGAAGTATTGGATCTCTATTTTCTTGAATAGCTGTATTCAGAATTTGAATTGCATTTTGAGGATTTTTCCGTGCTAAAGTATTAGAAAAACCATTATACAGTACTAACTGAGAACTAATATCATTTGTTCTTTTTGCCATGATCAAGCCTTGTTGGTGATGATAAATAGCTTGCTGATAATTTTCGCGGGTATCATATACTTGTGCGAATACTTTGTGACCAATGATATTTATACGAGTATCTGACTTATCTAATAAGAGATTAAATATATTGATTATTTGATCGTAATAAGCCCATATAAATAATTGATCATGTAACTCTTTATTGTTCGTTACTTCTAATCTAATTTGAATAATTTGCTTGGCTTTCTCCCAATTTTCTGCATAACAATAATGATAAAAAGCTTCTAAATAACCTCGAATTTTTTCTAAATTCTCAGCATTTTCCTCATACTGATGCTCACTTAACCATAACTCAGCCGCTTTAACCTCGGCTGCTTTCCAAATAACCTCATCTTCTCGTAACCAATCATAGGCAATATCTCGCACTAAATTATGTAATCGGATTAAATTTTTTTCCTTTTCAATTAAAGCGCGATCGCCTAAAATTCGATAAGCTTCTATTTGCTCCCTAGTAGAATATTCCGTCATCAAATCTAACCAAAATTTTTCACGAACTTGACGACGATAAACTGAACTACGACATAATAACGCGATCGCTATTTTTGGTAATTGCTCTAAAGACTTTTTAACCCGTTCTCTTACTCGACGATCTAAAGCTTCATTATATTGAATTCCCATTAAATGGTTGCTATTTAATTCACGCCTAACTTGATCAAACTCGGCTTTATTATGTTCCCAATATTTAGCTACATCACCTTGATAATCCTTTACAATTTCCTTTGTAATGACCTGTAAGACTAAAGGATGACCTTCGTAGATTTGGCTAATATTATTTAGAAAATTTTGATTAGATTTATTAACCAAAATCCCACTTTTAATAAAATATTGCTCAGATTCTTCCGCATCTAATCCCTTTAGCTTATGCTCATACCAAACATTACTATAATCGTCTTGCCAAATCATCATGGCATTCGGTAAAACTTGAGAAGTCAAAAATAAACGACTTGAAAAAGAATTAGCCGTTAAACAACTTTTAAAGAAAATCAGCCAGTTTTCATCAATAAATTCATTGATCTCAATGAGTTTTTCTAGCGCATCTATTTGTAACCAATAGCGATTTTCTTGGAGTTTAGTTAGTAAGCGATCGCTTAACCATTTAGGATCATTTATCGTTTCGGAATTTAAGTCTTTTTCTCCTAATTTGCTAAGAATTGCTCTCGCACCTGTTGCAAAATCTGATAATTGGCTTTCAGTAATTTCAAAATGAATCCATCGGAAAGAAGGGTTATTTTCCCAAGCCTTAACAGCAATACATTCTCCTAACGTTGTTTTGCCAATTCCCGAAAGTCCCGTTAACCAAAAAATACGAGTATTTCCTGATAATTTAGTTAAAAAATCCTCAATTAATCGCTCTCTACCTACCCACGTTTGAGCATTATATTTAGAAAACTGTAACGAAAATTCTAATTTTTCTTTAACTTCAACCTCTTGCTCGAAGGCTAAAGGTCGTTGAATTGCTCGTTTATCTAAACCTAATGCTTCACAAATTTTCTCAAAAGTAGAAATAGAAACCTTTTTTGCATTAAAAAAATTATTAACTGTTGATAAAGCCATGCCATCTAAATGCGCCGCCAGATCTCCCTGAGTTAAAAAACTATTACGTTTTAGGGCTTCTTCAACCGTTTGCTTGTGATCAGGATGGATACTATAGCAATCCTAAACCAGTTGTGTAAAAAAGCCATACTCGTGAATTTTTGGAAACTCAAATACTTGACCATCAGCAAAAAACTCAAACAACCATTTAACCAACTTAAAGGAATG
>JAYKGY010000149.1:0-16042 GCA_035285545.1 Snowella sp. | reverse complement strand
CTCATTTGAGAGATAGTTATCCGAGCATTTGCTAGGGAAATAACCGTCCACCTAGCTAGTGAAGTTAGCGTTCGCTAAAATGTACCAATTTCGTTCCTATTGACTTTTCGGATAGGCTCTAAATCGGGAAAGACGGATAACACACCTGGGTTAATTAAACGCTGATTTTGAATATTTAAGCCTTTAGCCAGGGATTTATCAGTGGCGAATGCGTCTAATCCTTGGTTAGCCAGTTTGACGACGTAGGGCAGGGTGCTGTTGTTTAATGCTTGGGTTGCTGTCCAAGGTACCGCGCCTGGCATATTAGGAATGCCGACATGGACAACGCTTTCTTCGGTATAGCTGGGTTGGCTATGGGAAGTGGTTTTTAAGGTTTCAATACAACCGCCTTGATCCACTGCCACATCGATAATAACGGAACCGGAGCGCATTTTTTTGACTAGCTCACGGGACACTAAGATGGGGGCGCGTTTATTGGGGATCAGAACGGCTCCAATTAATAAGTCGGCGTTAGGAACCGTTGCTTCAATTTGGGCGGGGGTACTGTAGAGTAATTCGACCCGTGAACCAAACAGGGTTTCTAGATAGCTTAAGCGGTCAACGTTGACATCGAGAATTTGGACTTGGGCACCCAAACCAATGGCCAGACGAGCGGCTTCTGTTCCCACTACGCCACCCCCTAAAATAACGACTTGACCAGGCTTAACCCCTGGCACACCGCCAAGTAGGACTCCCCGTCCCCCTTGTTGTTTTTCGAGGTATCTGGCTCCAAACTGCACGGCTAAGCGTCCGGCAATGATACTCATGGGACTGAGTAGGGGCAAACGACCGTCTTCTAGCTCAACGGATTCGTAGGCGATCGCGGTAATCCCTGAATGAATTAAGGCTTCGGTTAACTGCCGATTGGCGGCAAGATGGAGATAGGTAAAGAGTAATTTGGGATATTTTAAATAATCGTATTCGGAGGCTAAGGGTTCTTTCACTTTAATCACGAGTTCCTGTTGCCAAACTTCCCTGGCTTCCGTCACAATGGTTGCCCCTGCCTGTTCATAATCGCGATCGCTGAAACTGGCTCCGACCCCGGCTTGGGTTTCTACCACCACTGTATGGCCCTGATTTGTTAGAACATTCACACTACTGGGGGTTAATCCAACCCGAAATTCCTGATCCTTGATTTCTTTCGGAACACCAATTTTCATAAAATCCTTCCCTTAACGTTTTTTTATGACTCTATTATCCCTCTTCTTCGGGTCTTGGTCGTTTTTTCGGCGATCGCCAAACCCACAAAAAGTTAGTTGCCATACTAATACAAACCGACACGACTGTGGCTAAAATTGCCGCAAAACGGTGATCAACGCCGATTTTTTCCCCTAAAGCAATCACAATGAAACACCAGACAAAGAAACTCATCCCATTAGCAACATGGTATTCCCAGCAGCGTTTCCACGTCGGGCGAGGATTGCCAAACACCCAATAATCATTAATGAGATATCGGGTTATCGTACAAATTTCTGCTGAGGCGATCGTCGCGACAGAAAGCGACCAACGGTTGACTTCTTCGGGGGATAAACGGGATAGGCCACTAAACCATGCCTGTAGATTCACTTTTAAGAAATCTAACAGAATAATGTTGATCACCATAAAAGCAATACCCACAATCCACCAGCGCACTACCTTATTGTTGAAAATAGTCGCTAAATTGGTGGCCTTGACTTTTGGGGATTTTAAAACCATTAAATGATAAAGAGTGGGTTAAACCGTGGCTTCTTGTAAGGTTAAAGAGGGATAGCGATATTCTAGTTCCGCTTCCGTCGGTTGCCAAACTTGATCATCTAGGGCCATTTTCTCAATTAAACTGGCTAACCGTAATGCTTTCAGTGCCTGTTCTCCCCCTACTGACGGTTGATCGCCGCCCCGCACGCAATAAACAAAGTGTTCTAATTCAGCATGGAGGGGTTCGATATTGCTGGTGTAAACTTTTTCAATTAACCCATCTTGACGGTAGAGTACCTGCCCATAATCCGCCGAATAGTTAGCGGTGGTTTGACGATGGATCAAAATTTCGTTATTCAGAAAATCGGCTTCGGTCAAACAATTATTGCAATGGGCAACAATACGTCGAATTTTACGATGGGTCACTTTACTGGCCGTTAAAGTCGCGACAATGCCGTTAGCAAAGCCCAGGGTCGCGGTGACGTAATCTAAATAGCCGGAATCGGAGGCTCGACTGCCACTAGCCGTTAATTTGGCCACAGGGGCACCCACGAGTTCCAAGAGTAAGTCAATATCATGGATCATCAAATCCAAAACAACCGATACATCGTTAGCCCGTTGGGAGTAAGGACTCATGCGATGGGCTTCGAGGGCCAATAATTCTTCTGTTTTTAAAACTTTGCTGAGTTCTTGGAAGGCGGGATTAAAGCGTTCAATATGGCCCACTTGTAAAATACAGTTAGACTCAGCTGCGGCATTTACCAAAGATTCCGCTTCGGCAATACTAGCGGCAATGGGTTTTTCGATGAGGGTATGTACCCCTGCTTCTAAGCAAGCCATGCCCACCGTATGGTGTAAACGGGTCGGAACCGCAACACAAACCGCATCGACATGGGGAAGTAAGTCTTGATAACGCTCAAAAAAACGAACGCGATATTTACTTGCCGTATCTAACCCACGTTCCACATTAACATCGGAAATTCCTACAAATTCCACATCTTTTAGTAAGCTCAGGACACGAGTGTGATGTTGCCCCATACTGCCTACGCCGATGACACCAATGCGGATCGGTTCTAAATAACTGCGTTGTCCTTTGAGATGACTAGTCGTCATGATTGAATTAAATTCCTCTACACACCACCACGATGCTTGACCTTAGAACTTAAGTTTTGTTTCTAAAGAATCATGACTAAGATAGTAGCACAGTCGGAAAAATTCAGATGAATTGAATTAAGCAGAAACGAAATTAATGGCGATTGAGGCTAGCATTTGCGATTTTTTGATCGATGCCATTCGGTGCGTTTTAATCAATAATCAATAAAGTTTTTGATGCTAAAAAATGACCAAAGCCTCAATTGGTAAGGCTTTAGCCATCTCTAGCAACCCCAACCATTTACAAAGGCTTGAGGAAATTGCGGGGATTTATCCTTAACTCGGAATAAATTGCAGTGCAACGCCGTTCATGCAGTAGCGTTTCCCTGTGGGAGCAGGGCCATCATCAAATACATGGCCTAAATGGCCACCACAACGCCGACAATGCACTTCGGTGCGGGTCATAAAGAAGGAGCGATCTACAGTGGTCGCGATCGCGTTATCGAGGGGTTTATAAAAACTGGGCCAACCCGTCCCACTGTTAAACTTGGTATCCGAGGAAAAAAGCGGGAGATCACAGCCTGCACACTTATAAATTCCTTTGCCGTATTGCTTGTCTAACGGGCTAGTATGCGATCGCTCAGTACCATGTTTCCGTAAAACGTTGTATTGTTCTGGCGTGAGAAGTTTGCGCCATTCTTCATCGGTTTTGGTAATTTCAAAGGTTTCTTTCGTGCTGGCCATAAGGTTTTGAGTGGTGGATAAATAATGAGTTAACCAGATAGTGCCGAGAGTTGCGCTACCCGCCTCTAACAGATAACGTCGTTTCATAATGAATAGACCCTCAAGGATTAACCCGCTACTGCTTAAAACAGCAGAAAAGTCGGGCTACTTATACTATTACGTATTTGTTTAAGATTTGGATGGGGATTGGGTAAGGTTTAAATTTTTTCGATCAGTTGGAAGAACTGTTTTGGGTTTTGCAAATGGCTTTTAACACTTGGAGTAATTTTTCTGAAGATTCAGGCTCGATTAAATGTAGGGAAGGTAATGGCTGATAGGTGGGCAAGTTCGTTTGCTGAATATAAATAAATTCATAGTAAACCCCATTAGTGGTTAATCCCCAGACTTTGGGTTGTTGAGCAAGGCTTTTATAGGCATAGGTCAGGAGTTGGGGTAAACCTGCGGATGAACTAATTCGGGTATTCTTGGCTTCGATCGCCAAAATCCAAAAAGGAATATCATTGATGCTCGGCAGATCTTTATTAATGCAAATCAGGTCTAATCTTCCTGTAATGCTAATGCCTTCATCTTCTAGCTGAATCCGTTCAATTTCCTGTTCTAGGCTCATCTTGATCGGCGATCGATAAAAGCCTGCTAATCGGAGTAGGGGAAAAATGGTCAACGCCATCACCATTCCTTCTAAAACCTTACCTTCGGTTAGATAATGCCTAAAATCATGACGAATTTCAGCTAAATCAGCCTTTTCAAACTCTGATAACGGTTCTAAGGGAAGCAAGCTATTAAAAGTGCCATAGGGTAATTCTTGAAATTTAAAATAGTGATAAACTTGCTCTAGGCTTAGGGAACTGGCATTAATAACTGTCATAGGACTTCCGTTTTTCCGTTTATCAGGATTTACAGGGTACTAGAGTCAAGGCTTTGGGCGGCTTCAGGACTGAGGGGTAAATGTAGGCCACATTCTTGTTTAACACCGTGAAAGCGAGTATCCCGTTCATTTTCATCATCGGCCATCAGGGGACGACTCGAATGCCAATCGCCAACGGAAACGTAGCCTTGGTCAAAATAGGGATGGTAGGGCAGGTTATAGGCCGTTAAATATTCATAAATATCTTTGGAAGTCCAATCTAAGATTGGTAATACTTTATATTGGTTGCCCTGTTTAACGAGGGGTTGTAAATTTTGGCGGTGACTGGTTTGATTTCTGCGGAGTCCGGCTAACCAGGCGATCGCGTTGAGATCCCGTAGGGCGCGTTGCATGGGTTCCACTTTACGAATTTGGTCGTAGCGATTGAGGGATTCTAAGTCTTTTTGTTGCCACAGTTTGCCATAGAGGGCTTCCATGCGGGCAGGACTGAGGGGAGATTGATAAACTTTGAGATTTAAATTTAAACGTTCGGTCAGTTCTTCAGCAAAAAGGTAGGTCTCTGTGGGTAAATATCCTGTATCAATCCAAATAACAGGAATATCCGGCACAATGCGGGTGACTAAATGGAGCATGACAGCCGCTTGAATACCAAAACTGGTACTCATCACCAGCCGATCGCCAAAGGTTTGAAACCCCCATTCAATAATGGCCTCGGCATTGGCATGTTTAAGCTGTTCGTTAATAGATAAAAGGTCAAGCTCAACAAATTGAGGATCTTCTGGGTTGGGATCTAGGGTTATCGTCTCTCGGCGAGATGTCGCGATCGCTAAATTAGGGTGACTTTGAGAAGACGTAACAGACTGTTCAGAAGTCAGGTCAATCAGTCTAGCTTTTGACATAGGGTTTGTGTTGAACTGGCAGTAATGAATAAATTCCTTGAGCGTTGGCTGTTGCTTGCAAAGACTAATCTTGGCAATTAAACCGCTTAATCATTACCTGATCGACAGACCCTAGCCCAAAGGTTCGCTTTTTATTTTATCGTTAACTCGGAATTTGTAAAAAAAGTTCATCAATTCCCCGTAACACGTCCCATCCTAAAGCACAAACCTATCGCGATCGCCTGTCCAAATAAATAGGATTGTCAAGACCTATTAATTTTTGATAAAAACGTTTCATCCTGGGGAAGCATCTGAGTAAAACGTCCGTCATAATTGAGACAGTTCTCAGCAGAAATGGGGACTGTCTGTGGTGGTGTGGAATTCGTTAAATCCATGTTTCTCAAACTTCGGTTTCATAAAGCGGAAACCCCGATTATTCCGGTTCGTAAGACTAGGATGGGTTGGCTTGGGTGGCTATTGCCCCTATTCATTTTGGGGGGAGTCGTCGGCTGTCGCCAAATTCAAAGTATGGTCGTTCAACCGCAAGCAATTTTTGTGTTGGGGGGCCATGAAGACCGAGAAAAAGCCGCAGCCAAATTAGCGGCCCAATATCCCGATCTCCCGATTTGGGTTTCTTCCGGCAGTCCCGAAGGCTATGCCAAACGTATTTTTGCTAAAGCGGGGATTCAACGCGATCGCCTCCATTTAGATTATCAAGCCAGAGATACGGTGACTAATTTCACGACGCTAGTAGATGATCTCAATCGTCAAGGAATTCGCAGCATTTATCTGATTACCTCCGATACCCACATGAATCGGGCGCGGTTAGTGGGAGAGATTGTTTTCGGGAGTCAGGGCATTGTCATTAAACCCTTTACTGTTCCGTCCCATTCTGCCGTTGAGCCGCCGGAAAAATCCCTTAGAGATGTAGCTAGGGCGTTACTCTGGTTAGCAACAGGACGGACAGGAGAAACCTTATTGAAGTATCACAAGCATTAACCTTCCAGCCGATTTAAGGAACTTGCCAAATTCTTTCATGGTAAGCTTCAACTTTGGCGTAGGGATCACTCGCCGCATGATCGTGTCCATGAGCGTGATGATGTCCGTGATGATGATCAGAGGAATGGCTGTGATCCCCATGAGCGTGGGAATGATGATGATCATGATGATGGCCATGACTGTGGTGATCGTGGCCTGACCCTTTTGCCACTAAACGGAATTTACAGGTTTCACAATTCATATTAACCTGACCCAATTGGGTTTCAATTTCCCGTTCTCGCACTAATTCCAGCAGTTGGGGCTGAATTCCCATTTCAGGTAATGCAACCATCTCGATGTGGGGAAATTCCGCTTGTTGGGCTTCGGTAATGGTAAAAATCTTTTTAACCAATGCGCCGGTAAAAAGGAAATAGGGCAAAACAATAATGCGTTTAGGGTTATACAATCTGGCTCGACGGAAGCCTTCTTCTAAACGGGGATGGGTAATACCAATAAAACAGGTTTCAACGGTATGATAGCCACTTCCCTCCCACAGCATCCGGGCCATTTTATAAACATCGCCGTTGGCATCGGGATCACTAGAGCCTCGGCCAACAAACAAGAGAACGGTTTCGGCACGGGAAATTTGTTGAGGGTTCGCTTCAGGTTGATCCAATACGGCTAAGCGATCGCGCCAAAGGTCTAAAATGCTGGGGGTAATGCCAAAATGACGACCATAGGAAAACTTAATGTGAGGATACTTAAGGCGGGTACGGTCTAACTCATTCGTCACATCAAATTTATTATGACGGGCAGCAAACAGCAGAATTGGCAGGGCAGAAATATCCGTGTAACCTTGCTCAACGCAGAAATCAACGCCTTTTTCAATAGAAGGCTCGGTTAGTTCCAAAAAACAAGGAATAACAGGACGGGAGCGATCCAATTCCTGATAAACTTGGACAAAATCCATAAAAGTCTGGCGGCCATCTTCGTCACGGGTTCCATGACCAATCATCAGTAAAGGACGAGGATAGGGCAATGCAGGAAGATGAAGGGAAAGATGAGTTTGCTGAGTGTCTAAGTTTAAAATAGGCATTCTGATTTAAGGAACTCCTTTTTAGTCGGTCTTGATGCTATTTAATCCGACAATAACGGGTTGACGTTAATTTTGTAATCGTAACATTGTTAGCCCTTGCAGTCATCCCAATGAATTCGACTGAAATCATTGCCCAGAAAGCGCAGACTAGGGATAAACCTTGACTGGCATCCCAAAAAATGAATGGGGCATTTGACTGCTTGGCTGGGATTCGCAAGTTTAGGCAAGTTTAGGGAAGAATTTCTTTTCCAACTGCTTTATATCTTAACCAAGCGGCTTTTGCCCTAGGATCGGAATAGTCCCGAATAATCACACCCTTTTGCGAAGCTCGTTCAAAGGCGACTAATAGGGGAATTTCGGCTTTAAATAGCGGTAATTTGGCTTCTTCTAATAACTGTCTAGCCTGTTGGCCTCCCTTGGTGCGAGCATCTACTTTCGTCAGCAAAATTTTAAAATTGGCGTTGAGGGGTTGTAATTGTTCTACCGCCTTAAAAGTAGCATCTAAGTCTAAATGATTCGGCGTAGTGGGGATAACTAATAGATCACTGCCATCAGCTAGATCTTTGAATTCGTCGGCTTCGGGTCTGGCTCTGGTATCAACGATAATATGGGGATATTTGCGAATTAAGCTGGTTGCTCCGGCCTGGGAGGCAACATAAAACGGTAATTTTTCTTCCCGTGACCAAATTAACGCAGAACGATTTCGATCCGCATCAATTAATAATGTAGGGGCTTTTTGCTGAAAATAGGCGGCCAGGTGAATAGATGTGGTAGTTTTGCCGACTCCTCCCTTTAATGCCGTGATTGCAATAATCATATTCTTGCCTCAAAAATTTAATTCGATAAATTGTTGTTAAGGATTAATAAAATTAGAAAAATTAAAAAAAAATGCACAGAATAGCAAAAATAAGCATAGCCTATAATTGAACTGAGCAGAGCAGTTTATAGAGCAAAATGTTCCAAAAATTAACGTTTTTTAATATTGCTGTAAATCTTTAGCAATTCTAAATGATTCGTGGTATTGAGAGGCCCGAAACCCTTCCCCAGAGTAGATCACTATTTACAACCTGTTTAGGACTGCTATTTAACCCTAGAAAATATCAATTTTAATAAAAATTTCGTTGAATTTAAATCAAAAAGATCTCAGCTTAAAAAAAATCATCAGATTTAATTTTTACTGACGATCACGCTATTTTAAATAATAAAAAAGATTTTAGGATTGTTTCAAAACCGTCATATTATCCCCCATTTTGATCCAGCCTGGGGTTAAAGGAATGACATTTTCACCAAACATAATGCCTTGTTGGGGAATTTGACGAAATGTACTCAGGGTTTTCAAGGGTTCTTGTAATAGATTGCGATCGCCGCTAAATTGATCCGTCGTCGTCACCACACAACGAGAACAGGGTTTCACGAGGGCAAATTTAAGATTATTAATTTGAATTTCTTGCCAGGAACTTTCAATAAACGGTTCTTCGGTTTCAATGACTAAATTCGGACGAAAACGATTCATGGGAACGGTTTGGGATTGATTGGGGTAGATAGCTTCAAGCCGTTGATTAAGATCCGCTAGAGAGGCTGTAGCTGTTAATAAAATCGGGAAACCATCGGAAAAACTGACGGGAAGTTCCTGATTATTCGTGTAATTTTTATCAATGGGACGGATATGTTGCGGAGATTGCCTGACTAAACGGATTTTTTGCTCGGCGGGTAAGTTTAAAGCCTGCTGAAACCATTTGGCCACTTCATCTCCTTGATCAATGGCTACAACGCGATCGCGCCACACCTGAACCGTTTTTTCATCCCCCCCCAACTGAGGTTCTAGGATAAATGGGTTGCTGTGAATCGTTGATAATCGCAGGGATTGACCTTGAATCTCAACTTGAATCGTTGCTAATTGCGGATATTGCCGTTGGGTTAAAAAATTTCCCGCTTGATCCACTAACATCCATTCGCGATCGCAAACCAACCCTTTGGGGCTAACTTCCGTTTGTTCTAAGGCAATGCCTCGGCAGGATTTGATAGGATAAATGAAAATACCCGCAACTTTCATCGCAAAATCGCTCAAGTTATTACGGATTGATTATAGCTTAGTGAATAATTAATAGTTAATAGTTAATAATTTTTATATATGGAGATTTCCCGAACAATTAATTGGAATAGTGAAGAGTTTGAAAAGGCTCTGTTGAGTTTTGAGGAGATCCAAGAAGAATTAAATTATCAAAAAGCGCAACATACCCTCAGAGATTTGGTTAATCATTTAGATTTGAGTGCCAGAGAAAAACAGGGATTAGAACAAGATATTAATCACCTAGTCTCTATGCTAGAAAAACTGGATAATTCGGTCGTACAAATCGCAGCCTTTGGCATGGTTGGACGGGGAAAATCTTCTATTTTAAATGCCTTATTAGGACAAAACATTTTTGAAGCAGGGCCGCTACATGGGGTTACCAAAACTATTGATTCAGCCCATTGGCAAGTCACAGAAGATGAGCATTTAGCCCAAGTAAAAAGATTAACTTTATCAGGTTGGGGGAATTCCCAGATTCAACTGATTGATACCCCTGGAATTGATGAAGTCAATGGTGAAATTAGGGAAGCTTTAGCACGGGAAATTGCTCAAAAAGTCGATTTAATTTTATTTATTATTGCAGGGGATTTAAGTAAGGTTGAATACACCGCTCTTTCCCAATTACGTGAAGTCGGAAAACCCATCATTTTAGTGTTTAATAAAATCGACCAATATCCCGAAACCGATCGCCAAGCGATTTATCAAAAAATTCGGGATGAACGGGTTAAAGAGTTATTGTCTCCCGATGAAATTGTCATGGTGGCGGCTAATCCCTTGGTGTCGGAACTAGTGAAAGATGGATCAGGAAAGATCAAGCGTCGTCAATATCGCAGTGAACCGCAAGTAACTGAATTAAAGTTAAAAATTGTGGAACTCCTGCAACGGGAAGGAAAATCCTTAGTGGCGTTAAATACCTTGCTCTGTGCTGATACGGTTAATGAAAAATTAGTTCAACGCAAAATGCAAGTACGGGATACCCTCGCCAATGACCTGATCCAAAAAGCAGTGATGATCAAAGCCGCAGCGATCGCGTTAAATCCTGTTACGGCGGTGGACTTGCTGACGGGTGCAGTGATTGATGTCGCCATGATTTTAGCCCTATCTCGTCTCTATGGAATTGCCATGACCCATACGTCGGCGATCGCGTTATTGCAAAAAATCGGGATCAGTATGGGCGGCATCAGTGCTAGTGAATTTCTGGCTTCTTTGGGCTTAAGTTCTCTCAAGGGGTTGTTAGGGTTAACGGTTCCTGTTACGGGGGGTCTTTCCTTTGCTCCCTATGTTTCGATAGCCATTACCCAGGCAGGGGTGGCAGGGGTTTCTTGTTACGCGATCGGTCAAGTCACGAAAACCTATTTAGCGAATGGAGCCGCTTGGGGGCCTGATGGCCCGAAAACAGTTGTTACCAATATTTTGGAATCTCTAGATGAGGCTTCGATTTTGAACCGTATTAAAACGGAATTACGAGCTAAGTTAACCCAATCAATCGCTAAGTAATTTTTAAGGGGACATTTAACCGACAAGAAAGCCGTAGTCGAGAGACTTTATTTGATGCTTGCATTAAGTTTGACTCCTCAAAATAAGGCTCTGTTGATGATCTCTAGGTTGAGACTGCAACTAGCCTGGCTCCTCTTGATACGCCTCAATCGCAGCGATCGCTTCTTCACACCAGGCAACCCAATCCGTTTCAAACCGAATCCCACGACGTAGGGTTAGGTAATGTAATTTATTCTCAAAGGAAAGATGATCGCGATCGCCGAATTCCTCTTCTTCAGAGGCTTTTAGTACGGCGAGATTGTCCAAATGAATCTGCTGACGACGCTTTAACTCTTGTATCAGGGTCGGACGGGGCACTAAAAAACCGACCTGGGTTTTAATCATTAAATCTTCTCGGATCGTCGTCGGTTCGCTGGGCGTAAAGATCCAATGGGCGAGTTGCTCCTTCCCCAGGGGCGTGATGCTATAGATATTTTTATTCGGGCGACTGGTTTGGGTAATGGTTTCCGAACTCACCCAACCTTGGTTTTCCAGTTCCCGTAGGGCTTTATAAACCTGCTGATGGGATGCCATCCAATAACAACTAATTTTTTCATCGAACCGCTTCACCATGTCATAACCGCTACACGGCCCATCAACCAAGAGCGATGCTAACAATGCGTGGGGTAACGCCATGCAAAATCCTCCTTGACATATTCAATTTGTTTACTATACATTCTTATTATATAAATTTTATATTCATTTTTTTGCATAAGCATCCGCCGACAGAATAAGTCTCCTTTACTCATTATCAGGTTTTACCTATGCAAACTGCGGAAAAATCCACTCATTCGCATGGTCAGCGACTTTCTCACTCTACTGGAAAATGGTTACAACGGTTAGGGGGATTAGGGGCGATCGCGGCCATTGGTGTCATTGGCATGGTTGGTTATGGCTTTACCCAGTCTTCCGAATCGGACACTAAACCGGCGGCAGTACCTGTGAGTCAACCAATTGTGGCTAAGTCAGTCACCGCGTTAGGTCGTTTAGAACCCCAGGGAGAAGTGCTAAAAGTGGCCGCCTCTAGCAGTGGCAGTCGGGTTGCCCAACTGTTGGTTAAACAGGGAGATGGGGTCAAAAAAGGTCAAGTGATTGCGATTCTGGATAACCGCGATCGCCTCCAAGCCGAGTTAGGTCAAGCCCAAGAGCAGGTACGAGTGGCCCAGGCAAAACTCGCCCAGGTCAAAGCCGGCGCAAAAGTGGGTGAAATCAGTGCTCAACAATCGACTATTCAACGCATCGAAGCCCAGTTAATTGGCGATCGCCAAACCCAACAAGCGACCATTACTCGCCTAGAAGCCCAGTTAGCAGGAGATATGGCTGCCCAAAAAGCCAGTATTCGTAAACTAGAGGCGGAATTAAATAATGCTCAAGCAGAATATCAACGTTATAAGCAATTAAGCGAGGAAGGGGCGGTTTCTACCTCAATTTACGAAAGTAAGGGGTTGACCCTAGAAACCAGTCGTCAACAATTAGCCGAAGCCAAAGCCAACTTAGAACGAACTCAAAAAACCGGACAGCAACAGATCAAAGAAGCCGAAGCGGCCCTAGAACGCATTGAACGTACAGGTCAACAGCAAATTAATGAAGCCCGTTCAACCCTCAATAAAGTGGCCGAAGTTCGTCCCGTCGATGTGCAGACGGCCCAAGCGGAAGTCAATTCTGCCCTAGCTGCGGTTAAAAAAGTGCAAGCTGAATTGGATCTCGCCTCTGTGCGATCGCCGCGAAATGGACAAATTTTAAGAGTGCGGACGTGGGACGGGGAAATTGTCGGCAATGATGGCATCGTCGAATTGGGTCAAACGCAGCAGATGATAGCCGTGGCGGAAGTCTATGAAACCGATGTCAAAAAGCTAAAAATTGGCCAAAAAGCCATTATCACGAGCGGTGCTTTTAACGGAGAGGCCACCGGAAAAATCCAAGAAATTGGCTTACAAATTTACAAAAATAATGTGCTAAATACCGATCCCACCGCAGCCGCAGATTCCCGAATTGTAGAGGTTAAAATTGCCCTTGATCCGGCGAGTAGTGCAAAAGTTCAAGCTTTTACTAATCTCGAAGTTACTGTTGCAATTAACGTTAAATAGTTAATAGTTAATAGTTAATAGTTAATAGTTAATAGTTAATAGAACGATTGCTTGACATTTTATTCAAGGGAAATCAAGAGAAATAGACCATGAAAAAAACACCCAAAACTCGTGAAATTCCCTTAGCCTGGTTACAATTGAGCCGTGAAAAAGGCCGTTTATTAGTTGCCATGGCGGGAATTGCTTTTGCGGATATGTTGATGTTTATTCAACTCGGATTTCAAACCGCCCTCTATGACAGTAACACCCAATTACATCAAAAAATCAATGCTGATTTAGTTTTAATCAGTCCGCAAGCCAGAAACATTGTTAATTTAACCACTTTTCCCCGAAGAAGACTTTACCAAGCTTTAAATTTTGATGGAGTTGCTGCCGCCGATCCCCTCTATGCCGATTTTGTGGATTGGAAAAATCCTCAAACTCAGTTAAAAAGTTCTATTCTTCTCCTCGGTTTTAAACCGGAAAAATCTGCCTTTGCCATTCCCGAAGTGGAGCAAAATTTAGATCAATTAAAAATGCCTGATGTTCTTCTCTTTGATAGCGGATCGCGGGGAGATTACGCCACAACATTAAGTAATTTAGAGCAAGGAAAAACCGTTTCTACAGAAGTTCAAGAACGCAAAATTAACATTAAAGGCTTATTTTTATCAGGAGCTTCTTTTGCGGCGGATGGCAATGTAATAACCAGTGATTTAAATTTTCACCGCATCTTGCCTCGTCGTCAACCGTCTCAAGTGAGTGCCGGATTAATTACTTTAAAATCTGGCGTTGATCCCCAAGAAATGGCCAAAGTCTTACAAGCAAATTTACCGAATGATGTCAAGGTATTAACGAAGGCTGAATTTATTGAATTTGAGAAGATCTATTGGGCGGAAAATACTTCCATTGGTTTTATTTTCACCTTGGGAACAGCCATTGGTTTTATTGTCGGTGTAGTGATTGTTTACCAAATTTTGTCCAGTGATGTCGCCGATCATATTGCGGAATATGCCACTTTAAAAGCGATGGGATATCGCAATTCCTATTTATTAATTGTCGTTTTTCAAGAAGCTTTAATTTTAGCTATTCTCGGTTTTATTCCTGGTTCTGCGATCGCGTTCGGTTTATATGCCCTAACCCGCAATGCTACTAATTTACCGCTCTATATGACCTTGAGCCGAGCCATTACCGTTTTAATTTTAACCATGATTATGTGTACCATTTCAGGCGCGATCGCGACTAAAAAATTACGTTCGGCTGACCCGGCAGATATTTTTTAACGAAAGAGGATTTTTGAACTGAATTTAACCGTTAACTCTAACCAAATTTTAATGTAACTTAACTTCAAATCAAGAAAACCGATGCAGACCTTAACCCTATCGAATTCCCCTCAACAGAGTACCCATCAACCTGTTATTTCCGTCAAAAATTTAAACCACTATTTTGGTCAAGGAAATCTACGAAAGCAAGCTCTTTTTAACATTAATTTAGAAATTTATCCAGGCGAAGTCGTTCTGATGACCGGGCCATCGGGTTCAGGGAAAACCACGCTGTTAACCCTCATCTGTGGTCTGCGATCGCCGCAAGAAGGCAGCTTGAAATTACTGGATCAAGAATTACTGGGAGCGAAGGAAGCGCAATTAATCCAAGCCCGTCGTCATATTGGTTATATTTTTCAGGCCCATAACTTACTTAAAAGTTTAACCGCCCTGCAAAATGTGCAAATGTCGCTACAACTGCATCCTGAAATCTCCCCTTCAGAACGCTATGAACGAGCAACCCAGATGCTAGAAGCCGTGGGACTGGGGGAACGCATTCACTACTATCCCAATGATCTGTCGGGGGGACAAAAACAACGGGTCGCGATCGCACGGGCTTTGGTCAGTCATCCGCGAGTGGTTTTAGCCGATGAACCCACTGCCGCCCTAGATAGTAAATCCGGTCGAGATGTGGTGAGCCTTATGCAAAAACTTGCGAAAGAACAAGGCTGTACCATTTTGATGGTGACTCATGACAACCGCATTTTAGATATCGCGGATCGCATTGTCTATATGGAAGATGGCGTTTTAGTCAGTAATTCCAGCGGTAAGGGTTAGGAGCCGACGCAATCCCTGCAAACTCTCTGAACCCAGTATATCCAAGAAATATCCTGCGTTTTACAAAAACTGACTTAATTGAATTATGATTTCAGGAAAATCAGTTAAAAACAGGCTATCTTTTGAGGTAAGTTTCTGGGTAATTTGATAATAATTTTGATAGGGCTTTTGATAAACTTCCAAACAGTTCTGATTTAAATCAACGATCCAAAATTCTTTTATTTCATTTTCTGCATAAAGGGGAATCTTTACTTCTCGATCATAATCATTACTGCTAAGTAGTCATGCAAAATTAATTACATATTCTGACCCAAAAAGTTTTAGAGTTTTATTTATATACTCTTGAAGGTTATTGTGACTGTCGTATGCTGATATTTCTATCCACTCATACTTCATGAATTTCCATAATATTTCGATTAAATTTAATTTTGGTGAATAAGCTGGCAACCAAAAAAGTTCCAAATTCTTTTCTTTCCAATACTCTAATCTTTCCATGATTTTATCACTAGTATGGATTGATGCTTGATCTAACAAAATTACAGTTCTCATTTTGATTGTTCCACTAAATCTATCTAGGAACTTAATCACCTTATCGCTGTTTGTATTTGTCTCATAACTTTCGTAATAAATCTCATTTTTCGTATTCATTATCCCCATTACATTAATCGTTTTTCCCTCTACATCATTTAAAATTATCTGGTCATCTTTTTCTTGCCATGCATAAGGGATAAGTAGGTCAACCAAATAAAGCGTAAAATAGTAAGAGGAAAGAAAGAAGTTGAGAAAGTAAATGCCTGCTCCCCTCAAAATTAGTTTAACTAAGGAAGAAGAAATAACCCTCCGCGAACTAAGCTATGCCAATGGAGTTCCTCAAAGAGTCAAGCAAAGAGCCACCGCTTTAAGACTC
>JAYKGY010000148.1:0-17215 GCA_035285545.1 Snowella sp. | reverse complement strand
CTTTCGTTCCGCCTAGAACCAACAGTAAACTTAACAGCGTAATCGAGAGTTTTTTAAGCATTTTGTCTCCTCACGAACATTTCAATCTAGTTTAATGCGAGAGAGGCAAATTACGGTAATATTTTATATTCCGTTAAGATGGGGCTGATTGGACTCGATAGGAGGGGATTTTGGTTACAATTCGTTGCGGTCAACAGGTCTTTAAATCGATTGAAGCGGTTATTTTTGATAAGGATGGAACGCTCGAAGATTCGCAGGCTTATTTACGGGAGTTAGGCATTAAACGGGCTAGATTAATCGATTCTCAAATTCCAGGCATTGGTGATCCGTTATTAATGGCCTTTGGTATTCATAATAATCATCTCGATCCCACTGGATTAATGGCCGTTGGGAGTCGTCAGGAAAATGAAATTGCCGCTGCTGCCTATATTGCGGAAACTGGCAAAAGTTGGTTTGAAGCGTTAGCGATCGCGCGATCCAGTTTTGTCGAAGCTGATCAATATTGTCAACCGAATGCTAAAACTTCACCTTTGTTTGCAGGCAGTTTAGAAGTGATTAAAAATCTATCGGAAGCAGGCTTAAAATTAGCTATTTTATCGGCGGCGCGAACGGCAAGTATTGAACGGTTTGTTGCAGAACACGAACTCGGAGCCTATATTCCCCTACGCATGGGAGCCGACCAGGGCTTAAGTAAACCTAATCCTGAATTTTTTCTCAAAGCCTGTCAGTCATTGGGAGTCAGCCCTCAAGCAACCATCATGGTGGGGGATTCCCAGGGAGATATTGATATGTCTCAAAAAGCAGGAGCCGCCGCCGCGATCGGAATTTGTTGGGGACAGGCACAAGCAACCCATCTTAAAAATGCTGACGCTATCATTAGCCATCTTGAACAAATTCAGGTTGAGATTAATCCCTAAAAACGGGCTAATAACCTACAATTGGGATATTTAATGGATAAATAGACATTAAAAAGGCATCTACCAAAAGATGCCCCACTTTGATCCGTCTGTTCAATTTATTGGAATTATTTGAAGCCAACAGCGGCCTGCCAAACAAAAGCGAGTAATAAAAAGAAAACGGGAATAACAGGTAAAACATCCACGAGAGGATCAAAAATCTGATAAGCTTCGGGCAATTTAGCCAATAATAGAGCGATTTCCATTGTTTGAGTTCCCTTTATAACAGGCTGATATAATACATCGGTTGATTAACAAAGATCCTAGCATGACTTGTCCGCAATGCCGATCTTGTTTCTCCGTACTGCTTTGAGTCGATGTATCCGCGATCGCGGTTATCTTGCTCCATCATCCCGTATCGAGCGCGACTCAAAATCTTTAGGGCGTTCCCTGATGCGGGTATAATGTTGAAGTTATTTTAACGGCCAAATTAAGGTTAATTAATATTATAGCTTCATGACAAAACAGTACGTTACCAATGCCTTTTTAAAAATAGAAAATAATAATTTGTATGCGATTTTTGCTTGGAGTAAAAAAACAGCCGATCTTATTTCTCGAAAATCTTGGTTAAGCGTACTTGAAATTTTTGTTCATGAGCATTCTTTAGAAAAAGCTTACAAAATTTTTGAGAAAATTAACGTCGATTCTAATCCAAAACCTATTAATAATTTACAACCCTATCAACAATTGTTGGAGGAAGGCATTGTTCAATTAGGAGAAGGAAAAATCACGCTATTTGGTAGAGGTTTTCGGAGCTTTATTGAAAAAGATAGTGTGTTTAATTTAGAGACGTTAAGCGAAAATAATTATCATCTTTTACCTCCGCTATTTGCCCAAGTTCCGTTAGAAAATGATTTAAATTCAATTAAGAATTTTGAAGCATTTACTCACTTAGTCAAGCAGCTAGAAAATCTAGGGCTTCTTTCCCCCGCAACGGGAAGCATTAATTGGGGAGATTTCCGTAAACCTGTTCCAATTTGTCAAGCCTTTGGTTTAACGAGGGGAACCCCCGTTGATCGCTACTATCTCAGCCAATTTATTGGGGCTATCCGTCACGAAATTCAAGGAAATATTCTTGAAATTGGGGGCACACCAAAGGATAAGGATTTTTACGAAGTCAATCAGGGAGATTCCTATAAAATTCTCAATATTGAATCGGGCTTAGGGGTTGACATTGTTGGGGATGTCCATGATACGTCGATTATTGAGCCAGCATCTTTTGATTCAATTATTATTTTCAATGTTCTAGAGCATTGTTACGCACCTTGGGTTGCCGTCGAAAATATTTGGCAGTGGCTCAAGCCTGGTGGAAAGTGTTTTGCGATGGTTCCGAGTGCAATTCGACTTCATGCAACTCCGATGGATTACTGGCGACCCTTACCCGATGCTTTTGCTTATATTTTTCGCAATTTTTCTCAGCAACAGTCATACGTTTACGGTAATCCCATGACCGCGATCGCGAGTTATCAAGGCATTGCAACCGAAGAATTAACAACTGAAGAATTGGATGCTTTTCATCCTGATTATCCTGTGGCGACCTGTATTGTTGCCCAAAAATAAAATTAGTTTATCCAAAGTGATTAAAACGGTTAATTTTAATTCTAAATATTGAATTCCTATGAGTCCTATTACCTTCGATATTCAACCTCAAATTAGTGTGATTTTATGTACCTATAATCGTGCTAATCATCTCAACAACTGTATTGATAGCGTCGTCAATCAAACTTTTGAGAATTGGGAGTTGGTAATTATTGATGATGGAAGCCAAGACGAAACCTTTGAAATCGTTCAACCCTATCTTGAAGATCTTAATAATATTCGCTATGTAAAACATAAAAATCGCAAATTAGGCTTTTCTAAAAATGCAGGAATTCAAGCCAGTTTTGGAAGTTATTTAACTTTTATTGATAGTGACGATAGTTACCAACCCACTCATTTACAGTCCCGTTATGAATATCTGCAAGAGCATCCAGAAGTTGATTTAATTCAAGGGGGATTTTATAGCGAGGAGGAAATTTTTGTGGCTGATTATTTTCAAGCAGGAAAAACCATTAATTTACGGGAATGTGTCTTAGGCCCGACGTTTTTTGGTAAACGAAAAGTTTTTTTTGAGCTTAAAGGATTTAATCCCATTCCCTACGGAGAAGATACGGATTTTTGGGAACGGGCTGAAAAGGTATTTACAACCCATAAGTTAACGGAGCCACAAACCTACGTTTATACAAGAGCAGAAACGAGTATTACAAAAGAATTTGTGGAAAAAATCACTTTATCGAGTTAAAAATTTTTCATTAACCGCCAATTTGAGACATTGTTCGAGAGTAAGTTCCTTTTTGGGTTCCTGAATGACGTTCTTTGAAGTTAATTTCTGGTTTTAACTGCAATAATATTTCCACTTGTTGTTTTAAATCTTTCGTTGAAATTCCTTGACGTAGGGCAGTTTTTAAATCTAATTGTCCTGTTTCATTTAATAGACAAGGGCGTAACCAACCATCAGCAGATAAGCGCATCCGATTACAGCGATCGCAGAAACATTCGGACATCTGACTAATAAATCCTAGTGTCCCTTTCGCGCCTGGAATTTGGAAGACATCAGCAGGGCCATTTCCTCTTACTTGAGAAGTGATTAAACCCCATTTTTGTCGGATTCGCTGCCGCAGTTCTTCTGAAGGAACCCAGGCTCTTTCTTGAAAGAGGTCTGAATTACCAATCGGCATAAATTCAATAAAGCGGACGTGCCAATTTTGTTCTAAGGTTAAAGCAGCTAAGGCTTCGACTTCATGATCGTTAACATTAGGAATAATTACTACGTTTAACTTTAAAGGATTAAACCCCACTTCATAGGCTCTTTGAATCCCTAACCAGGTTTTTTGCCAGCGATCGCGTCCCCGATTGCCAATAATTTGATTAAAAATTTCAGGCTCCAAAGAATCTAGGCTAATATTAATTCTCCGTAACCCCGCATCGTATAAATCCTGGGCTAACTCGGTTAAGTAAAAAGCATTGGTGGTTAAGGCTAAATCTTCCGTTTCAGGTAAATCCGCGATCGCCTGAACAATATTGACAATATCAGGACGGAGTAACGGTTCTCCCCCCGTTAGCCGAAATTTGCGGAAACCAACAGGAATAAAAACCTCTTTTAATAAGGTTAATAATTCTGATTGGGTGAGTAGATCCTGTTGCAGAATATAATCTAATTCTTGGTCTTCAGGTAAGCAATATTGACACCGAAAATTACACCGATCAATTAGACTAATTCGTAAATAATCAACAGTATTCATACTCCCCCTTTAACTCATCTTCATTAAACTAAACCCTAGCAAAAAGTGCCTCAGCCTCTAAGTTTGGAGCATCTGCCTTAGCCACAATCTCAACGACTTTATTTTTAGCACTCGGTTGAAAGAGGGATTCTACGCAAATATGCGCGACTTTTTGGCGGGGAATGCTGCCCTCAAACAGGGTATCTGCGGATGACGTGACAATGGAATCGGTATTATCCTCATTCTTAAGTCCACCGGGTCGCACAATTGTGTAGGTTAAGCCACTGGAACGCAGATAGTTTTCCGCTTGCTGTTTCCAAAATAAGATTAACCAAAACAGATTTAAAGGATGGAAAAACTTCGATACACAAAGGGAGGTTACTAAGACAAATTGTTCAATTCCCGCTTCTTTAGCCCCATCGACTAAATTTTTAGTGCCGAAATAATCCACTTGCATCGGCCCGGTAAAGTCAAAACTCGGTTTCGCCCCGGTAGCACACAGTAAAACGGTACAATCTGCGATCGCGGCTTTCCAGGTTTCGGGTTTAAGAACATCTCCAACAACCAACTCGGCTTCAGACGGCAAAATGGATTGAGCGGTTTCTAAATCACGGACTAATGCTTTAACCGGAATTTGGCGATTAACTAACTCTTGAACAATCCAGCGTCCTGTTCCACCGGTTGCGCCAGCCACGAATGCTTTCATCTTGCTACCTCAAATACAGAAATCTGTTAAAAAATTTTTTATTTTAATTATTCATTATATTAACTTTTATAAAGCGTCAGGATGCCAGAATTCTCTAAAATTTGTGAGAGGACTCATCCATCTCCCTAGCCCCCTATTCACGCCCTTCTACTTCTAGGATAATGGTTATGCAGAGCCAAGCAATTTCTCCCGAATTCGTTGATTTTCCAGATTCTGTTACCCCAACTGTGACAGAGGTTGCAGAAGAGAGCGTAACCTCCAAGGCAGTTCATTTCCAAACCCATTTTGAAGGTTCAATGGAGATGTATAGTGATGGAGAGACCGTAGCGCAGTATCTGCAAGCCCACGAAGGGTGGTTTTGTCGTTGCGCTCAACCGATGACGGTGGAACCCTTGGGAGAAAATGGCTATGTTTTAACGGTGGGGCGTTTTGGTGCGTTGGGGTTTGATGTGGAGCCGAAAATGGCTGTTGTCCTTGAACCGCCACAAGATGGGCAATATTTTATGCACACAGTTCCGTTACCCGATCCCACTTTTCTCGGTTATGAAGTGGACTACCAAGCGGTGATGACGCTTCAAGAAATTCCGCGATCGCAGGCAGGAGAAGGACTGGAAAAAGTTTATCGTAAACAGGGCGTTACCGAGTTGCCTGAAATGGTTACCAAAGTCCAGTGGCAACTCCACATGGATGTCGCGGTCTTTTTCCCGAAATATATCTACAAGTTACCGATGGCATTGATTCGTAAAACCGGCGATCGTCTCCTCGCTGAAATTATTCGTCAAGTTTCGCCCCGTTTAACTTATAAGGTTCAGCAGGATTTTCATGAAGGGCTACAATTACCCTTACCGCCGAAATCCAGCCGTTATTTCCAACGGATTCAATCTTCGGAACTAGACAAGGAAGAAAAGTGAAGACGAAAAGGGAAAATGATTATCGGAGACTTAAATAGGACGTAAACAAGCTAAAAAGCTGGGATGAGAAAAGAAGGTAGCGATAAACCCCCATCTCAGAAAATGCTGTCTACGAGCTTGTGCCAAAACTTCTCTTAATCGCTCGTCTCTTTTAAGTGTTTATGCTCTGTTCTAACTAGGATGCACCCATTCGTCATACTATTGCAAAACGTTTACAAAAACTTGAGTAAATTCTGTTTTTAATATTAATTTTTGCTAAAATTCTAAACGTACTCATTACAATTAACTCAAGATTTAGCCCATGTCAGAATTGACAACAGCCCTTAATCCGCTTCAAGATAGACGGTTAAGTCATGAGGAATCCCCATGAATATGGAAACCTTAGAATTTATCATCTACCCTGATGGCCGCGTTAAGGAAATGGTGACGGGCATTGTCGGAGCTTCTTGTCAGGAGGTTACTGCTGCTATTGAGGCGCAACTAGGTCAGGTTCTTTCCCAAGAAAATACGGCTGATTATTACAGTCAAAAAGCGACTCAGTTCATTAGTGCTGATAATCCAACGGCATTAAGCGATTGGTGATTTTGGCTAAAAATAAATTTTAAATATTCATCTCATTGAGTTTTATCTATTAAGCTTATGTCACACTTTAGCAACATCAAAACCAAAATTCGGAATCTGTCTGCTCTGAAAACTTCTCTCACCAATTTAGGAATTGATTGGAAAGAGGGCCCCCGCGAAGTGAGAGGCTATCAAGGTCAAAGCCTAACGGCTGAAGTCGTAGTAGAACAGGATAATAACTACGATATTGGTTTTCGCTGGAATGGTCAGGAGTACGAATTGGTGGCAGATATGCAGTATTGGCAACAGCCCCTTTCAGTAGAGGGTTTCTTAAAACAAGTGACCCAGGGTTACGCCTTAGAAACAATTTTACAGGAATCCGCAAAGCAAGGTTTTCAAGTTGCTGAACAAGAAAAAAATCAAGATGGTTCGATCCGTTTGGTTGTTCAACGTTGGAGTGCCTAATGGCTACTAATTTTTCTGTTCCCCCTGATCGCTCTGGTTTTGAGCCGGAGTTAGGGGGATTTTTTCGGGATACGTCAGATCGGTCGGGTTTTGAACCGGAGTTGGGCGGTGAACTACGGGAAAAGGGCGTTTATGTGGATGAGATAACCTGCATTGGTTGTAAGCATTGCGCCCATGTTGCCCCTAATACGTTTTACATTGAGCCTGACTATGGGCGATCGCGGGTATATAACCAGGATGGACATTCAGAAGAAATTATTCAAGAAGCGATGGATACCTGCCCCGTTGATTGCATTCATTGGGTAGATTACACCGAATTAAAACAATTAGAAGCAGTCAGAAGAGAGCAAGAAATTAAGCCGCTAGGATTTCCACAAGTTCATCGAGACCCCAAAAAATCCAAACCCCATTCATCTCATTGAATGCAAATGGTGTTATGACATTAATCCATAGAAGCATTCAGTAAGCTTAATTAATGATTAGATAGTGGAACAGCCTAGAAACCTGTAAACGGGCAAGATGTCTGCCCCACGTTTTATAGGGAATTGCAACCTGCTATTGAGCTTTTGTAAACAACCTATTTTGAGTCAAGATGTTTTTGCCATTCTTGATCAATTTTGTCAGAACGATTGGCTTCCTGTTCTAATAAATCTTGATCCGTTGAATAGGCAATATCGGCCTCGGTAATGACGGTTTGATTCGCAAATTGGCGGGCAAATTGGAGTTTTTGGCGTAGCGTTTGGTTAGGATGGGTAATTTGATTGGCTCTGGCTTGACGTTGTTGATTGCGAGCTTCAATACGTTTATTTTTGGCTTGAATCCAGAAGTAACGAATCAAAGGAATGGCTAAAAAGCCGATGCCATAGGCAAGCAACGCCGGATAAAGAAACTGAACAAAACTGACGAGGGCGATATCAACCACATACTGTCGAAATAGGCTTCCTAATACCAAAGCCAAAATAATATAGACACCACCTAGCCCAATCGATAAAATAATTTGGCTACTTTCGGCCTGACTAAATCGCCATAATTTTTCCTGTAAATACTGACTTACGGTATTCGTGCGGCGTTGTTTGGCCATCACCTGTAATTCAGGAAAATAATAAATAATATCGCCTTCTGGTGAGACTTGGGGATAGCCATTAAAACGGGCGAGAACGGGCAAAATATAGTCTTCGGTTTCCTGATTTAACGGGGTAATATTATCCAAGTAGGGAGCAATTTGTTCAGCGGTAACAGCCCCGCCATAATTGCGAATAACAGATCCAATTTCCTGCCAACGTTTTTCGTCTA
Source organism: Snowella sp. (assembly GCA_035285545.1). Taxonomy (GTDB): domain Bacteria; phylum Cyanobacteriota; class Cyanobacteriia; order Cyanobacteriales; family Microcystaceae; genus Snowella. The sequence continues at coordinate 9,063 of JAYKGY010000148.1, read as the reverse complement.
AATTGCTGTTAGGGTTGCCATCTCCAAATAAAAAAGAGAAAACTGCTTCTAGAAAGTTTAATTGACCTTTGACTTGACGGGATTTGCGACCAGAATGTTCATAAGAATCATAGCGATCGCCGGTGGTAAAGATCCAAAAAATATCCGTTGGAATAAAGAAAAATCCTCCCCCACTATCATTGCTGGAGTTATTACTCTCCTTGCCTGAATTAACGGCAATTAAAATGGCAGCGATCGCGACCATCATCAAAATAATGGAGGCGATTAACACAATACCAAAGGAAATGCGAATGAGATAAAAAAGAACCTTCCAAATTTTCTCCCAGGTTTCCTGAAGTCGGAGCCGCCAATACTTGTTGCGAAGAATCGTTCGATAATTTTTGGGAAACAGGAACACCATTTCTCCTGAATCCGCCACTTGTAGATGTCCCCCTGCTTCTGAGGCTAAAACGAGTAATCCTTGTTGTGCCAAATTAATTTCTAAACCGGCTTGGGCTGCCACATCCCCCACTGTCACTTGATAATCCAGTTGCTCGATTGATTTCATGATGCTGGGATTGAGTGTTGCAGTCATAAAGTATCCTCAGTCGTGGCTGTATTTCTTGACTATCTATTAGTATAAAATTTAAAGCGAGCGGTCAGGGCCACAATTATTTACTATAACTTTCCAGCAGGAGATCAAAAATTTTCTAAGATTGATAACTTTAATCGCTCCGATAATTATCCCCCCAGATTTAAGGAGCTAAAAATAGTCACTTTCACGAGAAGACGTTACTTAAAAACGATCAAACGGGCCATTAACTCCCACCATAGCTTAATTTAAAACTATGATTTGCATAGGATTAAAAAGGCTATTGACGGTGAATCAGGTTCTAAATTTACTGAGAAATCATGATCGAAATTAATCAAGTTTCCAAATGGTACGGCCAATTTCAAGTTCTCAAAGATTGCACCACCCAGGTCAATGAAGGAGACGTGGTCGTCATTTGCGGGCCATCCGGTTCGGGTAAGTCCACTCTCATTAAATGTATTAACGGGCTAGAGGGTTTTCAACAGGGTGAAATTTTAGTTGATCAGCTTTCGGTCGGGAAATTAAAGGCCAATCTACCGAAACTGCGATCGCGAGTGGGAATGGTATTCCAGCATTTTGAACTATTTCCCCACTTATCGGTGATTGAAAATTTAACCATTGGGCCAATTAAGATTTTAAAACGCTCAAAAGCTGAAGCGATTCAACAGGGAATGGAACTCCTCAAACGGGTGGGTTTAGAGTCCCAAGCCCAAAAATATCCAGGGCAACTATCGGGTGGGCAACAACAACGGGTTGCGATCGTGCGAGCCTTAGCCATGAATCCGATTGTGATGTTATTTGATGAACCCACCTCAGCCCTTGACCCTGAAATGGTGAGTGAAGTGTTAGAGGTAATGATCGAGCTAGCTCAGGAAGGAATGACGATGATGGTGGTAACTCATGAAATGGGTTTTGCTCGCAAGGTGGCAGATCGGGTCATTTTTATGGATCAAGGCTCGATTGTGGAAGACCAACCCAAGGATGATTTTTTCAATAGTCCGCGATCGCCGAGGGCACAACAGTTTCTATCTAAGATTTTGCATTCTTGAATTTTGCCTTTTTAAATAAAAAAATTAATTTTCAAATAAAACCAGGGATATTCTGGGGCTTGTTGCGAAAGTTTTAATTTATAATCACTCTAGTAGAAGTTTATATGTCACATCTTGATTAGTTAATTATCAAAAACTAGTAAAAATCATGTTAAAAACTTACAATGCTATTTTAAATCAAAATAGAGTTCAATGGCTTAATGAAACCCCCAATATTAACTGCGATAATTCAATTGCAGTTCAAATTACTTTATTAGAAGAAACTGAAATCGCTAAGTCTAATGGGCAAAAAATGGCAGAAGCTCTAAAAAAAGTTTCAGAAAATAATATGTTTTCAAAAATTGATCCTCTTCAATGGCAACAGGAAAGCCGCCAGGATCGATCCCTTCCTAACCGTGATTAAACTATGTTAATCGATAGCAATATTATTATTTATGCTGCTCAAGCTGAAAACGAATTTTCAAGAGAATTTATTGCTGAAAATTCCCCTTGTGTTTCTGCGCTTTCTTGTCTTGAAGTATTAGGCTATCATAAACTAACTGATGAAGATAAAGCCTATTTTGAAGAATTTTTTGATGCTTCTCAAATATTGCCCATTTCTCAGGATGTAATTAATCAAGCTGTGAAACTCAAACAAATCAAGAAAATGTCTTTAGGAGATGCGATTATTGCAGGAACAGCTTTAGTTTGTGATTTAACGCTGGTTACACGCAATATTGATGATTTTAAGTGGATTAATCAATTAAAAGTTATTAACCCTTTTGACAATTTTAAAGATAAATAATAGTATTTTCTGTGATTGAGAATAAAATACGATCGCCGAGGGCACAACAGTTTTTATCCAAGATTTTACATTCGTAAAAGTTAGCAATAGGCTTCAACGGCTTCAGCCGGGCCGACGATAGATAGATAAGCATCCTGTAAATAAGTTTGAGCGATTTGTTGAGCCTCTTCTACAGAAATCTGGACAACATTTTCTTGGAATTGGCTATCATATTCAATCCCTAAACCCAAGGTTTCATACCATCCAAATAATTGAGCAATTTCGCCATTGGTCTGTTTCCCTAACGCATATTGACCTAAAAGTTTATTCTTTGCCGCTGTTAATTCTTCCGCAGATAATACTTGATGACACAACCGTTCTGCTTCTTTTTGCAATCCCTCTAACGCGATCGCGGTATTCTGGGGAGCCGTGCCAATATACATAACAAATTGAGAGAATTCTAAGCGAGTGGGATAAAAAGCTGAAACATCATAGGCTAATCCCCGCTTTTCCCGTAATTCAACAAATAAACGGCTTGAAAGCCCATTCCCTAAATAGGTACTGAGTAGCTTTAAACCGGCATGGTCCTCATGCTTGACCCCTGCCCCTAGATAACCCAGCATAATAATCGATTGTTGGGTTTCTTGGGGAGTAATCCGTTGAGTGGGTTGGGAGACCAAGGGAGGCAAAACAGGCGTAAACAGCGATCGCGTCGGGATAGCCCAATGCCCAAAGGTTTGCTCCATTAACTGAACCGCTTCCTCTAAAAGCATTCGCCCTGACAGGCTGATCACCATATTATCTGGACGGAAATAGGCGTGATGGTAGGCCAATAAATCTTCCCGTGTGAGTGTTGCCACCGTTTCCTCTGTCCCCAAAATCGAAACCCCATAGGGATGCTCGCCATACATCGCTTCTCGCAATTGATTGTAGGCAACATTAAACGGTTGTTCTTTCTGCGAACGGATCGTTTGCAACGTCAGACGCTTTTCGAGTTCGACCTCTGCTTCAGGGAAAGATGGATACTGTAAAATTTCTGCCACTAACGCCAAAATATCCGCAAAATCTGCCGAAACGGTTTTGAGACTAATTAACCAATAGTCACTGGCTGCATCAGCCCCTAAACTCGCGCCAATGGATTCGACAGTCTCCGCAATTTCTAACGAAGATAATCGTTCAGTGCCTTTCGTAATGACGGTGGCCAATAGATGGGATAAACCTGCTTTTGTTGGTGAGTCCCAGCAAGCCCCTGCTTTTTTGAGAAAAATCTTGCCTGCAATCAAATCCGCCGTTGGATTTTCGGCAAAAATAACCGTCATGCCATTTTCTAAAACCCAACGATGAACCGATTGATGATTTCGCATAGAAAGTATCGCAAACGTTTAATCACTCTAAATTAAATTTTTGAAAACTAAGTTATTGCAATTTTGATAGGGTTGCAGAGAAAGGGTTTATTCCTTAAATCATTATAGGATATTTCCTTCCATAATTTTAACCCAAATAAAACACAATTAAAATTTCAATAAAATAGCAGTTATGAAACTAAAACTTCTAAAAATCTTGAATGATTTGAAACAGACCTACTCGGAATAACAATCTCTATCGTTAACACAAATTAAACAGATATTCCCAAAAAATCAATCCTACAAAAATTAATCTTGCTGATGAACGATTGCGCGGGCGAGTTTGCCAATTACGATGGATGTGCCAGACAATGGAAGGGTCTTTCACTCAGGCAAGGAGTTTGATTACGGTTAATGGGACTGCTAGAAGCCCAAGTTCACAATTCATTGAGGGAATTTTTGCGCCAACAAGCCCAACCCCTCTGGACTCATCATTTAACGATGGGGAGATTGGTGTCCCGTGCGCTCCGATTGCAACGCTCTGCCCTGATTCAGACTGGAATTGCCCCTTCCCGTTACTATCTCAGTTATTTACTCCCCGCCCTCTTGAGTGAGCAACCGCTTTTGCTCGTCGTGCCCGATCGCTTCAAAGAACAACTCGAAAAGATTGAAATTCCTCAGTTATTACAGTGGCTGAATCAACATCACAGCTCTGTCTCCGGTCAGCATTTGATCCTCACAACTCCCCAAGTTTGGCTCAGCGATCGCTTCCATAAAACCGGCCAATTTCCCGCCACTATCCCAACCATCATCGATCAGGCGGATTTTTTAGAGGAATGGACGAGAGACTATTTAACGTTCAACTTGAATACGGAAGATTGGGAACAGTTAATGTTAACGGCTCCCCAACAACAGGAATTAATTCGAGAAACCCGCATTTATTTAACCAAAGCTTTATTTCTACATCCTCAAAATCCCTACGAATGCTATTTATTAGAACAACCTGAACAAGAATATTTAAGCTATTTATTGGAACGTTTAGAGAAAAGCAAACATTTTTCACCTGCTTTTCAAAACTTCTGGCACGGTTGGCAAGACAATCAAGAAAATCAATTGCGATGGGCAACAATTAACCGCAAAACCGGAAAATTTAGCCTACACATTAGCCCGATTAATTTAGCCCATTACTTACAAGATTGTTGGCAAATGCCCTTAGTTTTAATTGGCAGTTTTTTAGATGTGGATAAAGAAGCCCAAATTTTTCGTAAAATGCTCGGCTTAAGGGATTTATTATGTTTAAAATTTTTGCCCAGCCGTCAAAATCAATCAATTCAGCTTTATTTACCCGACCGTTTATTACCGCCTAATACACCAGAATTTAAAAACTTTATTTTTGATCAAATTCATCAATTAATTCAAAGTACCCTATGGCTAAAATCCGTTAATCGAACCAATTTAAACACTCATTTAAATTATGATTATGCTCAAAGATCCAATTTGTATGATCCCCATAATCAAACCACGGGTTTAGAGACCCCTGATCATAATATTGTTATTCTTTTAGATGATGTGCCCCTAAAAGCCCAATTAGGAACTATTTTAGCGGCTGAATTTGGGGCAAAAGTTCAAGTCGAAAACACCAAAATCAATCATAATAGCATTCTCATCAGTGGCTGGGAATTTTGGCATGACAATCAAGAAAATTTGCCCTTACCCCAATTATTAATCATTGCCACTTTACCCTTACCCTCCTTAGAGCACCCCTTAGTCGTTAGCCGAGTTAACTATCACAAAAAGCATCATCAAGATTGGTTTCGAGAATATTTATTACCCACCGCATTGCAAGCCATTCAACGAGCCGTTATGCCCTTAAGAGAATCCCAAGGCGTGGTGACCATTTTAGATAATCGGGTCAATTCCTATAGTTATGGTAACCGCATTTTAGATGCCCTAGAACCCTATGCCAAAAGTAATTATATCGACCGAAATTGGTTTCATTGACCATTAACTATTAACTATTAACTATTAACTATTAACTATTAACTATTAACTATTAATTTTTTTAAGCATTGCAATCGATTGGGTTTGAAAGCCAAATTGTTGATATAAATTAATGGCTGCTTGATTTTGAGGAAAAACATGTAACCCGATCTGGCGATCGCCTCTTGCCGTTGCCCAATCCTGCGCCTGTTGCAATAAAGCCTTAGCAATTCCACGACGACGATATTCCGGAACCACGTAAAGCAAGAAAATATGAGCATAGCGATCGCCGGTAATTTGATCAATCGCATTCCCCATCCAGAGACCCGCAATGGGTAAAATTAAAGCCGGCGTAGGAGATAGATTCCCTTCAGCTTCTACCCACCAAAGCGGAGTTTCCGAGGAAAAATATTGATTAACCGTTTGGATTAAATGATTAAAATCTCGTTGATTCGGAAATAATTCTTGATAGGCTAAATTCATAAAATTAATCAAGTGGGGCCTATCTTTACTAGAGCCTTGTCGGATGCGATCGCTGCTTAAAAAATCCATAAAATATCTTCTATCCAGTTCAAAAAGTCGTAAAAAATTTGCTTAAATGTATACTGAATGGGTCTTAATGGGAAAACTCATAAAAAATGATAATCAATGATTAACAATGAAATATAGCCTAGTCGGTCTGATCAGTTTAATCAGTTTAGGAGTAACCTGCTTATCCTTTGCCGTTTGGAGCCAAGATCCCTGCTTTCTTCAAGGAGCCAACGGGCAGTCAATTAACTTAAGCTCTCTTTGTGGCGATCGCTCACCCCAATCCCCCAAAAAAGTTGCTCCCAAAGATTTTTACCAAATCCCTATTAAACGTCGCGTTGCTGGCATCCCAACCGTTGAAGTCGTGTTTAATGGCAAACATACTGTGGAAATGCTGTTTGATACTGGAGCTAGCGTGATTGTTTTAAACCCGGAAGTGGCCCGGGCGATCGGGATTTTTGTGGGAAAAGAGACCATGACGACCCATACCGCAGGCGGAGTCGTAGAAAGTAAAGTCGGTTATGCAACTTCACTCCAAGCCGGTGGATTAACCTTAAATAATGTTGAAGTCTCAATCACCCCAAAGTTAGGATTACCAGGACTTTTAGGACAGCGTTTTTATGGAGATTATGATGTCACCATTAAGAAAAATGTGATTGAGTTACGCCATCGTCCAGCTTCCGCTCGATAAAATCAATAAAAATTGTCCGCTTTTTAAACCCCGCTTTATAATAGTTGATTAAGATTATTCTCAAATCCTAAATACGATTGGAATAAAATCCATTTTAAAAAAGATTAAATAGAGAGAAAAGCAAATGTTTGGACAATCTCCTAAAAATACAGAAAAGAATAATGAAAATTTAGATTTAGAAAGTGTCTTATTTTCTCAAGGTGGAGATAAAAGCGAGATTAACATCAAAGATCAAGATACAGAGTTAACCATCACGGCCATTACCAATCAGCCCGACATCGTTAATGTTGTCGAAAAAATCAGTGGTATTCTCTCCCCCTATTTTATCGTCTTAGTCGGGTTATATCTCTACGATAATAATTTTTTAATTGGTACCTTATTGATTTTTACGGGCATTTTTTCCCTACTCAAGCTTTCTTGGAAAGATCTTAAAAACGCCTTAGATCAAATTAAAAACTTTTTCAGTGCTGATCCAGAAGCCTCTTAATTAGATTTAGCTCCTACTCGGTGGAATAATACTTGATACAAAAATATAAAAAATTTCAATGACTAAATTCTTTTGATCCTAGATTTTTTAATTGCGACTCGGATCTATCGTAGGGGGTGAATCCATTCCCTAAACCTTCAGGCAGTATGAAATTTCCATAAAAGGTCAGGGTTTCCTGTTCATCATTAACCATTGATGTTAAACAGACCTGATACAATAGCCCGTTAGTCTTATTCTGGGGTTAAACCATTTATGGGTCGTGCCAATAAAGTTGTCTTAGCTTACTCTGGAGGCGTTGATACCTCCGTTTGTATTCCCTACCTCAAAGAAGAGTGGGGGGTAAAAGAAATTATTACCTTAGCAGCCGATTTGGGGCAGGGCGATGAACTCGGCCCTATCCAAGAAAAAGCCCTGCGCTGTGGTGCGGTTGAATCCTTAGTCATTGATGGAAAAGAAGAATTTGCGCGGGATTATGCCTTTCGGTCGATTCAGGCCAATGCACTCTACGAAAATCGCTATCCTCTCTCTACGGCTTTAGCCCGTCCGTTGATCGCCAAAATGCTGGTAGAAGCGGCAGAAAAATACGGAGCCGATGCGGTAGCGCATGGATGCACCGGGAAGGGAAACGATCAAGTCCGGTTTGATGTGGGCATTATGGCGTTAAATCCCAACCTCAAGGTGTTAGCACCAGCACGGGAATGGGGAATGAGTCGGGAGGAAACGATCGCCTACGGAGAAAAATTTGGGGTTGAATCTCCCGTTAAAAAGTCTTCACCCTATAGTATTGACCGCAACTTACTCGGTCGCAGTATCGAAGCGGGCCCCCTCGAAGATCCGATGACCGAACCGCCGGAAGAAATCTATCTCATGACCAAGGCGATCGCGGACACGCCCAATGAGCCTGAATATGTTGACATTAACTTTGAACAAGGCGTTCCTGTGGGCCTTAATGGTCAAAAATTAGACCCTGTTACTTTAATTAGCAACTTAAACGAGATTGCCGGTAAACATGGGGTAGGTCGTCTAGATATGATTGAAAACCGCGTTGTCGGAATTAAATCACGGGAAATTTACGAAGCTCCTGCCTTATTGGTTTTAATCGATGCCCATCGGGATCTCGAAAGTTTAACCCTGACTAAAGATGTCACCCATTACAAGCGATCGGTTGAAGAAACCTATAGCCATTTGATCTACCAAGGTCTCTGGTATAGCCCCTTAAAAGAATCCCTGGATGCCTTTATCCTCAAAACCCAAGAACGGGTAACCGGCTTAGTCCGTATCAAATTCTTTAAAGGCAATGCTCGCATTGTTGGCCGTAGCTCCGATTACGCCATTTACGAGCCAGATTTAGCAACCTACGGCTCCGACGATCAATTTGATCACAAAGCCGCAGAAGGGTTTATCTACGTTTGGGGTCTTCCCACCAAAGTTTGGGCCCAAAAAACTCGCGGTTAAACCTTTAATGTGCAGCTAGATAAATCCCCTTTTCTTCGACTTCCCCCTTTACTCAGGGGGACTAGGGGGGATTAAGAGCCTATCCGAAAAGTCAATAGGAACGAAATTGGTACATTTTAGCGAACGCTAACTTCACTAGCTAGGTGGACGGTTATTTCCCTAGCAAATGCTCGGATAACTATCTCTCAAATGAGTC
>JAYKGY010000147.1:0-31909 GCA_035285545.1 Snowella sp. | reverse complement strand
ATAAAATATTACCGTAATTTGCCTCTCTCGCATTAAACTAGATTGAAATGTTCGTGAGGAGACAAAATGCTTAAAAAACTCTCGATTACGCTGTTAAGTTTACTGTTGGTTCTAGGCGGAACGAAAGCCACCTTAGCAGAAACGGTTCTCGAAAAAGTCGCTCGTACAGGGGTTTTGACCCTGGGATCGGATTTAGATTTAGTTCCCTACGCCTATGTGAATAGTAAGGGAGAACTCGATGGCTATACTCTCAATATCGTCAATCTGATCCGTCAAGAAGTTGAACAGCAGGTTGGTAGACCCGTTGCGCTAGAAATTGTAGAAGCGAAAGGCATTACGGAGCGAATCACGAAACTGTTAACCGGAGAAATCGACCTGGCCTGTGATACGGCTTTTACTTGGACACGGGATAAATATATTGATTTTTCAATTAGCTATGGAATTGCGGGGATTAAACTCTTAGTTCCCAAAAATAGTAATTTAGGAACCCCTGAATCCTTAGTGGATAAACGGATTGGTCTGGTTCCCAAAACGGTCAGTGAAAAAGCAATTAAGTTAGCTCAACCGAAAGCCAATTTGGTCAATTTCGAGACCTTAGAAGCCGCTTTAATGGCTCTGAAAGAAGGAAAAGTGGATGCAGTCGCAGGTGATAACATTATTTTGGACGGTTTACGACAAAAAGCAGGGTTATTAGATACAAAATTGGTTCCGCAAACGTCCTATGCCAATTATGGTGTGGCGTGTATGGTAGCTCAAAATAATTCCGGTTTTTTACGCTTAATGAATTACAGCATTGTCAAATTTATGGAAGGTTATTTGGCACAAGAGAAAACATCGAGTGAAATTGTTGACCGTTGGTTAGGCCCTAATGGGATTACGAGAGTTGATCCCGAAGCAGTTCGATCTTTCTTTAATTACACCGTAATGAGTCACGAACAAATTCCCCTTACTAATACGGTTCAGGGTGCTAAGTAATTTCATGAAGGTATTCGTTCAATGATTGTTTGTCTCAACAGGAGAGAATTAGGTGAATATTAAGACTCAGATGGGATGGGCCAGTTTTTTAGTCGCCTTATCGGCATTTAATTTACCGACTGATGCCGCTATTCCGTCGCCGACTTCCTTATCTGTTCCATCGTCTATTGAAAGTCGTTTAAGTCGGATTTCTGAGACCCTCAAAGCGAAAGAAAGTCAGTTACCTCAAGCTGTTGAAACCCCGACTGATGGCCCGATTGCCTTGGGCTGGGGGAATGGCAGCGGTGGTAAGTTTGTGAATACTCGTGGTGGGGGTTGGGGCGATCGCTACGGTGGTGGCGGTTTTGCTAACGTTAATCCCTGGCGTAACGGTTGGAGAGACGGCGGTAGCTTCTATAATCGTTATTAATCTTTTACCACTATCTCAAGGATGGGTTAGACCAAAGTTGCTAACTCATCTCCGTAAAATTAATAAAATAGCTAAATATTGAATTATTTTTTGTTGTTCTGATCCAAGCTATTTTTTCTTTAATCACTGAAATGATTAGTGAACGCAATTAGGAGAATAGATTTTGAATATTCAAACACAAATGAGTTGGGCGAGTTTTTTGGTTGCCCTATCTGCTTTTAATTTACCCGTTGATGCCGCGATCGCGCCTCCTGCATCTTTAACAGCCCCTACTCACTCTGCCTCTATTGAAGGTCGTTTAAGTCGGATTTCGGCTACCCTGAAAGCGAAAGAAAGCCAATTACCGGAAGCCACAGAGACTCAGGCTCCAACGGAAGGACCCATTGCGCTTGGTTGGGGGAATGGTGGCAGAGGAACTTTTGTGAATAGTCGTCGAGGCGGTTGGGGCGATCGCTATGGTGGCGGTGGTTTTGTCAATGTTAACCCCTGGCGTAACGGTTGGCGAGATGGCGGTAGCTTCTGGAATCGGGGCTGGCCAAACGGTAGCTTTTGGAACCGCTATTGATGCCGTATTTGAACCGCTGGGACGGGTTAAATCAATCTAGTCCCTCTCAATAAACGTTTGAAAATTATAGAGCGTACCATGAAAAAAATGATCGCCAGCTTGGTAATAGCGGGTTTAATGGTTATATCTGTCGGTACTCAAAAACAATGGCCATTGTTGAGTCAGGTAGAAGCAAAAGCAAATTGGGTCTTACTAGGGGAACGAATCGTAGCAGACAAGCTAGACCATGACACAATTCCTGTAACGATTGCCAGAGGAAATTTCCGCCGTATTCAATTTCGCGTTAAAGAACAAGCTATTCAAATTCTTCGCTTAGTCGTTCATTATGGGAATGGTGATGCCGACAAAATTGAGGTTCGTCAATCAATTCCTGCTGGAGGAGAATCACGGATTATTGATCTAAAAGGTGGCGATCGCATTATCCAAAAAATTGAATTTTGGTACGAAGCCAAATCTTTGGGTAACAAGCGAGCATTGGTTAGAGTCTATGGAATTCGCTAATCCTGACAATCAATAAAAAACAAATACGAAAGAGCCTTTTTTAAATGATAAAAATATGACCCTAGCTTCATCTGCTCCCAAAAATCTTCTGCAAACCCAACCCGTTTCTCTGGATACGTCAAACTTTGGGCCAACAACCTTAGTAATTCTTCAACCAACCTCTTTTTGTAATCTCAATTGTGATTACTGTTATTTACCCGATCGCCACTTAAAAAATCAGCTTTCCTTAGAACTCATTGAACCCATTTGTAAAGCCATATTTTCCAGCCCTTTTACGACAGAAAACTTTACAATTTGTTGGCATGCAGGAGAACCGTTAGCATCTCCCATTAGCTTTTATCAAGAAGCATTTAAACTCATTGATGAATGTAGCCAAAAATATAATCATAAAAATCTTTACTATAATCATTCTTTTCAAACTAATGGAATTTTAATCAATCAAGAATGGTGTGATTTATTTAAAGAATATAACGTTCATGTAGGCGTTAGTATTGATGGCCCAGCTTTCCTCCATGATATTCACCGTAAAACACGATCAGGTTTAGGAAGTCATGCTGCGGCGATGCGAGGCGTAAAATACTTACAGAATAATCAAATTTGTCATAATGTCATTGCGGTTTTAACGGAAGATTCTTTAAACTATCCCGATGAAATTTTTCAATTTTTCTATGATTCGGGATTACGGGATGTGGGTTTCAATATGGAAGAAACCGAAGGTATTCACCTCAAATCTTCCCTGGAAAAAGCAGGCGCATTGGAGCGTTACCGCACTTTTATTAAACGCTTGTGGGAGTTAACTACTCAAACTGAAGGACAGTTTCAAGTCAGAGAATTTGAAGCCATTTGTAGCTCAATTTATACAGAAGAACGATTAAATCATACCGACATGAATCATCCCTTTGACATTGTCAGTATTGATAATCAGGGAAATTTTTCTACCTTTGATCCGGAATTATTATCAGTAAAAACTGAAAAATATGGTGATTTTGTCTTTGGAAATGTTTTAACCGACAGTTTTGAATCGATCTGTCAAACCGAGAAATTTTTGAGTATTTATCAGGATATGAAAGCAGGAGTCGAACGCTGCCGAAATACCTGTGATTATTTTGGATTGTGCGGTGGCGGTGCAGGGAGTAATAAATATTGGGAAAAAGGAACATTTAATTCTGCGGAAACAATGGCTTGTCGTTATCGTATTAAAGAAATTGCTAATGTCGTGATTGAAGCTTTTGAGCAATCTTTAGGGCTTTAATGTGTCCTAACTACCTAAGATTTCTTTTTTCTATCTAGTCGGTGGGTTCCCCTTCATAATCTTAAATAATCGCGGAGTATCTCCTCAAATCACTGTAAGATAAAAGTGGGGGCACTTCATAACTATCGCCTCAAAGGAGGTAACATCATGACAGCTTTAACGCTTTCGGCACAGGAAATCTCGGCTATGACGGCTGAAGATATCGCCCATTTAGCTCAACGTTTAGAAGCTGATGACTACAATAATCCCTTTGAAGCCTTACAGGATTGGCATTTATTGCGCGCGATCGCGTTTCAACGACAGGAATTGGCTGAACCTTACCTCTACTTGCTGGATATCGAAGCCTATGATGAATCTTAAAAATGGGAAAAACTTAAAATGCAATGTTGAGCCAAAAGCGGATCTTAGTCGGAATTAGTGGTGGAATCGCCGCCTATAAGGTTTGTGAAGTCATTTCCCAATTGTTTCAGGCAGGGGCCGAAGTTCGGGTGATCTTAACGGAAACGGCTCAACAATTTATTACACCGCTGACCGTTGCAACCCTCAGCCGTCATCAAGCCTATACGGATCAGGACTTTTGGCAACCGCTCTATCGCCGTCCTCTCCACATTGAATTAGGGGAATGGGCTGAGATGTTTTTAATTGCTCCCCTCACTGCTCAGACTTTAGCTAAATTAGCCTATGGGATGGCGGATAATTTATTAACCAATACGGTATTGGCTTCCCGTTGTCCCATTTTGTTGGCTCCTGCCATGAATACAGAAATGTGGGAACAGGCGGCTGTACAGCGAAACTGGCAGCTATTAACCCAGGATCCGCGCTATCTTTCTGTCGGCCCTGGTGCGGGATTATTGGCTTGCGATCGCGTCGGGAGTGGCCGTTTAGCCGAACCTATTGCTATTGTAAAAGCCTTAGAATCCTTGAGCTTTACCCAAGGCAAACAAGACTTACAGGGAAAAACCCTATTAATTAGCGCAGGAGGCACCAGGGAATATTTAGACCCAGTGAGATTTATCGGCAATCCCTCTACCGGAAAAATGGGCCTGGCGATCGCCCAAGCGGCCTTAGATCGGGGAGCGTCCGTCATCCTGGTTCATGGGCCCCTATCGGAAATAACCATTCCCGCATCAGAAAGATTACAACGAATTCCCGTTGTGAGTGCAGCGCAAATGGAGAAAAGCCTCATTCAACAACTCCCTCAAGCTGATTATGTCCTTATGGCCGCTGCGGTCGCCGATGTTAAACCTGCTCACTATAGTAGTGATAAATTACCGAAAAAAGCCTTACCCCCAGCCCTAGAGTTGCAATCCGTAACCGATATCGTGGCGCGATTGAGCCAGTTAAAGCAACCCCATCAAATACTTGTCGGTTTTGCGGCCCAAACAGGGGATATTATTCCGCCTGCGAGGGAAAAATTACAGCGAAAAGGGCTGGATCTGATTGTGGCGAACCCAATAGATCGAGACAATGCCGGTTTTGGTTCGGATACGAATGAAGCGGTTTTTTTAGATAAACACGGGCAGCAACAACGGATTAATTCCTGTCGCAAATTAGAATTAGCCCATCGTCTTTTGAGCTTTATGACCGACTACCGCAGGGATGACCCCAGCCAGACCCCTAAGTCATCTTAAAGGGGAGACGCTCTGATTCAACGGTTTTTCCTAAAATGTTATGGGAAAAAAGTGAACACTGGCCATCTGGACAGAGATCCTGCAATTCCACGAAAACCGAATCAATATTCCAGATATCTTGGCAATAGTCTCGGATCGAGCGATCAGAGGAAAATTTTCCCATACGAGCAACGTTGAGAATCGACATTTTTGACCAATGATCGGGATTTTGATAGGTCTGACTCACTTGGTCTTGACAGTCCACATAGGATTGAAAATCAGCCAATAAAAAGTAAGGATCCGCATACAGCAAAGAATCGGTTAAGGGACGGAACAAATTCCCATCTCCATTGGCAAAGAAACCTGAATTAATCAGATCAATGACCGCTTTAAGTTCTCCATTTTGTTCGTAATATTCCCAAGGACGATAACCTTCCTGCTGTTTTTTCAAGACTTCTTCGGCTTTTAAGCCAAATAGGAAAAAGTTCTCTGCACCGACTTCTTCTCGAATTTCCACATTCGCTCCGTCTAAAGTGCCAATGGTTAAGGCCCCATTCATGGAAAACTTCATATTGCCCGTTCCCGATGCTTCTTTGCCGGCGGTGGAAATCTGCTCCGATAAATCGGCTGCGGGATAGACCCGTTGCCCTAATTTGACATTGTAATCACTCAAGAAAACGACTTTGAGGCGATCGCGGATGAAGGGATCACGGTTGACCATATCAGCTACGGAGTTAATAAACTTAATGATTAACTTCGCCATGAAGTAACCTGGAGCCGCTTTTCCGCCAAAGATAAAAGTTCGAGGCGCAATGTCTAAATCAGGATTATTTTTTAACTGTAGATACAAATGAATAATATGCAGTACGTTCAAATGTTGCCGCTTATATTCATGAATCCGTTTTACCTGAACATCAAAAATTGAATCAGGATCGACAATAATGCTATTTTTTTGTTCAATGTAACGGGCTAAATCCTGCTTAACACTGCGTTTAATCTGCCGCCATTGGGAACGGAATTGACTATCTTCGGCACAACTTTCTAACTGTCTTAATTGATCGAGATTTTTGATCCAACTGTCTCCAATCTTGTCCGTAATTAATTGACTTAATTTGGGATTACTCAACACAATCCAACGACGTGGCGTTACCCCATTGGTTTTATTACTAAATTTATGGGGCCAAAGTTCATAAAAATCTCGCAATGTCGTTTCCGTTAGCAACTTAGAATGCAACGCTGCAACCCCATTAATGGCATGGGAACCCACACACGCTAAATTGGCCATCCGCACATATTTTTCCCCTGTTTCATCAATGAGTGATAAACTCGCTAATTTTTGAGGATTATTAGGATAGCGCAGACGTACCTGATCCAGAAAGCGTTGATTGATTTCATAGATAATTTCTAAATGGCGGGGCAGCAACGATCCAAATAGTTTTAATGACCATTTTTCTAAGGCTTCAGGCAACAGCGTATGATTGGTGTAGCTCAAGGTTTTTTGGGTAATTTCCCAAGCTTTTTCCCAAGTTAAGTGATGCTCATCCACCAATAAACGCATTAACTCAGCCACACTAATGGCGGGATGGGTATCATTTAGCTGCACCGAGAAATTTTCCGCAAAGGTTTCCAAAGAATCCCGCTTAAACAGATGAATGCGAATCATATCCTGTAGAGAACAGGAAACAAAGAAAAATTGCTGCATTAATCGCAGTTCTTTACCTTGGATTTGTTCGTCGTTGGGATAGAGAACTTTTGTCAAATTTTCTGAAGCAACTTTATCGTTAACGGCTCCATAGTAATCCCCCACATTAAAGCGTTGAAAATTGAAGGATTCTGCCGCTTCCGCTTTCCAGAGCCGCATGGTATTCGCAGTATTGACTTTATAGCCTAAAATCGGTGTATCGTAGGGAATCCCTTGAACTTCATGATTGGGAACCCAGCGCACCCGATATTCTCCCTCCTCATCGGTATAGGATTCGGTATATCCCCCAAATTTAACCTTAACGGCGGCTTCGGGTCGGGCTAATTCCCAAGGATTGCCATATTGCAACCATTTATCCGTAATTTCAATTTGCCAACCGTCTTTAATGATTTGATCAAAAATGCCAAATTCGTAGCGGATACCATAGCCGATCGCGGGAATTTCCAAAGTAGCCAAAGAATCCATGTAGCAAGCGGCTAAACGACCTAAGCCCCCATTACCTAAACCTGGCTCTTCTTCTAGATTGATTAATTCTTCGAGGTCTAAGCCTGATTCCTCTACCGCTTGTTGAACGGGTTCCCAAATCCCTAAGTTGATTAAGTTATTGCCTAAGTGGGGGCCCACTAGAAATTCGGCTGAGAGATAACAAACAATTTTGTGATCCGTTGTCAGATAGGTTTGATTGGTATTCAGCCAGCGTTGCAGGAGGCGATCGCGGATAGTATAGGCTAAAGCCATATAGCAATCATGTTTCGTCGCAATTCCAGGAAACTTCCCTTGAAGATAAAACAAATTATCAGCCAGGGCGCGCTTTAAGGTGGTAATACTTAAACCCGTGCGGTCATCTTCAACGGTAATTTGGGAGAAGGACGTTAATAAATCCATAGACAGCCTAAGGGTAGTGAGTGTAAGAGATTTGAAGAATTAAGAAAAATGAATTCTGGAAAAGCCGTAATTTTAAGTATTAGTTAATGAGATTCATTAAAAATGTTTTAATCAGCATTTCTCGCTGAATGACGGTAAAAATTGGCCGAGAACAGAAGATAAAACAATGTATAGATAAAAAACATTTGCCCTTAATTTTAAGGGTAACTTTTATTTTTCTATCTGAACTTAAGGCTTTTTTCGGATTAGTTTTAAGAGAAGATTAAGGTTGAGGGCTTTCCGTTGGAGGAATCACTTGAATGGGCTGATTCTCGTGAGATTGGGGGGGGTCTGGTTTTTGCTCATGAGCGATCGCTGGATCGGGTTTCGGTTCAAGCTGACCGGATTCCTGAGGAGGGGGCGCAGCATCAGCGGTTTGGGGGGGAGAAACTTGGTTGACTGAACTTTCCGCAGGAGAGGCTTCAGGATTAACCCCTTCGGTTGGCTGAGTCAGTTTTTCCCCCGTCGATTTCAAAATTTTAGTCCCGGAGGTTTCTGGAGTGGGTTCAGCATTTTTTTCCGGCGATCGCGACTCGGTAGATGACTGTCGAGGGGTTACTAGCGGCGTAGTAGATGACTCCGATAGGGACTCCTTTACATTTGGAGACGTTGGCTTAGAATGATTGGTTAATTCATTAGAATTAGGGATAAATGATCGGCATTCAGCAGACTGTAAACCCAGACGACAACGCAACTCTTCCCGCGCTAGCGAAACAAAAATACCGATTATTGAAACCATTAAAGCAACAACCGTAATGACATTCCTCATATCCAGCAGTGGTCTCCCTAACGTGGCTTGTTCCTATTTTAAAAACGGAGTTTTCTTCTTTGGCTAAAGACTCAATCCGAAAACAAGATGTTTCATCGCTCTTAGTAGCGTTCTTACTGATCTCCATTCCCCCTAAACACCATCCTGGGAATTTTGGCAATCTTCTAGTCAATTCTTTCTGAGAAAGGTTAACATAAGTTAACAAGCACTCATGGATTGCCCTGATTTATCTTTTAATCCCCTAAATAATCATCCTAATCTCTACTCTCTAGGAGAAACACCGCGTGAACAAAAATAATAAAAAATGGCGTAATGCTGGACTGTATGCCCTACTTCTAATTGTCGTTCTTGCTCTCGCTTCCGCATTTTTAGACAGACAGCCCCAAAGCCGAGAAGTTTTAAGTTATAGCGATTTTATACATCAAGTTGAAACTAAAAAAATTGATCGGGTAAATCTTAGTGCAGACCGAACCCAAGCGCAAGTTCCCAACCCTTCAGGGGGACAGCCTTTCCTCGTTAATCTGCCCAATGACCCCGACCTTATTAATATTCTGACGAAAAATGGTGTCGATATTGCCGTTCAGCCCCAGAGCGATGATAGTTTCTGGTTACGGGTTGCCAGCAGCTTATTCTTACCCATCCTTTTATTAGTCGGTCTTTTCCTTTTATTACGTCGCGCTCAAAGCGGCCCCGGTTCTCAAGCCATGAACTTCGGGAAATCCAAAGCCAGAGTGCAAATGGAACCCCAAACCCAAGTGACCTTTGGTGATGTGGCAGGGATTGAACAAGCCAAGTTAGAACTGGCTGAAGTGGTTGACTTTTTGAAAAATGCTGATCGCTTCACCGCTATTGGCGCAAAAATTCCGAAAGGGGTTTTATTAGTCGGCCCGCCTGGAACAGGAAAAACCCTTTTAGCCAAAGCCGTTGCAGGAGAAGCAGGGGTTCCTTTCTTCTCGATCTCTGGTTCTGAATTTGTGGAAATGTTCGTCGGGGTGGGTGCTTCTCGCGTCCGTGACCTTTTTGAACAAGCCAAAGCTAGTGCGCCTTGTATCGTCTTCATCGATGAAATTGATGCAGTCGGTCGTCAACGGGGTGCCGGTCTCGGTGGCGGTAACGATGAACGGGAACAGACCTTAAACCAACTCTTAACGGAAATGGATGGTTTTGAAGGGAATACGGGCATCATCATTATTGCGGCCACCAACCGTCCTGATGTTCTCGATTCTGCTTTATTACGCCCAGGTCGTTTTGACCGTCAAGTAGTGGTTGATCGCCCCGATTACGCAGGTCGTAAAGAAATTCTCAATGTTCACGCTCGTGGTAAGACCCTATCAAAAGATGTAGATCTCGATAAAATTGCTCGTCGTACCCCTGGCTTTACAGGAGCCGACTTATCCAACTTATTAAATGAAGCGGCTATCTTGGCAGCCCGTCGTAACTTAACCGAAATCTCAATGGATGAAGTGAATGATGCGATCGATCGCGTCCTAGCCGGCCCAGAGAAAAAGAATCGGGTAATGAGCGAAAAACGCAAAACCTTAGTGGCTTACCACGAAGCAGGTCATGCCTTAGTCGGTGCTTTAATGCCTGATTATGACCCCGTTCAAAAAATTAGTATTATTCCCCGTGGTCGTGCCGGTGGCTTAACTTGGTTTACGCCCAGTGAAGACCGCATGGAATCGGGTTTATATTCTCGCTCCTATCTGCAAAATCAAATGGCCGTTGCCTTGGGTGGTCGGATTGCGGAAGAAATTATCTTTGGGGAAGAAGAAGTCACCACTGGAGCTTCCAATGATTTACAGCAGGTGGCGCGGGTTGCTCGTCAGATGATTACTCGATTTGGCATGAGCGATCGCCTTGGCCCAGTTGCTTTAGGACGACAAAATGGTGGGGTGTTCATGGGGCGGGATATTGCGTCTGACCGTGACTTTTCTGATGAAACCGCAGCAACGATTGATGAAGAAGTTCGTCAATTGGTAGACCAAGCTTATCAACGGGCTAAAGACGTTTTAGTAAACAATCGTTCCATTTTGGACAAGTTAGCTGAACTCTTGGTTGAAAAAGAAACGGTTGACTCGGAAGAACTCCAAGAAATTTTGTCTAGTAATGACGTGAAAATGGCAGCTTTAGCTTAATTCCTCAAAATTGCCAATTAACTCAACGGAAGGGGATGGTTTAAAGACCATCCTTTTTTCATGAGAGTTTTGCTAAAGGGCACCTCAAATTAACGATTTCCCGAAGAAAATATCGGTCTAGAAAGTCAATTGGTGATAAAAGAAAGATAAGTAATGAGAGAGGAATAAGTCTATTTTCCTAACATCATGCAAAAATTTTCTCCATCTTACTTTTATCTCTGTCTTGGGCGCGAGGCTTTTATAAAATTAACTTTTTAAGCTGGCTTTAGAATGAGGCATTAAATATTTTTTAGATGCTTAAACTGATCACCATCTTGGCCCAAAAAGGACAATAAAATCATGTTTTTTCATAAAAAAGAAACGATTCAGACCGTTAAAGTCGATCAACCGAATCCGCGATTTGCTCAGTTATTATTAGAGCAATTTGGCGGTGCAACGGGAGAATTAACGGCCGCTTTACAGTATTGGACGCAATCGTTTCACTGTGAGCATCCTGGCATCCGCGATATGTTACAGGATATTGCCATTGAAGAATTTAGCCACTTAGAAGTTGTCGGCAAACTCATTGAGGCTCATACCAAAAATACGGATCAGACAGAAGCCTATAAAAGTACCCTATTTGCTGTCCGAGGCGTTGGCCCCCATTTATTAGATAGTCAAGGTCAATCTTGGACGGCTGCCTACGTTAATGAAGGAGGAGATCTCGTTCGTGACTTACGGGCAAATATTGGGGCTGAAGGGGGTGCGCGTCAAACCTATGAGGAATTAGTCAAACTCGCGCCTGATCCAGGAACAAAGCGATCGCTGGTTTACTTGCTGACACGGGAGATTTCCCATACGGAAATGTTTATGCAAGCCTTAGATTCTTTGGGTAAATTGACTGATCCGCTATTTGGCAATGTTCCCCCAGATAGTACGGTGAATATTTACTATAATCTGTCACAAAATGGGCAAGATGAGCGCGGCCCTTGGAATTCCGAGCCGAAGTTCCAATATATTGCCGATCCCTTGCAGACGCATTAATGAATAGTTAATAGTGAATAGTTAATAATTCTTTGATTTGGGGGTACACGATGCCCCTTTTTTGGTGAATTAACGCGGTGTTATTGTTACTGACTTAGGGAAAATGTAGGATAACAGGAAAACGTTTTGAGTGTATGCCATGTGGTCAGCGATCGCGCAACAAATTAGCCAAGCTATTCAGCAACCGTTTGAAATTGAACAAAAACGCTCTGTTAGTGGGGGCTGTATCAATCAAGGTTATACCGTGTCGGGTAAGGGCTTAAGCTATTTTGTCAAAATCAATCAGGCTTCTCAACAGGAAATGTTTGTGGCTGAAGCGTTGGGATTGCAACAAATGTTAGCAACGCAGACGATCCGAGTTCCCCAGGTGATTTGTTGGGGCATTGCAGAACGTTCCTGTTATTTGGTTTTAGAAAATTTAGAAATGGGAAGCGGCACGACAAGCGGTTGGACAGAGATGGGGCGACAATTAGCAGCGATGCACCTTTATACAGGTTCAACTCAATTTGGCTGGGATCGGGATAATACCATTGGTTCCACGCCGCAAGTTAACCCTTGGACAAATGATTGGGCCGATTTTTTTGCTGAATATCGCATCGGTTATCAGTTAAAACTGGCTCAACGTAAGGGCGGAAATTTTGGCAATGTTCAAGAAGTGATTGAAAAAACACGGGCTTATTTAGCCGATAGGAACCCGCAACCGTCCTTAGTACATGGGGATTTATGGTCAGGAAATGCGGCGATTTTAAGAACAGGGGAACCGATTATTTTTGATCCAGCGGCCTACTGGGGCGATCGCGAAGTGGATATGGCCATGACGGAATTATTTGGGGGCTTTCCGAGGGCCTTTTATCAGGGTTATAACAACGTTTTTCCTTTAGATGAGGGCTATTCTCAACGGAAAACTTTGTATAATCTTTATCACATTCTGAACCACTTTAATTTGTTTGGTGGAGGCTATGGATCGCAAGCTCAGCGCATGATTCAACAGATTTTTTCTCGTTGTTAAACTGCCTAAAAAACTACTCTTTAAGTTCCACTTTGGACTTAGAAAATTCCACCAAAGCCAACGCGATCGCCGAAATCACGACCACAATTAAAATAATCAATCCAAACTTGGTCAATAAAGCCATGACTTGTTCCAAGGGCATCAAACGACCCAAGAAAAAGGAAAGCGTTACCGTAACACTGGCCCAGAGGGTAGCACCGCCCAGATTACAGAGTAAAAATTGGGAATAGGGCATTTGCACAATCCCCGCCATCGGCCCAGCAAAAACCCTCAGTAAAGTTACAAAACGTCCAAAAAATACCGCTTTAGCCGCATTGTTACTAAAATAGCGTCGAGCAACTTCTAGCTTATGTTCAGGAATTTTAAAGACTTGACCCGCTTTCACCAAAAAAGACCAACCACCCCAGCGTCCGATCCAGTAGCCAAAGTTATCGCCTAAGACGGCTCCTGTGGTGACGGTTAATAACACCAGCCAGTAATTGAGTTCTCCGCTACCGGCTAAAAAGCCACCTACAATGGTTAGGGTTTCGCCTGGGATAGGAATGCCTGTGTTTTCTAGAGCAATACCGATGAAAACAGCCCAATAACCGTATTGACGTGCAATTTCTTGAATGTAATCAACCGATAAGAACTCTAAGGACATTAAGTAACCAGCTTTACAAAAATTTACGCATCACTTTCTATCTTGACGCGATCGCTTCTCATCTGTCAATTGACAAAAGTTTTAAACTCAGAGACTACATTAAATTTCAAGTTTTTCACAGACTTCCTCAAGTGTCATGCCATCTGAACGATTTTTAGCAGCTAAAAGTCTTTCTTTCATGACTTCGCTTTTCAGCAAATAAGCAGTCTCTCGCTCAGACTCGATTTCAGCCTTTAACTTAATGAAATTACCGTCTTTTTTTGCCATTTATATTTTATGTGAAACTTAGAACCTGTTTACAAAGTTTTATTTTGCCCCCTAAATCCCTCAATACTGGGGGGCTTTGAAAGATTTCCCTCAACATTGGGGGGCTAGGGGGGCTTTTCAAAAATGCTCTTAAGTTGGGATCGCTTCACCTGGTCGCAATTTTGCCCAACGTCCCGTATCTTGACGGAAACTCTGGCAACCGACGACATCCCATTCCATTTCGATATAATCAGTTTGAGAGCGAATGTTAACATTAATACTCGGTTCTATCGGCTCAAAGTCGGGCGATTCAGTAAGATGGGGTTGTTGGTGCTGATGCTCAACGACGTGGTAAGTGGCACAGCGATCAACATAATGGCAGTTTACACAAATACACATGGCCTTTAGAGTTGAGAAACGGTGAGAATTCCTTATTTGCTACTCTAGCTTAGACCCCTTGATTCTGGGTCAACTCCCAGATTGAATTTTTATTAATCTATCCTATGTTGTCTTTGTTATCCCAATTATCGAGTCTTCGTTCCCAATTACCCTTTGATTTGGCATTACTACCTGCGGATGCTTGCTTAGTCGGCGGTGCGGTTCGGGATGCCTTATTAGGGCGGAAACGGGAATATTTGGATTGGGATTTCGTTTTACCCCGTGCAGCCATTGAAACAGCAAAAGCGATCGCGGAACGGTACAAAGTAGGATTTGTAGTTTTGGATAAAGCTCGTCAAATTGCTAGGGTTGTTTTTCCTCAGGCAACGGTGGATTTTGCTCTACAGGAAGGAAATTCCCTAGAGGCTGACCTGCAACGGCGAGACTTTACCATTAACGCGATCGCCTATAACTTGCTTGAAGAAAAATTAATTGATCCCCTCAATGGCAGTGCAGACTTGCAAAAAGGGGTGTTAAAAATGGTTGCGGCTGAAAACTTGGCGGATGATCCCCTGCGGTTATTGCGGGCCTATCGTCAAGCAGCCCAGTTATATTTCCAAATTGATCCCGCCACCAGGGAAACCATCCGTCAATTGGCACCTTTATTAGGTCAAGTAGCGGCTGAACGGGTACAGTCGGAGTTAAGTTACCTGTTGGCTAATCCCCAAGGCAACGGTTGGTTATTGGCGGCTTGGCAGGATGGGTTATTAACGCCCTGGTTTAAACAAGCGACTTTAGACAAAATCGAGCAATCGAGTCGGGTAGATCAGGCGATCGCGACCCTCAAAGCAACCTTAACGCCAGAAGAATTATCCCGTTTCCTGCAAGCCTTAGACAAAAAAGGGGTACAAACAGCCAAATTAGCTTGTTTAGTTTCACCTTTATTGGAAATTGCCGAATTAGAACTGGATAATCTCAAATATTCTCGGCAGGAAACCCGTGCGGTTATTGCGATTTTAAAATCCCTATCTCTGTTATCTCAAGAAGAGTTAAGAGTGAATCTGCGATCGCAGTATTTTCTCTTTTTAGAAGTGGGTAAATATTTTCCCATTTTGATGCTGTTTGCCCTAGCCAATCAATTCGATCTGGGAACCATTCATTTTCTCTTAGCTCGTTATCTCGATCCTGCCGATCCCGTTGCCCATCCCCAACCCTTGATTACAGGCAATGACCTAATCCAAAAGTTAAGCTTAAAACCCAGCCCCTTGATCGGACGCTTATTAACAGAAGTCCAAATTGCTCAAATTGAAGGGAAAGTGAAAACCGTTGAAGACGCGATCGCCTATGCCGATAATTGGGTGAAATCTCAACAGCTTATCGAAGTTTATACACAATAAAAATCTTTAGAACCTGCTTGTAATGTTTGATTTTGCCCGCTAAATCCCCCAATACTGAGGGACTTGTCAAACTTTCCCCCAATCTTGGGGGGTAGGGGGGCTTTTTAAACATAGTTTTACAGGGCTTAAATTTTTATAAACGAAATGCGGTTAGTCCGAAAAGTTGAGTTATCGTGAGTCAGCATTCATTATTCACTAATGGTAAAACTGACTTTCTCCTCGATTTATGTCTACCTCGATTAAAAATCACTATCAAATTCTCGTTATTGGCGGCGGCGCGGCAGGAATTACCGTTACTGCTCAATTACTTAAACAGGATTCAAACCTCGATATTGCGATTATTGAACCGTCTGATAAACATTACTACCAACCCGCTTGGACATTAGTAGGTGGCGGGGTCTATAAACTTGAAGATACCATTAGGGATGAAAAAGATTGTATTCCCGCCGGAGCTAATTGGATAAAAACCGCTGTTAGTGAGTTCAATCCTGAGCAAAATTCGGTCACAACCCAAGATGGGCGCAATCTTACTTATGATTATTTAATTGTTTGCCCTGGGATTCAAATTGATTGGAATTTAATCAAAGGCTTACCCGAAGCATTAGGAAAAAATGGCGTTACCAGTAATTACGATAAACGGTTTGCCCCCTATACCTGGGAATTAATTAATAACTTTAAAGGCGGAAATGCGGTTTTTACCTTTCCTGCAACGCCGATTAAATGTGCAGGTGCGCCCCAAAAAAT
Organism: Snowella sp.; assembly: GCA_035285545.1. Classification (GTDB taxonomy): domain Bacteria; phylum Cyanobacteriota; class Cyanobacteriia; order Cyanobacteriales; family Microcystaceae; genus Snowella. Next base: position 15,627 of record JAYKGY010000147.1, on the reverse strand, counting down.
CATGTATTTAGCGGATGAAGCGTTCCGAAAAAATGGGGTCAGAAATCAGACCAAAATTATTTACGAAGTCGCGGTTGCTAAAATTTTTGGGATTCCTGGCTATTGTGAATCCTTAGAGAAAGTTGCTGCAAATAAAGGGATTGAAGTCAACTATAAACACAACCTCAAGGAAATTAAAGCCGACAACAAAGAAGCCATTTTTGATGTCACCACCGATGCGGGTGTTCAAGAGATTAGCGTTCATTACGACCTGATCCATGTTGCGCCCCCCATGAGTCCACCTGATTTTATTAAAACGAGTCCTCTCGCAGGGAAAGAAGGGCCCAGTAAGGGTTGGGTTGATGTGAATAAATTTACCCTGCAACATAACGTTTATCCCAATATCTTTAGCTTAGGGGATGCGTCTTCTTTGCCCACTTCTCGGACGGCGGCGGCCATTCGGAAACAAGCTCCTGTAGTGGCTCAAAATTTATTGGCTTTGGCGCGATCGCGTTCCTTAGAGGCTCAATATGGTGGCTATACCTGCTGTCCCTTAGTAACAGGTTACGGCAAAACCATCATGGCTGAGTTTGACTATGACAGTAAACCCAAATCGAGCTTTCCCTTCGATCCCACCCAAGAGCGTTGGAGTATGTGGATGGTGAAACGCTACGTTCTGCCCTGGCTCTATTGGAATCGAATGTTAAAAGGAGAGCAGTTTGAACCTGATAAATGGAAGTTTTTATTGAGTCAATAATCAATCTTCAAGTGTCTTGATTGCTTTAGAGACTTTAGCAACTACTCCAATCGTCATGTTTTTTTATACTGTTGAAATATGCGGTTTAAAAAAATCGCATTTTATCGATGTGCCAATTAAAATATCTTTTTTAGATCCATTTTTGCAGGTAAAGGATGATGTTGAATTGGCATTTTATTACAAAGCAGTAAATCGGTTTCATGATTATTGTGTGATTGCTAAAGTTATTCACCGACAGGATATTTTATTTAAAACAACAGAAAGTTTATCAACGCTGATCAATCGTAATCATCCTACAAAAGATTCTAACTTGCCAGTTTTCGTTGGTTATTCGAGAATCTTTATTGAGATCCAAGATAAATCTCAAATGCAATTTACGGCAAATTATCTCCAAGAAAATAAACATATAGCAAAAGAAAAAATTAGTTCTATCTTAGAAATGCTACAAACAACGGCAAATAATTCTAAATTTTTTCAAAATATTAAACGAACGACAATCACAAATTTTAGTGTCGATTGTCAAGTTAGATTGGTTGATATTTTCACTCTTTCACAACTAGACACTGAACTCAAGGAACTACAAAAGATTAATCAATCCTATAAAGAAATGATCCTCATTGATAAGATTGAGTTTCTGGATGGATAGTTTCGACAATTCAACTTCTCTCCTTTTACAATATCGGGATTATCTGGATGATAAATACAACTTTGACAATGTTTACGATCAATTAACCAGCCTAAACTTGCACCATTTTGAAGATATTCTTCCATTTTTTCTTGTAATGGCTTCAGGGTGTCTGTTTGCGATCGCGATTCTCAGTGCCTGGGCAAAATTTGGACGAGATACCATTGCGGCTAAAACCCTACTATCGATTCCCTTTTATATTTTGTGGAAAATCCCCCTGTACTTCGCTTTTTTAGTCAATCGACAATCTCAATGGGTACGCACCGAACGGGATATGCCTCTTAGTCAAAATTCGGTTGCCTCAAATAGACTTTTTGATAAAAGGCTGGGTTATCGAGAGACAAACCAAGCCTTTAGCTCTTCTGCGTCTTGTTTTACAAGCTCTTTGAAGCCTCTATAGTCTCTGAGGTAATACCAAGGCTCGGTGCAATTTGGTTGGCAATCTGCATACCCAGCCAAACACCGCCAGTTTTACCTAGAACACTGGGTGAGTCGGGAACCCCAAACTCGTCACCTGTGTTGTCTGAATTACGGATTGTAACACCATCAAACTGCCAGTGAACACCTAAGTACACACGGCTTACTGAATTGTCGATGATTGCCTGCCATAAACTGGAATAAGGAAGGGTTATCCGCTCACGTGGTTGCATTGTTCTGGGATCTTTATTACGACCATTAAATTCATCCGACACAAAATCAAAACTCACGTTGTCAACCCCGTTTTCGTCAAAACTTGCAACACCTTTTTCTACTAAAAAGAGTCTTAACAAGTGAAATGCAGTTGCACCGAAGGTTGCATGGCCTGACGGGTAGGCAGGAAAATCAGGCGTAAGAGCTGTACCCGATCCGTTCGTGTCGGGACGACCAAGAGGGAGCCAATGAAGATCTGCAACTCCATTTCCTTCTATGGCATTACGAATACCCACTGCTGGTCGCCACATCATATGTTCAGGATTGTACTTGTAGTACCACGCATCAATTCCCGCGTCTGCCATTGCGATAGCAACCCCAGCGATAATTTGTAACTCATCCACAGAAGTCAACTGACTAGTCATCCGAGCTTCAATTGCATCAAGTATGGTCAGTACTACCTGCATATATAACCGAGGTGGAGTTCCAATTTCTGTTGGGCCATCGTAGCCCCAAGCAATACCGATAACTTCTTCGTTAAGCTTACGACCGCGGGAGCGATCAATATAACCTTTTGCCGCAACCTTGGTAAAGTCCTCTGTATAGTGGCTGGTTGCCTCCACTTTTTTGTCAGAAATTCTTCCCGGAGGAAATGGAAAATTTGGAACTCTGGTTGCTAGCAAGGCTTTTGACTCTCCCCATCGCGCCCCTGCGTAAGCTTGTGTTGGCTGGGTTGGTGGCGCGATATGAGTGTATGGATCTCCACTAGGAATGTACTGATCGGCGGCAGCATTAAACGTGTCAGCACTTCCAAACTGGTGAACTGCTGTTCCAAAATTACGTCCTGCTATTTGATCAGAATTCGTCTCTGCCCCAAATTCAAAATATTCAAGCCAACGAATCCATGCTAATTCCAGCAGACTTGCTTGGTTTGGATATCGCAGTTTGAGGACTTGGGCACAGGCGGCTGCTCCTGCGACATCAGGATTTGTCACACTAGATAAACCTGAAGTGTCACCCAGTGATAACAAGGGTGTACGATCAGAAGCATAAGCATGAGCATCATTGAGGGCAGCTAATGCCATTCCTAAAGCTCTTGCAGTGAGAAAAGGGCCTCTCTGGTCGCCAGGGCTAATACTTGCTGTGTGGTCACGACGTACACATTCTAGAGCCATATCGACCCAAAATCGCAATTGTGGACTACTTGCTGTCATAAATTTATTTCCAAAAATCAACTAAGTAAAAATGGGCTATTGGAATATTGAATGAAATATCGAAAAAGTGCAAGATAAACTCGTTAAATAGAACGTTGTCAAGACTTTTATCATCCATTCTTTACCAACAGGCTTTTTTTCAATTAAAAAGGAAGCAAACTAATATAACAAGAGGAAAAAGTATGGACTGAATTAGCTAAAAATTTCAACTCAAAACCAATTTATCGGAAAAAGTATGTTTACGTCAGGGAGAGAGCAGAACATCGGGGAGATTTAATTTGCCCACTAACTAAAAATTAGTATAGTTCGCGATCGCTGACTGGATTTTCTCCAAAACTTCAGTAACCGAGAGCATACCCAAATCTCCCGAAGCACGAGTCCGAATGCTTAAACTATTAGATTCAGCCTCTTTTGCGCCGATAACCGACATAATAGGGATTTTTTGGGTTTCTGCATTACGAATCATCTTGCCTAAGCGTTCGCCACTGGTATCCACTTCTGCTCGAATTCCCAGGGATTGTAATTGCCCTGCAACGGATTTGGCGTAATCTAATTGGGCATCACTCACGGGTAATAAACGAACTTGAATCGGAGCTAACCATAACGGGAAATCTCCCGCATATTCCTCAATTAAAATGCCAATTAACCGTTCTAAAGAACCAAAGGGCGCACGGTGAATCATCACAGGTCGCTGACGAGAACCATCATTGGTAATATATTCCAAATCAAAGCGTTCGGGCAAATTGTAGTCAACTTGTACCGTTCCCAATTGCCATTCCCGTTCTAGGGCATCTTGGAAAATAAAGTCTAATTTCGGCCCATAAAATGCCGCTTCTCCTGGAGCCTCAAAATAATCCATACCCAAGGTTTGCACCGCCCGACGAATGGCTCCCTGTGCCTTTTCCCAAGCTTCATTCGAGCCAATGTATTTATCCGATTCGGGATCTCGGAAGGAAAGACGGGCTTTAAAGTTCTTGAGCTGTAAACTCTTAAACACCGACAGGATCAGATCCACCACGCTCAAAAATTCTGCATCTAACTGTTCAGGGGTGACAAATAGGTGGGAATCATCAACGGTAAAGCCCCTTACACGGGTTAATCCCCCCAATTCGCCTGATTGTTCATAACGGTAAACGGTTCCAAATTCCGCTAAGCGTAAAGGCAAATCTCGATAGGAACGCAATTCGTTTTTATAAATTTGGATATGAAACGGGCAATTCATCGGTTTAAGGACAAAACCCTGTTCTAACTCGACGGATTTTTCATCCTCCGCCATCATGGGAAACATATCTTCTTTGTACTTTTGCCAATGACCAGAAGTTTTAAAGAGATCAACCCTAGCAATGTGAGGTGTAACAACAGGAAGATAACCTCGTTTTAACTGTTCCTGTTTCAGGAAATCTTCCAATAAAGAGCGAATAATTGTTCCTTTCGGTGTCCAGAGGGGTAAACCTGGCCCTACATCATCGGAAAAGAGAAATAAACCCAGTTGTTTTCCTAACTTGCGGTGATCCCGTTTTAAGGCTTCCTCTTTGCGCCGTTTGTATTCCGCTAATTGTTCAGGATTTTCCCAGGCAGTCCCATAGATGCGTTGCAGTTGGGCGTTGTTAGAGTCGCCGCGCCAGTAGGCTCCCGCTACACTTTCGAGATCGATCGCCTTGGGATTAATGTCTGTGGTATTTTCTAAATGCGGGCCTGCACAGAGATCCCACCATTTATCGCCTAAATGGTAAATCGTGATCGGTTCTTGAATACCGTCTAAAATTTCTAGTTTGTAGGGTTCGTTAATGGCTTTAATTCGAGTTTCGGCTTCGGTTCGGCTGACTTCTTCCCGCAAGACCGGCAACTTTTGATTAATAATCTTAATCATTTCCTTTTTAATTGCCTTGAGATCCTGTTCGGTAAAGGGTTCAGGGCTATCAAAGTCGTAATAAAATCCGTTTTCTGTCCAGGGGCCAATGGTGACTTGCGCTTTGGGAAACAGCTTTTGCACGGCCATTGCCATGATGTGAGAGGTCGTGTGGCGAATGCGTTTGAGTTGCTCGGATTCACTGGTTCGAGGCAATTTTATCGATGGGGCTTCATTGGGAGCGATCGCCGATGCTTGGTTAACCATTGCGGAAAATTTTATGTCAACACATTTTGCTACAAGTCTATGATCTTATCGTACTGTGATCCTGTTTCTGACGCACTCCCCATCTCAATAAAGTTTAGCGATTTGTTACCGATTAGCGCGATCAGGGATTCACGTCACCTTCCCAATCATGTAAACTACTGATTATTAAATTTCCACAGACTGCTAGAAATTAAATTCGTCAAAATATGGGCAATGATGGGAATCAGTAAATTGCCAGTAATTAACGCCGTATAACCCAACGCAAAACCGACTACGGTTGCCCAAACCACATAGGGCCATTGCTGTACCCCACTTAAGTGCAAAACCCCAAAAACTAAACTCGACACAATGACGGCAGTGAGATCTAGCCCCAAGGCAGGCAGCATGACTCCCCGAAATAATAATTCTTCGCTTAATCCTGGCAACAATCCCAACCAAATTAAATCGGGCCAAACCAATGGCTTAATGACTAATTCTAGGTAACCATCCGCACTTTGACGATAGGCGGGCCAAAGGCGATAGATCAAGCTACTGGCTATCACAATACCTCCGGCCAAAGCAATTCCCAGAAAATAAGCACGGGGGTTAAAGGTTAAGCGTAAGAGGGAAACGTCCCCCAATTTTTGCCAAATCTTAGCGACCACCAGTAAGATAATGGCAGTAACAGCCATCACTATCAGGATTTGAGTACGGCTCAGGGGGTCAAAGTCAGATTTATTAGACTGGGTCACAGCTTTTTAGGAGATAGGGCGTAAAGAAGAGAGATTGGGGCGAAAGGATTCTAAATTAATCCCTGCACGGTGGGCAATTAAAACCCCTAATGCCTCTAAATACGAGTTTACCCTAATTGCCTTGATTCCTAATGATTCGGGAGGAACTTGTAATACTGTGTGATTTTCTTCGACAGCAATTATTAAGCAATTTTGTTGGCTAAAATTCAGGGTTGCACTGCCACCTGCGGCACTGGCGGGAATGACTAAGGCGTTAACCTGATTTGCCCAAAGGCTATCGATGGTGGGTTGGGCTACAAATTGTGGGGCGCGGCTTAATCCCACTAAAACGCAGGGCAGAAAGGTATAGCCAATTTCTTCAGCGGCTGAACGGGGAGAAATGGAAGAATCGAGGGGTAAGGGACTGAGAGCAGGGGCGTGGGCTGTGGGAATTTGGAATTGACGCACAATGAGATGGGAAATAACCGCTTCCGCACCCGATAGGGGATCAACCCCTTTGCCTTGACGGTAACTGGTGAGAATGACGCTATCTACATCATCGGGAAAACGGGCAATCACAGCGATCGCGGTTGCCTGGGCCTGTTGAATGAGGGTTTCGGCGGCCCGTAATAAACTCCCCGGATTGCCAATGGTTCCCCAACTGGTGCCTGATTCGGTAATTCGTAATTCCACATTTAAAGGGGCATCGGTAATGACATAATCCGTCAGATTTAAGCCCAAGGTGGCACGGGTAGCATCAGCAACTTGTAAATGACGCAGCCGTAAATCGTCTTCAATGCCCTGATCGAGAATTAAACCGACGCGATTGGGTTGAATAGGCTGCAATCCCCAGTTTCCTTGGGCAAATTGATCTAAACCGTAACCTTCCACATAAAGGGCGTTGGCAATGGGCCAGTAGAGTTGGGCCCCATTCATGACATTGGGATGGGTAATCAGGCGATCGCAGACTTGGGCCATGGTTCGCGCGATCGGTAAAGCATCCCCCGCATAGCCACCAATAGCCGCACCGATTCCTGTTGGGACAATTAAAACAACGTTATACGTCACAGGATTCAAGAAATTTTTCTAAAAAATAAATCTTACGGGGTATTTACCGTAACAATCGCTTCGATGTGGGCTTTCTGCTGTTCGGTATCAATGGCAGTAATGGCCCAACGTAATGGTTCACCCCGTTTTTCCAATTCTGCTTCAATTTCTTGTTGTAGTTTAACGGGAGATTCCTGAAGATCAATTTCGGCGGTGATGAAATGGGTAGTCATAAAGATTAAAGCATCTATCAAAACGGCTTAAATTATTCTATCTGCTTTGTCTCCTGTTAATGAGCGTTTCCTTGACCACTGCTTAAAGACCATGCCGCCATTGAGCTAATTTTTGTTGCGCTTTGGGATCTAAGGAGTGATAAAGCAGACGACTAGCGGGTTTTGAGCGCGATCGCTGTTGACGTTTCACACTTTGCACACTTTGATTAACATTTTGATCCAGCAGTTGAGCAGACATCCATTCTGCACCGTAACCTGTAACCGTTAAGCGTTGATCTCGATCAGAGGTGGCCACAATGAGGCGAGAGGTGAGGCGACTATTCTGACGGGAAAAAGCAGCACAATATTTTTCAATATACGTATCAGCTGTCTGTGTCCAAGCTGTGAAATAAACCGAAAGATGGGGGCCGTAGGATTCTTCTGTGCTAGGGGTTTTCTGATATTGGGAATCAAAAACAATTTGCGTTTTATAGCCCTGATGGGTCGTGTAGTTGATCAAGGCTTCGACTAATTCTTGTCGGGCAATTTCTAAACCATAGCGATCGCGAGTTTGCTTAAGCGAAGTCCAATGGCCAATGATATTGTAGCCATCTACCAAGAGTATAACGGAGTGAGAGGGGATATTCATGGGAGGAGAAAAGGGTCATAGATAATGGCATAACAGTTCTTAACATTTTCCCATGTTAACAAAAATTTTAGGTTTACCCTAAACCATTTGCTAAATTTCCCCCGTTGGACTATTGACAGCGAACCACGACCCTCCCGTAATTCTCAGGAGATAAATAGTGCTGCGCCACTCGTTGTAAGCTTTCCCGTTGTAGGGATTGAATCACCTGAGGATAGGTTAAGGCAGGCTCTAAAGATTGCAATTGGGAATAATAATAACCATACAAATTAGCGCGATCGCTAGGCCGCTCGTTACTAAAAATAAAGCGATTCGCCACCTGCGTCCGAATACGAGCGAGTTCTATTTCAGTCACTGAGTTCTCTTGAATTTGTTGAATTTGTGCCAAAATTGCCGCCTCTACCGTTTCCACATTTTCCGAGGGTAACTGAGCCGCAATATAGAATAATCCCTGATTTCCGTAGGTCATATTATGGGCACTAATAGAAGTCAGTAAACCGCGTTCTTCCCGCAATTGCCAGACTAAACGAGAAACCTTTCCCCTGCCCAAAATAGCGGCTAAGACATCCAGGGCGTAGGTCTGTTCTAAATCCTGTAACCCCGGCACCCGCCACATCAAAATCAGACGAGCTTGTTGAAGCGTTTCATCCACCCCTTCTCGGCTGACAATACTTGTAAACGGTTGCCAAGCTTGTAAAGTGGGAATAGGTAAAACTTCAGCAGGAGACTTGATCGTATAGGTTTGCGAAAAGCTCTCAGCGACAATACCGATCAGTTCCTCCGTCGGTAAATTCCCCACCACTGCCGCAGTCATTCGTGAAGGTTGATACCAATTGGCATGAAAGTTCCGCATTTGCTGGGGTTTTAATTGTTCAATAATCGACGTTGAACCCAACACAGGACGACAATAGGGAGATTGCTCAAAGCCAACTTGCATCACCTCATTAAATACCCGTCGTTGAGGATTATCTTCCGCTCGGCGAATTTCTTCTAAAACCACTAATTTTTCCCGTTCAAACGGCTCATCCGCAATACTGGCATTTAAGAGGACTTCCAATTGTAACGGGGCCAAATCGCCAAAATCCTTGGGAGCCGCCGTAATGTAGTAGTGGGTATATTCTTGACTGGTTGCCGCATTGGTAACTGCCCCCCGTTCTTCGATCGCCTTTTCAAAGTCTCCACTCGCTAATTGAGAAGAGCCTTTAAAAATCATGTGTTCTAAAAAATGAGCCATCCCATTAATCCCATCGTCCTCCAACACCGATCCCACCTGTAACCAAATATTTAAATTCACCGCCTCAACAGGTAATTGTTCCGCAATAATGGTTAAGCCATTGGGAAGCCTATGGACAGTCGGTGCATTCAGACAAGGAGAAGAAACAAGGGTACTAGTCATTCGCAATCTCTAGGCAGTTAGGCATACTCTTTCTATCTTAATGGGGCGATCGCGCTCTGTTGAAGTTTTAACCAGAGATGAAACCCCATAAAGTCAGCAAATCCCGATTTAAGCAATCAAATCCTTGAAAAATTTAGGCAAGCTCCCTAAAAAATAGGTTACAATAAAAACCTTTGTACTAGATCATTCTTGTTGAAAGATTTTCTGAGGCGTTAATGGCTACCACAACCAATAGTTCGGATCGCGATAAAACCCTGAGTGTAGTTCTTAATCAAATTGAACGGAGTTTCGGTAAAGGCTCCATTATGCGTTTAGGGGATGCGGCCCAAATGCGCGTAGAAACCGTCCCGACCGGCGCATTAACTTTAGATTTAGCGTTAGGTGGCGGCTTACCCAAAGGACGAATTGTCGAAATTTATGGCCCAGAAAGTTCAGGAAAAACAACCCTAGCCCTCCATGCCTTAGCGGAAGTTCAAAAAGCCGGTGGGGTAGCAGCCTTTATTGATGCAGAACACGCCCTCGACCCTACCTATGCCTCTGCTGTCGGTGTTGATATTGAAAATTTGCTCGTTGCCCAACCCGATACAGGAGAAGCCGCCTTAGAAATTGTCGATCAGTTAGTGCGTTCTTCTGTGGTTGATCTAATTGTGGTGGACTCCGTTGCAGCCCTCGTTCCCCGTGCAGAAATTGAAGGAGAAATGGGCGATAATCAAGTGGGTTTACAGGCTCGCTTAATGAGTAAAGCTCTGCGGAAAATTGCGGGCAATATTGGCCGCTCAGGGTGCATTGTGGTCTTCTTAAACCAACTCCGACAAAAAATTGGTGTCACCTATGGCAGCCCCGAAGTTACCACAGGGGGAACCGCTCTAAAGTTTTATGCTTCTGTGCGCCTAGATATTCGTCGTATTCAAACCCTTAAAAAAGGCAGTGAAGGTGAATACGGGATTCGAGCCAAGGTAAAAGTTGCGAAAAACAAAGTGGCTCCCCCCTTCCGCATTGCAGAATTTGACATTATTTTTGGTTCTGGCATTTCCCAAGTCGGTTGCATGGTGGATCTAGCGGAACGAACCGACGTAATTGTTCGTAAAGGGGCTTGGTACAGCTACAACGGTGAAAATATTGCCCAAGGTCGCGATAATGCCATGAAGTATTTGGAAGAACGCCCCGAAATTGCCGCCGAGGTAGAACAAAAAGTCCGCGAAAAGTTAGAAATTGGCTCTTTAAGCTTACCCATTTCTTCTGGCGATGAGGAGGACTTAGAAGACGGCGATTTTGAGTAATTTCTAATTTATTGCAATTAATTCCTAACCAGGGCGCATTATATGTGCCTTTTTTTATCCTTTTTACTGACAATTCCAACGGAAAACTTATAATTCGGATAGGATGACTTTTTTGCGTGAGCCTCATCTATGGTTACAGTCCCGACACCATCAATTTCTTTGGCAGAATTTCTGAGCTTGCCAGAAACGAAACCCGCTCAAGAATATATCAATGGCACTATCCAACAAAAACCAATGCCCAAGGGAAAACATAGTCTCTTACAAACCCTACTAGCGGCAAGAATTAACCAGGTGCTTGCTTCCCAACGTCTGGGGTTAGCATTTTCTGAGCTACGGTGTACCTTTGGGAATTCTACTGGTAATCGTGAAGCATCTCGCTCTATTGTTCCCGATATTGCCGTTTTTACTCAAGCTCGTATTCCCCGTGATGCGTCGGGGGAAATTGCCGATTTTTTTGAACGGGCTCCTGATTGGACAATTGAGATTTTGTCCCCTGAGCAGAGTCCTATCCGCGTTATCAAAAATATTTTGTATTGTTTACACAATGGAACCCAAGTGGGCTGGCTCATAGACCCAAAGGAACAAACGGTATTAGTCTATCTGCCCAATGAACAAGTTAAAATTATTGACGAGAAAGAAAGCCTTATTCCTGTTCCCCTTTTTGCGGGAGATTTGCAAATCAGCATTAATGAACTATTTGGTTGGTTAATGTCCTAGCTTGATAACTTTTTAGTCTTCCTCAAAGGGTTAAGGTTCAGGGGATAGCTCATCCAGAATCGTAAATTGAACATGATTGATGGCTAACTCTCCAATGGAAACCCGTTGTTTATTAACCGGAATGCCGTCACTAATTAATAAAGCAAAGGGAACATCCTTGGCCATTTCGGCGTGATACCAGGCTAGACCCATAAAGAAGCGTGTAGGATAGGGGCCCCCATCGGCTAAATCGTCGGGATTGGATTCCATCGGTAGCCAGCCAAACCCAGGAATATAGAATTCCAGCCAAACATGGTTAAAATCGGGTTCCATTGGGATGTGACGATTGAGGGGATAGGCAGGACATTTGTAACGACCAACGGTGCGGCAAGCGATACCGTTTAAACGGGCTAGGGCGAGTAAAATGCCGACATATTCACCGCAGGAACCCACACCCCGTCTTAGGGCCAAATCAGGGGTATCAATATGGGGTTTAATGCCGTAGGAAAGCTTATCGTAAACATAGTTACGGATACTGTACATTTTTCGCAGGAGATTCGTTTCCCGCGCGATCGCCTCCGATGCTGCCCGAATAATAATATCCGTATCCATCGCCAGATTATCGTTATCGACTAAATAACGTTCCGCAAAACCTCTGGGTAAGGCTGGGGTATTCTCACAATCTTTAGGTAGAACGCGATATTTAATACTCCATACTTCCATCACCACTTTCCAACCAAAGATAGCGCGGGAGTCTATCGTTAAATTATCGAATTTAAAGACAGCAATTTTTTGCCCATTTTCATCAATTTCCGTAAACGGCATTCCAATTGCTTCGATGCTGCGGATCTTTTGTCGGGGGGTTTCGGCGGGCAGAGCAATACGCCACTCCACGTTTTTTAGATCAACAGGATCAAGCGGTTCTAATTCCTCCACATAGCTCATTTCTACTAGATAGCCATTGGAGAGAGCAAATTTTTTCTCTGGATCGTAGTGAAAATAGAGGGGATGAATGAAGGTGCGGGGGCGATAATGCAACTCATGGTTGGGGTCAGCGTTGGGATTATCCCGAATATAGGGTTCTTGCTGGACATAGGCGATATAGAGCGTTTCTTTTCCGGTTGTGGGATCGGTGTAAAAGGCTAATCCGGTTGGCGTTTCAAAGGGAGTCAAGACACTAAAAATTACTTGTCCTGTTGCCCGATCTAGACAATAGACCGATTGCTCTAGGGTATCGGTAAGCCACAGTTCTTCACCCTTAATGGTGATATTTTCCACCCCAATTCCAGGGGCATAAAAGCGAATAATCACCTGTTTGGTGTCACGATTGAAAACGAGAATATCCCCTGTTTTCTGGCAAGTAACATAAACGGTTGACTCCCAAACGGCCACACCACTCACAGGGTAATCTAAGCGGGCAAAGAGTTCTGGCTCAAAATCTCCTTTGGCTAAGTCGCAATGATAAATCCCGTCTCCAGCGGTGAACCACAGCAGCCCCTCCGCGATCGCCAACCCCGTTGCGCCAATAAAGTCCTGCCAAGTTTGCGAATTCAGAATTTGGGTATTGTGCGTGACTGGATCAATTTGCAGTAAATAGCCGTTTTTGTTATCCACTGCCAGTAAGCGATCGCCATCAAAGACAATCCCGTGAATCGAAATTGCTGCAATCGGACGAATGGTTTTCGTCGAGAATTGAGGGGGGGCAACCGTAGCAGAAGGGGAAATCATGCAGAGTAAAGGCTGTAAAAAGTTCAGTTAAACCCAGATCGATTAACTAGCCTACCACAATAGCAAATTTTTTTCGGCCGGAAATGCTCATCATGAACTGATTTAAGAATCCTGGGAGAGAGATTTGGGCAATTAATTTGAGAGAATAGATCAGCCGCTATGACTTATTGCTTGTGAAGTTTACCTATCAGTGTCACGCTAACTGTTCCCATACAAAAGCCCGTGCCGGAGTTTGGCATACGCCGCATGGAATTGTTGAAACTCCCCGTTTTATGCCCGTTGGCACCCTCGCAACCGTTAAAGGCATTACTCCCGCCCAATTAGCCACCACCGGCGCGCAGATGGTCTTATCCAATACCTATCATCTCCATTTGCAACCAGGGGAAGCCATTGTTGAAAAAGCAGGCGGTTTGCATTCGTTTATGGGATGGGATGGCCCCATGTTGACGGATTCGGGCGGTTTTCAAGTATTTAGCCTCAGTGCTTTGCGGTCGATTTCGGAAAAAGGGGTCATTTTTCGTTCTCCCAAGGATGGACGGATGATTGAAATTACGCCGGAAAAGTCGATTCAAATCCAAAATGCTTTAGGGGCAGACGTGATCATGGCTTTTGATGAATGTCCCCCAGGGCAAGCAGAACGAAAAGTCGTCGAAGCCGCAACGGAACGTACCTATCGTTGGCTCGAACGCTGTATGGCAGCCCATCAATGTCCCCAAGATCAGGCGTTATTTGGCATTGTGCAGGGGGGAACCTTTTTAGATTTACGCTTTCAAGCGGTTGAAGATTTAGCCAAATTGGATTTACCTGGTTATGCCATTGGTGGGGTGAGTGTGGGTGAAGCTCCTGAGTTAATTCATCAGGTTGTGCGGGAAACTGCGCCCCTATTGCCTGCCCACAAACCCCGTTATCTCATGGGTGTAGGAACCTATAAGGAAATGGCGATCGCGATTGCGTCTGGAATTGATCTATTTGATTGTGTGATCCCGACCCGTTTTGGACGACACGGAACGGCAATGGTACAGGGAGAACGCTGGAATTTGAAAAATGCCCCCTTTCGGGAAGATTTCCGCCCCTTAGATGAAACTTGCCCCTGTTATACCTGCCAAAATTTCAGCCGTGCCTATTTAAACCATTTGGTGCGATCGCGGGAAATGTTAGGTTACATTCTGTTATCCATGCACAATATTACCGAGTTAATTCGTTTTACCCAACGGATTCGAGAGGCCATTATCGGCGATCGCTTTCTAGAAGAATTTGGCCATTGGTTAACCTAAACCTATCTCCCTTCGCCATCACGCTAGAACCGGCCTTTTAAAGCTTTAACACTAAACGATAGCGGGGCTTGCCATTGCGTAATTTTTCCATTGCCTCGTTGACTTGCTCAATGGGATAAACTTCAACAACGGGTTCTAGTTGGTGTCGGACAGCAAACTCAAGCATCTGACTCACTGTGACAGGACTACCGAGTGGGCTGGCTGAAATAGACTTTTGCCCTAACAGTAGGGGAAATAGACCAACGGATAAAGGATTCGGCGTAACTCCAACAATATGAAAACGACCTTTAGGACGCAATGCAGTAATATAGGCATCCCAGTTTAAATCGGCACTTACGGTTGAGAGGATAAAGTCTAAAGAGTTGGCTACGGATGCTATAGATTCGGGATCGCGGGAATTGACAAAATGACTTGCCCCCATTGCTTTAGCTTCGGCTTCTTTATCAGGGCTATGGGAAAAGGCGGTGACTTCACAACCCCAAGCCTTTAAAAACTGAATGGCCATGTGTCCTAAGCCACCGATGCCGACAACACCAACCCGTTCAGTGGGTTTAACGTTACAGATCACAATGGGATTAAAAACCGTAATGCCACCGCAGAATAATGGGCCAGCCGATTCGGGATTCATTCCCTCTGGCAGTGCGATCGCCCACTCTTGATTCGCTCGAACCTTATTGGCAAAACCCCCGTGCCGACCGACAATAACCCCTTCTGCCGTTAAACAAAGATTTTGATTGCCCGACATACACCACTCACAGGTCATACAGGAATGGGAAAACCAACCGACTCCTACGCGCTGACCCACTTTTAACGTCGTGACTTTACTGCCGATCGCGGAAATTTTCCCGACGACCTCATGACCAGGAACCAAGGGATATTGGGCCATGCCCCAATCATTGTCTAACATGTGGAGATCGCTGTGACAAATGCCGCAATATTCAACCTCAATCTCAACTTGCTCTTCCCCAAGGGAACCAGGATCATATTCAAAGGGTTCTAATTTTCCGCTTTTTTCTCTGGCTGCATAAGCTCGAATCATCCGCGATCGCCTCAACTATTTTTTTAAATAATACCCAACACCCTCAATAATCATTAATCATTCCTGTATAAAAAATAAAAACTGTCTTGCCTATTAAGAGCCTATCCGAAAAGTCAATAGGAACGAAATTGGTACATTTTAGCGAACGCTAACTTCACTAGCTAGGTGGACGGTTATTTCCCTAGCAAATGCTCGGATAACTATCTCTCAAATGAGTC
>JAYKGY010000146.1:0-28500 GCA_035285545.1 Snowella sp. | reverse complement strand
TCCCAATCAGATGTTCTGTTGCTTTCCCCCTAAAAAATTCACTAAATAAGTACAAGGGAGCCGTCAGAAATCCCATGCAGTTGATGAGCATTGCTTTAACCACTTGACCCGCACTTATCTTTTCTTGCGGATGAGTCCCTAACTCTTTATCTATATATTTCTACTATTCCTATTTCGTCTATAATTCCTGCTATTATTCCCAAATGGTCTATATCTTCAACTTAACCTGCTGAATGTGGGTTTAAAGAATCTGGCTCTTCAATAATAGCCGCCTTGGGTACACCCATCATTTTTAACAATGTTGCTATATCGTCTGCTTCAGTGCTTCCTCCACTTAACCATTCAATCCCTCCCCCAGAGGCAATAATCAAGGGAGCTTTTCTGTCCTGATATAGTTTTGCCTCATAAATCACGCGATCGCCGAACTCCGTTAAAAATTACCAATTGCGCCAACCGCCCTTTTCTGGCTCCTTAACCGTTGAAGTCAAATCCCCGCGACGACCTTTGAGTAAATCCTGATAGGCTTGGGTTGTGGCCCAACGATCAATTTCTTTAGCCCGTAAAACCGGAACAGGATGGGTTAACTGCTCAGTTTGCATGGATTTTAAGGCAGCCCCCATTTCGTTATCGCTCAGCATTTCATAATCCCGTGCTTGTTCAATAAAAGCTTCTAGGTTGAGTTTGGGGGCGATCTGGGGAGATCCTCCCGCTAACTTCATTAAAACGGACATAACAACGGTCGGATCTTGAACTGCTAACAAGGCTGCGCGATCGCAACTAAATTCCGCACAACGAACCCATTCCAACATTTGGCCTTGGAGAGATTGGGCCAATACACTGCCCCAACTGGGTAATAATCCCGCTGCTAAAACCATAATATTGGCCAACGTGAGATAAACCCCATGTTCACACTTCAGATGTCCCAACTCATGGGCAAGAACCGCTTGAATTTCTTTCGGGGTGAGCATATCAATTAAAGACGTATGCACCACAATAAAGGGCTTTTTTCCTCGCATTGCAAACGTATAGGCATTAGGAACCGGATGCTGTTGAAGATAAAGTTCAGGGGGTTCTAAATCCAAAATGCGACAAGCATCGATCAACAAGTCATGCAAATCGGGAAGTTGTTTCTCACTCACCCGTACACTGGCTGCCAAATTATTTAAAGCAAAAAACTGTTCAGCAACAGACCCCAACAAGCTACGTACCGCTAAGTCTAGTCCGGGTAACTGTTTTAAGGCTGTCGTGGCTTCTCGGTCTAGGGGATGGCGAAATTCGTCGGCTTTGAGTCCAATTAATACGGTTGGTGATAATCCCATAGGTGTTAGAAATGCTAGAAAAACAAAGAATTAGGGTTGCAAAGGCTTAACTTCTATTTTACAAAGTTTGACAATCACTTTAGGCTAAGAGTTGATCGGTACGGCTAAGACCTGTTCAAAAATCGGCGATCGCGTCCCGAAGCGAGTCTATGATCGAATCCATGAGAAACCAGCTTGAATGAAAACCGCTAACTTTTTAGGCTTAACCTTGGCCAATCCACGCATGGGAATCCCACTAACCTTACGAGGCTCGGTAATTCCCACCATTTTGCCCAGGGTCTTGATCTGTACCCTATTTTCCCTAGTCATTACCTTACTGGATCGGAGGGGTTGGAATCTTTCTATTTCTCTGAGAGATAGCATTGTTCCCAGTATTGTCTTGGGTTTATTGCTCGTTTTTCGGACAAATACAGCCTATGAACGCTTTTGGGAAGGTCGAAAAGCTTGGGGCACCCTAATTAATACCGTTCGGAATCTCTCCCGGAGTATTTGGATTTCCGTTGAAGAACCCGATCCCGCCGATTGTCAGCAAAAAATTATTATCCTACGGCTGTTAGTCGCCTTTGCGATCGCGACCAAATTACACCTCCGCTCAGAAACCATCAACCCCGAACTTGCTGACCTCATTCCCCCAGAAAACTATCAAAAACTACAAACCATCAATAATCGTCCCTTAGAAATTGCCTTTTGGATTGGAAATTATCTTCAGTCCCAATATGAAAAAAACTGCATTCACCCCTACCAACTAGCGGCCATGCTGAAATTATTAGATAATATGGTCGAAGTCTTAGGAATTTGCGAAAGAATCCTCAAAACCCCGATTCCCCTTGCCTATTCAATCCATCTACGTCAACTTATTTTTCTCTACTGTTTTGCCGCCCCTTTTCAACTCCTTGATAGTCTCGGATGGGTTACCCCATTGGTTGTAGGCGTAATTGCTTTTACCATTTTTGGGATTGAAGAAATTGGGGAAGAAATTGAGAACCCCTTTGGTCATGATGCTAATGATTTACCGCTCGATCAAATTTGTCGAACTATGCGTATCAACATTGAAGATTTAATTA
Organism: Snowella sp.; assembly: GCA_035285545.1. Lineage (GTDB taxonomy): Bacteria > Cyanobacteriota > Cyanobacteriia > Cyanobacteriales > Microcystaceae > Snowella. The sequence continues at coordinate 26,117 of JAYKGY010000146.1, read as the reverse complement.
GTTTATCGCCCTGTGTACAGCATTGGCAAAAATGAGATCAATCAACCATTCACTAATGCGGTTTTAGTTAGACAATACAATCAATTTTCGTCAATTCGTGGGTTTGCGCGAATTTTTATCTAATTAAAGATACAACTAATTATTTTATAAGTATCTTAAACCACTGCTGTTTAAGATTTATTTTGATAGTTTACGGTGCCCTATCTTACTCGGATTGATAAGCTTCCCCGTTTTGAGATAGCTTTTTCTTTTGCCAAATTAAAAAACGTTAGCCTTAAAAAAATATCGTCAATGACAATAGATTTCAACAACCTTAATCAACCGTTAGCTCAATTTATCAATCCCTTTTTTACAAAAACGGAGAAATGAATTAAAACTGTGTAAAGTATATATAACCTATAAATAAGGTGTCGCAGCCTTTCCGTTTATAAAAATTGGTAGTCGAATGTCAACAACTTTAACGCAAGACCAAGTTAATCAGATTGTTTATAATCTCCATAATGATCCCTTTCAAATTTTGGGTAGCCACCCAATTGAAGTTGATGGAACCGTTAAGGAATGGGTCATCCGAGCCTATTTACCCGATGCCCAGCAAGCCTGGGTAACCTTCCCCACCGAACGCAAAGAATATCCGATGCAGTCGGTGCACCATCCCCACTTTTTTGAATGTATCGTTGATACCGCTACCCTGGTTAACTACCAATTTCGGGTTAAAGAAGGCGAACATGAACGAGTGATTTACGATCCCTATGCCTTTAGCTCACCGAAATTAACCGACTTTGACATTCATCTATTTGGCGAAGGCAACCATCACCGCATCTATGAAAAATTAGGCGCGCATCTGATGGAAGTCGATGGCGTAAAAGGGGTTTATTTTGCGGTTTGGGCCCCCAACGCTCGTAACGTTTCAATTTTAGGCGATTTTAATAAATGGGATGGCCGTCTGCACCAAATGCGGAAGCGTAACAACATGATTTGGGAACTGTTTATTCCTGAATTGGGCGTAGGTACGGCCTATAAATACGAAATTAAAAACTGGGAAGGACATATTTACGAAAAATCCGACCCCTATGGTTTTTACCAAGAAGTTAGGCCCAAAACCGCTTCTATTGTGGCCGATTTAGATAACTATCAATGGCATGATCAAGACTGGATCGAAAACCGCCGCCATACCGATCCCCTCCGTCATCCGATTTCCGTATATGAATTGCATATTGGTTCTTGGTTACATACTTCTATTGAAGAGCCTGCTAAGGGGTTAAAGGGGGAAATTCCACCAGTGGAAGTCTCGGAATGGAATACTGGCGCGAGATTTCTGACCTATTATGAATTAGTTGATCAATTAATTCCCTACGTTAAAGAATTAGGTTATACCCACATTGAACTCTTACCGATCGCGGAACATCCCTTTGATGGCTCCTGGGGGTATCAAGTCACGGGTTATTACGCCCCGACCTCCCGCTATGGCAGCCCCGAAGATTTGATGTATTTCATCGATCAATGTCACCTCAATGGGTTAGGGGTAATTGTGGATTGGGTTCCTGGGCATTTCCCGAAAGATGGCCACGGTTTAGCCTTTTTTGATGGGACTCATCTGTATGAACACGCAGACGCGCGTAAAGGTGAGCATAAGGAATGGGGAACCTTAATTTTCAACTACGGTCGCAATGAAGTGCGTAACTTCTTGGTTGCCAATGCCCTGTTCTGGTTCGATAAATATCACATTGATGGCATTCGAGTTGATGCGGTTGCTTCCATGCTTTACCTCGATTATTGCCGTAAAGATGGGGAATGGGTCGCCAATCAATACGGCGGTCGAGAAAATTTAGAAGCGGCTGATTTCCTCCGTCAGGTCAATAGTGTGTTATTCAGCTATTTTCCAGGCGTTTTAACGATCGCCGAAGAATCCACCTCCTGGCCAATGGTTTCCTGGCCGACCTACGTTGGCGGCTTAGGCTTTAACCTCAAATGGAACATGGGCTGGATGCACGATATGTTGGATTATTTCAGCATGGATCCCTGGTTCCGCCAATTTCATCAAAATAACGTCACCTTTAGTATGTGGTATCACCATAGTGAAAACTATATGCTGGCGTTATCCCACGATGAAGTGGTACACGGTAAGAGCAATATGTTAGGCAAAATGCCTGGGGATGTTTGGCAAAAATTTGCGAATGTCCGCGCTCTGTTTTCCTATATGTACACCCACCCTGGCAAGAAAACCATGTTTATGAGCATGGAATTTGGCCAATGGGGAGAATGGAATGTTTGGAGTGACTTAGAGTGGCATTTACTCCAATTTGAACCGCACCAACAACTCAAAAAATTCTTTAGTGATTTAAATCATCTCTATCAAACCGAGCCTGCCCTGTACAGCAACGACTTTGAGGAAGCCGGATTCCAATGGATTGACTGTAGTGATAATCGCCATAGTGTGGTCTCTTTTATCCGTCGGGGTAGTGATCCCAGTGAGTTCGTTGTTGTTATCTGTAACTTTACCCCCCAACCCCATAGCCATTATCGCATTGGCGTTCCTGAAGCGGGTTTCTATACGGAGTTGTTTAATAGTGATGCTCGTCAGTATGGGGGCGGCAATTTGGGCAATTTGGGAGGGAAATGGTCGGAAGAATGGTCGTTCCACTCAATGCCCTATTCGTTAGATCTGTGTTTACCACCGTTATCAGTGGTTATTTTCAAACTCAATCGCAATTATTCTGCCCAAGCCTTAGAAAGTGCCCCAGAATAAGGGTTTTAAAACGATTAACCTTATTACGATAAGTTTCCCCATTTTGAGTCATTGGCTCTAGGATGGGGGATTTTTTTCGGCGATCGCGCTTGGGAAAGAATCCGATACCCAGGTCTGCCCCGTTTAAGGGTATGGTAAGAAGTTGAAGGCATTGATGAGCAAGAGGATATGATGCGAGTTTTAATCATGGGGGGAACCCGTTTTATTGGCGTTTACTTAACTAAAACGTTGGTAGAGCAAGGCCATGAGGTCGTTCTGTTTAATCGAGGGAAAAAGCCTAGCCCCATTGAAGGAATTCAACAAATTCACGGCGATCGCCAGGATGTAGCCCTGCTCAGGGAGAAGTTGGAAAAAGAAGAATTCGATGCTATTTATGACAATAACGGGCGGGAACTCAGCGATACTCAGCCCCTAGTCGAAATTTTTAAAGGCCGCGTTCAACATTTTATTTATGTCAGTTCAGCAGGGGTTTATCTTAAATCTGACCAAATGCCCCATGTCGAGGGCGATCCCACTGATCCCAAAAGCCGCCACAAGGGGAAATTTGAAACGGAAGCCTATCTCGCAGACAGTGGCATTCCCTGGACATCGATCCGCCCTGTCTATATCTATGGCCCGCAAAATTACAATGATTTGGAAGCTTGGTTTTTTGACCGCATTGTCCGCGATCGCCCGATCCCAATCCCAGGGAACGGTCTGCACTTTACCCAATTTGGCCATGTTCAAGATCTCGCCTCAGCCATGACCGCCGTTTTAGGGAATGCTCAAGCAGTCGGACAAATTTACAATATTTCTGGCGATCGCTATGTCACCTTTGATGGTCTGGCCAAAGCAGCAGCGATCGCGGCAGGTAAGTCTCCTGATGACCTGAAGTTAGTTCATTACAACCCCAAAGACTTTGATTTTGGCAAGAAAAAAGCCTTTCCCCTGCGAGTTCAACACTTCTTTGCCGATATCCATAAGGCCAAAACCGAACTCAACTGGCAACCCGAATATGATCTCATTTCAGGGCTAAAAGATTCCTTTGAAAAGGATTACTTGGCTGTTGGCCGTCAAGATCAAGCAATTGATTTTTCAAGCGATGACCAAATTCTAGGGGCGATGTAACCCTTTTCAGTACAAAAAAATTAATCCCTTAAGGGTAAAAAGACTTCCTTCGCGCACGCTTTTCCGAGATCTGAGAGGCGTTTTTTTTGCTATCAATGAATTTTTGCTGAGTCGAAATATGCAACCTCATCAAGCAATTTCTTCATAATACCCTTTACAATCTTCACCATCCCAGTATAATAACCACACAATCGAATAATTGACCCCAAGCCAATTTTAAGTGACTTTTTAAGCTCTAGCGCAATCTTTATGGCGACTCCTTTTTCCAACGATAGCCGATTATTTCTTTTAGAAATCGCGATCGCGTCTCCCGTCTCATTTAGCCAAAATCAGGTTTCTATTCGTTCTGGAAAAATTTTTCTGAAAGTTCCCTATGCTCGAATGAGTGCGGAAATCCGAAATTTTCAGCGTCTCGGTGCAAAAATCCTCAGTATTACCCCCACATCTGCCCTCGATATTTCCCTCAAACCCTTAGCCTGGTGGGTAGAAATCTACACAGACTTTCCCCGTTGCCTTTACTATTTCGGGCCATTCAACAGTGACTTTGAAGCTAAAACCTATCAAGGGGGCTATATCGAAGATCTTCAGCAAGAAGGCGCGGAAGGAATCGTCATTCAAATCAAGCAATGCCAACCCATTAACCTAACACAAGAATGGTAACCCCCTACGGTCGAACCTGTATTGCTGAAAGCTAAATATAGCGTTATCTTTTGCCATTTTTATGCGTTATTCGTTTTATACCGCTGATGTTTTCACAAATCAGATTTTTGGCGGAAATCCCTTAGCCGTATTCCCTCACGCTCAAAGCTTAACTGACTGGCAGATGCAAAAAATTGCTGCCGAAATTAACTATTCAGAAACCGTGTTTGTCCTACCGCCCCGTACACCGGAAGGAACCAAGCAGTTACGTATTTTTACTCCCAAAGCCGAATTGCCGTTTGCAGGTCATCCAACGGTTGGAACAGCCTATGTTTTAGCCCATTTAGGAGAAATTTCCTTAATCGATCCCGAAACCCGTATTGTTTTTGAAGAAGGAGTGGGCCCTGTTCCCGTCCAGATTTTGAGCCATCAGGGAAAGCCGACTTATACGGAATTGACCGCATCCCAATTACCCGCGTTTGGCCCTGAGCCGCCTTCTATCGAACACCTAGCCCCGATGCTTTCTCTTAATCCTGAAGATTTGCTAACAGGAGAATATGCCCCTGAAGCCGTTTCCTGTGGGTTACCTTTTTTGTTTATTCCCTTGAAAAATCAACGGGTTTTAGCCCAAGCAAGATTACAGCGCGATCGCTGGCAAGACTTATTATCAAACTTTTGGGCAACCTGTGTTTATTTATTTACCTTAGAAACCAGTGACCCCGCTATTTTTTTAAGATCACGTATGTTTGCGCCTGCTTTAGGCATTGAAGAAGATCCCGCCACGGGTTCGGCTGCTGCGGCTTTAGGGGGTTATCTGGGAGTCCGCGATCGTCGAGAAGGAATACTCCAATGGCAAATTGAACAAGGCATTGAAATGGGGAGACCCAGCCTATTAACTGTCAAAATCACTAAACAAGAAAATAGAATCCAACAGGTTTGTGTTGGGGGAAGTTCAGTCATGGTCATGGAAGGAATGATGGAAATTCCGAATTAAGAAACCATTCCAAAAAATGTCAAATTTCCTTGATATCGAAGATAAAAATCGTTCAGTGTTTCTCTCTCGACTTAGGGTGTAACCTACAAAATTCAATTTAAGCCCCACCAAAATGATGATTATTTACCCAACCTCTGCTACAATTCGATGATTATTTGTCCATCTCTTGGTACAAAGCTTTTCGTTTAATATCAAAAATTTAGTTATTTTTTAATAAGCTCATGAAACACATTCGTCAATGGTTCACTCCTCTAGCAATTGCTACTGCTGCCAGTCTAGCTTGGACTCTCCCTAGCATGGCTAACGAGTCTTATCCCAGAGCGAGTGTTGACTATTTTCAAGGGCGAGATTCTATTCCCCTCAATGTGGAATCTCCTGAATTTGAGGAGTCCCCTCGCGGCAACTTTGGCAACTACGGTTCTCCCATTTATCAAGGCACATGCCCTGCAACCTTAGATCCCATTGTTCATCGCATTATTGGCGCAAATTCTTTAAACCGTTGGGGAATTTTAGTTCAAACCTTACAAGGCAATCAACTCCTCTACAGCCATAACCCTGACAGATATTTTATTCCTGCCTCTAACACCAAGATTTTTACAACGGCTGCCGCTCTTCAGCGTTTAAACCCCAACGCCACCATTGGCTCTAAATCTTTGCAAGAGTGGGTCACTGTAACGAATAAGCGTAGCCATAACGGTTATGCCGATACCTTGCTGCGATACATCGGCGGGCCTGGAGCCGCAAAAGCAGCCTTAGCCCAGTTAGGCGTTAATACCCAAAATGTCCGCCTCGCTGATGGTTCAGGATTATCTCGTTCTAATGCCACAACGCCGAGAACCTTAGTAGAAACCCTTACTGCGATGTATTCAGCCCAAGGAGGAGACGTATTTGTTGCTTCTTTACCCGTTGCAGGGATGAATGGCACTTTAGGCAGACGGATGCGCCAAACTCCCGCGCAAGGCATTGTCTATGCAAAAACAGGGACTTTAAGGGGGGTTCGTGCTTTATCAGGTTATATTAACCACCCTACCTACGGAATCCTAGTGTTTAGCATTTTGGCCAATGATTCTAGTAAGCCTGGTACAACCTTAGTCCGTCAAATTGATCAGATCGTCACGCAACTCAGCACGATGAATCAATGTAATTAGGCTTTTTAGTCTGGCATTAGGGTGGGAATTTCCCACTCTTCTCCAAAAACCACATCGTCAAAAAAAGATGCCCTAGTTTTCTGAGGACATCAAAAATTTTTTTCTTTTTTTAATGGAGCCGAGCAGAGTCGAACTGCTGTCCAAATTGGGTATTAACTTTCCGTTCATTCACAGGCTTAGCCCCTCTAATCCTCAGGGCAAGAACCATCTCTTATCCCAGATGGTGGGATGCTCTAGTTAAGTCTTTACTTATTAGCCAACCAGAGAAACGCTAAGAAGTGCATCCGTTGGGGTTAACCTCTAATCCTTAACGGAGTCGAACTAGAAGTAAGCGGACTCTGACGAGTTTAGGCAGCTACTGCCACGCGCTTGAAGCTGACGATGTTATTCGCAGTTACATTTTGTTTGAGCCTTGGATTTGCGAGAGGAGACTCACTCTCGACCTGCATCGCGGGGGAGCTTTCGCCAACCTGTCGAAACCGTTGCGGCCCCTTGCCGATACTTTTTTATCTTAGCGTTTATATCTCGAAAATAGCAAGCCATTTGTTCGTATCTTTGCATTGACTAGGGCAGAATGTCACAATAGATGAGTTTTAATAAAACTTTCTTTTACCAATGACTGATGTTTTTTATACTCGTTTTTCAACATTAATATTTATAACCCTACCTTTATTACTAGGAATAACCACATTTTCATTGCGAGCAGAAAATGGTTTATATCATCCGATTCCTTTAACGTTAAATACTGAAATTAACGATAATTTGACGGTTCAGGATATTCCTACAGGAGAAGGGGGATTTGCGCGGGATTATGTGGTGACTTTAAATGAAAAGGATCAGATTGCGATTGATCTTAAATCCGATGAGTTTGATACGGTGATTATGTTGATTGCCTCGGATGGCTCGACGGTGGGGTCTAATGACGATGGGCCAGATGGGGGAACCAGTTCTCTGTTATTTGCTCGGATTACGGAAACGGGAAGATATATAGTACGTGTGCGGACTTTTGGGGTGGCGGGTGGCGGTCGTTTTTCGCTGAAAGTGACTCGTTTGCAGCCTGCTAGCTAAACCAAATCGTTAAGCTGCATAAAATTAAGGCTTCTGACCATTCCACGATCGCGCCGTAGGTATCTCCTGTCTGGCCACCGAATTGACGATTAAACCACCAACCTGTTAATAACGCGATCGCCGCACTTAATAGTGTAGTTATAAGAATGACTAACCATTGTTGAGGTTGCCAGTATATCCAGACTGCGCTGAATAAGACCAAAAAGAATAAACCGAGTAGTAAATCTTGAGGAAATTTAAAAGTTTCTCGATGTAACGCGCCTTTCCCTTCCGATCTGAGATAGGGATAAAACGTGATCGCTGCCACCTGACCCCAACGTGCCCAACCCATTGCCAACATTAACACCAGCCCTCGATTTGTCATTAACTCACTTAAGGCCGCCGATTTGAGCAATAAAATTAACGCGATCGCCATCACCCCAAAGGCTCCAGTTGTACTCTCTTTCATCACAGCTAAACGACGAGCAGGATCCGTCACCGCTAACCCATCGGCTGTATCACTCACCCCATCTAAATGCAAACCGCCAGTTAAACTAACCCCTAAAGCCACAATGCTCACACTCCGAACTAAAGGTGGAAATCCCAAAAAAGTTAGTCCCCAATCAATTCCCCCTAAACTGGCCCCTAAGATTAAACCAATGACAGGGCACCAACGAGCAATCCGGTCAAACTCAATCGGAAACCATGACGGTAAAGGAAGTTTCGTATAAAACAGAATTGAACCCCAAAAAGATGGCACAGCCCGACGCGATCGCGTTAACCATCCCCGTGACAGAGCCAAAGATTCTGTCGTATTTTGTTCGATCTCCGATGATTTGGTATTCACAAAAAATTCAAAACCGTTAGGACTTCTTAAGCTAAGATTAAATCGTAGGTTGATCCCAGATTGAGCAGAATGTTAAGGTTCGTGATAACTTTTTACTGGGAACGCGACCTCATTTATAATTTAGGGCATTTTCCATGAACCAACCTCAATCTCCACAGTCCTTGCCAGCCCCTTGCATTATCGATACGGGCTTAGTAATTAATAAAGAAGATATGCGTCGTTTACTCAATGATGTGAGTAAAGTTTATTATTTACACACCCTGGATGGTTTAGTACAAAGTGAAGGAGAAGGGTGGATGATCGAAGTTTTTGCTGACCCCAAACAAGCAACTCTTGTGGCAAATGGTTCTCTCTATATCAATGTCCAGAGTTTTGATTATTTGTTGATGGATAAAACCCCGGAAGGAAAAACCTATTTTGAATTAGTCCAAGACAATCGTTGTCTCCGGTTAACGCCCCAGATCAACGTCATACAGGAACCGACCATCAATGATCCCCTCGATGTGGCGACCTTAGAAGCAATGGTCAGTCAGGTTCTCTCTGCTAGGTGGGATGTGCAATTAGATGATGACGGATCTTTTTGATCTTATCAAGACAAGATTTTTTGAAAATTTAAACTAAAACCGACGATTTTAAGCATTTTCCTTCAAAATGGTTTCCAAAAGAAGCCAGTCCCTTAAGTATGTTAATATTTTTTTACTCAATATCATTGGCCCATTCTTAATGAAGCTTACTGACCAACACAATAAAATTGCTTTTATTAAACTTATCGGCAAGGTTCCCTTTTTTATTTGTCTGGTTATTATTATTGCCATTAGTATTATTGGCCCCCAATTAGAAGGAACCAGAGAAGTTCCCCCGGATATTCAATTTTTGACATGGTTACATACGGTTATTCCGGCTAATATTGGTGTGATTTTGAAAGGGATTTATATTTTAACGGGGGCCCATGTAACCGCATTTATGGTTTTGGGGGCGTTAGGGTTTTTTATTTGGAAACGATATTGGGAAGAAGCGAAATATTTAGCCTTTGCCTCCCTAGGGATTCTCTTACTGATTGATCAAATTCTGAAACCGATTTTCAATCGCATTCGTCCCGGATCTTTTTCAGAAGCATTTGCCAGTTTAGTTGAGGTGGATGGAAGAAGTTTTCCCAGTGGTCATTCTGCCGGCAGTGTCGTTTTTTATTTTTATCTTGCCTTTGTTTTTTCGACGCAGTTTCCCCCTCTTAAAAAATATATTTATCTAGGGGCGATCTTTTGGGTTGCGTTAATTGGTTTAAGTAGTGTTTATTGTCGAGTTCACTGGGGGAGTGATATTTTAGCGGGCTATGCGGTAGGTTATGTATGGTTAACCTTATCTTTGGCTTTATTAAAACGCGCTGCACCGGATATTTACTACTATAAAACGTCTGCCTCAGAGAGCCATTGATTTCGATGAATTAATTCAATAATTAAATTAAATTGAGCAATTTTTGATGGCAGATCATTATGTTTAAATTTGAGCAGGATTTTACTGATACGTTGCGCTGTATTCCGATGTTGGTCAGGTATAAATTGGATACTTGTGGAATAAAACTGAAATTAAATCATTGGAACCAGTTGAGTCGGGAAGAAAAAGAAGCTCTCGTTCAAAAACCCTGTTCAACACCAACCGAAATTGAAGATTATCGACAATTCCTACAGGCGTTAGTTACCGAAAAAAACAGTAATCCTGCGGAGGCGTTAGACATTGCTCCGAATCCCCCTTGGTTGGATACCGATCAACTTCCTGGGAGCGTACAAGACAAAGCGGCTGAAAATGGCTTAATGATAACGGTTTCTCAATGGCGATCGCTGACGAATTTACAACGATTTGCCCTGATTAAACTGAGTCGAGCGAGTCATGAAAATCATAATTTTTATCCCGCCTTACAAGAATTTGGCTTAGTTCAATAAGTGTTAATCAACCGTTAACAACAATGAAGGAAAGCCACCGATCCACAAGATAATTCAGTAATTAATTACCCAATCATCTTGCCAATCAATCGCTTTCCCGAATAAAGCCTTGGATTAATAATGATTAACGGCGAGGGACAGAGGCTTCAATATTGATATTGAGGGCCGAGATTTTAGGTACAGGGTTGCCAGCAGGGTTAATGCTGCGTGCCATATCTAAGAAATTGCGCGGATCGCCTGCTTGGACTCGTTTGTCTTGGGGAATAAAACGACGAACTTCGTTTTGCCAAACAATTTGAGGGAAGCCCAATTGACGACGGTGGTAAGCATCGTAACGGGGCGATTTGATATTAAAGGGACGTTCCCCTAATTCTCTGCCAGGTAAAATGCGACGACGTTGGTAGGGAACGGTATCGTAGCCGAAATTACTCAAATATTCATCACTATTGAGTAATTCATCAACAAAACCTTGAATTCCTTTGTTCACAACGACAATTGACCATGCAATTTTTTCCCGTTCGTTGTAAGGCTCGCGTCCTAACACTTTTTGAATAGTGTGCTCAACAAAGCGATAGTTACTGTTTTTATCATAAAAACTGGAACGGTAAGTCTTAGAGAGCAATAACCCCCGAATAAAATCCCGTACAGTAATTTGTCCATTCCGCAGTTGGGATTCAAGAATTTTTTCTCGATCCCATTTAAAGGCATGGAAGAAAATTTGACGGTAAGCAGCTTCGATTAAAGTGCCGATTTCGGATGGGGATGGTAGGCCTTCGGTGGTGAAAGCAACAGGATTTTCATCTCCAGGTACTTCAAAACCTGCCACGCGCACATTTTGACTTTTCGGCGCATACTCTAAAAGCGGAATAGCCAAGTTAAAACCTCCGTAATCTTAGAAAAGCTTAAATTAAGATATCCTAAAATGATAAAGGAGCAAGGGCCTCTACACGGCTGAATATTACAATTTATTACAATTATTAACTTTTGCTCGATCGCGCAGGGTCTGATGAGATTTTTGCCTGATCCCAAACTAACCTGGCAGTATTGGTAAGACTGACCCGTATTGAATCAATAATGACTAATAACGGCGATCGCGTTCGAGATCAAAAATCGCTTTTTCCCAATACCAGGCTTCCGACTCCCCCGGATGTCTTAGACGTAAATCTTGCAACAAACGGTTCACTGTTCGGCGATCGCCCCCCACCATGGCCACTAATTGTCGTTGAGTTTGTTTGGGAACTGATTTTCCTGAGTGCTTGGGAACAGTTGCTGAATAACGACGGGTTGAAGACCGTTTGTTAAAAAAAACAAACCCCAAAACAACCAGGGTAATCAAACCTAGAATAAAATATCCCATCAGTTACCTCCCGTCGTTTTTAGGCTGATTGTTAACTGTTTGGGGATTACAAAAAATTGACTCGCTTAAAAAGCTAATCCTGACCCACCAGAACAACAGTAATATTATCCGAGCCACCCGCCGCTTTAGCGGTATTAATTAACTCATTGGCCATTTCTTCGTAGGTTTTGTCAGAATGCAAAATCTCATAAATGATTTCGTCTTCCACCTCTTCAGTTAAGCCATCGCTACACAGTAAAAACAAATCCCCCGAATCGACTTTTAACGCAGCAACTTCCACTTGATTTAAATCTCGACGACCTAAGCATTGAAATAAAACGTGTCGCCAAGGATGAATACGGGCTTGTTCTTGATCAATATCGCCCATTTTTAAGGCTCTAGCGATCCAGGTATGATCTTCCGTCACCTGCTGTAATTCAGAACTACGTAAACAATAAAGCCGAGAATCTCCGATGTGGGCCCGCCAGGCTCCATCATGACGAAAGGCAATCATAACGGCTGTTGTCCCCATATCTCCCCGTTCGGGATGGGCGACTTGATCTTTCAGGATTCCTTGATTAGCTTCCAATAAGGCTTTCTGTAATAACTGGGGGGAAGGGGTTTCTGATTCCCATTCCTGTTCTAGATAATGACTAATCAATTTAGTCGCGATCGCGCTGGCCTCCTGGCCCCCCGCATGGCCACCCATGCCATCAGCCACAATAAAAAAGCGTCCTGATGGATCAATATAGTAACTATCCTGATTGCTGGATCGAACAATGCCAGGATCAGTCTTTCCAGTAAAGCGGCGGCTGACAGTAGGGGAATTCAATTCTAGCACGGGACTAATAGCCTAAAAATAACGTTTTCTTCGCCTTAGAATTTACGGTCTTGTCGTTCTAGTCGTTTCATTAACTGCCAGAGTGCAAAACCAGGGGCTATTGCTATTAATAGCACAACAGCAGCAATGGTAACATACTGGTTGACAAATAGTAAGGTTGCCGAAATCAGTAACGCACTCATCATTAATGTATAGTTAGTGCCTAGCTGCATCGTACTCAAACGGCGTAGCAGTCGATCGGATTCCGAGGAACGAGCGCGGATTAAAATATCACCTTTTTCTAACTTATCGAGGGTATCTTCAATCCGTCGGGGTAAGCCTAAAGCCGTGTTGCCCACCTGGGCCGCTTGCCGTCCGAGTTCATCAAACAGGCTATTGGTAATGCCATTATTCATATTCGTCATAAGTTGCATTGCAAAGGGTTGAGCGACTTGCATGAAATTAAAATCGGGATCGAGTCCCTTACCGACTCCTTCGAGGGTAGAAAAAGCTCGCATCACAAAGGTAAAGGTCGCTGGAAATCGGAAAGGCTGATCATAGGCGATTTCATAAAGATCATCACTAATTTTGGTAATAGATTGTTCCTCAAAGGGTTTATCCATCACGTTATCCAGCAAAAATTGAATTGACCGCCGCACTGGCCCCATATCTTCTACAGGGGTTAATGCTCCGAGTTCAACCAGAGAGGAAACGACGCGATCGGCATTTTTTTCCGCTACCCCGAAAAGCGTATCCATTAACTTATCTTTGGTAATGGGCGTAATTTCTCCCATCATGCCAAAGTCGTAAAAAATTAACGCACCCTCATCAGGTTTAACCGCTAAATTGCCTGGATGGGGATCGGCGTGGAAAAAACCATCATTTAATAACTGTTGTAAATAGGCCCTTGCACTTAATTCTGCCAATTGTTTACGGCTTAATCCTGCGGCTTCTAAGGCTTCATAATGGCTAATCTTAATGCCGGGCAAATATTCCAGAGTAAGAATGCGAGTCGAAGTATAACGCCAATACACACGGGGAACTTTCACCCAATTAGCATTGCGGAAGTTACGGCGAAAGGTATCGGCATTACGCCCTTCTCGTAGGTAATCGGTTTCTTGCCAGAGAATACGGCAACATTCTTCATAAATACCGATCCAATCTCTTCCCTTACCCCATTTAGGATGATTTTGAAAATATTGGGCAATTTTTTTCAGAATGGCAAGATCAATGGTGAAGAGTTGTTTTAAGCCCGGACGTTGGACTTTAACGACCACTTCTTCGCCGGTATGCAGTTGGGCTTTATGAACCTGCCCTAAACTGGCTGCTGCGAGGGGAATCGGATCAAAGCTTTGAAACAGATCGGCAAGGGGTTTTCCCAATTCCTTTTCAATAATTGCCGCCGTTTGTTCATAACTAAAGGCAGGAACTTCGTCTTGGAGCTTTGAGAGTTCGTAGACGTATTCAGCGGGAAAAATATCGGAACGGGTGGAAAATAGTTGCCCCGTTTTAATAAAAGTTGGCCCCAAGTTGAGTAAGCTCTCTCGAATCCAGATTGCTTGTTTTTTTCGCCTGCGGGCTAATTTTTCTTCGCTGTATCCCCCTTGATAACTCCAATTTTTGCCATTGAGCCACAATTGAAAGAGCAAAATAAGGACGAATCGCCAAATGTCAAATCGTCGGCGTGGGATTGAATAGTTCTCTCGATTCCAGCGATATTGTTTCTCTGTCTCTAAAGGGGTCACGCGTTTGCTTGGCACAGTACCAAGGGGGAGAAGGGGGACAGATTGCTCGACATTAGAAGTTAAGGCAGACACAAGTTAAGAGAATAAGTGTTTTCAGAACGACCCAGCAGAATAACCTAAGAAACGAGGGAGTCTCGATAAATTTTGAGTTCGACTTTGAGGCTAGCAATTTCCGCCCGTAATTTATCTAGGGTTTCTTGTAGGTCAGTGGGGGAGACATAACCATCAATTGTGGAAATGGCCGTATTTCCTTGAGTAACATCTTGGGAGGCTTTGGCTTGAACTTCTTCGATAAATTGGCGTAAATTTTCCCGTTGCTCGGCATCGAATTTACCTAATTCACTTAACGCATTGGTCAAGCTATCTTCGATTTTTTCGGTGAGAACTTCGGCAAACGCACGGCCTAAGAAGAAAGCATGAAGGACTGGATTCGACATAACGATGATGGTTGCAATGAGTTTTGTTACAAATTATAACGCGGTTCTTAGGGGTTCTGACTTGATGTGCTGGATGGGTCAGGGGAGACGGGCCAATCCTGTCGGGGCGGGAAGGATTGTTCAGATCGAATCAGTTTCGTTTGATCAGGCTGACTGTAACGGATGGCAGCACCAAATCCGATGCCTGCGGATAGGGCGATCGCGCTGGTCATTAACAGGAACTCTAGCAAAAATCCCAGGGAACGTTTTTGGGGAGATATAAAGGGAGATGGAACGGATTTCAGCCACTTCAGTCCTGATTTCATAGGTATTAGCTTAAAGATTAATAAATTACACACCACTTGCTAGAGCGTATCCTAAGTCCGAAGAATTGCCAAGCGGTGGGGGATCGCTTTACGTCGATCGAGGAAGTCGCTAAACTAAGACTAACGACGAGATTCAAATTGACGTTAAATCTGTAACTTTTAGCCTTATATGAGTCAGGAACGCTTTGTCTCTATGCCTGTGGTGGCGACCACTTCAACGGCAACGCCTGATCGCGCAACCACGGTTATCCGTAAGACCTATCCCAACTATAAGGTCATTGTTTTGAATGATGATTTTAATACGTTTCCCCACGTCGCCAATTGTTTATTGAAATATATTCCGGGGATGACGAGCGATCGCGCCTGGGAGTTAACCAATCAAGTTCATCATGATGGGCAGGCTATTGTCTGGGTCGGGCCCCAAGAACAAGCAGAATTGTATCATCAACAATTACGGCGAGAAGGATTAACGATGGCTCCTTTAGAAGCAGCTTAAACCGATGGGATAGACGAGAAAAAACCGTTAAGCTCGAAAACAGCGTCGAGAATTACGTGAAAATGAAACAAGGGCAGGCTTGGCCCACCCCTGAATTGCTGAAAATACTCGCAAACACGCTCAATTTAGATCGTTTCATATCTGCTAACTGAAGCAAGTGATAACGAAAAATTATGCAGCGGACGACTGTCTTCTTTTTGTTCCTGACGATCTTTTATTCATGCCACGAGTAGAGGCCGAACGAAATTGACGAGCATAGGCTCTGTTCCGCTCAGCTTTTTCTTTCTTTAAATTACGACGTTTGGCCACGCTAATTTCCTCATTAAACAATAAAACTTCCGACTTTTGAGGTCGGGAATTATGGGGCAAGATTACGGAAAAAGCTTATGAATGTTCAATAGAAAAGCCTATCTAAAATCTCCAAAGCTATCTGGCTACCGATTTGCCGATCATCGGGCCATTCTAACATGCAAGGCCAGTGTCCTTATGCTTACCGATAACGCGATCGCATCATTTCTGAACTTGAACGGCTTATCCTATCTACCTTTAGGGGATTTTGATCAATTGCCAAGATTTGATCATTAATCTTTTTCAGCATCGGTTAAATTCTCCCAATCAGGTAGCCGTTTAGCTATCAT
Organism: Snowella sp.; assembly: GCA_035285545.1. Lineage (GTDB taxonomy): Bacteria > Cyanobacteriota > Cyanobacteriia > Cyanobacteriales > Microcystaceae > Snowella. The sequence goes on along the minus strand of JAYKGY010000146.1, from coordinate 9,875 downwards.
TTATTGCCAAAATTCTTCGTCTAGTAACGGCTCAATCTCTTGAGGGAAAGGAATCGCATCAGGAAAGGTTGCATCATACTCTTTTCGTAGAAATTTAAGAGCCTTTCGATAACATTTGTCGATGATTTCTAAACAATAATTATGTAAGCTGGGAGAATCTTGCAAAATCTGCGCTATGTCATGTTGAGTCCGCAGTAAAATGACCTCCCAACCGCGATAACAATCAGACAGAGAAACATAGCGACGTTTGAGAGCATGTTCAAACAAGGTAATTAAACGGTTTTCTAGCTCTCTCCTATCACTGCGAGTCAATCCATCTATCTCCTCCAGTAAATTTGCCCAATCGACTGCATCATAGTTTTGCGCCTTGAGCAATCCAATGGTCTGTTCTACCCAAAGTGCAAAATCCTGCTCGTAAGTCGTTTGGGGTAAGGTTAACATGATTTTGTTACCTATAGAATGGGTTGCAATTACGTTTAATTTTAAACAATCTTTCGCCGTTGCAAGAAATTAATCAACTAATCAGCGATCGCCGACACCAGAACAAAGGGTTGCACAATCAGGGTATTAAATTGCTTTTCGGGTTGGGCATTCCAGTCGTTGAGTTCTTCTAGGGAGGGTTTATGGAGCAATAACTCACTCAGCCAATTTTTGACTAACGCCGTGTTATCTTCTGCGATCGCGACTCCGACCTCGACTAAATCCAACGCACCATCGACCACAATAATGGCATCCCGCTTGGCGTGAGGAATGAGGGTTTCCCAATCCATCGGGGCAAGTTCTTCTGTGAGTTGGGTTTTAAAATCTGACATTGGCTTAAATAAACTTGAATATTTTTGGAGTTTAGCGGATCGGGAGACAGAAAACGACTGAAAAAAGGCAGATCCTTTGTTTTTACCCCTATCAGTATTGTTCAACTCTCCACAGAACTGAAGGCAGGGGAAGCAAGCGTTAAGTTAAGGCTACTTTTTGTTGGAGTTCCGTTTCTAAGGTTGCAATTAAACCATCAAAATCTGCGCCGAAATTTTTAAAACACTCAGGCGGTGAGGGATTCGCTTCAAAATGGATGAGTTTAACTTGTCCTTCCCCAATCGCAATAATAACGACTTCTGTTTCAGGATTATGCCCATCTAAGATACCTAAAATTTCCTGAAGCTGGTTATCAACTTGGTGATTGAGCTTCTCCAAGGCTTCCCTTGAACAACTAATGAAATGGGGTTGCGGTTTGAGATCGATTCCCAAGCTATTATCCGTATCGGCCCATTCCTGACGGAAGCCCCAGGTTAAGGCTGCCAATTGAGACTGATGAGCTTTTACAAATTGATCCAACTGATACCGCCATTGATTCGTCGTATCATCGGGCAGGGTTTTACCAAAGGGAAGCATTCTCAACTCCTCAAATTAATATCGCTATCCGTCTGCAAGGATACTCTTGATCATAACGGTTAAGGGATCAGGACACGCTCTAAAAGGGTTTATTAGTTTAATTTTTCTCCGCTTAGGATAAAGCTGGGATCAAGGGCCGCAAAGGTTTGGTGAATGCCTCTGGTTTCTAAGCGATTAACGCCTGCTTGTACGACTTCTATTTGGCGGGCTTGTAGTTCGGCCAATCCTTCAGAGATTAAATACAGGGTTTCTAGATTATTGGCGGTGGCCACAATACGGCCTTCAGGTTCCAAATAGCCCCAAATGGCCTTTAAAATTTCTTTGATGGGTCGGCCGCCTTCAATGCAAACGCGATCGGGCAGAGGGCTTAAATCCGCTAAACAATCGGGTGCGCTACCTTCGACCACTCGTACATTATTCACCCCAAAGCGATCGCAGTTATGACGAATTAGGGCTGCAACTTCTTCATCCCGTTCAATGGCAATAATGGTGCTTTTAGGGCACAGTAGGGCTAATTCAATAGGGATCGTTCCCGTTCCTGCGCCAATATCCCAGACCACTGAATTTTCTTTCAAACGCAGTGCAGAAATCATTAAAAGACGAACTTCTCGTTTACTCAGGGGAATTCCAGGTAAACGTTCAAATAAACTATCCGTAATCCCAGGCGTTTTATAGGGCCAAAGCATGAATAAAAGATTTAAAAATTGATTTTTTATAAAATCCCTCCGCCTATCGGCACCCTCCTTAGTAAGGGGGGTAGGGGGGATAAAAAGCGGATTAATGATGATTCACGTAAAAGAATCAGAGTAAGTCACTTCGATATTACTGAATCAAGAGACAAATTTGTTATTTCATTAACTTGAATTCGCCCCCTAAATCCCCCAATACTGGGGGACTTTTGAACTTTGTATTCCTTCGGTTCTCCCCAATGTTGGGGGGCTAGGGGGGAGGGTATCTGCGTTAATTAGTACTTAGAATGGTACTCTTCTAGTTCGATTTTGACAGGATGCACATTCCAAATTTCTTTGCAATATTCCCGAATGGTGCGATCCGAGGAGAATTTACCCATGCGAGCCGAGTTGAGAATCGACATCCTTGTCCAGCGGGCTTGATCCCGATAGGTTTCACTAACAAGATCTTGGCAGTCTACGTAGGCTTGGAAGTCGGCCAACAGCATATAGGGATCGTTATAAAGCAAAGAATCCACAATCGGCTGGAACAAAGATTTATCACCGTAGGAGAAATAGCCACCCGCAATGCGATCCAGTACGGCTTTTAATTCGGCGTTCTGTTCGTAATAATCTCTCGGATGGTAGCCTTTTGCTTTCATGGCATAGACCTCTTCAGCCGTTAAACCAAAGAGGAAGAAGTTTTCAGCCCCTGCTTCTTCACGGATTTCAATATTGGCTCCGTCCAAGGTTCCCACGGTTAAGGCTCCATTCATAGCGAATTTCATGTTGCCCGTTCCTGAGGCTTCTTTGCCTGCGGTGGAAATTTGCTCGGAAACATCTGCCGCTGGATAAATGCGTTGGCCCAGTGAAACGTTGAAGTTGGGTAAAAAGACCACATTTAAACGACCGCGTACATCAGGATCTTTATTAATGACTTCGCCGACTGCATTGATTAATTTAATAATTAATTTGGCCATGAAGTAGCCGGGAGCCGCTTTTCCGCCGAAGATAAAGGTACGGGGCAGGATATCAATATTGGGATTTTGTTTGATGCGGTTATAGAGGGCAACGATTTGTAGGACTGCCAAATGTTGACGTTTATATTCGTGAATCCGTTTAACCTGCACATCAAAGATGGAATTGACATCTAATTCAATGTCTCGATATTTGCGGACATAATCGGCCAGGTGGCGTTTATTGTTTTGTTTAACTTGTCGCCAGCGATCGCAGAATTCGGGATCATCAATAAAAGCTTCAATTTTACGCATATCATCCAAATTCTTCAGCCAACCATCGCCAATTTTTTCGGTGACGAGGGCCGATAATTCGGGATTACTGAGCAAAATCCAGCGACGCGGGGTTACCCCATTGGTTTTATTGAAGAACTTTTGGGGCCAGAGTTTGGCGAAATCGTGGAGCGTATCTTTTTTCAATAATTCAGTATGCAGAGCCGCAACCCCATTAATGGCATGACTGCCCACACAGGCTAAATTGGCCATGCGAATTTGTTGACCGTGATGTTCTTCAATGAGTGACAGGCTGCTGACTAATTTGTCATCGTCAGGGAACCAGATGCGGACATCTTCGAGAAAACGATGATTAATCTCGTAAATAATTTCCAGGTGACGGGGGAGGAGTTTACCAAAGAGGCTGACAGACCAGCGTTCTAGGGCCTCTGGCATGAGGGTATGGTTGGTATAGGCAAAGGTTTTTTGCGTAATCGTCCAAGCTTTATCCCAGGTGTAATCGTATTGATCGACGAGTAAACGCATTAATTCCGCGATCGCGACGGCAGGGTGGGTGTCATTTAACTGAATGGCTGCCCGTTCGTGGAGATCATCTAAGTTGCTATGGACTCGTAAATGAATGCGAATGAGATCTTGCAATGAAGCAGAGACAAAGAAATATTGTTGTGCGAGGCGTAATTCGCGGCCAGCAGGGGTGTTGTCGTTGGGATAGAGAACCTTGGAAATGGTTTCTGCATCCATCTTTTCAGCAACAGCGCGATCGTATAAACCCGCATTAAAGGCTTCAAAGTTAAAGTCTTCACTGGCTTCTGCTTTCCACAGACGCAGGGGGTTAACGGTATTAGTTTGGTAGCCTGGAACGGGGGTATCGTGGGGAATGGCCAAAATGACACGCTCAGGAATCCAAACAACTTTTGGGAAGCCCTTTTCATCGTGGGAAATTTCGGTATGGCCGCCTAATTTTACAGGAACGGATTCATCGGGGCGGGGTAATTCCCAAGGGTTACCAAAACGGAGCCAGTTATCGGGGACTTCGACTTGCCAGCCATCTTGGATGCGTTGGTGGAAAATGCCAAATTCGTAGCGAATTCCGTAACCAATGGCAGGAACTTCCAAAGAAGCTAAAGAATCGAGAAAACAAGCGGCTAAACGGCCTAAGCCCCCATTACCCAGCCCTGGATCGGGTTCTTGTTCTAAAATTTCTTCTAAATTTAACCCTAATTCTTCTGCTACTTGATTGACTTTTTCATAAATGCCTAAATTAATTAAGTTATTGCCTAGATGCCGCCCCATTAAAAATTCAGCCGATAGGTAACAAACAATTTTGACTTTCTGTTCTTTATAGGTGGCTGTGGTATTGAGAAAACGCAAGAGGAGGCGATCGCGGATGGTATAGGCAAGAGCTAGATAATAATCGTAGAGAGAGGCCTTGGAACGATCAACGCCTTGTAGATAGAATAAGTTATCGAGAAAAGCCCGTTTGAGGGTTTCCACACTCATCCCTGTGCGATCATCTTCAATTTTGATAGAAGAAACTTCAGTGGAGGTCACTAAAGTGCCACTATCAGCGATCGCAGTTTGTAAGTAGGTTTTTTCCATGATGGTCGATCCTTTAACCGATAAAATCAACGGTCATCCGCAATAAAGATGTTTAACGCAATCATCAGCATAGACGATTCTCCGTCTTGCTTTAGTTCATTGTTGACGCTTTGAATAGTTCTTTGCAAATCAAATAGATTGAGCGACACGTTGTTGCAACTATTGTAAAGGGCCATCGGAATTCTAAAGAACCTGTAATATTTCTGTACATTTGCACTCATTTTCAGCCGCTACACCCCATTCAAAAACAGTGCATTGTGTTAATCCCCCCGCCTAATGGCTTTTCTCCCTTACTAAGAGGGCTAGAGGGGATCGTATTCTCCCAAACTCGCCTGCGTAGAAAGCGTGTTAGAGTGGCAAAAAGGCGACAAAAAACGTTTACAACGGAAATTAGGTTATGCGATGGTTCATTAGCTTATTGATCTTAGCGTCGGGGGGAATCTTTTTTTTCCAAAATCAACAACCGATAACCTTATTTTTTCTGGGCAATAGTGCTAAAACAGCCTTATTTTCCGTAACCTTTTCCCTGGGATTGTGGGTCATTGTGTTTGTGGTTGCGGGAATTTTCACCAGTCTTTTTATCCAAGCTCTCGCCGCGATCGCCCGTCCCATTGTACAAACCCCTCCCCCTGCCCCCCGTCGTCCCCGTTCCCGTTCTACGCCTCCTCCGCGATCGCCTGAACCGCCTCTGCGTCAACCGGAACCCAAAACCCGCATTCAAGAACCCTTGACACCTCAACCTCAATGGGATTGGGAAAATCCGATTCCTGAAGTGGATGATTGGGAAGAAGAACCAACCCGCACCGAACCTTTACCGACAGAGCCACTGAAACGCCCTGAAACCGTTGATTTCCCCCGACAGGTAGTGGTAGATATTCCCGCAGCAGAACCGAATGTCAACCCACCTCGTTATTCTGAAGCTGAGCAATTGGAACGCGATCGCCCCCCTGTTTATCATGTTGAACCGCAATCTCAAGCAAAACCAAAAGCCCAATCTGAAACTGAACCGCGATTACGAGAAGAAGATCTGAAGCGTTTTGAAGTCGATCAAGAACCCAAAGCCGCTTCCCGCCAAGGAACCATTTATTCCTATACTTACCGTGAATCCAGCGATCGCGCCCCTCAACCTCAGCCTACAGCAAACAACCCTGTTTATGATGCCAACTATCGGGTGATCAATCCGCCGTCGCGTCCCCCAGAATCCACCGATTTCGATGACGAGGAAGACTGGGTTTAAAATAAAAATAAGTAAAGTTGAAAAGAATTGATTATGACCACTACTATTGATGACATTCGGCAAATATTAAAAGAATTAGCCCAATCTCAACAAAGGTTATCCCAACGCCAAGAGGAATTATCCCAATCCCAACAGGAATTATCCCAATCCCAACAGGAATTAGCCACTGCCCAAAAAGAAACAGATAAACAAATTAAAGAAACAGATAAACGAATTAAAGAAACGGATAAACAAATCAGCAGAGTGAGTAAGCAAATCGGCGAATTGGGCAATCGTTTAGGAGAGTTTGTTGAGTGGCAAGTTCGTCCTGCGGTGGTGCGTCTTTTTCAGGAGAGGGGTATTGATGTTCATGAGTTTCACCCTGGTATTTCCGTCAAACGGGGTAACGAAGGATTAGAAGTTGATTTGTTAGTGGTGAATGATACGGATGCGATTTTAGTAGAGGTCAAAAGTAAATTAACCCAACGGGATGTGGATGAGCATTTACAACGTCTGGGGAAATTTAAGCGGTTAATGCCTCGTTTCCGTGACGTGAAAGCCTTGGGGGCAGTAGCAGCAATGGTGGTTTCCGATGAAGTGGCGAATTATGGTTATCGTCAGGGATTATTTGTGTTGGCGCAGTCAGGGGAAAGCGTGGTGATTTTGAATGATGCGGAGTTTATGCCCCAGGTTTGGTAAGGCAAAGACAAAAAAGACGATTTTTTAGAGATTCAGCGTGGAAGATGGACTTTAATTATTGTGAAAATTATTAATAGTGTGCAGTCTTGATTGGGTGATCATCATCTATCTAAAGAATAATTCTTGAGTCCAGAAGCTATTCAAAAATCGCACATTCTTTTGGTAACTATTCAACAATTACCTCTTTTGACAGTATTGTAAGTTAACTAATATGACATGAAACTTAGCGATATTTTGAATGGAAATTGATACTAAGAATAGCCAGTCTTTACCCGAACCAGTTATTTACAATCAATATTTCCTTGAGCTAGATGAAGTCCTTGAAATACTAGGGATAGATAATAATTACAACACGTTTCAGCTTGAATCTGGATCATTTAAAAACAAGCTGAATTTTATTAATTTTGGGGACTGGCAAGTGACAAAAGGGATCTCGAATCGCGCGATACAAATCGATCCCGAAAAGCCGTCTGACTTTGTACAATTTTCTTTTCTCTACGATCCGGATACTAGCCCTGTTGTCCTTGGTAATGTACGGTTAAATGCTCAGTATTTTTGGGGTTTCGATCCCTACAAAGCCGCACCGTTAATTATTCCTGCTAATGTCGAGGTTGCTAGTGTATTTATCCGTCAAAGCTACTTTCAGGATTATTTACAACAAATGAACTATCCTGAGCTTGCAACCAATCTCCCCCTAACGGATTATATTCACGTTCCGCAGGTGATTCCAACGGTTCAGAGCTATCTTCACGACCTATTTCAACTCACAGAAAACAATCCGAACTTGTTGCTTTGTGGCTGTCTCACTCGATTGATTCAAGAAGATTTTATTCCTTTATTAATTCAAGCGATCTCCTCTTCTCCCAGCTTCCCCGTAGCCCCCGTGACTTCCCATTTACGGAATGAAATTGTGAAAAAAGCCAAGGATTATATGATGGACAATTTACATAAGCCCATTACCCTAAAAGACCTCTGTAAAAATTTATATGTTAGTAGCCGTAGTCTAATTTACGGCTTTCAAGAAATATTGGGAACTAGCCCAATGAATTATTTAAAAATTCTACGCTTACATGGAGTTCGTCAGGCATTAAAACAAGCCGATCCAACTCAAACTAATGTTAAGGCTATTGCTAACCAGTTTGGTTTTTGGAGTATGGGTCATTTTACACGGGATTATAAATCCTTTTTTGGGGAGCTACCTTCAATCACATTAAAATCATAGCGAATAAAAATTAGATGAGTAACTATTTTTCAGCAAGATTATTAATGACAAAAAATCAACGCGATCGCAAGACGTTTTTAGGCGGATAAAAAGGTTTTAAATTTTTTTAATTAGATTTATGACATCTCAAGAACTTAGTATTAAAAATTTATCAAAGCCTATTATTAACCAAAGAGATTTTGCGAACCTTGATGAATTGGTTGAGTTGGTTAATCAGACTAGAAATTATAATATCTATCCCCTCAGTCGCGATTCTTTTCATTACCATTTTACTCAGATCGATTTTGGTGTGATTAAATTTATCAAAACTAAGATTGATAGTCCAGTTCATCTCGTTGGCGATCGCCTTAAGGATTGGCGAGAATTTATTGTCTATTTAAATAATCCTTCGCGACTGATCTGGAATAATTATGTTCCCCTTTCCTCCCAATATCTTTTTGGATTTGCCAATGACTGTGAAGCTAATTTTGTTTTTCCTTGCAATTTGATCATCGGCTCTTTTCGGATTCAGGAAACCTATTTTCAGCACTATCTTAAAACCCTCAATTATCTAGAAATTGATGCCGATTTTCTTAGGCGTGACTATATTTTCTTACCCACAACCTTACAACCTGTTCAGACCTATTTAAGAGAACTGTTTTGCTTGGTTGATAGGTTCCCTGAATTCTTAAACCAGGAGCATTTTAAAAACTTAATTTTAGAGGATTTTATCCCGCTTTTTATCCAAGCGATCGCCCCCCAAACCAGCGCCCCAAGACCTGGCGATTACTCCCCGCTATCGACATCAATTAGTGAAAGAAGCCAGGGATTATATGATGGCCCATTTAGGGGAACCGATTACCCTAAAAAAGATGTGTCAAAACATTTATGCTAGTACGAGAAGTTTGAATTACGGCTTTCAAGAAGTCTTTGGCATTAGTCCGATGTCCTATTTAAAAATTCTCCGATTGTACGGAGTGCGTCAAGCCTTAAAAAAAGCAGACCCTATGGAAAATCAGGTCAAAGAAATTGCGAAATATTTTGGCTTTTGGAGTATGGGACACTTCACGCGAGATTATAAATCCTTTTTTGGGGAGTTACCTTCGGTGACTTTAAGTCAAACTAGATAGGGAATGACGACGATTAGCTTTAAACCTTAAAATAGAGGTGAGCGAATTTAAGCAAAATTTATCATGACCACCACGATTGATGACATTCGACAAATCTTAAAAGAATTAGCCCAATCTCAACAAGAGTTATCCCAAGCCCAAAAAGAAACTGATAAACAGATAAGCAGAGTCAGTAAACAAATCGGTGAATTGGGAAATCGCTTAGGGGAGTTTGTGGAGTGGCAAGTGCGTCCTGCGGTGGTTCGTCTTTTCCAAGAGCGCGGTATTGATGTTCATGAGTTTCACCCTGGTATTTCCGTCAAACGAGGTAATGAAGGATTAGAAGTTGATTTGTTCGTGGTGAATGATACGGACGCGATTTTAGTGGAAGTCAAAAGTAAGTTAACCCAAAGAGATGTGGATGAGCATTTACAACGTCTGGGGAAATTTAAGCGGTTAATGCCTCGTTTTCGTGACGTGAAAGCCTTGGGGGCAGTAGCAGCAATGGTTGTTCCCGATGAAGTGGCGAATTATGCGTATGGCAAGGGATTGTTTGTGTTAGTACAATCGGGGGAAAACGTGGTGATTTTAAATGATTCGGAATTTATCCCTCAGGTTTGGTAAGTAGGTCAACCAAATAAAGCGTAAAATAGTAAGAGGAAAGAAAAAAGTCGAGAAAGTAAATGCCTGCTCCCCTCAAAATTAGTTTAACTAAGGAAGAAGAAATAACCCTCCGCGAACTAAGCT
>JAYKGY010000145.1:0-22987 GCA_035285545.1 Snowella sp. | reverse complement strand
GCCAATTTCAATTAATTTTGCTCCCATATAATATTCTTTTTGCTCCCTCTGGTGTTGCTTGTAAGTAGGAGCATCATTTCTTTTGAGATTCAGGGTGATATGGGCGTGGGTGGGTTTACTCATGGATTTTTTCGTGAACTAACAACGGACAATTCTTTTTTATCTTAATCATCATTTTGCCGCCTTGTCTGATTCGCTTGGCAGATCGTTAAATAGATTTTTATCAAAAAATACCGCTTTGAATGGTTATTCGGCGATCGCTAAAGTCAATCATTGGGATACAGGGTAAATGGCAAAAGTGTCTTATTGCTATTGCTTTATTGATTTTTTCTGGTTAATGGATTTAGTCGCTTCGGTTTTTCCTTTTCCTTCTTTTTTCTCTTTCTCCTGAGCTAATAAGGCTTTGACCTTTTCCTGAATCTCTTTCTGACGCTCGACTCCCTCGTAACTGTAACGATTAAATTGACGAGTGACAATCAATTCTTCGAGTTGGGTGACGCGATCGCGGGTTTCAGGATGGGTGGATAACCAAGCGGGAATTTTAACCTGATCTTCTTTGGCCATAATCGCTAACAAATTTCGCACGCCATCGGCAGCATAACCGGAATTGGCTAACAAACGAGTTCCCAATTGATCCGCTTGTTCTTCCATTTCTCGACTGTAGTTAAAAAAGAGTAAATTTCCGGCAATTCCACCGACATAAGGGATATATTGGGTAATATTATCGGTTAAGGCTCCCTGGGTCATCAGTTGAAATCCGTGGGATAAAACGCTGTGGGCAATTTCATGGGCTAGCAAGCCCGCAATTTCGGCCTCAGATTCCGTTTTGGCGATCGCACCTGCGTTGATAAACACCTTTCCCCCAGGCAAAGCAAAGGCATTAAATCGCTCATCTAGAATGACGTAAAATTCATATTGAAATTCATCTCTGCCAGCCGTTTTAGCTAATTTATGACCAATCTCTCGGATATAGGCTAACACTTCTTCATCTTTGAGCATGGGTAACTGTTGACGCGCTTGGGCTGTTATCTGATTGCCTAAATTGCTCTCACCTTGCATTAATAGCATTCCTGTTTGGACAGCCGATAAAGGGCCTAATAAATTTCCCGTTAATGCGTAACCCAATCCCCCAATCAAGGCATTACCCAAAGCATTCCACGTCATTTTTTCCCGTAGCGTCGCTTGAAAATTTGCTAAATTTTTATTGGCACTTTCCGTAAATTCTGGGGTTACAAACTGATCCGGATTTAACAAAGCAAATTGACGGGCTAAGAGGGACGCTTCTAACCATTTTTGCTCTGCTTCGAGGGTCGCAATTTGAGCTTTGACTAGGGGAATTTCGTTGGGATAAAGTGTTAAGGCTTTTTCTAAAACAAGGCGACTTTCTTCGGATTGATGATTATTTTTTAAGGCTTCTGCATAGATTAAATGACCCGGAATATATTCTGGATATTTTTCAGTTAATAGTTTCAAAGCCGTCAAGCGTTTACTGACATAAACTTCATTTTCTAACCCTTCTTGGTACAGTCGCCAATAAACCTTTCCCACGCCGGTCATGTTTTCAGGTTCATAGATTGTTTCTGGAATCATTTCTCGATTGAATTGGGTTTCGGCGGCAAAGGGCTTTTTCACTTCTCGATAAAATCGTTCGGCTAGGAGGCGATCGCCGCATTGATAATACCGATCTGCCTTCGCTAACAATTGAAAACGGGCGATTTCTTCGGGAGAGGGGGGGGTTTCTGCTTGTTTTTTCTTAGGGTCAGGAGTAGAACTGTCCGCAACGGCTTCAGGGGGATTATTCGGCGGGGTTGAAGCAGAAATGGGTGAGTCTGCTGGGGATTGGGGGTCGGATTTAGGGGGCTGCGCGGGTAACGTGACAGGAACAGAATGGGGCGCGATCGCGAATGTTGGAGAAATAACCGTTGAAGCTTGATCCATTGGATTCTGATTTTCTGGACACACATCAGCAACCGTTTCGGCTGCAACCGAACTCGCCATTAAACAGCCACCTAAGACCAATAAAATTGTGCGTTGCATCGTTGATTCTCCAAGGGTTCATGCTTAACGGGATTGCCCCATCATTTGATTTTAACAAGCTGAAATGGGCTAAATGGGCCAGTAGAATCACCCAATCGGGTGAAGTAGTTAATTAATAATCATGGGAAGGTAAAAGATAACAAAAGAAATCGTTCATCTCTTAGCGAAATAGAGAGTCTGCTAAAAGAGACGGAAGTAAGGACAAGATTACCCCCTGAAGGAACGCGCTACAGAACCCATTGAATTCGGAGAATGTGTAATGATTCGTCAAGTTTTTGTCATGTTAACAGTTGTGATGTTAACCGTTTTAACAATAATCGGAAATCCTGCGATCGCGGCTGAAATGGGAAATTTCGGAACGGAACAATCCGCTAATCAATATCCTCAAACCGTTCAAGATTGGCAACCAGTAGAGACTGTTCAATATGCTCAAGTCAGTTGGCCATTCCAACAAACCCAAACCCGTAATCAAGGGGAACAAACCGAGCAATATTCCCAATCCCAACAACCCCAAGCCCGCAATCAAGGGGAACAAACCCAACAATATTCTCAGCAACCCCAAACCCAGGCACGCAATCAAAACAACCAAAGTGAACAGCCTCAATATCAACAGCAACAGCAAACTCCCAACCAAATTCCTAGCCAAAATAATCAAGAACAATCTGAACAGGCTTAATTTCCTCCCGTTTGCTTAGAATAGTTGTTTAATGAGCGAGCTACCTATACTGGTCTTCCTTACCGTGTAGGTAGTTTTTCTAATGTGTATGTTTCAGTCGATTTAATATTTAGGTTGGAATTTGTACAATAGGTCTATTAAATAAATGGCGGATAATAAAAAGGATGTTTCAACAACTGATTCAAGAACAGCGATCGCATTTTGTGACGGGAAAAACGAAGGCACTTGATTACCGTCTCGATCAATTGAGAAGGTTACGAAAAACCATTCTTGACAAAGAAGCAGACATTATCGCTGCGCTTAAGCAGGATTTAAGAAAACCTGAGTTAGAGAGCTATCTGGCGGAACTGCGGGCAACGATTCAGGAAATTGATTATGCCCTCAAGCATTTAAAAAAATGGGTTAAACCGCAACGTATCAAAACCAGTTTAGAAACTTTCCCCTCCTCAGCCCAGATTTATCCTGAACCCTTGGGGATTGTTTTAATTATCAGCCCTTGGAATTATCCCTTTGCCTTGGCGATTAATCCCTTAGTGGGCGCGATCGCGGCAGGAAATTGTGCGATTTTGAAACCCTCGGAACATACCCCTGCAACCTCTAAGTTATTGGCAGAGGTGATTCAACAAACCTTTGCCGTAACGGAAATTGCCGTAGTCGAAGGAGACGCAACGGTTAGCCAACAGTTATTAGCCGAAAAATTTGACCATATCTTTTTTACGGGCGGAACCAAAATTGGTCAGTTAGTGATGGAAGCGGCTGCCAAACAATTAACGCCTGTCACCTTGGAATTGGGCGGAAAAAGCCCCTGTATCGTTGAATCCGATATTGATTTAGAGGAAACCGCCAAACGCATTACCTGGGGTAAATTCCTGAATGCGGGGCAAACTTGTATCGCGCCCGATTATCTTTTGGTTCATCACTCCATTAAAGATTCATTAATTGAGAAAATCCAAGATTGTATTCGTCTTTTTTATGGGGATAATCCTGCGGAAAGTCCTGATTATTGTCGCATTGTCAATGAACGGCAATTTCAGCGTTTAGAAAGCTTATTAAAGGACGGAAAAATCCAGTTTGGTGGTCAAACCAATGGAGAGGATAACTATATTGCACCGACTGTAATGGTGGATGTGCCGTTAGACACTGAGTTAATGCAAGAGGAAATCTTTGGGCCAATTCTCCCCATTGTGGAATATCAAACCCTAGAAGACGCGATCGCGTTTATCAATCAACGACCTAAACCCTTAGCGTTGTATCTATTTTCCAATAGCCGAATAAAACAGGAACAGGTTTTAGCGAACACCTCATCGGGGGGCGTTTGTCTGAATGACACGATTTTTCATATCGGTGTAATTGATTTACCCTTCGGGGGAGTTGGGCCAAGCGGTATCGGTGCTTATCACGGGAAAGCAAGTTTTGACACCTTTTCTCACTATAAAAGTGTGCTGAAAAAATCATTTCGGTTTGAATCGAATCTGCGTTATCCGCCCTACGGCAATAAACTGAATTTAGTCAAACGGTTATTTGGGGGAACACAATAAACACTCAAGTATAGGACACAATTCTTGAAAATCAGTCAGAGAAGGGGTTGCATAGAAGGCAAGCGTAATCGACTGAGAGACTTGAGACCGCAAAATATACTGCTTTTCCCCCAAATTTGGGGGCTGGAGGCTTTTAAAATGTACGCTTAAAATTCAATACCAGGTTGAGCTTTAATATTTTGTTCTTTAAATGGATGTTTAATTAGCTTCATTTCTGTTACTAAATCGGCTACTTCAATTAAGCCTGTGGGCGCGTTTCGTCCGGTTAAAATCACATGGGTTTGTTCAGGCTTTTCGGCTAATCCGGCTAAAACTGTTTCCACCTCTAAATATTTTAAACTCAAGGCAATATTAATTTCATCTAATAGGACTAACTTAAACTCAGGGTTACGAATATAGCTCAAACTTTTTTCCCATGCTGCTTCAGCTTTTTCTTTATCCCGTTCTCGATCTTGGGTTTCCCAGGTAAAGCCCTCTCCCATTGCATGAAACTCGATCTGATCTGCCCAAGGGCTAAACGCGGCTTTTTCTGCCGGTTCCCAGGCTCCTTTAATAAACTGGACGATCGCGACCTTAAAACCATGACCTAAAGAGCGTAAAACCATGCCCAGGGCGGCTGTCGTTTTCCCTTTTCCTGTGCCAGTATGAACAATGATTAATCCTTTATCGGTTGCTGCTTGGGCGATCCGTTGATCTTGAATCTCCTTGCGGCGTTGCATTTTGGCTTGGTATTGTTCAGAGGACAGGGAATGGGTCATGATGGGTTCTCACATTAAATCTTTTTTAATTGTAATCTTTTTTGGAAAATGATTTTCTGTCATCTTCCTGAAGTTAAATCACAGTTTTGTCGAAATTGTTTAGCATCAAAATAGTCACAAAACTTGATCAATTGTGATTTGTTAATTAGTGATTTTGGGAATTCATATCATAATGGACAGCAACTTTAACCCCACCAAATTCGATCATTCTGAGACGGAAGATATTGATTTATTAAACGATGAAGTTTTATTGGAAGATCTATCAGATGCTGATATAAAAGAGGAAGCTCTCGCGAGTTTGTCCGATCGCGACTTAGGGAAAAGTTACTCAATTAATGAGTTAAAAGCCACTTATTTTTCCCAGCCTGATGTGACGGGCGGAGATGTGGATGATAATTGGTATCAAGCGGAAGTGTCAGGAGAAGAAGCGATTGGGGGCGATACGCCTACGCCGGATCAGAATGTGACAGATGATATACTCCAGTCGGTAGGTCTTGATAGGGAAGATGAAGACGAGGAAGTACAAACCCATGATCAGCTCATCGAACGCGATCGCGATCGCTGGGAATTAGAACCCGAATCTTCTGAAGATTATCCTGGGAGGGCAGATTAAACTCAAGAAAACCAATATGATTGAGAGTATTAACTTCGTCAGAACGGTCGCCTACTACTTTTCTGAAAGGTAAAGATTGCTGATAATGATCAAAAGCTTTGGTGCTCTTGGATTAGCCCTGTAAAATGTTCAAAATCGATGAAAAAAATTGGGTGATGCTAGGGGCAGACGTTAAAGGCGACATCACAGATTAGACCGAGAACAAAAAGAATTCCTCAAAAAGCGAACCTTTAGCGGTAATGAAATTGTTGCCGATACCCGACGCTTAGCACTCATGAATAGGTTTCTGCATAACATCGTTGATATTGATGACGAGAATTCCTTTATTGCCCCGACCTCGAAGACAACGAAACTTCCGATTAGTTATTCCCCACTAACCAAATAGGCAAATATTACGATAAATCAACTCCTTACGGCATAAAGCCACGAATTACAGCGCAAGTTATAGGTTTACGTTAATTTTTTGCCCATTGCTGTGCTTATCTTCATGGTTCACTTGCTCTATGACCCTTGGTTGCAAAGGTGACATGCTCCCAAATCTAAACAATCGGCGATCGCTACAATAGCGGAATTTGATGATATTTCTGGAATGAAGTTAGCTAAAAAAGAAGTAAAGCCATAATTGAACAAGAAAAGATTATACTTTAAAGGCTTTAGCGTAAACTTTTTGACGATTGGCGATCAATCTTTGATTTTTCACGATTAACTTTAATATTAATTATTTATTCATTTCAATGCCTAAAGAGCAATCTCCTACTGCATCATCAGTAACCCGCTACCAAAACGCGGCACTCAATTATTATCTGCAATTAACAGGTTCACCCTATCTCCACTATGGCTATTGGGAACCTTTACCCACTTCAGCAGAGGAGCGATCGCTGTTTAGATTACGGATTGCTCAAGAAGCCTATTCTAAAAAGTTATTAAGTTTTTTACCCCCAAACACCGAGAGTTTATTAGATGTGGGCTGTGGTATTGGGGGAAATGCCGTTTTTTTATTAAACCAAGGTTTAAAGGTTGATGGGTTAGCGCCCGATCCCTTTCAGCAGGAAAAATTTCTGGAGAAAACCCAAGGCAAGGCGAAGTTTTATCTCAGCAAATTTGAAGACTTTCAAGCAACCCAAGCCTATGATGTGGTGATGTTAAGTGAAAGTAGTCAATATATGGCGGCAGTGGATATTGCCAAGAGTGCAGCAGCAGCCCTAAAACCGGACGGTTATCTGTTATTAGCGGATATGTTGCGGACGGATGCCAACTATACCCAGGGCATTTTTTCCAACTGCCATGATGTGGAAGAACTGGCAGAAGCCTTATCCCAAGCTGGATTTGAATTAATTAAACGGGAAGATATTTCTCAACAAGTTGCGCCGACGTTAGATTTAGCCGTTGAAGTTTTTCGTCAATATGGCTTGAGTACAGGGGAATATATCGCCAATGTTCTTAAAATTGCAGTCCCCCCCCTTTATTATTTGCTTAATTGGATTTATGAGCGTTGGTTTAAAAAAGTCATTATTGAAGGACTCAATGCCAGTCAAATTTTTGATAAACATTTATGTTATGAAATTCAACTCTGGCAGTTCATGGGGACGAAAAGTGCTTAACCAAACCGTCCACTAACATAATCTTTGGTGACTTGTTGGGCAGGATCTTGAAAAATCTTGCCAGTCTGGTCATATTCAACTAAATAGCCCACTTTAGAGCCTTTACTCGTTGCTTCTGCATTAAAAAAGGCCGTCATATCCGATACCCGTGATGCCTGCTGCATATTATGGGTCACAATCACAATGGTATATTGCTGTTTCAATTCGTGAATTAATTCTTCAACTTTTAGGGTAGAAATGGGGTCTAAGGCAGAACAAGGCTCATCCATTAAAATGACCTGGGGCTGAATCGCGATCGCTCTAGCAATGCAAAGCCGTTGTTGTTGTCCACCGGATAGGGCTAAACCGCTTTGTTTGAGTTTATCTTTCACATCATCCCAAAGAGCCGCTTTTTTCAGCGAAGTTTCCACTAATTCATCTAAATCCCCCGTATAGCCATTTAATTTGGCCCCGAAGGTAATATTTTCATAAATTGATTTTGGGAAAGGATTCGCTTTTTGGAACACCATGCCAATGGAACTCCGCAATCCAACGGGATCAACTTTAGCGGCATAAATATCCCGACCCCGAAACGTAATTTGTCCTTCAATGCGGGCACTGGACACTAAATCATTCATGCGATTAAAACACCGCAATAGGGTACTTTTCCCACAACCCGACGGCCCAATAAAAGCGATTACTTGGCGTTCAGGAATATCGAGAGAAACTTCTTTAACCGCGAGATGGGAACCATAATAAACGTTGACATTTTTGGCCCGTAAAACGGCTTCTGTAATCCCATTATTTGTATTGGTCATAGTCATTGTTATTTCTCTCTATTGAATCAAAAATTAAAACTTATTTTTCCAATCAAAACATCCCGTCATGATTAGGGGTTTAACCAAATCGACCGCTGACATAATCTCTGGTTTCTTGAATCTGAGGATTGCCAAAAATATTTTCTGTTTTATCAAACTCAGCCAGATATCCGACTTTACTGCCTTTGTCCGTTACTTCTGCATTAAAAAATCCTGTCACATCGGCAACCCGTGTTGCTTGTTGCATATTATGGGTCACGATCACAATGGTGTATTTTTCCTTGAGTTCATGCATTAATTCTTCCACTTTTAAAGTAGAAATGGGGTCAAGGGCAGAACAGGGTTCATCCATCAATAAAACCTCTGGCTGCATGGCGATCGCCCTGGCAATACAAAGCCGTTGTTGTTGCCCCCCGGAAAGGGAAAAACCGCTGGCTTGTAATTTATCTTTGACTTCATCCCAAAGGGCGGCACGACGGAGGGAGGTTTCCACTAATTCGGCGAGATCTCCCTTAAATTTATTGACCCTGGCACCGTAGGCCACATTATCAAAAATACTTTTGGGAAACGGATTGGGTTTTTGGAAAACCATACCAATGTGCTTTCTAACTTCAACGGGATCAACATCCTTGTCGTAGAGATTTTGACCGTGATAGGAAATTTTCCCCGTCACCCGAAAACCTTGAATGAGATCATTGAGCCGATTAAAGCAACGTAAAATGGTACTTTTTCCGCAACCCGATGGCCCAATAAATGCCGTTACTTGATTTTTCGGAATTCCTAAGGAAACGTCTCGTACTGCGCGGTAACTGCCGTAATAAATATCAATATTTTCAACATTAATAACTGTTTTCATTTCCGTTATGGGATCTAGCGTATCTTGCATAAAAGCTCCTAAAGATTATTTTTTTTAGCGTTGGGATAGGGAAAATCAGCTTGTTGAGTAGCGTTCTTCTTTTGTGTTGAATTAAATTTATTAATAAACTTTCCGTCGGGTCGCTAACCGCGCAGAGACACTGGAGATTAACACCAAGAAAACCAGTAAAAGTGAACCGGCCCAAGCTAATTGCTGTTGGGGTTTAAAAGGCACAGTGGCGAAGTTATACACTAATACGGCAAGGGTCGCGATCGGTTTATTTAACCCACTGGGCCAGAAGTTAGAATACAACGCCGTAAAAATTAGGGGAGCCGTTTCTCCTGCTGCACGGGCGATCGCCAAGGTGACTCCTGTTAAAATCGACGGTAAAGCCGCCGGTAAGACAATAAATAAAACCGATTGGAAATTGTAAGCTCCCACACCTAAGGCTGCCCAGCGAATATCCTGGGGAACGATTTGTAAGGCTTCATCCGTTGTCCGAATAATGGTCGGTAACATTAAAACCGAGAGGGCAATTCCTCCCGCGATCGCCGAAAAACCAATAATACCACTGGCGACTAATAAACCGTAAGCGAAAATCCCCGCAATAATCGAGGGAACACCGCTCAAAATATTGGTGGCAAAACGAACCCAACGGGCAATTTGATTATTATTACTAAATTCCGATAAATAAACGGCGGCTAAGACCCCAATGGGAACCGCGATCGCTGTGGCTAAGCCAACCACAATGAGTGTTCCGATAATGGCATTGGCCACCCCTCCCCCTTTCAAACCTGGGGGCGGTGGTAACTTGGTTAATAAATCTAAATTTAAATAGCTGATCCCTTGGGCGATAACGTAGGTTAAAACCGAAAAAAGCGGAATCAAGGTAATAACCAGACAGGCAATGGCTAATCCCGTCATGATTAAACCAAATAAAGAGCGGGGGTTCCCTGATTTCTTTTTGAGTTGATTGCCAATATTCTGGGAATCAATAGCATTTTCTGCGTTTTGCATAAAATTATCTTAGAATTTGATTATTTCTTGATCTATTAAGTAATAACAACTGCGCTACTATAACAACTCTTATCTATCTATTGACTAGTTATATTTTGCCTTCACTTTATTCACAATTAACTCAGCTAAAATATTAACAATTAAGGTTAAAATCATTAACACTAAACCGGCATACATCAAAGCAGAAACTTGCATTCCAGAGGCTTCAGCAAATTGATTGGCTAACAAAGATGCAATGGTGTTTGCAGGTGCTAATAGGGAAGGGCTTAGCTGATTTGAGTTCCCAATAATCATGGTGACTGCCATCGTTTCCCCCATTGCTCTCCCTAACGCTAACATAATGCCCCCGACAATTCCTGAGAAAGCCGCAGGCACTAATACTCGAAAAATCGTTTCCCAACGAGTCGCCCCCAATCCCAAGGAGGCTTGACGTAATTCAGGAGGTAAGGAAGCAAGAGAATCCCGCGCGATCGCCGTAATAATGGGAAGAATCATAATGGCTAAAATAACCCCTGCGGGTAACATTCCTGGCCCGGCGGGAGCGGTACTAAAAATTGGCAACCAACCGACATTTCCATTTAACCAAAATCCCATTGGCTTCAGTAGGGGAATCAAAACAAAAATTCCCCACAATCCATAAACCACACTGGGAATAGCCGCTAATAACTCCACCAAGAAAACTAAAACAGTGCGAATATTAACGGGAATAAAATCTTCACTGAGTAAAATCGCAGTTCCCAATCCTAACGGAACGGCAATGAGAAGGGACAATAACGCACTGATGAGAGTCCCTGTAATAACGGGTAAGGCTCCATAGACATTTTTGACGGGATCCCAGTCCGTTTTAAATAGAAAGCCTAAACCATACTGTTGTAAAGCGGGGAGAGATTCAATGGCAATGACGATAGCAATAAATACCAGAATTAAACCAATACCCACCGCAAAACTTAAGGTCAACCAACGAAAGCCCTGCTCAAACAATTTTTCTAACGGCGATCGCGATTTAATGGGGTTATTCGAGACAACATTCGGAGAACTCATGCAGATTTTGAGATTTTGAAGATGATCAGGGGGGTTACCGTTTAAACAAAATTTAAAAGTAGTGAACATTATTGAGATTAATATTCACTACCTGCGAGTTATTTAACCGTAATGGTAAAATCCGGGCTAATAACATCCGCTGCCGCCGCAACTTTCTCAACAACGGTTGGGGGCAAAGGAACATATCCCAGTTCTGCACTCTGCTTCTGCCCTTCGGTTAAACCATATTGGATCATCGCTTCCATCGCCTTTGCTTTTTCGGGATCATCGTAGGTTTTGTAGGCCAAAATCCAGCTATAGGTCACGATCGGATAGGATTTTTCGCCTTCGGGGTTAACGATAAATGCCCGCAGATCGGGAGGCAGCGTCACATTGGCTAACGTATCAGCCGCACTGGCATCATTGGGTTCAATAAATTGTCCTGCTTGATTTTGCAGACTCGCCATCGTTATGTTGTTATTTTTAGCGTAACCATACTCGATATAGCCCAAGGAACCTTGATTTTGTTGAATAGAAGCGGTTACCCCTTCATTGCCTTTACCGCCAATAAATTTACCTTTCGCGGTGGGCCATTGAACACTTTTGCCATCGCCAATCGCAGACTTCCATTCGGGACTAATCGCACTGAGGTATTTAGTAAAGACAGCGGTGGTTCCACTTCCATCGGAACGGTGAACGACAGTAATCGGCGTATCGGGTAATTTTGCGTCTGGGTTATCTTTGACCAGTTTGGGATCATTCCATTTTGTAATATTTCCTAAGAAAATATCCGCTAAGTTGGCTTGAGAGATTTTTAGCCCTTCTACACCGGGTAAATTGTAGGCGATCACCACACTACCGGCGGTCATGGGTAACATTAAAACCCCTTTACTGACTTTGCTAATTTCCTCATCTTTCATGGCGACATCACTCGCCCCAAAGTCAACCGTTCCCTTGGTAAATTGTTCCACACCCGCCCCACTACCAACGGATTGGTAATTTACTTGAATTTGAGGAATTAAACCGTTGAGTTGAACAAACCAATTTTGATAAAGCGGAGCCGGAAAGGTCGCTCCAGCCCCCGTTAGGGCAACATCAGATTTTAAATCTACTTTGATAGGCGCGCTCGCAGATTGATTTTCCGTTGGCGCGGTTGTTTCACCAGTATTTGTCGTATCGGTTTGGCCGCCACCACAAGCCGCTAAGCCCAGGGTCAGTGCCAATAAGGACACCGAAGAAACCAACCGATAGGCAGAATGTCTGAAACGACTGGAAATAAGCATAAAATAATGGTAATGATTGGAATCTTGTAATGATTAAAATCTTGAAACGTAGCTAATTTTACAGTAAATACTATCCAGTATTGGTAAAGAGTTGGTTAAGAGGCTCTTTAAAATATGATGATTTCTTCATTTTTGGACTGATTTTAGGGATAGATTTTGTGGCTCTAAGGGGAGCGTCGAGCATTTTGCCATTAGGGTTTCATCGGTTAATTCGGTTTCTTGAATGAGGGGAATCTATTCCCAGTTTTTTAGAATTCCCATTGAATTTAAATCAAAATCTTTAAAGGTTTTTCTTTATTTAAAGGTGTCTAACAATTTAGCGACTTTGCCTAAGTCCTTATTACCCGGCGATCGCTCCACCCCACTAGAGAGATCAATGCCATCGGGGTCTAAATAGCTCAAGGCTTTACCCACATTATCCGGCGTAAGTCCACCGGCGAGCAACCAGGGACAGGGGGGACAAAAATTCCCCAAATCTTCCCAAGGCAGGATTTGACCCGTTCCACCTAATTGTTGAGGATGATAGGCATCTAATAATAAAGTATCCACAACAGAAAAATAGTGGCTTGCTTGAGCTAAAGATTCAACAGACGCAATACGTAAGGCTTTAATAATTTCGCGTTCTGGAAAAAGCTGCTTAATCTGCTGACAAAATTCGGGGGATTCGTTACCGTGCAATTGAATGCCCGTAAAACCAACTTCACTCCCAACCTGTCGAATGGTTTCTAAGCTTGCATTTGCAAATACCCCAATGGTTTGAATTCCTAGTGGTAAATTTTGTAAAATCTGTTGACTTTGTTCGATGGTGACATAGCGGGGAGAGGACGGGACACAAATCAATCCTAGCGTTTTAATCCCCAATTGGGCGATCGCCTTGCCTTGATCCACCTCTCGAATACCACAAATCTTAATTCGCATAATCTTCCATCGCTATCTATGTCTTAAGTATCTCAAATGTTAAGTATTCAAACAAAATCCCACCTTTGGGGAAAGAGATTTCTATAATTCCTAGTGTTTATAAAAAAATTATCGCTGTCTAGGAGACATTACTCAATGCATACGATGTTGATGTTATTAGCTGAAATCACACCGACAACCATTAACTGGACTCCCTCCGTCGGAATCATTATGAGTGCCGCTAATCTTTTTGCAGTGTTTATTGGTTATTTTGCTATTAAAAATCCAGGTCAGAGCCAAGGTTTACCCGTTCCCCAACTTGCCTCCAAGAAACCCTTTGGATTAGCTGAGCTGTTAGCAACGATGAGCTTTGGCCATATTTTAGGCGCAGGTCTTGTTTTGGGCCTAGCGAGTACTGGAGCCTTACACTAATTTCCTCGCTGTTTGGTCAGGAGATTAATCCTCCCGATTTTAGAGGAGAAAAAGTTTTTTCAGAACATAATATCTCCTCTATTTAATCAGTGATTACGCGAGTGAGTTTGTGTAGACACTCAGTTTATAATTAGGAAGCAAAGGTTTTAAACTTGAATCTCAGTGATTACTCTGACTTTGTTATTGCCAGGAAAAGCTGTTCCCGTTCAGAATTGGACATTTGAAAGCGAAACATTAGTGCGAATTGGACGAGCAGCCGATAATAATGTTGTACTTTACAGTGCTGTTGTTTCTCGCCATCATTTGGAAATTAGGCGGGTGCAATCGGGCTGGGAAGCAGTCAACGTGGGAGCAAACGGAACCTATGTCAATGGTCAAGCGATTACTAAAGTGCCTGTGATTGATGGCATGATTGTTCGATTAGCGAGTTCTGGACCGAAAATCCAAATCAATATCGAGCCGGAAGATTCTCCTGCTAAACGGCACTTAGCGAAAATGCAGAAAGCCCAACTTCCTCCCACCCAAGATCCTCCTCACGATGCGTCTAAAGAAACCTTAATTAATTAACGCCACATTTAATGTCAATCTACCTAGTTTTCAGCGGTTATGATGCGATGATGAAGCGTATAAAACGCCTGTTGGGTAATTTCTTGGATTTGCGTTAGTTTCGGAACAGGGTTTTGAGTTTGGCAATTCAGCCATAATAAATATTCCACATTCCCCGCAGGCCCGGTAATAGGAGAAAACGTTAAACCTTGATAATACCAGCCTTGTTGTTGAGCGGTTTTAATGACTTGTTCAATAGCGTCTGCCTGATCGCTCGGATTTCGCACAACCCCATTTTTACCAATCCGCGATCGCCCCACTTCAAATTGTGGCTTTACTAATAACACCACCTCTCTCGGCTCAATTAACAAATTCCAAAGGGGGTCTAAAATTTTATTCAAGGAAATAAACGACAGATCCATCACCCCTAAATCCGCCGGCAAATCTGTCCCATAGAGCATGGTTTGGGTCAAATGACGAAAATTGGTACGTTCTTTTAAAATAACCCGTTCATCTTGCCGTAACTTCCACGCAACTTGTCCGTAACCCACATCAACCCCATAAACCCGTTTAGCGCGCGCTTGTAATAGGCAATCTGTAAATCCGCCCGTTGAAATTCCGCCATCCAAACAAATTCGATCTTCTACCGCAATGTGAAACTCATTAAGGGCTTTGGCTAACTTTTCACCCCCTCTAGAAACATAGGGCGGCTTTTCGGCTACTTCAATCAAGGCGTTTAAATCAACTTCTGTCCCAGGCTTATCAATAACGTGCTGATTAACTTTGACTTCTCCTGCCCGAATGAGTCGCTGAGCCAAAGTGCGAGAATTACAGAGATTCCGCTCAACTAATAACATATCTAGACGCTGTTTAGCCAAAATAAACCCTCAAGCATTGCCACTCAATAACTCACAGACAGATCACTATTGTTAATTATTGATTAAATCGGTCAACTCAATAAAGCATTCAATATCAAATCGTTAAGAAGACAGAAAGCGAATTAATTGGGTAGTAGCCTATAGCCTGAATTCAGTCCATTGATTAAAAGGCTTGAAACTCTAGACAGATAAAAATTGTAACTCAAGTTACTAGGATTAGAGTACTTAAAACATCAAGATTAATCAAGGGATAGGATTCAATTCATTGCTCAATTTAAATTATTGATTTAAAACTTTTTTTGATAATTTATCCCCAGAAAACTATACCGAGAAATTTAGGTATAGTCGATTTTTGATGTTTCAAATACTCACAAAATATTGACGGAAATTTATCTATCTATGGTTCAGCTTTATTCCGCATCGCTAGAGTCAGAGCAATTAGATTTTATTTTAGATACTAATTCAATTGTCAATCAAGGCATTATTGTTGCTTTTGTGATTTTTACGTTATGGATAATCAGCTTAATTATCTTTTTATGTTCTAATATTACTCAGACCTCTTTTCCTTTAAGCTTTTTAGCCTTGCTTTGGCAAACTTTTTTATATACGGGTTTATTTATCACAAGCCATGATGCCATGCACGGAGCCGTCTATCCTAAAAATCCCCAATTAAATCATTGGATCGGAAAGATAGCCGTATTTATATTTGGTTTCTTCTCTTACCAAAAGCTCTTTAAAAAACATTGGCTACATCATCGCTATCCTGGCACCTCAAAAGATCCCGATTACTACGATCAAGCTAACCAAAATTTCTTCATTTGGTATTGGAATTTTATGAAGTCCTACGGAACCTGGCGGCAACTGATGGGCTTTATCCTGATCTTCAATATTTTACATTATGTATTTCAATTTTCTGCCTTAAATTTAATCTTTTTTTGGGCAATTCCTCCGCTTTTAAGTTCCTTTCAATTATTTTATTTTGGAACTTTTCTACCTCATCGAAAGCTAAAAGAAAAATCTACCGGCCAACACCCTATCCGCACGCTTAAATTTCCTCTTTTTTGGTCATTTCTTAGCTGCTATCATTTTGGATATCATCACGAACATCATGAATTTCCGAATGTTCCTTGGTGGCAGTTACCGTTAGTCTATCAAAAAAATAGAAAAGCTTTGTAATTTAGCCCCAAAACTCTATTTCTTGGTTTTATCAGAGTACATTTGTTGCAGTTTTTTCTTTTGATCAGGTGTCAACACTGCATCAATTTGAGTTCTCGTATCTTTATAAATTGTTTGAATCTGCTCTTTTTGTTTATTCGTTAAATTTAAGTTCGGTTGTTGATTTTGTTGGCGAGCAGCTTTGAGTTGGGCAAGTTGTTCAGGGGTGAAAACTTTAGCCATTCGTTGGTTACTGGATTCGTAAATTTTTTGGAGCTTTTGTTGTTGGGCAGTCGTTAAATTTAACTGAGACATTGCTCCCCCTTGGGTCGCTTGGGCCACAGCAGGCGAATTAAACAGGGGAATAGCGGGTGAAATGGCCAATGTTACGGCTAATACACTTGATAATAAAGGTAAAATTTTCATTGTATAGGTTCTAAAGCTTTCTCTTTAGGCTCTCAGCAATATTCTTAGAATAACATCCCTAGCGATTAAATGCCCAGGCTGAAATCTATCTTTTTTATAAAATTTTATGTTTTTTTAAATCATTTATCAACAAGGAGTTTGTATTGCTCTTTTAATCAATAAATTAAAACATTACAAAAAGGATAATATTGACCGTTCTCATCAATTTGATTGAACGTAACAAGCAATTTGTGTATATCTTCTCTAGTAAATTCCTCTTCACTTAATACACCTTGAACAACAGCTAGTCTTCTATCGTTGAGTTTATTTAAGCCTATTTTTTGAATGGGTGTTCTCGCTACATCCCTTTTAATAGGAACATCGCTCGGTACAATTTCTCCTGCCTGCTTCTGTGTAACGAAAAAATCCGTACAGTCTTCAATTAAAGGCGATGCCGTTAATTTTTCATTATATCAATTCCCTTTGGAGTGACCACAATGAACAGGAATTTCCCCTATTGCTTGCTCATTGTTTTCCTTTTGGTATGAGGCTAGAAAATTATCATAATCTAGTGATAATTGAGGATAACAATCTTCATCTTTCGGTTTAAAATGCTCGATATGGCTATTATTAAGATCTATACAGCGTTGGCAATAACAGTAAAATAAAACTCGTTTATCTTTTTGAATTTTATATTAGAGGTTTACTTTCAGCAGATGAAGAGTAAATCAAAACAGGATGGTCAATTTTTGACTCTTTGCGGCTGTGATCATATCCCTTATTACATTAGTCACTTGTCAGAAACGGCTTAAGTATTTGCACAATAAATTAACTAGTAATTAAGAATGGCTAAAGTTCTGCTCGAACGAGAAACTCATAATCTCCGCCTGGCTCTAATTGGTAATCGCTTCGTTCCAAAAATCGTCCCAGGGGTTCATAAATCAGCGATCGCCCTAAAGAGGGTTTGACCAATAACTTACCATGCCGAAAATGCCATTGAAATTGCCATTCATAGGAAGCAGCCCGAACCTCCCCTTCCATCTTCCCTTCTTGCCAAGATTGATGGGTAACGCGGAGATAGGCGGTAGTTTGAGGTAAACGGTTACTAGCCACAAGCGTCTTTAAATTTCAGCAGTTTACAGAGTTTAAGTAGGCAAAGGTTCATTAACCGCTAGGAAAAACCGAGTTTTCTCCATTGGTCAATCATTGGCTCCTACTATAGAATAGTGTAGTTAACCCACTCGGATGATGAGGCGCGGAGGACAAGATTTTGGACGAATTGCGGTCAGCCCTTGAACTAGCTACAGAAGATGAACTAAAACAGCTTACCCAAATTCTTTTTTGTCGCAAATTTAACCCCCTCGATTATTTAAAAACCCCTGAACCCATTGAAATCCAAAGCCAGGATCTAACGATTTGGCTCGATTCGCTGGAAAATCGCTTTCGTTACTTAGCTGCTGATGGTTTTACGGTGTTAAGAGGCAAAACCCAAGCGTTTAGTTATCGTCAAACCCTGATTCGAGTCTGTCAATACTTGAAACTTCCCTACGCCAATCAGATGACGACGACGGATATTGAATCTGAAATTTTTCTCCATTTAGTCAGCAAAGCTTGGAAACGGCTACCCAAAGCGGAACAAAAATCTTTATCAACTCAGATTCAACGCTCGTTAAGTGAATCATCCTTACCCGAACCGTTACCCGTTCAGCTAGAGCATAATCCCGTTCACATTTTACTTAAAGGCAGTAGCGCGATCGCGGTCAATTCCATCCTCAAACCTTTTTTACTCAAACATATTGCTCAACAGTTCACCCTACACATGGCCCGTTATCAAGTGGCCAAAACAGCCCTGGTCAAAGGTGGCGGCGCGATCGCTGTTCAACTCGAAAGCCAACTTGCCCTACAAACGGCTAAACAAGGAATGACCTTAACGGCTGCTCGGTATGGGGCGGTGAGAACGGTCTTTGCCTTTGTTGGCCCAGCATTGTGGGGTTGGTTTTTAGCAGATTTAGGATGGCGAGCAATTTCGACGAATTACAGCCGTATTATTCCTGTTATCTTTGCCCTAGCCCAAATTCGACTGACCCGCGAGGAATGTTGGCAACCGGCTTAGCTTCCAACCGATTTTCCCAGAAGATGCTATAACTAATAACCGATTACAATCGTAGGCTAAAGGAATTTGCTGTCAGAACATGGGAGTCGAACACATTAGTCAGGAAGCCAGAAATTTGCATAAAAATCTGAAATTAAACCTTAAATCTTTTCCGCAAGCATCCTTCCCAAAAGCGTGGTTGGGTTTGAAATGGGGCACAATGATTTTGCCCTTCAATCCCATTCTCTCTCTGCTGGGGCTATTGTTTGCTTACTTTAGCGTTTGGAAAAAACGGTATTTCAGTTTGATTCAGTCTCCTTTAGGGTTAGGATTTGCAATTCTCTCGATTTTACTGATATTAACCACAGTTTTTGCCAATAATCGAGGGGAAGCCGCTTTGGGCTTAGCCAATTTTATTCCTTACTTCGGTTGGTTTCTGGCTTGTCATGTCTTGTTGCGTTCTTTTTCACACCTGAAACAATTAGCCTGGGTTTTGGTTCTCGGTTCCTTGCCGATGGTCATCTTGGGATTAGGGCAAATTTGGCTGGGTTGGGAAAGTCCTAAATTTTTGCAAGCGATTGGTTCCAATTTAATTGCCGGGGGGCGGCCCGAAGGGCGAATGTCGTCTCTGCTCATGTATGCTAATATCTTCGCCGTTTACTTGCTAATGGTATTCCCGTTAAATTTAGGACTGCTGAGTGATTTTTATCGGGGGTGGAAACGCGATCGCCAACGTTTCTCTACTAATTTATTAGCTTTATTAGGGGTAACGGCTCTTTGTAATGCGATCGCCATTTTTCTGACCGACTCTCGGAGTGCCTGGGGAATTGCTTTTCTGATTGTTATCGCGTTTGCACTGTATTGGGGATGGTATTGGTTAATTGGGATGATTATGGCATTGGGAGGAATGGTTGCCTGGGCTTCCTGGGGGCCGTTTGCTAGGGAACCGTTACGAAAAATCGTCCCTGACATGATTTGGGCGAGATTATCGGATGAAATGTATCCTGATCGTTATATGACAGCCTATCGCTCGACTCAATGGGAATTTGCTTGGAATATGATGGTGGATCGTCCCTTATTCGGTTGGGGGCTGCGAAATTTTACGCCGTTATATCAAGCGAAAATGAATGTTTGGTTAGGCCATCCCCATAGTTTATTTGTCATGTTACTAGGAGAAATTGGTATTCCTGGTACGTTACTGTTAATGGGCTTAATTGGCTGGATTCTCTTACAAGCAACTCGTTTATTAATGTTTTGGTCACAGCAGACGCGATCGCGAAAAATTGAACAGTATCATTTACTCTTATTGTCCTATGTCATCGCCTTTGCCAGTGTGACAGCCTACAATTGTTCTGATGTGACGATTTTTGATATTCGCGTTAATCTGGTGGGTTGGTTAATTCTCGCCGCGATCGCTGGTATTGTCAGCCGTTATCAACGCTTACTTCCTTCTTTGAGAATCAAGTCATAAACCGTTCTCGCACCAATCGGACGTAGCTACCAACCGGAAATTGGAAATAAACCACCGTTAACCACCCTAAAAAACTGGCATGGGACAACAACGTTAACCAAACCCAGAGGTGCGGTAACCAAGATAATCGGCTATTCGGTAATGGCGGAAAACAGTAGGCCCCCAAACCCACAATGGTAGTCGGCAAAAGGATTAACCCTAATCCCAATAAACCATAGGCCCAAAGCGATCGCCCTTCAGCGGCAATCCATTGATCTCCCCGATGATACCAACGGCGAGGAACTTGCCCATCCGCTAAATTTAAGACCTGTTCTTCCAAATTGGCACTAAAAATATGGCGACAAAAATTACAGGCAAAGGCATCCATCAAGGGCAAAGATTGAATGTCTCCCCGTAAACACAAAGGACAGGAATAGGTTTGAGAATAGTTGAGCATTGATCCAGAGGCGGTCAGTCATTAAAACCATGCGGAAACTGCCAGCACCATTACTCAGATTTTAGTTCAAACAAAGAAGGTTCGGGTTGGCTTTCCCAAACCGATAAGCTTGATTGCAATATCAATTTAAAATTGGAGGAGTAAGCAGTTGCCAAGGTGACTTGTCGGCGATCGCCGTAATGGGTTTCAATTCCTAAGTTATAAAACAATAGGTACTCTTTTACTTCCCCTTATTGAGTAACTACCCCTTCTCTGAGCTTTCTGAGAACGGCGGTAATATCTTGAGCATTTCTATCAGCCCGCCAAGCATTCAACTCTTCAGGACTTAGCAAACGTAACAACTCATTATACGTTTTAATCGCAGCAGCTAATTGATTCACATCAATATGGCGTTGCCACGAATTATTAGATAAGCTTTCTTCCCAAATCAACCCCTGTAAAGTGGTAATTAAATCATCTAAGGTTTGTAACTTTTTACCCTGCTGAACTTGTACCTCGTCTGACGCAGTGGTATCAATCGGCGGAAAATTTAAAGCTTGAAGGAGTTGGTTCTTTAAGTCTTCTGCGTTGCTACTCGGCGGAGCCGCTTCAATGGGAAAGAAATCACTGATTCGGCTATTAGAAACAGAAGGGCTTGTTTGAGCTAACACCGTTTGAGGTTCAGTAGCACTAGCAGAAAAAGAACTGGCCAATGAAACTTGGATTCCCTCTAATAGGGCTGCGCCCCCATTACCCGATACAAGCGGGATGGCGGGAAGAGTGGTAGCCGCTATGGTGTTTTTCGTAAGAGATGCCGTTTCTATATGCGCTCTTGCTCGGTCTGCTAATTCAGGGTCACAGCAAAATCTTGGGGCCGCCCCTTGAATCACTCTTGCAATTAAAGTCCCCGATAAATTGGTCTCTAGCATTGCTCCCAAGGTTTCAAGCCGTAAATCACAATCTGAACAAATAGCACGTCGTAAACACCTCCAATTGGGCGGAAGTCCCGTACTTTGTCCACTGATCCCAAACTCTCCTGATTCCAAAGGATTCACATCGGGGTTAAAAAAATCCCCAAAGAAGGTTGAGCTATCCAAATTACTGCCAGTGCCATCACCGCCGATCGCGCTTCCTGAATTGGCATAGGCATTATAGGACAGAGTGCTCGCTAAACAGCAAGCTAAAAAACTAGCAGAACCCAATTTTTTCAACCAATAATTCATATCGTTTCCCTCATTTTTTAAGTTATCAAGTTCTAGAATCTAAACGCATAACCCAAAGACATAATAAAACGAGTTCCTTGGGGATAAACACCTGTCACATCGCCCGCCCCTAAATTAATGACCAGCGGAAAATCCCGAAACGGAGCAAGAGACGTTCCCATATTTAATTGGGAGCCTGTCCAGGTGCTAATCAGCGAAACTTCTGGGAAAATTCTCAAACCTGCCGATGCAAAAACATTGACATTTTGTTCTGCGGCATCAAATGCTCCTTTAGAACGAAATGCCCCAGTTCCTAAGCCAACGGAGACAATTAAAGGCAAAGGATTAGCAACATTCTCTTGTAGGTCAAATCTTCCCGTAACAACGCCAAAATAGGTATCGTAATCTCCTCCGTAAGTGTTACTCGTTCCCCAACGAATGGCATTGGCCATCCCCAGCCCCGCTGAGAAATATCCCCGCTCATCTAACAGACGATGGAGTTTAAACCCTACTGCGCCACCACTACCGGCTGCGCCACCGATACTGTCATCTGCTCCGTCTAAATTAAAAATTCCGGTAAAAACCTCTAACCCCACTGCTTCTCGAACATCTCCAAAGCCGATGCCAAATCCTAAAGAACCATCTGCATCCGGATAAAAAGAACGAGCCGAAGATAGGGCACCACCAATCCAGGCATTACCCCATTGGGCCCCATAACCCGTTGGCACACCTAGGCTAGAACTGGGCGTTGAGCGAACAGGAGAAACCACCCCATCAATTTCTCTAACTTCAAGTAATTGACGAAGTTCTTCCGCGCTTTGGGCATTGGCAAAGGGTTGTTCTGATGGGGCAGCTTGAGCCGTTAGATCGCCTTGACGCTTGAAACTTGCTTTTTTCTTTTGACTTTCCCAAAAGTTTAAAGCGGGTTGAGCTTTTGACCCTTTTTGAGTGCTCGGAAAATCAGAATAAGCCAATGCGTCAGAGCTAACTCCGATGACTAGCCCTATTGGCAATAAACGATACAATAATTTAAAGATAAGCATAGATAATAGCTAACAGTGAGTTGTTTTCTCAAAAAAAGGAGTGCCCGAATTTTACCAGATCCTGAAAATAGTTTGATCCGTATTTTTAGCGATTGTTAGAAAAATATTACAAGATACTAATTTTTAGGGACTTAGAGCCTATCCGAAAAGTCAATAGGAACGAAATTGGTACATTTTAGCGAACGCTAACTTCACTAGCTAGGTGGACGGTTATTTCCCTAGCAAATGCTCGGATAACTATCTCTCAAATGAGTC
>JAYKGY010000144.1:0-24202 GCA_035285545.1 Snowella sp. | reverse complement strand
GTCTCTTGAATATCCGTAGGTAATTTCTATCCTTCCGGGTTCTGGATTTTCCTCTGTTTCTTCATACTCTCCCTCTACATGAAATGAGGTCGAATCTAGGTGCCCTGTTTCTTGTTTCACTCCGAATCGATTGACTGCTTGAAGGCTTATTGCTACAAAGATTTCGCTCAATCCTGATTCATACAGTTCATCTAAGCTTTTTCCTAAGCGGTCATCATTCAAATATTCCGCTTTTATCCCTTCTCCTAATAGATGTTCTATTGCCTTTCCCTGAAAAAACTGCTCGAATAGATACAGGGGGGCTGATACACGCCCTAATCCATTGAGCAGCATCGCTTTGACCACTACTCCTGTACTCACTTTTTCTCGACTGTCTGTTCCCAGTTTTTCGTTGATTAACTCTACTATTCCTATCTCATCTATCAATCCAGCTACAATTCCCAGGTGATCTAGATTTTCTACTTTCATTATTGATGAAATCCCTTCCTTCTTTTTTCATTTCATTTTAATTCTTTATCCCACTCTTCAAACAGCGGAATGTGGGCAGAATCGCAATGTCCTAGAATTTATGACTGACGCAGTTAGAGCTAATCGCAAAGGAACCACTTCTCCTTCTTTGTTACCTCAGTAGCTGTTACACTTCCTCTGAACGATTACACGATAGGCATACCGTGCCACTTCAGACGGAACTACCATTCCTGCCACCGCTCCCATTGCTTTCACATCCGCATAACGAGGCATCAGTTGTTTAAATTGACTGAGACGTTCTAGGTGTTCATCCACATCAGCTTGGGCTAATTTGCTTTTAACTTCTACAAGAATGGCATCAGTATCATTGACTACTAATAAATCAATTTCAATACCGCCTGTTTCCCGTTGAACAGAAATATCCGGATGAAATTCATGGACATCAATACCGCGTTCTCGAAATAGACGGATAACAGCGGGTCTAACCTGCCATTCGACAAATTCCCCTAATCGATTACCCAATTTTCCCAGTTGCTCATTAAGTTGGCGATTTTGTTCTTTAATTAACCGTTCGGTTTCCTGAAAACGTCTGTCGGTTTCTTGGAACAGTTTTTTGGTTTCTTTTTGGGCTTCTGCTAATTCGGCGAGGATTTGCCAAACGTCGTCTGCGGTCGTTGCCATGTCAGGATTTTTCATGGGTTATGAATTTATCGATTCTAACAAGCGATCGCGCTTAGAGGTCTTGAGTCTAAACAGCGATCGCGGCTCGACTATACTGTTAGATGGTTCAAATTTGATAAGATTTCATGCACAAAATTCCCGTTACCGTCGTTACAGGCTTTCTGGGCGCAGGAAAAACCACCCTGGTTCGTAACTTGTTGCAAAACAACCAGGGGCGGCGCATTGCTGTTTTAGTGAATGAATTTGGCGATGTGGGCATTGATGGTGAATTGCTGAGAGATTGCCAAGTGTGTGATGAACCCGATGTTCCTAATAGCCAAATTATTGAAATGACCAACGGCTGTTTGTGCTGTACGGTGCAGGAAGAATTTTTTCCCCTTATGCAAAAGCTACTGACCCGACGAGAACAGCTAGATTGCATGGTGATTGAAACCTCTGGGCTGGCCTTACCCAAACCTTTAGTCCAAGCCTTTCGTTGGCCCGAAATTCGCAATGGTGCAACGGTGGATGGTGTGGTAACAGTTGTGGATAGTCAGGCATTAGCCCAAGGAACCTTAGTGGGAGATTTAGCCGCCTTAGAAGCACAACGAGCCGCCGATGATAGTTTAGAACACGAAACCCCCATTGAAGAATTGTTTGAAGACCAGTTAGCCTGTGCAGATTTAGTGTTACTCACCAAAACCGATTTGATTTCAGCAGAGCAATTAACTGAGGTTAAAAACTTTTTAGAAAAGGAATTACGCCCTGGGGTGAAAATTGTGCCGTGTCAACAGGGAGAAATTAACCCAGAAGTATTATTGGGCTTTAACGCTGCCGTTGAAGATAATTTGGAGAGCCGCCCTAGCCACCATGACCAGGAAGAAGAGCACGATCACGATGATGAAATTAATTCGGTGCAGGTGATTCAAACAGAAGCCTATGATCCGCAAGTGTTAACGCAACGGTTAAAAAAATTAGTTAACCAAGAAGAAATTTATCGCATTAAGGGTTTTGTCCATGTGCCCAATAAACCCATGCGTTTAGTGTTGCAAGGAGTCGGCGATCGCTTTGATGTTTTCTATGATCGTCGTTGGCAACCCGATGAAATCAAGCAAACTAAACTGGTTTTTATTGGTAAGGCATTAAGTCAAGCAAAGATTGAACAAGCGATCGCGAATTAAGACAAGTTAAATTGAAAGGGCAACAAGCAAGCTGATTAATTTAAATTAACCAGATAAATCAAGCAAGAAAAATTCAGTGTTTTAAAAAAACAGGAGATTGTTTCATGGTCAATAAAACCTATTTATCCCTTGGTGCGGCTGCTGTCATCGGCGCGATCGCGGTTATTGTGGCGACCCAGAGCAATCAGAGTGATGCTCAGATGAATGAGTCAACAGGAACCTTGAAAAAAATTAAAGATTCAGGGGCGATCGTTTTAGGCATTAGGGAATCCTCCATTCCCTTTTCCTACTTGGACAATAACCAACAGCCTGTGGGATATTCGATGGATTTGTGTATGAAGGTAGTGGATTCAGTGAAAAAGCAACTTAAAATGCCGAATTTACGAGTTAAAACCAATCCTGTCACTTCTCAAAACCGTATTCCTTTAATGGCCAATGGGACGATTGATCTAGAATGTGGTTCAACAACCAACACAGTGGAAAGACAAAAACAAGTGGCGTTTAGTGTGGCTCCTTTCGTCACCTCAGTTCGGATGGCGGTTAAAGCGAATTCAGGCATCAAAAACCTATCCGATCTAGATGGAAAAGCCGTTGTCACCACCACAGGAACGACCTCTGACCGCTACATCAAACAAAATGAAAAAGGGCAAAAAATCAATGTTAAAAACGTTTATGGCAAGGATCACGCGGAATCTTTCCTGATGCTGGAATCGGGACGGGCCCAAGCGTTTGTCATGGATGATGTGTTATTAGCAGGCTTAATTGCCCAATCCAAAAATCCTAAAAGTTTCGCGATCGTTGGCCCTTCCTTATCCGTTGAACCCTATGGCTTAATGATGCGGAAAAATGATCCCCAGTTTAAAGCAGTGGTTGATAATACTCTCAAAAATTTAATGAAAACGGGTCAAATCAACACGATTTACAGCAAATGGTTTACGAAACCGATTCCGCCTAAAGGTATTAATATGAATTTACCGATGAGTCCCAAATTAAAAGAGGCTGTTAAAAATCCAACCGATAAAGGCGTTTAATTAGCTTTTTAGAATAATGAATAATTACCACTGGAATTGGCTCGTTTTTTTTGATGAAGTGGCAACGGGGAGCGAAAAATATTATCAGTGGCTACTTGCGGGTTTAGGTTGGACAGTGGCAACCTCCCTTTGTGCCTGGATTATTGCCTTAATATTAGGGGTAATCGTTGGGATCGGGCGGACGCTACCGAATCGGGGGATTGTTTGGCTCGGTGATGCCTATGTAGAACTGTTTCGCAATATTCCCCTGATTGTGCAGATGTTTCTCTGGTTTTTCGTTTTTCCCGATTTGTTACCGACTGCGATGGGAGATTGGGTTAAACAGGAGATGCCGCTGCCCGAATTTACCACTGCGGTGATTAGTCTGGCGTTTTTTACCTCAGCACGGATTGCAGAACAGGTGAAAGCAGGGATTTTGTCGATTCCTGTGGGACAAAAAGGGGCAGGGCTAGCTATTGGGTTTACTTTGCCCCAGGTCTATCGTTACGTTCTGTTACCCGTTGCTTTTCGCATTATGATTCCCCCCCTGACCAGTGAACTGATGAATATTTTTAAGAATTCTTCCGTTGCCTTAACGATTGGGATGTTAGAACTAACAGCAGTGGCGAAACAGATGAATGAATATACTTTTCAAGGATTTGAGGTTTTTAGCGTGGTGACCATTCTCTATATTGGGGTGGCGTTAACGGCTAATCGTTTGATGGCTTGGATTGAACAGAAAAGCCAAATTCCAGGGTATTTACAGGGGCGTTAAGATGGGTGATTTTGATTTTGAGGTGATTACGCGATCGCTGCCCTACCTGTGGCAAGGAATGCAATATACCCTCAAGTTAACGGCAACCGCGATGACAGGGGGGATCATTTTTGGCTCATTATTAGCTCTGGCCCGATTATCCTCCATTAAACCGCTGGAAATTGCGGCAACGGCCTATGTCAACTTAATGCGATCGATTCCCTTAGTATTGGTCATTTTTTGGTTTTACTTTCTCGTTCCGGTATTGGCTCAATGGCTTCTTCAATCGCCTGATCCTGTATCAGTAGGCCCGGATCAAACGGCCTATATCAGCTTTACCCTGTTTGAAATTGCCTATTATTGCGAAATTATTCGAGCAGGCATTCAATCGATTCCGACGGGTCAGGTGGGAGCCGCTAAAGCCTTGGGGTTTACCTATCCTCAGCAAATGCTTTATGTCATTTTGCCCCAGGCGTTTCGGAATATGTTGCCTGTATTGTTAACCCAGACCATTATTTTATTTCAAGACACTTCCTTGGTTTATGTCATTTCAGGAACCGACTTTTTAGGAGCGGCTTCTAAGATTGCCCAACGGGATAGCCGTCTGATCGAGATGTATAGTTTTGTCGCGGTTGTTTATTTCCTGATGAGTTTTATTCTCTCCCAGTTGGTTAAACGCTTACAATTGAAATTAAGTATCGCTAAGGCTTAGAAGATCAAGAATTTTTGCTAAAAATAAATTTTTATTACTGTCTAAACTCTCTCCTGCTAGAGAACTTTACAATAAAAGTTTCCCAACTCTAGGAAAACATGACAATGTTCAACTCCATTCTGCTTGCACTCGATTGTTCTCCCGCGTCAGAATCGGTGTTAAAAAGTTTGAACTCGCTACGGATGTCTGCCAAAACCAAGGTTATCCTCTGTCATGTTTTTCCGCCAGACAATGAAGCGGTGGATGATCCCGATCGCCCCCATCAGTTCTCCTCAGACCGATATGAATGGGCCAAAACCAGCCTAGAAACCTATCAACAAAGAATCCCCAAAAGCGAAATCGAAATTATTGCCGGCGATCCCGTTGAGGAAATCTTGCGATTAGCCAATATTTATCATAGCGATTTAATTATTGTGGGAACTCGCGGTTTAAAAGGAGTAGAGCGCATTCTCAATGATTCTGTGAGTAGTCAAGTGGTTGCAGAGGCTCCCTGCTCAGTTTTAGTCATCAATACCGATAGGTAACAGAAACGGGTAGGCTAAGAAAATAGCTTTTTTGGGGTTAGGTTGTCTCGATGGCGGAACGACAGTTTGATGTGATCGTGGTCGGGTCTGGAGCAGCAGGGTTATATGCCATTTTGTGTTTACCGACTGCTTTAAAAATTGCCCTGGTAACCAAGGATGAATTGAAAACAGGAGCCAGTGACTGGGCCCAGGGGGGGATTGCGGCCGCGATCGCGCCTACGGATTCTCCCCAATATCATTTACAAGATACCCTCGTTGCGGGTGCAGGGCTGTGTGACCCCGAAGCTGTCCGTTTTTTAGTGGAAAAGGCCCCCGACGCAATTAAATCCCTTTTACAACTTGGTGTTAGTTTTGATCATCACGGGCCCGATTTAGCCCTAACCCTAGAAGCGACCCACTCCCAACCCAGGGTACTCCATGCTGCCGATACGACAGGACGAGCCATTATCAGCACCCTGACGGAACAGGTGTTAAACCGTCCCAATGTGGAAATTTTCTCCCAAGCGATCGCGCTTAACCTTGATTGTGATCCAACAACGGGAAACTGCCGAGGGTTAAGTTTACTCCATCAAAATTGCATTGAATGGTTTAGTGCAGGAGCCGTGCTATTAGCGACAGGGGGCGGTGGTCAGGTTTTTGCCCAAACGACGAATCCTGCGGTGAGTACAGGGGATGGGGTTTCTTTGGCCTGGCGAGCAGGGGCCCAATTGCGGGATCTGGAATTTTTTCAATTTCATCCAACGGCCTTAACGAAAGACGGTGCGCCCCATTTTTTAATTAGTGAAGCAGTACGGGGGGAAGGGGCCTTTTTACGCGATCGCACAGGACACCGTTTTGCCTTTGATTATCACCCCCAAGGGGAACTAGCCCCCAGGGATGTGGTCAGCCGAGCGATCTTTTTACATTTAGAAAAAACCGAAAGCGATCCCGCCCAGGCGAAAGTGTATCTCGATTTAAGCCCCATTGAACCCGCACGCATCCAACGACGGTTTCCCAATATTATTAAACGCTGTCAGCAGTATGGCATTAATGTTTTTAAGGAACCGATCCCCGTTGTGCCTGCGGCCCACTATTGGATGGGGGGAATCTTAACGGATGTCCAGTGTCGGACTTCGATCCCAGGGTTATATGCCATTGGGGAAACCACTAGTACGGGTGTTCATGGTGCCAATCGGTTAGCCAGTAATTCCCTTTTAGAATGTATTGTTTTTGCCAGCCAGTTAAAGCAGATTGATCTGCAACCCATCACTTTACCAGAGCAGTCCCTAACACCTGTCACGATTGATCTAAACTGGTCAGCCGATCAAGCATTTTTACAAAACCTTCGAGAAACTTTACCGATCCTGATGTGGCATTATGCGGGCATCTGTCGAACGGAAACAGGTTTAAAAACCGCGATCGCGCAAGTGGCGGAATGGCAAGAAACCTTTGCTCAACTGGCCATCACCCAATTTATCGAACAGTTAACGCCCCGTCAGACCGTTTATTTTTCTCAATCTGTTAGTGAAACTGAACTCCGTGCCTGGGCAGAAACTCGCAGTTTATTGGATATTGCCAATTTAATTCTCAAAAGTGCCCTCTTTCGCCAAGAAAGCCGAGGTGGCCATTACCGTCTCGACTATCCGACCCCCTCTGATGAGTGGAAAGTCCATACCTTGATTCAAGGCGATCGCTGGTGGACGGTTCCCTGTTAAATCAAATTTAGGTGATCGCAATGGGAAATAACATCCGAAAAATCGTTCCTTTCCCCACATGACTGTTGACGGTAATGGAAGCCCCGCAGCGTTCAACCAACAATTTAACCGTCGCTAACCCCAAACCGGCCCCCGCTAATTCGGGAGTCATGGCGTTACGTCCCCGATAAAAACTCCCAAAAATATAGGGAATATCGCTGCTATCAATGCCGACACCCCCATCACTGACCGTCAGTTCAATATTTTGTCCCTTCAGGGTTGACTGCACATACACCCGTCCTGGCGGTTTGGTAAATTTGAGACTATTGTGGAGTAAATGATGGAGAATAAGGCGCAACCAGGAGCTAGGACAATTAATCGCCGGAAAACCTGCGGGAATGGTATAGCCCAAGGAAATTCCTTTCTCTTCGGCAATGGGTTGATAGGTGCTGACAATTCCGGGTACCGCATCTTCTAGCCGTACACTGGTATCTTTTTCGTCTAGAGGATGGTTGAGTTGGATAAATTCCTGTAGGCCGCTAATTAATAAATTTTGGCGATCGCATTCCCGTTGCAGTAAATCTAGGTAACGTTGCCGTTGCTCCCGCTTATTTTGCATCGAATCCAGTAACCGCAAAGCCGTTTTCATATTGGTTAGGGGTAGGCTTAATTCCCGCGTCATATTGAGCAAAAAGTCTTCATCCGAACCAAATAACTCCTGTACAGGCTTGAGATGGCTTTTTTTCGTTAAAACTGGTAGATCGGTTGTCGATAAGGCCGCTAATTGAGAGAGTTGAGCCTGAAACAATGGAGTCAGCAAATCGGCTTGAATGCGTTGAGGTAAAGGAAAACTTAAAACCGCATCTGCTGTTAATTCTTCCGGGGTACTATCCGTAATCGTCACCAATCCTTTCAGTTCTTCTAGAAAACGGTTGATCACCTCTGGAACGAAACTTACCAGCAATTTGAGGGATTTCTCTGCACTACTACCTTCCTTATCCGTGGGGATAATTTCCTGGGCGACGAAAACGCTAGCTAACTGGGGAGAGAGGATGAGAAAAAAAAATTCGTGTTGCAGTTGGGCACTGGCTTCTAACACAACTTGACTGATTCTTTCTGGCAGGCTTCCCCGATTTAAACGACCGCGATCGCTAGCATTTTTTCCCTGCTCACTGATACTGCAATAATAAATTTGATTCGTTAAGCCTTCTTGGTAATACTGATCAATTTCCTCTACCCAAGTCGGATCAGTCGGTAACTTGACCCATAACGTCGATGGCAGCTTTCTTTCTCGGCAACAATGAATGACCCCCTGAATTAACCCTTGAAAATTTCGAGGACTAACGACTAAGGGAGAAGCATTTGGACTGAATTCATGAACCAGTTGATAGAGCGATAATTCGTGGCTATGGGGGGAATGGGGATTCATTGGAAGGCGATAGGTTTTTTAAAGTCAATTATTCGGTACAGCATTTCAGTGAAGATGGTTTAAACAATCATGATTAAATCAAAAACACCGAAAATTATTCATGAATTTACATCAATTTAACGATAAATTGCAGTTTAGGTAAAGAATCTACTCAAAAGTTAGCAAAAAACGAGGGAGTATTACACAGAAATCTTATTGAAAGAAATTATAGATAAATTGCTATTAATACAAGTGTAACAATTGGAACGCTTAGACTTCTTATTTTTCTATCAGTCTACTTTCAACAATTTTTCTAAAGTTTAACTTAACAACCCCGTCAAAACTTGTTAAGATCAACACCGCTAAACCCAAGAAAGCCGATCATCCTCTCATGTCAACTACCTATAAGGCAACAATCTATCATCAAGGTCAAACCCATACTATCGAAATTGCTTCGGATAAAACCGTTCTCCAATCTGCCGATGATGCAGGGTTGAATTTACCTACTTCCTGTGGAGCGGGGGTTTGTACCACCTGTGCTGCTTTTTTAAAAGAAGGAAAGGTAAACCAGGAAGACGGTATGGGCGTTTCTCCTGAATTGCAGGCAGAAGGTTATGCGTTATTGTGTGTGGCCTATCCCCTATCGGATTTAGTCATTGAAACCGAAAAAGAAGACGAAGTGTATAAGCGTCAATTTCAACAAGCTTAAGTTATCATCACTTGATCGTGGCTAAATTTTGGCCATCATGATGTTAAGCGTGAAATTTTATTTGGATTAACTGCCTGATGACTCCCCCCACCTCCCAACAATGGCGCGAAGAAATCACCCAACTTCCTGACTGGTTGCGGCGACCGATTGGTAAAGCGAGTGAACTGTCTACCGTACAGCAGATCGTTAAACAGCGTCAGATCCATACCATCTGTGAGGAAGGGCGGTGTCCGAATCGGGCTGAATGCTATGCCCAGAAAACGGCAACATTTTTATTAATGGGCCCTGTTTGTACCCGTGCCTGTGCCTTTTGCCAAGTGGATAAGGGTCATGCCCCGATGGCGTTAGATGCCGATGAACCCCAAAAAGTGGCTGAAGCGGTTGAGTTATTGGGCTTGCGCTATGTGGTTCTAACTTCTGTGGCACGGGATGATTTAACGGATGGGGGCGCGGGTTGGTTTGTTAAAGTGATGGACACGATCCGATCGCGCAATCCTGAAACCCAAATCGAAGTTTTAACGCCGGATTTTTGGGGTGGAACGGGGCGAGAAGTCAGCCAAAAAGAACGAGTTTTAACCGTTGCTCAGGCGAAACCTGCTTGCTATAACCACAATATTGAAACCGTTGAACGCTTACAGGGTGTTGTCCGTCGAGGGGCGAAGTATCAGCGATCGCTGGATGTGTTGAGTTGGGTAAAAGAATGTGATCCCAGCATTCCCACGAAATCGGGCTTAATGTTGGGTCACGGGGAATCGGTTGAGGAAGTTATTCAAGCCATGAAAGATTTAAGAGAAATCGACTGCGATCGCCTAACCTTGGGTCAATACATGCGCCCTTCTTTGGAACATTTACCCGTTCAGAAATATTGGACACCGGCGGAGTTTGATGAATTAGGCGAAATTGCGCGATCGCTGGGCTTTAAACAAGTGCGATCGGGCCCGTTAGTCCGCAGTTCTTATCATGCAGGCGAAGCCTAATCTCAGGGATTTTATCTGTAAATGATTCCCCTCTACTTATGCGACAAATTTATTTAGCTAAAGAGGGAAATTTTTCCATAATCTGATTTTATTCTTAAAAATTGAGTGTGTCTTCTTGCTGATGGCAGAAATCTTGAATTTCTTTGACAAATTGTTCCCCATATTGCTTTAATTTATAACTTCCTACGCCGGAAATATTGGCAAATTCTTCTAAGGTTTTGGGTTTTAATTGGGCCATTAATTTTAAACTCGAATCCGCAAAAACCACATAGGGTGCAATCCCCTGCGCTTTGGCAATGCGTTGTCGGAGTAATCTTAAGGTATCGAATAATAATTCCATGTCTCTGGCTTTCGGATTATCTTTTTTATCTGGAGTTTTAGTGACTTTCGGTTTAACGGCAATGTTAACCCTACGCTGTTTACGGAGAATTTCCCAACTGTAAGCATTGAGTTTTAAGACGGAATAACCATCAGTCGTTTCATCTAAAAAGCCATGATGAATCAGATACAATCCGAGTTGTTTCCATTCGTCCACCGTTCTATCTTTTCCAATGCCATAGGTAGATAATAAATGGTGTCGATGATCTTCAACCTTTTGTTTACGCGATCCCCGTAAGACATCAATAATGTGCATCATGCCAAATCGTTCTTGACAACGGGCAACACAGGAAAGAAACTTTTGCGCTTCAATTGTCCAATCTTCAATGGGTTTAGGATAACAACAGTTATCACAATTGCCACAGTTTCCTAGAAATTCTTCTCCAAAATACCGTAAAACAATAGTACGACGGCAGGCGAGTCCTTCACAATAATCAACGACTTGCCGTAATTGTTGACGGGCTGTTTGTTGTTCTGATTCTGCTTTTTGTTGAATAATATAATCAATTTTTTTTAAATCACCCAAACCGAAAAAAAGTAAGCATTTTGCGGGTTCATTATCCCGTCCGGCTCGTCCTGATTCTTGATAGTAACTTTCGAGATTGCGGGGTAAGTCATAATGAATAACAAAGCGGACATCCGGTTTATTAATGCCCATACCGAAGGCTACTGTTGCAACCATGATGCGGGCTTCATCGCGGATAAATTGGGTTTGGTTAATCTTTCGGCTTTCATCCTCCATTCCGGCATGGTAGGGTAAGGCTTTAATCCCATCTTGTTGTAAACGCTCGGCGATCGTATCAACACTTTTGCGACTGAGGCAATAAACAATCCCAGAGCCTTTTAGGGTTTTAATAAACTTCAGGAGTTGGAGATAACTCTCTTGCGTTTTAGGAATAATTTCGTAATATAAATTAGGTCGATTAAAACTATTAAGATGAATGCTCGGTTTACGTAATTTAAGTTGTTGAATAATATCCCGTTGAACTCGCTTAGTCGCAGTGGCGGTAAAGGCAAAGATGGGAACTTGAGGATAAACCCGACGCAGTTGGCTCAGTTGTCGATATTCGGGGCGAAAATCATGACCCCATTCCGAGACACAGTGAGCTTCATCAATGGCAAAAGCCGAAATGCCAATTTGGGTAAAGACTTGATGAAAAAAGCTTTGGAAGCGATCGCTGAGTAACCGTTCGGGGGCCAGGTAGAGCAACTTAATTTGGTGGCTCAAGATGGCTTTCTCCCGTGATTGAACCTCCGTTAAGCTCAAACTACTATTGAGGTAAGTGGCACCAATGCCGTTATCCTGTAGGGCATCGACTTGATCCTGCATCAACGCCATTAACGGAGAAATGACAATGGTTAACCCTGGTTTTAATAAGGCAGGCAACTGAAAGCAAAGGGATTTTCCTGCTCCTGTAGGCATAATGGCCAAAACATCTTGATTGGCTAGGGCATTTTCGATGATTTCTTGCTGCCCCGGACGAAAGCGATCGTATCCGAAAAAATATTTTAAATAGGTGGTGAGATCAGAAATTGGCTCAGTTAAAGTGGACATTGATACG
Organism: Snowella sp.; assembly: GCA_035285545.1. Taxonomy (GTDB): domain Bacteria; phylum Cyanobacteriota; class Cyanobacteriia; order Cyanobacteriales; family Microcystaceae; genus Snowella. Next base: position 12,186 of record JAYKGY010000144.1, on the reverse strand, counting down.
CTTAGGGGATTGAACAGCAAAATAATGCTTGAGTTTAAATGTTTTACTTAAAAAAATATCAATTAAGTCCGCTTAATACGTTTTTTTAGGAGTTAACTGACTGTTTTATTGACAGGCTGTAATAAAATTGTTTTGATCAAAATACATTAATCAAACCATTCAAGTTATTGTTATTTTGAAAAGCTTAAAACAGAGTTTGTTTTTATCGGTATTGATTGGCTCAAAATGATTAAATTCATCTAAATTTGAACTCGTTAATCTACCTTGATTTTAACCCCAATCCTCTCTAAAATAACACGCTCTCGCCTTGCTACTTTTATGAAATTCAAACAACGCGGCTGCTGCATCCATTTCAAGAATTCACTACACTAAAACAAGGAGGGGGTAAGTCATTCCGTTTTTTGCTGCACGACGCTCCAAGAGAGTGACGGGACTGGGTGATGAATTATGGTAAGTAAGGTGACAGAAAATACGCAATATTACAAAAAAAAGAAAAATTCCCTGCTTAATCAAGGAAAATGGCTTCTGGGTATTATCTTACTCATTGGCTTGGGATGGGGCGGCTACCAAATTTATCAACAAACCGTTGTGCTTCCCCAGGCAAAAGTTAAACAGGAAAAAGGGACGATCGCGGTTCAACGGGAAGATTTAGCAGTAACCGTCACCGCCAACGGCACTATCCAACCGGAAGTTTCTATCAATATCAGTCCTAAAAATGCTGGGGTGCTCAAAAGTCTTTATGTCAAAGAAGGCGATCGCGTCAAAAAAGGTCAACTATTAGCCCAAATGGATGACTCGAACCTACAGGGGCAACTGTTGCAAATGCAAGGCCAACTGCTAGCCGCCCAAGCCAATCTCCAAAAACTAGAAGCTGGCAACCGACCCCAGGATATTATGCAAGCTCAAGCCGAACTAGCCCAAGCCCAAGCCAACCTACAACGCCTGAAAGCTGGGAATCGTTCCCAGGAAGTGGCCCAGGCCAAAGCCAGATACGAAAGTGCCCTGAGTAATCAACGTCAAGCCGAAATTGTTTACCAACAAAATCAGCAACTCTATCAACAGGGAGCCATCTCCGAACGGGATTGGGCCAACTCTCGTGCCCAGCGCGATATTGCTCAAGCCCAAGTCAGAGAAGCCCAACAAGCCTTAAATTTGCAAACCGTCGGCACTCGTCCAGAGGAAATCCAACAAGCCCAAGCCGTTGTTCGACAAAAACAAGCTGCCCTATCGTTAGCGAAGGCGGGATCTCGCTCAGAAGATATTGCCCAGGCCCGGGCCCAGGTGATCGCCGCCCAAGGGAATTTGAAAACCGTACAAACCCAAATTCAGGATATGGAAATTCGCGCTCCCTTTGCCGGTATTGTGACGCGCAAGTATGCTGATCCAGGGGCTTTTGTGACTCCCACAACCGCAGGCAGTGCCGTTTCTTCGGCGACCTCCTCTTCTATTCTTTCCTTGGCTTCCCAGAATCGCGTCGTTACCAATATTGCCGAAAGTAACATTGCCCAAATGCGTTTAGGGCAAAAAGCCCGAATTAAAGCTGATGCCTATCCCGATCAACGATTTACCGGCGAAGTGACCCAAATTGCGCCTCAGTCCATTGTGCAGCAAAATGTGACCAGTTTTGAAGTGAAAGTTTCGATTTTGGATGATCAGCAATCGTTATTGAAAGCAGGGATGAATGTGCAAGTGACCTTTGAAGTGGATAAATTAAATGATGTGTTAGTGGTTCCGACGGTCGCGATCGTTCGTCAAATAGAAGGAACCGGCGTTTATCGTTGGAAAGACGGACAAAGCCAATTTATTCCGATTCAAACGGGGGTAACCGTCAATGATAAAACCGAAATTCGCTCCGGCTTACAAGAAAACGACAAAATTTTAATCACTTTCCCTGAAGGTAAACGACCCAAATCCCAAATCCCAGTACCACCAGGGGCATCGAGGGGGCGATAGTCAGCCTTAAAACTCAAACACTTGACCGCGTTTGACAAACCCTAAAAAACCATCCTTTGTCGCATCCGGCAATTGACCCTGCTGATAACCATACAGCCACATTTTTTGTTTAATCTCTGGGGGTAAATGGGCGAGTTCCTGATAATGGGCATGGACGGTCGTGGGAAATTGGGCAATCTCACAATCATGAAAAATCAAATTAGCCTGTTGATAGTATTGAATAAGTTCTTCAAAACAGAGTTTCGTATCGTTACTTAAAAAGATTTTTTGGTTATTAATTTCAAAAAATAAACCATAGGCAGGCATTAACAAAAAACCCGTATCAACATGATTTAACTTTACTAAATTAAAGTTAATATTTTCCCAACTAAAACAACCTTTAGGCTTTAGGGGATGAACTCTAAAAAATGTCTCTAGGGTCGCCAATTCTCCTTCAATGGCTTCCATTCCCCCTGCTAAACTTTTATGCCACAGTTCAACCGCAATATCTTGACTGAGATAGAGTGTTGGTCGCTCACAACGCGGATCAAATTTGGTACTAAATCCGATATACTCCAACCCGCCTACATGATCGGAATGTAAATGGCTAATATAAATATCGGTAATATCTAAATAGGATAACTCGGCTTCATGCAAGGAAAAGCGAATATCAGTACCACAATCAATGAGGAGCTTTTTGCCTGTTTCACTAATAAACAGCATATTGGATTGAAAGTTGTCGGAACCGACCGTAAAAGCTGAACCTGAGCCGAGAAAGAGAAATTGCATAGAGGGTTTTCCTGTGGATAATTAATCAATCAATTAATTGATGTTTGAATCGTTTAATTTTGAAGACGTTGATAAAGATCGTTGAATTTTTGGGCTATGATTGGCGGTTTTGCTGTGAAATAAACATAAAATTTTCCAGATTGCGCGGACTGATCCACGACCTTTGCATAAATATCCTCGCTTTTTTCGGTGTCTGTTGTCAGTAAATTGATCTTAAGATTGGTTAACGCAGGAGGATGGGTTTCAGCTTCAACTTCTGCTCCCTTTTCAGATAACTTAACCAATTTCCCGTGAAAGAGTTGTTGGCTAATATGCTTTTCTTCCAATAAACAATATTGAATCGGTAAGGCTTCCGGTAAGGGAAAAAATTGTTCCGCTTCTTGGGTGAGTTGTAGATTAAACGGATGCTTCATGCCGCCAATATCATAAATGGTAATCGGGTTTTGAATGCCCTTGGGTTGAACGATTTTGCTTCCCTGAACGATTACGCCTTCTCCTGCTTCCTGATAGGTGGATTCAGAGATGAGGATTTGTCCTCCTGTGGTATAGGATTCGATGCGATAGGTGAGATTCACGTGATTGCCCACAATACCGTACTTAGTTCGTTTTTCTGAGCCAATATTGCCTACGACCACTTCTCCGGTATTAATTCCGATTCCCATTGCTAAGGGAGCCAATCCCCAAGCTTTCATTTGTTGATTGACAGGAATCATGGCTAATTGCATTTCTATGGCACAAGCTACTGCCCGTTGAGCATCATCTTCCTGATAGGTTGGTGCACCAAAAAGGACTAGGATGCCGTCTCCCATAAATTCATCAATGGTGCCTTGGTATTTTGTGATCACTTCTGCCATGTGACCCAAATAAAAGTTCAGAATTTTAATGACTTCTTCGGGGGAGAGACGCTCTGAGTTGGCAGTAAATCCCCGTAAATCGGAGGTTAAAATGGTAATCTTTCGTCTTTCTCCGCCTAAGCTTAAACCACTGGGATTTTCTAATAGGTTGGCCACAACGGCATCGGTTAAATAGCGACCAAAGGTTTTCCGTATTTCCACTCCTGTACGGGCAATATAAGCTGTAATGGCGATCGCCGACCCCAAGAGGGCCAAAAAGGGAGGAATAACGGGTAACCACCAACCCAGTATCAAAGCACCATAGGTTGAACCAAAGAGGGTGCCCATACTCAACAGCACTAACCCCCAACGAACCCAGGATTTTTTTCGGCTACCGGACACATAACGAAACTGCCAACTAATGGTGGCACCGATGCCAGACCAAGCTAAAATCCATAACCATTCCGTCGGTTCAGACCAGGATTGGATCAGCGGTCGGCTCTCTAGGGCAGCCCCAATAATTTGACTAGTAAGGGTGGCATGAATTTCAACCCCCGGAATACCTTGGGCCAGTCCAAAAACACTACTGTAGGGCGTAAAAAAAACATCCTTGAAGCTTTCTCCGACTTTTCCAATCAAAATAACGCGATCGCGCCCCCAATCCGGCGAAACTCGATTTTCGAGAATATCGGTCATGGAAACCGTATCAAAAAATTTATTTCCCCCCCGATAGTTAATCAACAGTTGAAAGCCCCTTGTATCTGCCCACACATAGGAACCATCATTGTTTTCGAGGGGAACAAACACTGCTTTCCCCATTTTCCAGTGGTCGCTATTGGGGAGAAGCTCAGGAGAAATTTGCTCTTTGGCTAAATAATGGCCCGCTAGATGGAGCGCGAAGCTATAGACATTATCTTTGCCGTCACTTAAATAAAAAAAACCTCGACGGACACGATTATCCGCATCAATGGGGAGGTCATTGGCACCCACTTGCCCTTTTGCCTTAAGAATGGAAGAGGCCGCAACGGTTTCCCGCCCAGCTTCTCCCGCCACTTTTTGAATCCCCACTAAATTGGGGGTATCTTTGAAAATTTTGAGTAATTTGTCCTGCCCTGGGGGAACGGGTAAATCCCGATATATATCTAAGCCAATGGCTCTCGGCTTCATGGCAATGAGTTTTTCCAGTAAGTCGGCTAGGATGCCATCGGGAATAATCGAGCCTTGGAGGTGGCGCACATCATTTTCATCAATTCCCACTATCCCAATACGGCGATCGCTGGTTTCAGGGGGTCGCAGACGCAGATACAAATCATAGGTCGTCCATTCCCACCCCTGTAAAATCCCACTTAAGCGCAGGAGGATCACTAACCCCGCCACAGTTGGCGTTGCAATCCACACACCACGCGATCGCCAAAAAAAAGGCTTAACCTTTGTCCACAGGGAATCCAGCATCAATTAGTTTACAGGAGAGGGCATTTGAGAGTGATTGCTCAAGGCAGACGAGGCAGCTTGACCCGATTGACAGCATTCGACTAACGGCTGGGCACTGATCGTTTCTAGACCGACCGATCCTAATAGCTCCGTCCAATCTTGAGGCGACTGGGCGCGAACTTGGGCCACCTGATCCAACGTATCTAACCAAATGCCTTTTTGGGCATAAAATTTGGCTTTTTCTAAAGGATCTTTATGGGCTAGACTCGATACCTCCTGACCCCCTAACGGTTGATATTCCAACGTGCCCTCTAGGACAATATCCTTACTGCGCTGTTTCGGATTACAAATAATTTTAAAAGACCATTGATAAAATTTATCCGCCGATAGGGGTTTTGTCGGGGATACTGCTAAGCGGATAATACCTGCTTGGGTCGGTAAATTAAAAATCGTTTGATAAACGGGCTGATCGCTTTCGTCCGTAATCACCAACTCACCGAATTTAGCAGCAGTGGCAGGAAGATAATAGTAAAATACGGGTTGGGTTGAAGCAGTGGTTGCAATATTGCTGTAATTCGGGGTTAAGGCATTGACGGATAACTCGCCCTCTTTCGTTTGTAAGCAGCCTGACCCTGGCCCACGGGTTCCCCCACCGCCCGTTGTTATCGGCGCACCGCGATCGCGAACGGTAGGAAATTGGAGACTGATCTGCTGAGGACTAATCCCATCATTCTGTTGAGGATAGGACATAGAAGAAAACGCCATTAATGGGGAAGCTGCAAAGAGAATTACGCCGTATAGTGGAAATGTTTTAAGCCAGTTCATCAAACAACCTCTCTCAATATCACAATCGAATTGTTAACTTTTAAATCCAATAAAACGAATAACTTTTTGTTGTACTTCTCTTGCTGTTTAGATACTATTAAAACTGAAATAAGGTCAAAATACAAGGTAAATTAAATCATACCCTAAGTTTTTAGTTTTGCCATTTCTGAGATTAGGAACTTAAGGGAAGCAATATTAAAACAATATTGAAGCAGTCAACTCAATCCCCATCAGCCAATGTCATGATTAATTTTTATTAAGTCTTTTTTTACCCTTATTTTTGACACGGGATGAGCGATTAAATAGATGAACTGCCAACTAAGTCATCATTCGATGTCATTGATATTCATAACCCGCCCCATTATCTATGATAAAGTCTTTTAATTTTCCTCGCCCAAAAGGAATTGGCATAGCCGCGATCGCGCTAGTCTGCCTCCTGCTCTTAACGATTATGGTGGCACCGAGTCGTCAATCAGTCCAACAAGGATCAACCTATGGCCGCGATCCCAGTGGTTATGGGGCTTGGGCGGCTTTCATGGAAAAGCGGGGAACCCCCATTCAACGCTGGCAAAAAAGCTTTGAACAATTAACCCAACAATCGGAGAAAATAACTTTTTTGCAAGTTCACAATGCCGTAAAGCCCAATGGGTTCGGCTATGATACCGCTATGCGAAAGTGGGTTGGCCAAGGGAATCGCTTGATTATTGTGGGCATTTGGCAACCGGCTACGACAGCCCCTTTTACGACCATGCAACCCAGTCGATTTGGGAATATTGCGATTGATACCAGCCGACGCGCTCCGATTCGTCAGAGAGAACAATTGTTAGGCGATCGCTTTGGGGCAATTGTCTGGAAAGAACAGGTTAATCGCGGAGAAATTATTTTTGCCATCCCTTCCCACTTCGCTGCCAATGCTTATCAAGATTATCCCAGTAATTACGAATTTCTCGCCGATTTAGCCACCCAAGGCGGTTACCCCATCTGGGTCGATGAATATTTACACGGTTACAAAGATCGCGAAGTCATTCAGTCAGAAATTGGTAATATTTGGCAATATTTTGCAAAAACGCCCCTAGTCATCCTTGTCATTCAAGGGATAGTTCTTCTGGTAATACTCGTTTGGGCTGGAAATCGACGCTTTGGCCAGGCGATCGCCCTTGTGCCGCCGACCCGTAACAACAGTGAAGTCTATATTGAAGCCCTAGCTGGTGTGTTAGAAAAAGCCGAAAGTGCCGATTTTGTGGTTTCCCGTCTGCAAGAAGCCGAACAAAAATCCCTCCAATCCCAGTTAGGATTAGGCAGCAATCCCTTACCCGATAGCGCATTAATGGCAGCCTGGGAGCAGCAAACCCGTCAGTCTTCCGTCACTCTGCGATCGCTATTGCACCCATCCAGCAGGCCAAAAAATAATCGCGATTTACGGCTTTGGCTAGAAAAATGGCAAACTATAAAAAATATCAACAGGGTTAATCAATAATGACGGCGGATCATCTTCTTTTCAAACAATTAAGTGAAACCTTAGATCGCTATCTTGTTGGGCAAAAAGTTTTAATCCAACAACTTTTAATCGCACTCCTAACCGGCGGTCATATTATTTTAGAAGGGGTACCCGGAACCGGAAAAACTTTATTAATTAAACTCTTAGCCCAATTAATTCAATCCGATTTTCGACGCATTCAATTAACCCCTGACATCTTACCCTCGGATATTTTAGGAACCAATATTTTAGATCTGAATAATCGCAACTTCACCCTCAAAAAAGGCCCCATTTTTACAGAAATCTTACTGGCCGACGAAATTAACCGCACCCCGCCCAAAACCCAAGCCGCCTTACTCGAAGCGATGGAGGAACAACAAGTCACCCTCGATGGTGAAACCCTCGCCTTACCCGATTTATTTTGGGTCGCTGCAACGCAAAATCCTTTGGAATTTGAAGGAACTTACCCCTTACCCGAAGCCCAACTGGATCGGTTTTTATTCAAATTGATGGTCAATTATCCCGATTCAGAAGCCGCTAAACAAATGTTACTCAATTATCAAGAAGGCTTTCAGGCAAAACGCTTAGATTTAGCCAACATACAACCCATTACCAACGTTGAGGAAATTCTTGCGGCTCGGCAGGCGGTAAAAACCGTGACAATTGATGAAAAACTGATTGATTATTTATTAGAATTAGTTGAAAGAACGCGAAATTATGCCGATCTACTCTTAGGAGCCTCTCCTCGTGCGGCCCTATTGTGGTTGCAAGCCAGTCAATCACGAGCCTGGTTAACGGGTCGAGATTATGTTATTCCCGATGATTTAAAAAGTGTTTCCCCTGCCATTTTACGCCATCGTTTAATCCTCAAACCAGAAGCCCAATTAGATGGGATTAGTATAGATTCTGTGGTTGCGAATATTTTAAAACAAGTAACCGTTCCTCGGTAATCAAAATGCTTAGGTAATTTCTTCGCGATCGCCTATTAAAAATATTTTAAACAATTAATAATTAAACTAATCAAACAATAAAAATTACTTTTATTCAAAGTGTTTCTTTAAAGTTTTACAGCCGCAATTCGTATTACAGCACCTTGCTTAACCACAGCGTACAAATAAAATTGAAATGCTTATGAAGCAAGGCTTTTAGAGGAAAAACCATGTATCAAGATCTCGATCAGTGCTGTATAGGGTTTGTGATTCGATTTATTAAGAATAACTACAAGAGTAACGAATGAAAAGCTTATTCTTTATGTTTCGACATTCGGTCGTAAGAGAAAAAGAGTCAAAATGCGCGACGAATTACTGGCTTTACAGAGCTTCTGTTGACAAATTAAGGCTTTTCTCATAGACTCTGTAAGTCATTAATAGAACTGTTGGGTGATAAATTTAGAAATTCTTCCAGTCTTTACAACATAAGCATTCTCACTTTTTTGGTGTAATAGTCAAATGCTTCACTGCATAAGTATTTCAGCAATTTTTTGTATTATTACCCAACAGATCTGAATTTTTAACCCCAGAAAGAGGAGATACTCATGAAAAAGAAATTGACATTTTTAATTCTTACCCTCAGTGTTGCACTTGCAATTTTGATTTTTGACCAAGGTCTCTTGGACAATCCAACTTTAGCGGCTAACACGGCTAATGGTGCCAAGATCTTTAAACTTCATTGTATGGTTTGTCATCTCAAAGAGAGGAATATGATTATTCCCGGAAAAGATTTGACACAAGAAGCTTTGGCTGCCAATGAGATGGATAATTCCGAAGCCATTATTGCCCAAGTGACCAACGGAAAAAATGCAATGCCTAGTTTTCGTGCTCGGTTAAGGCGTGAAGATATTCAAGATGTTGCGGCCTACGTTTTAGAGCAAGCTGCGAATGATTGGAAATAATTGTTTTTTTAATTCGTGATCACTGAAAAATAATTTCATACAATCCAATTTTTTTAAATTAATGCTTGAGGGGGTAAAAACATAGATTACTTGAATTAAAAATGTTTCTAAAAGTTCGACAGAGCGTCTTTTGACAAGGTGAGAAATTTCTCAAAAAATTAACGAAAGATTAATTCTTTAATTTTCTAAAAGAGGAGACACTCATGAAAAAACTTTTGACATTTTTAATTCTTACATTGAGTATTGCGACCTTAATATTCAATCAACCTGCCCTAGCAGCGGATGTTGCCCATGGAGGACAAATTTTTAGTGCAAAATGTGCCTCTTGTCACCTGGGAGGCGGAAATGTTATTGATGCCAATAAGACTTTACAAAAGGGGGCATTGGTGAGCAATGGGAAAGATACCGCTGAAGCCATTATTGCCCAAGTAACCAACGGAAAAAATGCAATGCCCAAATTTAGCGGTCAGTTATCTCCCGAAGATATTCAAGATGTCGCTGCCTATGTTTTAGAAAAAGCTGCGAATGATTGGAAGTAGTTCTTTCTTCGTTTAATCCCTTTAAAAATTCTCATTTTTAACTTATACCAACCAACCAATAGGGGGCAAACGTCCCCTAAAACTTTAAGTACCCAAAATCATTTTCTAGCCACTGCTTAGCGTTTCTTAATAAAAGCAGAATTTGCCTCAGACAGCGATATAATAGCGGATTAGTTCATAGGCACTGGCGGCGTAAGGGGTTTTGGGTTATTTGATTTTAAATACTCCGATCTCTATCGTTGAGTCTATTTCTTTGGTTAGATAAATTTGAAGATTTGAGTTAAGATTGGCGTTGAATCATTTAGTTTGTTTTTACTTATGTTCAAACGCTGGCAACAATTTCAAGAACTCTTAATCTGGTTTTTTCGGGTCTGTAAACGCTATTGGCTCTCTTCCGAAAAGTGGCGAGCAATCGCGGTTCTAGTTGCAGTTATTGCCTTTATTGTCAGCAGTAATTTTTTATTTGTTCAATTTAGTGAAATTCAAAAATCTCTCTATAGCCATCTAACAGAGAAAAAAGCGTCAGAATTTTATCAAGATTTAACCAATATTGCCCAGTTTGGCGCGATTTTAATCACGGTTTTGATTTTAAGATATTATTCCCAACAAAAATTAGGGCTATATTGGCGCAATTGGTTAACCTTAGATTATTTACATCATTACTTTCAAAACCAAAATTTTTATAAAGTTAATGCCAATAAAACGATTGATAATCCTGACCAACGCATTGCTGATGATATTAATAGTTTCGTTGATAGAACCTTAGAAATCATTCTAGATTTTGGCGATACGTTATTAGGGGGAATACTATTTATTGGCGTACTGTGGTCGCTAGGGAGTTTTTTAGTTTGGGTCGCTTTAGCATCAGCCGCCTTACAAACTTTAATTAGTTACTTTTTAGGCCGAGTTTTAACCCCGTTAAACTTCCAAAATTTAAAACGTCAGGCGGATTTTCGTTATGGCTTAGTTCATATTCGAGATCACAGTGAATCCATTGCGTTCTACCAAGGGGAAGAGAAGGAATTTAATCTGGTCAGCGATCGCTTCAAAAAATTAATGACCATCCTCCATCGCATTGTGTTACCCCAAAGTAGTTTAGCCGCTTTTACAATTTTGTTGAGCTATATTTCCAGCCTGGTTCCCGTTTTAGTTTTAGCTCCCCTGTTATTTAAAGGAGACATTCAATTCGGGGATATTACGCAAGCAGGCATTGCCTTTGGCTCAGTGTCCAGTGTGTTTACCTGGTTTGCCAGTTCCTTTCAACGATTAGCAGAATTAGCCGCCGTGGTTCAACGGCTGGGTTCTTTCCAAGACACCTTAACGATTCATGAAAAAGCCAGTAAAACCCATCAAATTGAGTACCAAACGGCTAATCAAGTCAGCTTTTCCCACTTAACGCTCAATACTCCCGATCAAAACAAAGAGCTTGTCCAGGATCTTTCCCTCGATGTCCCCACCGAAGACGGCATTGTGATTATGGGGCCTTCAGGGGTTGGTAAAAGTTCCTTACTGCGCGCGATCGCCGGACTCTGGACAAACGGCTCAGGAGAAATTGCTCGTCCTCCCTTAGTCAAAATTATGTTTTTACCGCAACGGCCTTATATGATTTTGGGGTCTCTACGCGATCAACTGTTGTATCCCCACACCAGCCGAGACATTAGCCCCCAGGAACTACAAGCAACTTTAGAAAAAATCAATTTAGGAGACTTAATAGAACGAGTCGGCGGCTTAGAAACAGAATTAAATTGGTCGGATGTGCTTTCTTTAGGTGAACAACAACGCCTAGCCTTTGCCCGATTATTGTTAACTCAACCCCACTACGCCATTCTCGACGAAGCCACCAGTGCCTTAGATGTCGATAACGAAAAGCGGCTCTATGATTTGCTCAAAGCCTCTAATATCAACTATATCAGTGTGGCCCATCGCCCCACCGTTATCCCCTACCATCGCCATATCTTGAAACTCATGGGTCAGGGACAGTGGAAACTTCTGCAACCAGAAATGACTTAAAGCGAAGTTGGGCTATCGGGAGCAACCGTGATGCCTGGATGATCAATCAATTTCTGAAGGGCATTAAACGTTAAACCCGCTTCTTCTAAGGCTTGTTTTAGGGCCGCTTGAAAGGCGGCAGTATCCTCATGATAACCACAGAGCTTAGCCGCAACTGCTAACCCCTGAGCCGAATTTGCCCTCGCACAGTCGATTAATTCAACCCCGGTTAGTGGGGCATTGCCTGAAACAAAATCTTCTTTGGATTGCCCCCAATAGGCGCTATATGTCCAGTTTTCCTCCGTATCCGTTGTTTTCACCGACCAGCGATAAATGGCATCCTTGGGGTTAACGCCAATTTCAATTAATTTTGCTCCCATATAATATTCTTTTTGCTCCCTCTGGTGTTGCTTGTAAGTAGGAGCATCATTTCTTTTGAGATTCAGGGTGATATGGGCGTGGGTGGGTTTACTCATGGAT
>JAYKGY010000143.1:0-19286 GCA_035285545.1 Snowella sp. | reverse complement strand
GTCTCTTGAATATCCGTAGGTAATTTCTATCCTTCCGGGTTCTGGATTTTCCTCTGTTTCTTCATACTCTCCCTCTACATGAAATGAGGTCGAATCTAGGTGCCCTGTTTCTTGTTTCACTCCGAATTGACTGACTGCTTGAAGACTTATTGCTACAAAGATTTCGCTCAATCCTGATTCATACAGTTCATCTAAGCTTTTTCCTAAGCGGTCATCATTCAAATATTCCGCTTTTATCCCTTCCCCTATCGGCTATCTGTTCCTAGCCTTTCGTTGAGTAACTCTACTATTCCTATCTCATCTATCAAGCCTGCCATAATTCCCAGATGGTCTAGATTTTCTACTTTCATTTCTGCTGCCATTACTTCCTACCTGTTTTTCACTTCATTTTAATTCTTTACCCCTCTCTCTAAACGGCGGAATCTGGTTCCAAAAGGGATTATGACAGTCTTTATCAGAAAGACAGGTGAGCCGAATTGAAAAGGATGAAGGTAAAAAGGTAGAAACGTTGAACTTATTTGCTCAAGCTCATAAGATGGAATTAAATGATTATTTAGAAACTATTGCTGATTTAATGGCAGATATTCCTGATGAATCGGGTTTTGTCTATAGTGGCTTAACTCAATCTGCGAACTAAGCTTGATTATTTTTGGCTGCGTTATAATTTTTACAGTATTACAATCAATGACAAAATTTAATGCAAGCTCGATTAAACCCTAGTTTACCGCCTCATTTTTGGGAGTTAGATCCTATTAAAGCTTTTCAGCCGCTATGTGTTGATCTTCTAGCTCAAGAGCTTGGTGTTGCTGGTGCAGATGAATATGGAAGAAACGGTGTTTTGATCAACTTAGTATAGAAGCAGCAAGACAAGTTCCTTATCAAAGAGCTTATGGATTTTATGGAAATGCTTATAATCTTTATACAAATTCTTAATTAATTATGTCTACTACAATTGAAACTGATTTAAAAGAGATCTTAGGTGAATTTAAACAAGAATTTACCAAAATTAATCAACGCTTAGACAGAATAGAAAATGATCTAACAAGTCTCAAAATTGAAGTAGCAACAGCGAAGGTTGATCTAAATACGATTAAAGAAGATGTTAGGGAATTAAAAGGCTCTCAACGTTCTCAAATTTGGGCCTTAATTGGCATTATTTTCTCGTTTGTTGTGGGAGTATTTGTAAAATTTGCCCTATTTTCTAATCCTTAAAACACGGGTTAGGGATTAGTTATGTTTGAGCAAAAAACGACCTGGCGTTTGATTCCGCCCATTGAAACCACCGGAAAAATGCAGATGGCCATTGATACTTGGTTACTGCAACAACATCAATCAGGGAATCATCCGCCAACCCTAAGATTTTATACCTGGTCGCCTGTGGCAATTTCATTGGGACATTTTCAACACCGTTATCCTGAAAAATGGAATCATTTAACTTGGCAGGGAAAACCTATTGATTTAGTTCGTCGCCCATCGGGAGGTAGGGCGGTTTTACATCAGGGGGATTTAACCTATCTGGTGGTAACTTCGGGCTTTAGTTCCAATGTGGCAAAGTCCTATGAACAAATTTCTGAATTTTTAATCACAGGTTGGCGATCGCTGGGGGTGGAACTGCACTATGGGCAAACGGGAAGAGGCTATATCCATAACCCCAATTGTTTTGGGACAGCAACCCAAGCGGATTTAATTGATGTGGAAGGTCATAAAATCATTGGTGGGGCCCAGTATCGTCAAGGAAAAAGCATTCTGCAACATGGTTCGATGCTATTAACCCCTGATCCGGATTTATTTACTCAGGTTTTTGGGCGTTTTTCTGCCCATCAAATTTCGATTCCGACAGCAACCATTAGGTCAGCGTTAATCCAAGCGGCGGAAGATTGTTTTGGAATCCAGTTAGTCACTCAACCCTTATCGGAAGCCGAATGGCAAGCGATCGCGGACTTTACAAATCAAATGAATAATGAACCCAAAGAAAATCAGCGTTAAATAAGTTTTCAGAATCCCTTTCACGGTATTTTAAGGAAAGCGTCTTTATGTTTAACCGATGACTCTTCAAATTATTCGCACTAACCAAGCTCCTGCCCCCGTTGGCCCCTACAATCAAGCGATCGCGGCCCAAGGAAAAATGCTATTCGTTGCTGGTCAAATTCCCCTCAATCCCGAAACGGGTGAACTCGTCGGCGGAGATGACATTGCCCAACAAACCCAACAAGTGATGGCCAACTTAGGCGCGATTTTAAAAGAAGCAGGCACAAACTGGGGAAATGTGGTTAAAACAACGGTTTTCTTAAGTGATCTCAATAATTTTGTCCCGATGAATCAGGTTTATGCTACCTACTTTGATGAAGCGATCGCACCGGCACGGGCTTGTGTGGAAGTCGCTCGTTTACCGAAAGACGTTTTAGTTGAAATTGATTGTATTGCAGTCTTGCCAAATTAACGAATCACCAATAGTAATCCTAAATAATGCGTGTGATTGAGAAGATCGGGGCAAAATGCCTCGTTTATTTCTCCCATCTTAACTTTTGCCAGTCAATCCGCCTTAATCCAATCCATTGCTTCCCGCACCTGCGCGAATCACAGAAATTTGATCCGGTAGGGTTGTCTGTTGAGTAAGGGCATAGGCCGCAGCCGCATCGAAATTCCATAATCGGTTAGTGGCATTCGCTAAACCTGGGTCAACGACTAACGATTGAATCGCCACCAAATTCAGATTCGTACCATCGTAACGGTTAGTCAAGGTTGGAGTAATGGTTAAACAACCCCCACCCGAAACACAACCCGCACTCCCATCAAAATATTGCCCAGCCGGTAAACTCAGTTCTCCTGTAACCGACTGCACTGCTCCATTCGGGAGACTAATGGTTACTCCCCCACTCGCTTTTGCCACCGGCTCACTCGATGCCGACAACCCGTTGGAGCCTGTCCCTGCCCGAATAATCGAAACCACATCGGAGACGGAACCGGAAGTAGCCGCTTGATAGAGTTGATTAGCAACTTGAGCATTAAAGTTAAGCGGTTGTAATCCCGTTGGAGCGAGGGCATCGCCTGGTTCAACCGGCCCCGGATCGAGGGTTAGTCCTGCAATATAAGCTAGATCTGTCGTGCTTGTAATGCCGCCAACATTAATCTCTAACTGAACATCTGGCGTAACCGCTAAGCAACCCCCACCGCCGTTTCTGCAATTTGCATCAGCAGCAGGGCGTTCAAAATATAATCCAGACGGTAAGCTGATCTCCCCACTGACGGACTGGGTGGAACCATTCGGGGTCGTGATAATGGCACTACCTGAAGCTCTCGCCTGTAGCGTTGTTCCTGAAGGCCCATTGGCAGTACTGCCCGCACGAATAAACGAAACGATATCGGACAAATTGGTCAGCGAAAGTAAGGTGATTGCGGCTTGGGCATTCAGATCGTAGGGAATCGGAAGAAGGCTGCTGACCCCCGGATCAACAATCAATTGATCCAATCTGGGAACTCCGACATCTAAATTGTTATCTACAATGGAGGCAATAAAAAGGCAGCTTGATCCGACATCACAAGTTCCCGGAACACGAGATTCGGCTACCGGCCCGAAATAATATAAACCTTTGGGTAAGGCGACTTCTCCACTGACAGATTGACTAAAACCAACCAGATTCGGATCGTTACCCACATAAGTTAAGGTCGTATTGGCCGTAATCGTTGATTGGTTGACACTAGAGCTATTGAGTAAATCTGATCCAGCTCGCAAAATTGAAACTTGTTCTGATAAGGTCGTGGCTTCCGAGAGCTTTAAGGCGGCGGCAGCATTGATCGTTGCAGGAGGATTATCAAACAGTGGAATACCACCACTAATGATAAAGGAACTAATTAAACCCAAGTTGCGAGGATAGGCTCCAGAATTAGGATCTCCTGTGGCGATATTTCCGAAGCTGGGTTCAATATAAAGTGGGCCAGGAAAATATCCCGCCGCTAAGGACATTTCCCCACTAATGGTTTGCAGATATTCCCCGTTGCTGTAGGTAACGCTTCCGGCTGCTCTTGCAGGGCTATAGGTATCCACCACATTGCTGCTGGCCCGAATGATAGAAACTATCTGGGAAAGATCGATGGGGAGAATCAGTCCACTCAGTAAAGCTGCTATCTGGGCATTGAGGGGAAGAAGCGGGTCAAGCTGGACAAAACCAGGATCAATGGTTAGTGAATTCGGGACTGCGACAGCGGCCAACGCCGGATCAGGATTCGTCGGATCAGGAAAACTATCGATCGCGCCGGGGGTAATCGTGGTTGGCCCGGAAAAGGAAAGTCCTGTTGGCGTAGAAATTTCGCCCCCAATGGTGTAGAGGGTATTGGTACTGGGTTGATAAAAGCTGAGACTTCCGGTTGCTGTTGCCTGAGCGTGGACGGGTTGGAGATTGCCACCGAAAAAAGCAGAAGCACCCGCCATTAAAGCAAGGATCGCCGACTGAGCAAATTTGATGGAAGCCATTATATTAATATCCCATTGTAACGAAATAGGGTAAGAGCAAAATCAAAGAAATAGAATTTCCCCTAAATATTCCAGTCAAAAGCAGACGGGATAATTTTTATCTAGGGGAGAACTTTCAACTAATAGCCAAATAGCAATTAGTCTAAACCATCGACACCCGCACCCGCACGGATAATGGAAACTTGCTGTTCAAGAACTGCCGTAGCATTTAATGCAGCAGCAGCAGCAGCAGTAAAGCTAGCGTCCGCCAATCCAGCAGCAGCAGCAACGGCACCAGCATCAACTGTTAAGGTGTTAAATATTACAGTATTATCGCTCAGGTCGCCTACTAGGGCTGGAGTAACAAGAACACCAGTGGCGGAGTCAAAAGCAGTACCTGAAGGGGCAGCAATTTCAGCACCAACGGATTGGCTAGCACCGTTCATCAGAACGATCGCGGAACTACCACTGGCATAAGCCTGATCTGCATGGGCAGGAGCAGCTAGAACGGAACCTAAACCTAAAACGCTAACGATAGCGATCGCTTTTTTCAAATTATTCATGAGTGATTTTCCTACGTATGTTCACTGAATGCCATTGATCAAAGAAGATATAAGCGTTTTATTACTACTGAAAACAATAGTTTAACTAACTCTTGTAATTCTCGATTTTGATCAACTCAATAAAATTTATTCCCTAATGTCTAATTAGTCAACCTATTCGTCATTTAAGTTTAACTTTATACGAGCTTTAAAACATCTTTAAATTAACTTTAGATTGACTTCAAAATAGCCTTAAAATGCCTTTAAAATGTCTTTAAAATATTTTTTAAATAAACTTAAGATATCTTTAAAATGCCTTTAAAATAAACTTGAAATTACAAATTAAAAAATCAGCTTAAGTATAGCTAGCAAGCAGAAAGTAGCCAGAAAAAGGCATTTAGCTGAAGATATCTAGCTGATAAGGAATTTTCAAATAATCCTCCTGATAATGTAAACTGGCCTAATCTTGTAAGCTATACAAGCTGGAATAAATCTCTTGGATTGCCTTAAGTCTATAGTTAATTAGGTAAGCTGAATAGTAATTTATTTGGATCTTAATCCCAATTACTTTTTGCCTAAACATTAGTTTGAACATCTAGATATCTAAACCAAAATTACGCTATAGTTTCGTGAAAATCTCCCAGGAATGTTAAACTTTAAGCGATAAAAAAAGGAGAAAGAAATAATGAGTATCCTAATTACAATTCATGCCAAGTCCCGTGGTGGACTGCTCTTGGGCACATCACGAAATGAAATTTTTCAAGGTAGTTCAAGGATTGATCTCATTTACGCAGGTAGCGGTCAGGACTGGCTTTACGGCTATGGCGGGAATGATTTGCTTAACGGTGAGCAGGGCAATGATTATCTCTATGGCGGAATAGGAAATGATGAACTTTATGGAGGACGTAAGGGAACTACTTATGTAGATGATGGGGATGATTACTTATATGGAGGATCGGGGAATGACAAACTTTTTGGTGGCACTGGTAATGATTACTTAAGTGGAGAAAATGATAATGATTATCTAGAGGGGGGAACGGGTGATGATACCCTTCTAGGGGGAATGGGGTCAGATATTTTAGTCGGGGGAAGTGGTAACGATCTGTTGACTGGAGGTGCTAATATCGATTGGTTTAGTTTCAGTAATATTACTGGAAGTATCGACCGTGTACGAGATTTTACTTATGGAGAAGACAAAATTCTACTTAAGGCGACTGATTTTGGATTAACTACAACGACGGCGGTTCCTGCGGGGCATCCTTTAGCGGGGACGATTTTTCCCTCCACTCCGTTTTATCGACTCAACAGCAGTGAATTTGAAGTTGTGGCATCCTTAGCGACTGCTACCAGACAAATTGTGGTGGTTTCTGATGCTTTACCGACAGGCAGTACGACCAATCCAGCAACTCTGTATTTTAATAATGGCGGCACCTACGAGCAACTAGCTGTTTTTGATAATGGAGTTATTCCTGGCATAACTGGCACTAGTGATTTTTTAGTTTATTGATATGAATGTCACAGGTTTATTTTTTTATGCGTTTACTATTCATGAGCTAAAAGTTAATCGCATCGTTATTCTTCTTCTGTTATCGAGTTGTGCCGTTTGTCTTTATCCTAAAACTGCCGTCGCTCAGTCTTTTCCAGAAAATATTGAAAATGCTGCTGCACCAGTATCCGAAGAAGCTCTAATAAGCGATGCGATCGCGCCTATTTCTTCTGAAAACGGAATAAGGGTTAGTCCTTCTTCTACTCCCCCCACCATTTCCCAAGAAGAAGAGACAATTCAAGCAATCAAAGAAGCAGAAGAAGTAGGGGATCTAAAAGAAATAGGGAATGTCGAAGAATCTGAAATTCAAACAGCGCAAAATACAGAAGAAGCAGAAAATAAACACGAGAATGAAGCTAAACCAGCAGAAACCATAAAAGAAGTAGAGAATATAGAGGAAAATAAGCTCAAATCAGTTGAAAATATAAAAGAAGCAGAAAGTCTAAACAATGTAGAGAACATAAAAGAAGTAGACCCCATAGAGACAAGCAAAGAAACAGCAAAATTTAATAACCTTCAACAGCCCCTAGCATATTCAAACCTCGCTCTTAATCCAAGCCCTAACCAAGAACTATTTTCCACCAACTTTAATAATTCTGACCGAAAGACATTTTCCCCGAAGACCCCAGCTTTTGAAACGGCTCAGGTGATCGCCCAGCCCATTACGGAGCAACCCATTTTACAGGCTAATGTAGAAAACAGCCCTCTGTCTAGACCAGAAAACCAGGCGATCGCGCCGATTTCTCCTGAAACTGCCATTGGTCTTAATCGCGCTCCTATTACGCCAACCATCCAGCCAGAAGAGGATCTTAATGATCTCCGGCAATTCATGGTGTATCAGGAACCCACTCCGCTTACTACGCCCACAAAAGAACTATTTTCCGCCAATTCTAGTAATTCTAATCCAGAAACATTTTCCCCGAAGACCCCAGCTTTTGAAACAACTCAGGTGATCGCCCAGGCTATTACGGAGCAACCCGTTTTACAGGCTAATGTAGAAAACGCAACGCTACCAAAGTCAGAAGGGAACGCCAGCGCGCTTATTGCGCCTGAAACTGCCATTGGTCTTAATCGTGCTCCTATTACGCCAACCATCCAGCCAGAAGACGATTTTAATGATCTCCGGCAGTTCATGGTCTATCAGGAACCCACCCCCCGTACTACGCCCACAAAAGAACTATTTTCGGGTAATTCTGGCAATTCTAATCAAGAGCCATTTTCCACGAAGACCCCAGCTTTTGAAACGGCTCAGGTGATCGCCCGGCCTGTTACGGCGCAACCTGTTTTACAGGCTAATGTAGAAAATGCCACTCTACCAAAGTCAGAAGGGAACGCCAGCGCGCTTATTGCGCCTGAAACTGCCATTGGTCTTAATCGCGCTCCTCTTTCACCAACCAGCCAGCCAGAAGACGATTTTAATGATCTCCGGCAGTTCATGGTGTATCAGGAACCTACTCCCCGTACTACGCCCACAAAAGAACTATTTTCGGGTAATTCTGGCAATTCTAATCAAGAGCCATTTTCCACGAAGACTCAAGTTTTTGAAACGGCTCAGGTGATCGCCCAGCCTGTTACGGAGCAACCTGTTTTACAGGCTAATGTAGAAAACGCTCCTCCGTCTAGACCGGAAGACACCGCGATCGCGCCCATTTCTCCTGAATCGGTAATTAGTCAAGGAGGATCAGTGGAAAGAAAACTTGACCCCACCATTCCCCCGTCGAACCTTGAGCAAGAAAAAGATCCGAGCGAACCTCCCGATTTCGTCCAACCGTCATTTTTTTTCCAAGAACCAACGCCTAAGACAACGCCAGAAACCGAATTATTTTCTCCAAACCCCAATGACCTCAAAATAGTACAATTTTCTAGTAATTCAGAGCTTTTTGACATTATTCAGGAAATTAATCTGGGCGATTACTATGACACGGTTTTTGGGCCCATACTCAAGGCGATCGAGCAGAGACGACAGCAATTCCAGCCCACCGGAACCATTGCCGAACAAATCGAGCAAATGATGGAAAACGCGATCAGCGGAACCTCTGTTCGTTATCCCTGGATTCTGAATTCCTCTGATAACCTTAGCTTTTCTCCCCTACTCTTTAAGCCCAAAAAAAATGAATTTTATCTCGGCCTAGATCTGCGCCAATCAGAAGGCAATCCAGTCGTCAACAAAATTACCTTTGGAGCCTTCCACCATAAAGATCAATTCTATTGGGTACTCGATCAAAATCGCATCGTCATCGAAACAGTCGGTGTACAAGGTGGTCTAATTTACCAAGGGCTAGAACAAGATGTCCAATTACAACAAACGCTGACCCTCACCCAGGCCCTTTCTGGCTATCAAGCAGCGTGGGTTATTCCCTACGACTTACAAAGATTATTTAAACCCGAAGACCTCGGCAAGTATACCGTTATTAGTATTGGCGGACAACTCATTAATTCTGACAGTGCTAGCGGCGGATCAATTACCATTGATAGCTCTAACCTGATCACCTCTTCCCAAGAAACCGTTTACTTACCTAAACCCCAAACCCTCACGAATCAAATAGGGATTGCTTCTACCTATAATCAACGCGGAGGAGGCTCACTCTTTAATAATCTAGCAGTAGAAAATGCGCCCTTAATCCTTCAAGCTTTTCCCACAACCAATCTACAACCTCTATTTGGTACCGACCTCAAAGAAGGAGCCGTCGTTCCTAAAGAAAAATTAGCAGAAGCGGGAATTTCCTTCGGCAATCTTTTCAAAGGAGAACCGGCAAAATTTACTGCGCCTATTACCTCCGTTCCAGGTATCCAAATCGGGCAAGGCGAAAAATTTGATAACAAGGATTTATTAAATGTTTTAGTCAATCCTTTTCTGACGGATTCTGAGCGAGATTACCACTATTTAAACTCTCTTTTGTGGGTAACTTCGGGCGTTCTCCAACCGAATATTACGACCAACATAACTGGCCAGTCCTATCTTGATTGGTATCGACTATTTTTTAGTATTCCTCACAATCGAATAATGCTCCAATATTCTCCCGATACCTTGGAAGCGACTTATTTTAATCTTTATTCTAATCCAGGAATTTCTTTTACCTTACCCTACGATAAAGGTCATTTAGATGAAACCCAATCCTTAAATTCTAGTATTGGGATGTTGATCGGAGTAATATTTGAACTTTTCAATGTAGAAAATTTAAATGAAAGTATTGATGAAGCCAAAGAACAAAGAGAAGATGAAAAGCCTTTTTCTAGTCTTACAACCCAAATCACTGCCGAAGGCCGCAAACAAATTAATAAACGGCTTAATACCAACTTAGCTTATGCAACCATCGGGAGTAGTTTAAATCAAGTATCGGGTTTTATTACTTTTCCCAGTATTATCACACCAACAGACTCTAGCCTTTTCCAAATTAAAACAGGTAATCTTCAAAGAGCCGTACAATTTTTGGGAAGTGAAGTAGGCGATTGGGTAGAAGGAGATACGACCATTGCCTCTGCAAGGTTATCGAATCGCAGTTTTGGGCCACTTACCTTTTTGGGCAATACTCTTCCTATTTTGCCAACGCCTGATCGGACTAATCAGAATCAAACCAATCAATTATCCACAGCAGAAGTGATCCTAATTAGCCCTGAGGGTCAACAGTTCATTCAAAAATTTGATTCTAACAATTTAAATTTAACCGATATTCCGACAACGATTAAAAATTATGATTTAGCCTTTGATCGCTTAATACTACAGCAAACTAGCACGCGACCGATTGAAAATAATTACTTTAATGGTTACCTTTATTTGCCGACCATAGAACTGGTTTATGCGGGAACCGATCATGATTTTACCTATAGTTTTAACACCGGAGTTTGGTTTAATGTTGATAACTGGTCTGCGCCTGGGGTTAGATACAACAATTTAGGGATTTATGAACCTCCCGTGGGAGTCTATACGAACATGCTCCTAAGTTCAAATACGACTCATCTGGACTTTAATGAAAATAATCAATTAGAAGGAATTACAAGTCATTCTCCGCTCTTACGTTTTAACTGGAATAGTGCCAATAATAGCAATAACCCTTGGCAAGTATCCTTATCCTATACTTTTTCTAAGCAAACTCAAAAATATGGCCTTTCTCTCACGGGTGGTCTGGGAATTATTCCTCAATATTCTAATGGCCCAGTGATTGGATTGATCTATGCGAAGTTGGGATTAGGATTTGGGCTAAGTGTGGACGGAAATGTAGAATTAGGTAATATCGTTTATTATGGGGCAAATATCTTACAATCTATTACTCCTAACATTGCTTTGGGCCCATATATTAGTAATTACACCGATCTTAACCAAGGCTTTAATAGTCGTACTTTAGCCCTTAACTATGGTGGAATCATTCGCTATAGTGTTACAGATAGTCCTATCAATTTAACAGGCAAATTTGGGACAGGAGAGAATGGTTTTGAAGCGAGTATTAAAGGTGAAATAAGGTTTTAATTCTTGGGTTACTTTTTGGCTCAAGAATCTGAAGAGACTGTTGGAAGTTTTTGTTGGTCTTTTTTTAGGCTCTTTTATAATTCGCAACCGGATTTTGTAGATTGACGCAGTGTTAATCCTTTATGATAGATCAAGGCTTTACCCCTACTATCGCATTAAGTTTTGTTTTCTATGGTGACTACTGCTCTGACTTCCGAATCATTATTAGAGATTGCCCAAAAAACGCGCCAAGCTTCCCGTGAGTTAGCAAGTCTCTCTAGTGAGGAGCGTAATCAGGCTATAGGAGTTGTTGCTGAAGCTTTAGAAACCGCGATCGCGCAAATCGTAGAAGCCAACGCCCTAGATTGTCAAGCAGCCCAAGCAGAGGGCATTGCTAAACCATTGTATGATCGGTTGAAACTCAGTGAGAGCAAACTAAAAGCCACTATTGCAGGGGTTCGGGATGTGCAGAAATTAGCCGATCCCATTGGGGAAGTTTCTATCCATCGCGAATTAGACCAAGGCTTGGTGCTAAAACGTCTTAGCTGCCCTTTGGGAGTGCTGGGAGTCATTTTTGAAGCGCGTCCTGAAGCCTTAATTCAAATTACCAGTCTTGCGATTAAATCGGGTAATGGGGTCATTTTAAAAGGGGGAAAAGAAGCAACCCGTTCTTGTCAAGTATTGGTTGAAATTATCAAAAAAGCGTTAAGTCAGACAAAAGTTAACCCCGATGCGATTCAATTATTAACGACAAGGGAAGAAATCAAAGAATTATTAACCCTTGAAAAATATGTGGATTTAATTATTCCCAGAGGCTCTAATGAATTTGTTCGCTACATTCAACAAAATACTCACATTCCCGTATTAGGTCATGCCGATGGAATTTGTCATTTATATTTAGATGAAAAAGCCGATTTTCAAAAAGCGATCGCTGTTACAGTGGATGCCAAAACCCAATATCCTGCGGCGTGTAATGCCATTGAAACGCTTTTAATTCATAAAAATATTGCATCCCAAATATTACCCCCATTAGCTGATGCCTTAACCGCTAAACAGGTTGTATTAAAAGGAGATGAAGCCACCCAGGCCATTATCCCCGTTTTACCCGCAACTGACAGCGATTGGCAAACGGAATACAGTGATCTGATTCTGTCGATTAAAATTGTGGATTCCCTCGAAGACGCGATCGCGCACATTAATACCCACGGATCAAAACATACTGATGGCATTGTCACCGAAGATTTAGAAGCAGCAAATTTATTCTGTAATCAAGTGGATGCAGCAGGGATCTTTCACAATTGTAGTACCCGTTTTGCCGATGGTTTCCGCTATGGTTTTGGGGCAGAAGTGGGAATTAGTACCCAAAAAATGCCTCCCCGTGGCCCGGTTGGATTAGAAGGATTAGTGACTTATAAATATCAGTTAGTGGGTGATGGTCATATTGTGGAAAGTTATAGTGGAACTAATGCAAAACCTTTTACTCATCAAGATTTAAGTTTGTAAGATTAAAATTTAATGACCGCATTCTATAACCAAATGTAGAGAAATTTAAATATTTCCGTATATTTAGGGATGATATCGATTCGGTTTATTGTCTCTAATGTTAGTGTTGAGTTATTATCGTTCTACATTAGCAATGCTCTACACAATTCTCATTGTTAATTCCAAATATTAATTAACGCTAAATCATTCAAAAGAATCTTAAGATTTTATAAAAATTATGACGGCTATTTTTAGAAGTTCAATTGATAATGTCACCAATACGGAATTTACAGCACCGCTTAAACCTACTGAAACGGGGGTATATGTCACGATTCATGGACATTTTTATCAGCCCCCCCGCGAGAATCCCTATTTAAATGTCATTGAACGTCAGCCCAGTGCAACACCCTTTCACGATTGGAATGAACGGATTCACCATGAATGTTATCGCCCTAATGCCTTTGCCCGTATTCTTAATGATCGGGGTGAACTTTTAGAGATTGTTAATAATTTTGAATATCTCAGCTTTAATATCGGCCCCACCTTGATGTCTTGGTTGGAAGGTTATGATCCCGAAACCTATCAACGCATTATCGATGCTGATCGGAAAAGCTGCGATCGCCTCAATGGCCACGGTAACGCGATCGCGCAAGTTTACAATCACATCATTCTTCCCTTAGCCAACAAACGGGATAAATATACTCAAATCCGTTGGGGAAAAGCCGATTTTAAAACACGTTTTGGACGGGAACCCGAAGGAATCTGGTTAGCCGAAACCGCCGTTGATTACGAAACCTTAGAAGCCCTAATTGATGAAAACATTCGTTTTATTATCCTGGCTCCTTCCCAAGCAGAACGGTGTCGCCCTTTTGCCACAGAACATGATCCCGAACCTGAATGGCACGAAGTCGGTGGCGGACAGATTGATCCCACCCGTCCCTATCGTTGTTTTATTACCGATGGTCGCTCTATTGATATCTTCTTTTACGATGGCCCGATTTCCCGTGATATGGGCTTTAATGATGTCCTCAGCAGTTCTGAACATTTCGCTGGCAGATTAGGACAAGCGGTTAAAGGGGATCATCGCCCTGCCCAGATTATCAGCGTTGCTACCGATGGCGAAACCTTTGGCCACCACAAAGGCGGAACGGAAAAATGCCTAGCCTATGCCTTTACCCAGGAATTTGTACAACGAGGCTGGACGGTCACAAATTTTGCCCATTATCTCAGTGTTCATCCCCCCCAATGGGAAGTAGAACTCAAACCTGTGACGGCTTGGAGTTGTTTTCATGGTGTAGAGCGTTGGCAAGATGATTGTGGTTGCGGTGGCGGCGGAAGTTGGCATCAGAAATGGCGTAAACCGTTGCGGGAAAGTTTAAATTGGTTGCGGGATCAATTAAAAGTTTTGTATTTAGAAGCAGGGCGTAAGCTTTTCGGTGATCCCTGGCAAGCACGGGAAGACTATATTCAAGTCATTTTGCAGCGATCGCCGGAACAAACCGACGGATTTTTAACCAGACATCAAAACCATGTTCTTGCCGACTTAGAAAAAATCGATGCCCTGCGCTTATTGGAAATGCAACGGTTGAGTCTGTTGATGTTTACCAGTTGCGGTTGGTTCTTTGATGAAATTTCTCGGCCCGAAGGAGTCCAAATTCTGCGTTACGCTGCACGGGCGATGGAATTAGCGGCAGAAGTGACGGGAATTCATTTAGAAGATAAATTTATCCGTCAATTAGCCAAAGCCACCAGTAATGTGGAGATCTTCAAAGACGGAGAAGCGGTTTATCAACAGTTAGTCACAACGGCCCAAATTAGCTTTGAACAAGTTGCCGCCCACTATGCCATTAGTTCTTTGTTCACCAATTATGCTCGCGAACAATCCCTCTATTGTTACCAAACCGAACAATTGGATTACCAAAAGCAACAGTTAGGGACGTTAACGCTAGCAGTCGGACAGGTCAAATTAACCTCATCGATTACCTGGGAAAGTCATCACTTTACCTTTGCAGTCTTGCATTTAGGCGGTTGGGATTTCCACTGTTGTATTCAACCCTTTGCCGGTCGCAGTGCCTATAGCAAGCTCAAAGAACAGGTCTTTGATTCGTTAAAACTCGCCAGTGCCGCCCAAATTATTCTCAATCTCAGTGAAGTCTTTGGTAATCAATCTTTTAATCTGCAACACCTCTTTGCCGAAGAACGTCACCGCATTATGCAGTTGTTGACAGACAAAACCAAAAAACACTTAGACCAGCTTTATACCCAGGTTTATCGGGATAATTACAGTATTTTAGTCGCCTTCCAACGGGATGAATTACCCGTTCCCCCAGAGTTACAAGTGGCCGCTGAGATCGCGATCGCCCACCGTTGCGCTACCGTTATTGCTAATCTGGAAGCATCAATGGATGATAGCCAACAGACGACCCATCATCTCGAAGAACTCAAATCTATCACGGCAGAAGCCGCCTATTTACGCTGTCGTTTGACGATCCCCGAAGCCAAGAAAACCCTAGAACGCCTCATTTTCCAAAGTTTACAAAAACTGCTTTATCATCCCGAACCGCAACAGGTGGAAATCGATATTCGTCATCTGATACAAATGAGCGAAATTGCGGAGCAGTTACAGTTGGGGATCAGTCTTGCCCCAGCCCAGGAGCTTTATTATGATTTTCTTCATCAGCACTTAATCCCCGATTGTTTAGCACAATATGCGGTGGAGCATTGCCCCTGGACAGTGGGACAGTTATATGCTTTGTTGGAATTAGGTCGAGTCCTCGCGATCGATGTCAGCCAATGGTTAACTTAATTCTAAATTCAATTTTTTGTGAAAAAGCAACTGAGCCTGTTTGATAGTTCGGGGAGTTATTATGCGCCTCGATCAGAGAAATTAATTTTAAATAAACCATCTTTGATCCAGTGGAAAGAAAGAATTTTTCATTATCAACAACAGGTGCAGGTTATTGCTGCGCCCCAACAGCAAACCCTATTTGAATTATCCCAAACAACTTGGCATAGCCCAGAGGAGATTAATCCCTTTAGCTTGCCCCTGCATTCCTCCCTTTTTTGGCGACAAGCCGCATCTTCTGCGTTGCTCGAAACCCATGAGCAAGGCTGTTTGTATTTCATTATCGATAGTACCCTGCCTCTTTTGCTGTACGTCGGAGAAACCAAGCTAACAGCTAATCAGCGTTGGAAAGGCACCCATGATTGCAAAAGTTATATTCTGCAATATATTGAGTTGCATCGTCGCTATGACCTAGGGGTGAAGGTTTCCTCGGCGTTTTGGCAATTGATCCCCAGTAAAAAAGTGTTACAACAATGGGAACGAGAATTAATCTTAAAATGGCGATCGCCGTTTAATAAAGAATGTTGGCAGTGGTGGGGGCAGCCTTTTGGGAAAGATTAGAACAAATCAGGAATGCACTTGCTCCCAGGCAAGAACTAACAAGGCGTTAATGATAGCGGCAGTGACTGTTGACCCCCCCTTGCGACCTTCTACCCGAATTTGGGGAATATTGACCTGGGATAGAGCCTGTTTTGATTCCACCACCGAGACAAAGCCAACTGTTGCACCAATCACCAGAGGCGGTTTCTGAGACAAATGGGGAACCTGCTGACAGAGAGCCAGTAAAGCAGTGGGCGCATTGCCGATCGCGTAAATAGCCTGGGGATATTGGCCTAAACAACGAAGTAATCCGGTTTCGGTGCGGGTCTTGCCAGCTTCTGCGGTATCAGCCAAATCAATCGCCGCAATAATGGGATTTTGAAAGGTTTTATTCACTAAGGTCGCAATGCCCTGTTTAATCATGGTGACATCGGTGACAATGGGAACCCCTTGACCCAGGGCGGCAATGCCGGACGCAATGGCATCGGGACTAAAACGCAAGAGATCAAGATACTCAAAATCTGCGGTGGTGTGAATGACCCGACGGGCGATCGCGTATTCTTCAGCCGTTAGGAAATGTTCACCCACTTCGCGATCGATAATGGCAAAACTTTCTTCCAGAATAGGGTGATTCAGAGACAGTTGACCTTGCCGAGCCATGCTAAGCACTGGCCATTGCCCGAATAATATCTCCTTGAGTCAGGACTCCAATGACCTGATGATTATCCCCATCCATGACGGGTAAGAAACGAATTTTTCGCTCATTCATCAGATGGGCGGCATCTCGTAGACTCTGCACAGATTTGATCGTAATCGGTTCATCGCTCATCACTTCTCCGACCGTTTGCCCTAACGCCTTATGGATTTCCTTTTCGTGACGGGCAGGATTCTGGAGATAAATAATACTATCGAGCAGCATAATATAGGGAGAAGGTTCAACACCAGCTTCTTGCCACATTAAATCGGTTTCTGAAATAACGCCAATTAATTTGCCCGTATCATCCACAACGGGTAAGCCGCCGATGCGCTTTTCGGCCAGAAGTTTGATCGCATCCTGTAAGGGAGCTTCCGGTTTAATGGTGATGGGATTCGGGGTCATCACTTCCCCAACTGTTTTATTCATAATGACCACCTCTGGGCAACGTTAATCAGGAAAATCATTCGTTTTCTTTTTCTTTATATCTATTGTAGGCATAGGGAGGAACGCCAGGAAGGAAGTTACGCTAACTGTAATGATTCGGCGAGTTTTTGTGAATTTTACTGTCACATTACTGTCATAGCGGAACAATTCCCAACCAGAACCATCGATTAGAATTGATACTGTGGTGTTGAGGGAATCAATGTGAGGTTATTGTTATGATTGAATCCTCTTGCTGGAGCGAACGTAATTTATCCGAATTAAATGAGCTTTTGGAATTAGCTCGACGGACGGAACAGAAGATTCGAGAGTTGAGTAGCTTGGCTAAAGATTCGGCGATCGCGTGGCGACCCAACTCGGAGATCCCGACCACTCCTATTCCGATTACCAGAGAGCGTTAGTGACCCGCTAATAAATGGAGAAATTGGGCTTCAGAAAGCTGTGAAATGCCGAGCTTTTGGGCTTTTTTCAATTTATCGCCAGGTGATTTGCCCACTAGGACGTAATTCGTTTTGGAACTGGGAGAACTGGTTACGCTACCGCCCGCTTCTTGAATTAGGTTTTTCGCCTGTTCTCGATTGATTTGGGTTAACGTCCCAACGATAATAAACTTTTTACCGTCAAAGATGTTTTGAGAAGGGCTGGAGGTTTCTGCTTCCGGCTCAACGGCTTCGGTTGTTACGGATTCGGTCACTTTTTCAACAACGGGATTGATTTCCGGCGCGATCGCTAAGGATTCGGGTTCTACTACAACAGCTTGATTAGCAGGAACGGGTTCCGGTTGTTTATCTTTCTGGGGTTGAACGCTGTCAACCGATTTAATCTCTGCTTTTTCTACTTGAATCTCAGCATGGGTGACTGGAGCAACGGCTTGGGGTTCCGTCATTACTGGGGCAGATTCAAGAATTTCCGATTGAGTTACCGTTGGCTCTGCTACTGCTGGAGCTTGAGTTGACCGTTTGGCTTGATGCTTACTCGGCTTGGGGGAATGATCTTTTTCTAACTGACGGATATGTTTCTGAAGCTCGGCGATCGCCTGTTCCTGTTGAATCTTTTCTTGAATTAATTCTTCGGTTTGAATCCTGACATCGTGGGTTAGGCGGGCTTTTTCGGTTTCTAGGGTCTGAATTTGTTGTTTTAATGTCTCAATTTCGGCGATCGCGCTTTGATGGGAGACTTTGCGATCTCGATTTTCTTCAATAAGTTGGGCAATTTCGGATTGTAATTTTTTCGCATTGGCAACCTGCTCTTGCACCACCGCATCGATTTGGCGTTTTTCGTCCCGTAACCGATCCAGTTGTTGCTGCAAACAGACCGTATCTCCAATTCTAGAGTCGCTTAATTCTCGGTTTTTGCGCTCTAACTCTTGAATCATTTGTTGCTGGTGTTGCTCTCTTTGCTCAAACTGTTTTTCTCGTTGGGCTGAAGCATAAAACTGCCGTTGGAGTTCGGTTCGG
Organism: Snowella sp.; assembly: GCA_035285545.1. GTDB lineage: Bacteria > Cyanobacteriota > Cyanobacteriia > Cyanobacteriales > Microcystaceae > Snowella. The sequence goes on along the minus strand of JAYKGY010000143.1, from coordinate 842 downwards.
TTCGCAACTTCCTGACGCAAGTTCTGAGACAAATATTGATTTTCTAAGAGCAATTCTTGTCGCTGCTTTTGATAGTCAGATTCGCGGGCGACTTGAGCCGCCGTTAACTGTTGAAGTTGCTGTTGTTGGGTCTGGGTTTTAATCTGTTCTTGGGCAAGCTGATTTTCAAGCTCGATCTTTTCGTTTTCTAGGGTTTTCAACCAATTTTGAGATGAGGTTAATTGCTTTTCTAGATGAAAAATTCGGCCTTTTAAAGAAATATTTTCGTTATCCAGAAAAAATTGCATAGCGGTTGATGAAGAGGGCTTTTCGGCAATCTCATGGGAGGTATTGGGATAATTTTCGTTACCTGATATGGATGCTAATTCTGTTTCTTGAGAAGTCTGATTACCTTGACCACTAATAAATTTTAATCCCAAAATAAAACCTCCTAAGATAATAACAAGTCCACCAATTTGATAGACTATTTCATTATCCATAATTAAATTTCCTCCGATTGTTAATTTTTATCATCATCTAACCCAACAGGGGATTTGGGCAGTTCTGATAAAATTTCCTCAGACTATTATTTTAGCAATCCTGAGTCGCTTTCTTCGGCAGAACAAAGGGGCGAAAACCCTTAATGCTTTGTAATATTTTTAAGTTTTGTAACGTTGTCTGGGCAGTTTGTCTGATAATAAATTCAATAGAAAATAGTGCATTTACTTAATCCCCCCGCCTAAGAACCTATCCGAAAAATGTGAGAAGTTTGCGGCCGATGATCAAACAAGCAGCAATCTGAATAAAGCCCAAGTAGGATTGAGAAGATTTGGCCCATCGAATAAGGATGCCTCGGAAACGAT
>JAYKGY010000142.1:0-30494 GCA_035285545.1 Snowella sp. | reverse complement strand
GAAGAAGAAACCTACAACATCGTTGCAGCTCATGGCTACTTCGGTCGTTTAATCTTCCAATATGCTTCCTTTAACAACAGCCGTTCCTTGCACTTCTTCTTAGGTGCATGGCCTGTAATTGGTATCTGGTTCACCGCAATGGGAGTCAGCACCATGGCGTTCAACTTGAACGGATTCAACTTCAACCAATCCATCCTTGATTCTCAAGGCCGCGTAATCGGAACTTGGGCGGATGTATTAAACCGTGCAAACATCGGTTTTGAAGTAATGCACGAACGTAACGCTCACAACTTCCCCTTAGACTTAGCTTCTGGTGAGCAAGCTCCTGTAGCTTTAACCGCTCCCGCAATCAATGGCTAATTCTTCAATAATTTGAAAACTTAGTTTTCACAGAAAGCACTCTCAGTAATTGGGGGTGCTTTTTGCTGAGGATGCGTAAGGAAGAACAAAGATCTTGTATCCCAAAGTACGTGCGAAAAGGGAACTTTTGGGTTACCATTAACTTCTTAATTCCATGATTATTCTTGACAGCCAATTGGGTCGTCAGTGGTGCTGAGGTATGTATGACAAGTATTGAACCGTTTCCTCTTAAGTCAAGAGTGTCTATTAAGACGCGCCCTGTCGGGCAACCTACACCACCTACTCAGCGAGGAAAAGGATCAGGAAAATCATCTTTAAAGTCTTCTTCCGCTAAGTCGCGATCGCCACTTTTAAGGGGCTTAATCTGGGGGATGACCTTTAGCACAACAGCCTTAATTTCAGCAGCAGCGGGGGTTGGCGTTGCTTTTTTATCGCCTGATTGGTCGCTCAGCCAAAATTTTCTCACAAAAACGACAGAATTACCTGGCAAAAAAGCGATGCTTGCTCAGGATAATCGCTGGAATAGTTTATTGCCCTATCATCTCTCTCGCCCTGTCAATGTTTTAGTAATGGGCATTGATCGGGTGTTGGATGCGCCACCGGATGGAGTTGAAGCCTTTGCTGGACGAAGCGACACGATGTTATTGTTGCGCTTTGAACCAGGGGATAATTCCCTACGGGTATTATCTATCCCCCGCGATACTAGGGTAAGAATTCCCGATATTGGCTATCGGAAAATTAATGATGCCAATGCAGAGGGCGGCCCTGCCTTAGCCGCTAAGGTAGTCAGCCAAACGTTGAATGACGTTCCCATCGACCGCTATGTCAGGGTAACGACGAATGCGTTCCGAGACTTGGTAGATTTGGTGGGGGGGGTTGAGGTTTATGTGCAAAAACCGATGCACTATCGAGATATGACCCAAAAACTGGAAATTAATTTGGAGCCAGGTTTACAAACCCTCAATGGCGATCAAGCTGAACAGTTTGCCCGCTTTCGCATGGATGCTATTGGGGATATTGGACGGGTTCAACGGCAAGAGATTTTATTGAAATCTTTACAGAGTAAATTCAATAGCCCTGCTATCATTCCTCGTATTCCTCAAGCGATTGATATTTTGCAACGCTCTGTGGATACCAATCTCAGTATGGAAGAAATTTTGGCGTTGGCGAATTTTGGACGACAGCTTACGAAAGAGCAAGTGAAAATGGTTATGTTACCGGGTCGTTTTAGCCAAGCTGATGAGTTTGAAAAAGTTAGTTATTGGATTTTATCGGAGTCGGGTCGCGATCGCGTGATGGATCAATATTTTGGAATCGAAAATCCAACTCAAAGCCATTCCTATCGTTCGATTGAGCGTTTAAGTATTGCCCTCCAAAATACCACCGATGATCCCGCCTTAGTCCAACGAATTAAAGCCTATCTTCGTCAAAATAATTTCCGTAATATTTACGAAATCACCGCATCGCCCCAGGGGATTGAAAAAACAGAGATTGTGGCTCAACAAGGAGATTTAAGAGCCGCGCGATCGCTTCATCGTCTGTTAGGACTCGGACAGGTAGAAGCCTCTTCGACGGGAGACTTGGCTTCAGATATCACCATTCGGATAGGATTTGATGCAGCCCAATGGGTAGAAACTAACGGCTTTGTTCGGGCTGATTCGCCTGCTCAAAATCCTCGCTAGTGACCTTATCTATTTTTTCAAACCCAATTGACAGAATTTGAATTTATTGTAGAAGGGCCACCTGTATCTCAACAAACACGACGGCGAGCATTAATTACAACCTGAAAAGAAATAGTACGACAAGAAGCAGAAAAATATTGGAATAAAGAGCATGAAATCTTTCTAGAGGCAGTAATGCTTAAAATTACTTATTTTTACGATAGGGTTGACATGGATGTAGATAGTATCGCAAAACCGATTCAAGATGCCCTGATTGGATTAGTCTATGTTGATGATAAGCAAATTACTGATCTTCTCCTAAGAAAACGAAATTTATCAGGTAGCTTTAAATTAGAAGAGATGACTCCGATCCTTGTGGAAGGGTTTGAGCGGAGAAGTGAATTCTTGCATATTGTCGTTACGGAAGCCCCTGGTCAGGAGGTATTAAGCTAATGGTAACTCAGGTAATAAACCTAGAAAAAAGTAAATTATTGCTGAAATTAGTAGACGATTATCGCAATCAAGGCTATGAAGTTGTATTAAAGCCTAATCCAGAGCAGCTACCTGATTTTTTAAAAAATTATCATCCCGACCTGCTCCTAAGTCGAGGAAATGAAACCGTTGTCGTTGAACTTGCCTCGCGCTTTTCTTTTGACTCATCATCTTCTGAGTATTTCCGCAGTTTGGCTAAAGTGATAAAACAACATCCCCACTGGCGATTTGAGTTAGTGATGACTAATCCCGAAGAGACTGCTAATATCTCAACCGAAAACTGGCTGCAAGCGGATGAAATACATTTACGGTTACCTCAAATTAAATCAATCGCTCAACACAATTTAGAGGCAGCTATTGTCTATGCTTGGTCGCTTATTGAAGCAACATTAAGACTAATAGCTAAGCAGGAAAATTTATCTTTAAAACGATTAGATCCTTTCTATTTAGTGAAATTGCTAGTGATGGAAGGCGTTATTGATCGCTATGAATATAAATTATTAATGAAAGCTCTTTCTCTGCGGAACGCGATCGCGCATGGCCTTAAAACGGAACCATTGACAGAACAAGTGGTTAATTCTGTGGTTGAGTTAACCGAGAAGCTTTTGCAGGATTTATCGTTTAACCATTGCTAAATTAAATCAACGTGAACTTAGAAACCCTTAATAGTGCTGTAACCGTTAGTGGTTTAACGGACTATCTCCAATCCCTACTAGAGGGCGATCGCTATTTACAACAGGTTTGGGTAGTCGGGGAAGTGTCCAGCCTCAATGACCATGCCAGAGGTTTATTCTTTACCTTGACCGATCCGAGTGGGGATTCAGCCATTCAATGTGTCTTGTGGAATTCTCAGCGATCGCGGGTAGTGGAGTTGCCCCGTCGAGGAGAGCAGTTTTTAGTATTAGGTAGTGTCCGCCTTTATGCTAAACGGGGAGACTATAAACTCAATGTCTGGCAAACCTTGGCAGCAGGGGAAGGCTTACAGGCATTACGGTATCAACAACTGCGATCGCGCCTCGAAACGGAGGGATTGTTTGATCCAGACCGAAAACGAGCCTTACCCACCCATCCCCAAATTATTGCCGTGATTACCTCACCCACTGCTGCGGCCTGGGGCGATATTCAACGAACCTTAAGTCAACGCTACCCTGGATTACAGATTCTTTTTTCTCCCGCCATCATGCAAGGAGAAGATGCCCCGAAGTCGATTAGCTGGGCCTTTGAGCGAATTAAACAGGATGGCCGAGCAGAGATAGTCATTCTAGCTAGAGGTGGGGGAGCCGTCGAAGATTTAGCCTGTTTTAATGATGAACGGGTTGTTAGGTCGATCGCGCAAAGTCCGATTCCTGTAATCACGGGGCTGGGGCACGAACGGGATGAATCCTTAGCCGATTTAGTGGCAGATGCAAAGGCCCATACCCCCACTGCGGCGGCTGAGTTAGCCGTTCCCAATTATGCCGATTTAGTCAAATTATGGGATTTTCAAAAAGCCCGTTTACAAAGAGCCGTACAATATCAGCTACAGTCAGAAATGGAACATTTAGCGGATTTAAAAGATCAATTGAGTGCTTTGCCCCAAAATTCTCGCACCCTATTACAGGCGATCGCTAAGTTACACTTGTTGCAGCAAAAACTCATTGCCCTCGATCCAAAAGCGGTTTTAGAGCGGGGTTATGCGGTGATTCGGCAGGAACATCAAGTCATTCAGACCACTGAGCAAGTTACGCTAGGTCAAACGCTGACCATTCAGTTAAAACAAGGACAAATCAAAGCAACGATTACAGACATTAACCCATGAGCCGCAAGACATCAAAAGAGTGGAACTACGAAGAAAGCATTAACCATATTGAACAAATTATTGATGAAATTGAGTCGGGTTCTTTACCCCTTGATACGGTCTTTTCTCAGTTCGCGATCGCGGTGGAGCAGTTGCAGCGTTGTGAGGCATTTTTAAATAAAGGCAAGGAAAAAATGGAATTATTAATCGAAACGCTGGAGGATGATTTTTAACAGACAAAAATTAGAGAACAAAGTCTTATTTTGTGCTTTAAATCTCTAAATACTGCAATAATTCTAAAAATTCCCCCAACATTGGGGGCTAGGGGGCTTTTCAAACATAATCTTAAAGCTTTTAATGTCGTTGATAGCGCATTCCGGGCAGTTGGGTGACTAAACCCATTAATTCTAACTGGAGTAAATTGCCTGAGACTTCGGCAGCAGTGAATCCGGTATTTTGGACAATGACATCAAAGGCAACCGGATCTAGACTTAAGGCTTGAAAAATTTTGAGACTAACGGGATCTAAATCGGGTAACGGTGCTGGTTGAGGTTGATCTAATAACGATAATTGCTGGGATTGATCCAAATTCGGAATCGCACCTAACGTCAGCAATAATTTTTCTGGATCAACGATAATTTCTGATCCCCTACTAATTAAGTCTAAACAGCCTCTTGCTTGGGAAATATCCGGGGAATTTGGCAAAGTATAAACATCTCGGTTAAATTCATTAGCATAACTGGCGGTAATTAAAGATCCCGATTTTTCAGGGGCTTCCATTACTAAAATGGCACGGCTTAAGCCTGCAATGATGCGATTTCGAGCAGGAAAGTTACCGCGATCGGGTCTGGTTCCCACAGGATATTCCGATAAAATTAACCCTTTTTCTGCAATTTGATCAAATAATTGTCGATGTTGGGGCGGATAAATTAAATCTAATCCCGTTCCTAAAACGGCGATCGTTCTTCCTCCGGCTTCGAGGCAACTGGTGTGGGCATCCCCATCAATCCCTGCGGCTAATCCTGAAACGACGGTAAAACCACTTTTCGCTAAGTTGATACTAATTTTTTTCGTCCAACGACGACCATGCTCGGTCGGATACCGGGTTCCCACAATGCCAATACAGGGAATCACGCCTAAATTTTCTTGTGGATTGACTTGCCCTTTGTAGTACAACACAGGCGGCGGACTAGGAATCTCCCAGAGTAAACGGGGATAGGCTTCATCGCTGGGTGTCCAAAATTGCGGATTTTTTTGGCTGTGGTCTTCTAATAATTGATCGGGGTTAATTTGATTGCGTTGTTCCAAAATTGTTTGAATCAGTTTACCGCCTAAACCATTGACTTCTCCTAATGCTTTGGGTGAAGCTTTCCAAGCGTTTTCTAAGGTATCAAAATGCTGATAAATTCTTTTGAGTAAAACAGGGCCAACCCCAGAAATTTTTGACCAAGCTAACCAATAACTTCGTTCTGCGCTCACCGATTTCTCCTTTTAAGTTATTTCTGCTTAAAGTTAGGGATTTATCTGTCAGTGATTAATAACCTCTCATGGTATCGTGATTTTTAAAAGATAAAATTAAACTTTAAGATTCGCCTAATTTTTTATGCAAAATTTGTGGAATGACCAGGAAGCGGCTCGCTATTCAGGAGATTTAGCCCAACGAGTTTATACCTCCCGTCTGTTGGGGCGTGATCCGTGCTTGGTGTTGCACGGGGGAGGGAATACTTCGGTTAAGGTGCAGGAAACTAATTTAGTCGGTGAAGTGGAAGATATTTTGTACGTTAAAGGGAGTGGTTGGGATTTAGCCACCATTGAAGAAGCGGGATTTGCGCCAGTACGGATGCCCCATTTATTAAAATTAGCGAAGTTAAGCTCGTTAAGTGATCCGCAGATGGTGAATGAGTTAAAAACCCAGATGACTCGTGCTAGTGCGCCGTCTCCCTCTGTAGAAACGATTTTGCACGCTATTTTGCCCTATAAGTTCGTAGATCATACCCATGCGGATGCGGTGGTTACGATTACCAATACAGCCAACGGTTGGGAACGAATTCAGGAAATTTACGGCGATCGCTTAGTGATTATTCCCTATATCATGCCTGGGTTTGATTTAGCCCGACTGTGTGCAGAACGATTCAATGCAGAGGCAGGCCCGCAGACGATTGGCATGGTGTTGATGAATCATGGCATCTTTTCCTTTGGGGAAACAGCGAAGGAAGCGTATGATCGCATGATTGATCTGGTGAGCTTGGCAGAGGATTATTTGCAAAAACAGGGAGCTTGGGAGTTAAACCGTAAAACCCCCGCTTTACCGACTCAATCAGTTAGTCAATCGTTAGCCAATTTAAGATCAGAGATTGCTAATACCGCAGGCTTTCCTGTTATTGTTAATCGTCATGCAGAGGAAAAATACTTAGCCTTTGCCCAACGGTCTGATGTGGCGACTATTGCTCAACAAGGCCCAGCAACGCCCGATCATGTTATCCGTACCAAACGTTTACCCCAAATTGGTCGGGATGTTCAAGCCTACGCACAAGCTTATCAAGCTTATTTCAATACGGAAGCCGCTAAAGCAAAGGAACCCAAGACGATTTTAGATAAAGCTCCCCGTGTCATTCTCGATCGCGAATTGGGACTCTGTACGGTGGGACAAACGGCCAAAAGTACGGCGATCGTGGCGGATATCTATGATCACACCATCGATATTATTGAACGGGCAACCTTATTGGGGGGCTATCAAGCTTTATCTGCCAAAGATATTTTTGATGTGGAATATTGGGATTTAGAGCAAGCAAAATTACGTCAGGGTGGCAAGCCGCCGATATTTACAGGAGAAGTGGCGTTAGTGACAGGGGCCGCATCGGGAATTGGCAAAGCCTGTGTAGAGTCTTTGTTGAAACGGGGTGCGGCGGTAGTGGCTCTTGATATTCAGCCTGAGATAGAGAATTTACATAAACGAGCAGATTTTTGTGGGATTCAATGTGATGTTACCGATGAAAAAGCTTTTCAGCAAGCCTTAGAAAAAGGGATTGAAACCTTTGGCGGCTTAGATATTTTGATTCTCAATGCAGGGATTTTTCCGCCGAGTTGTCGAGTAGCCGATCTCACTCAAGACGAATGGCAACGGGTGATGAGCCTCAATTTAGATGCGAATTTAATGATTCTGCGGGAATGCTATCCGTTTTTAAAACTCGCGTTTAACGGCGGTCGAGTGGTGGTGATCGGGTCTAAAAATGTACCTGCGCCTGGCCCTGGGGTGGGAGCCTATTCCGTTTCTAAAGCGGCTTTGAATCAATTAATTCGGGTAACGGCCTTGGAGTGGGGACGCGATCGCATACGGTTAAATACTCTCCATCCTAATGCGGTGTTTGATACGGGAATTTGGACAGAAGAAGTCTTAACCGCCAGAGCAAAACATTATGGTCTGAGTATTGAAAACTACAAAACCAATAATTTATTAAAAGTCGAAATTACCAGTCGCGATGTGGCCGAATTAGCCGCAGAAATGTGTGGGCCCCTCTTTGCCAAAACAACCGCCGCCCAGGTTCCCATTGATGGCGGGAATGAGCGAGTTATATGACAACAAAATATTAAGTGCTTAAAAACCGATCATTCTTTACTTTACTGGTCAGACGGAGGGATTATTCCTAAAACGGGTGAGCAGCCCCTGAGGAAGAATTCATCAGTTATCATCAAAAAGACGCATTCAGATGATGAAACCTACTATGGCACTTTTTGGATTTGGTAAAAAAGCCACCCTTCCTAACCCCAGTGAAGCACTCCCCGGACGTTCAACCCCGATGAAAGTCCCTGCTTCCCATTTTGTTAACGGGAACCCCCTTAAGCCCCCCTTTCCCGATGGTTATGAGACTGCTTTGTTTGGTTTAGGATGTTTTTGGGGCGCAGAACGCAAATTCTGGCAGTTGCCTGGGGTTTATACAACCGCCGTAGGCTATGCCGCTGGTTACACACCTAACCCGACTTATCACGAAGTTTGTACCGGTCTAACGGGGCATAATGAGGTCGTCTTTGTGGTTTTTGATCCTCAGATTATTAGCTATGCTGAACTCCTAAAGGTTTTTTGGGAAAGTCATAATCCCACCCAAGGAATGCGACAAGGCAATGATGTGGGGACTCAGTACCGTTCAGGAATCTATACTTACTCGGAAACCCAACAACAAACGGCGGAGCAATCTCGTCAGATGTATCAAACGGCCTTAAATAAAGCGGGCTATTCAGCAATTACGACGGAAATTTTAGAAGCCCCTGAATTTTATTACGCTGAAGATTACCATCAACAGTATTTAGCGAAAAATCCCAATGGCTATTGTGGGTTAGGTGGGACGAATGTTTCCTGTCCGTTGCCATTAGGGGTCAGTGCATAGCGACAAATTCTTGTACTTTAAAATTTCTAAGGGTGAGTTTTTCTCATCCTTTTTTGGTATTTTGTTCTTTTAATTCCGTAGTCCGATAAAGAAAGATAGGGATAACTCAGCTAAAGAGTCAATCTGCTTCAATGAATCTTTTTATGCTAAATTTTAGCTTTAAATAACTGAGATCAAACTGTTTTCAGCTAAAAATTCTGCTAATAATTCTGGGGTAGGAATGAGGACAGGTAAGACGCTGGGAATCACTTCTAGGGTAATCGGTGTATGACCAATACAAATCCCATCAGCATGAACTTCGAGGGGAGGAAAACTTTCCACTTCAATTTTACTGGCTTGGTAGGTTCTCAGTTGCTGATGCTCCAAGGGTTGACCACTGACGGTACTCAAAAAATAATGCAGATGATCCCATTTAGAAGGATGCTTCATATAAACAATATCGAGCTTTCCGTCATCCATTTGAACATCGGCAGAGGGAACAACTTCTACCCCATAGCGAGGACTATTGCAGATATTGACTTGTAAGGTGTGTAACCGTTGTCTTCGCTTGCCATCGAGCTTTAAGGTCAAGGAATGGGGAGGGAACTGAAAGAAAGTAGATAGCCCAGTCCACAAACTACTGACAGCGGCTAAATAATTATTTTTGGCAGCATCCTTAACCCCTTCTCCCCAAGGAAAAAGAGTGGCTTCTAACCCGATACCAACAACCTCTAAAAAGTAATACCCATCTACTTTCCCAACATCAATTCGATGACATTGCCCTTCTTTTAAAACCCGTATTGCTTGGGCGAAGTTATTAGGAATATTCAGGCTTGTGGCTAAATTATTCCGAGTTCCAAAGGGGATAATTCCTAAGGTTGTTGGGGTGTTAATTAATCCTCGGACAACGGCTTCGATGGTGCCGTCTCCGCCTGCAACGATGACTAACGGAACCCCACGCCTGGCTGCGTTAGCGGCTAATTGTTGTCCATCTTCTTCGGGGGTGGTTTGTTCGATCTCCACTACCATATCGTGTTGGTGGAAGGTGTTGAGTAAATCCGGTAGTAAGTCTGAATTTACGGCAGTTCCAGAGTGGGGATTGACAATGAGTAACGCATTCATTTTTAAACCTACAGGGCTGAAGCTGCACAATCTTGCAATTTTTGGGTTCCTTGGCTTTACTAGGATATTTTTAGGCTAGCATTTGGGCGGATGATGAGCCTCAGCTATTCGGTAGAAGTCGGAGGAAAGCATGGTTTTAATGGGCTGGGCGATCGCTCTGAGGGGGGAGCTGTGGGTTAGATCTCTGGGGTGATCCCATTCTTGCTCTCAACATCTGCCTGTATAATGAAATCAATATTTTCCTTCTGTCTATCTTTATCCTTCAATCTCGATTAAGTTTTAGGTTTATGGCAGTTGAACCGATTCCTCCTATCACTTTGCCGCCGCTCCAAGATCCTGATCAAGAAGGGGAGTGGTTGGCGCGATCGCTGCATCGGTGGTTAGATGAAGAGTTTATCCCAGAAGCGATTAATCAAATCATTGCTCAACGGGCTTCTCAAATTTTCGTGCGTCAACGGTTAGAAGGCGAAAATGATTTAGGGTCTTTGGTGATTGCTATTGTGACGGAAATGCAAGCGTTTGATTTTCGAGAAAGTTTTTATAGTGAGTTCGCGATCGCTAATGCGGTGAGTGATCTAGTTCTCAGTAGCCTCAAGTTTCTGGATAGGGGATAGTCTTTCTATTTATTTAGGTTTTTGGGATAAATAAATTTACTTAAAAAACAAAATCTAGATAATTTTCAAGTAACTTTTTTTGAAGAAATCTACAATGATTTTTAAGAAAAAACAATCGATATTGATTCGTCCAGTATTTAATCCGTATTTATTTTTATTGGATAATTGAAGGAAATATGATTTTTTATCAGACAACTAACACTTATTGAAGATCTTGACGGTTTCCCACCTTGCTATTATTCTCAACATTAATGTGATTAGACCCATTCTGGGGATCCCCCCTTACTTTTTCTACTCTGATTTCCTTACTAAAATTTATCTTAAATATCAATCATACTTTTGATAGATTTTTATTAAAAAAACACCCCAACTCATGATCCTCAAAAATTGTAAAGAAGCTGTTACACTAAGAGTCAAATCCCAGCTTTTATCGAATTAATATGGCAGATCATCAAACCGTCGAGCCTCCTTCCTCTCCGCCTTCCGAAACCTGGGCAGAGCCAGAGAATGTTCATCGCGTCGCCTCAAAAAAGCCTAAATCTTCTCCTCAAAGTTGGTGGAAATGGATCTTAGGTCTGATCGTTTTAATGTCGGCGGGAGGTTTTGGGGTTAATTGGTGGTTGGCCCAACGCAACGCGCCCCAAGCTTCTCCTTCAGCGATGGCGGCTGGCCCACAGGTAATGCCCGTTAAGTTACAAACCGTTAGTTTAACCCCTGTGGAAAATGCCTCCGATTTAGTGGGAACCCTAGAAGCAAGTCGCGCCACCAATATTGCGTCAGAAGTCGATGGTCGTCTGAGCCAAATTGTCGTAAGCGAAGGAGATTTAGTTAGTCAAGGGCAAGTTTTGATGCGTCTTGATAGCGATACGTTACAAACTGAATTGATGCAAGCGAAAGCAGCCTTAGCCAAAGATAAAGCAGCCCTAGCGGAATTAGAAGCAGGATCTCGTGCGGAAGACATTGCCCAAGCGCAAGCTGCCCTAAGACAAGCTCAAACCCGATTAGCCAACACTCAAGGGGGAGCCAGTCCCGAAGAAATCGCTCAGGCTAAAGCCCAGTTGGATTCGGCTAAAGCCCAAGCGGATCTCATGCGGCAACGGGTACAACGGTTTTCTAATTTGAAAAATGAAGGGGTGATTGCCTTAGATACCTATGAGCAACAGGTGAAGGAGGAACGCCAAGCGATCGCGGAAGTCCAATCGGCCCAACGTCGTTTATCCCAACTCAGTAAAGGTAGGGGGGCAGATATTGAGCGAATTCAAGCAGAAGTGGAAGAACAACGGCAAAATTTAAGACGGTTACAAAATGGGGCACGCCCCGAAGCGATCGCGCAAGCCAGGGCCCAGGTGGCGGAATCGCAAGCGGAAGTCCGATCCGTCGAAGTTCAAATCAAAAAAAGCCAAATTCGTGCGCCTTTTACAGGTATTATTGGCTATATTCCAGCCAAAGTTGGGGATTTCGTTAAATCAGGGGATAGTTTAACGACCATTACGGAAAATAAAAAGCTAGAAATTAATTTATCTGTTCCCCTCGATCAAGCGCCTAATTTACGCTTAGGATTACCCGTTGAAATCTTAGATGCTCAAGGTAAAGCGATCGCAAAAGGCAATATTAGCTTTATTTCTCCCAGCGTTACAGCCAATGCCCAAAGCGTCCTCGCCAGAGCCAGTTTTAATAATATCGGTCGAGAATTACTCAATCGTCAGTTAGTCCAAGCCCGCATCATTTGGAGCCAAGGCTCAGGGGTATTAGTTCCTGCGACCGCCATTACTCGGATTGGTTCTGAGAGCTTCGTTTTTGTCGCCCAATCAGCTACCGATCCCAAAACCAACAAGCCCCAACTGGTTGCCAAACAACAATCCATCACCCTGGGCAATATGCAGGGAAATGATTATCAAGTTTTATCAGGATTAAAACCAGGCGACAAAATCGTAACCGCAGGACAAATGAATCTGCAAGAAGGGATGCCCCTTTTAGATACGAATCAAATGCCGCCGAATACTAATTAATAATTAATAGTTAATAGTTAATAGTTAATAATTGATGATTAATAAGAATACTTAAAGAAAAATAGCTGATTTAACAACATTTTGACAGAGGAGATGGAGTAAAAAAAATGGCAATTTTGATGGATCAAAAGGGAGAGAGTTCATCTTTATACGATCAAGATTTTCAATTATGGATTGAACAAACGATTAAACAGCTTGAAAATTCTGACTTTGAGCAATTAGATCGGCAACATTTAATTGAGGAGTTAGCAGATTTGGGAAAATCAGAAAAACGAGCTTTAGAAAGTAATTTAATGATTTTATTAGCCCACTTACTCAAATTAAAAGTTCAATCCGATGCTCCCGCAATGATGCAACAAAGCTGGTTAAATTCAGTGGATGAAAACCGTAAACGAATTCAAAAGAGTTTAAAAGCAACGCCCTCTCTAAATGTGGCTTTAGCCAATTTAATTGAATCTGCCTATCCCGATGCCTATCAACTGGCTATTAAAGAAGGCAAGCGGGCCAAACTTGGCGTGAATACTCCTGATGAAAGTGCCTATCCAATGAACTGCCCCTTCTCAATTACTGAGATTTTAGATGAAGATTTTTATGGGGTTTAGGGTTAATTAAAAATTTTTTATAGGCAGTTTTAAATGTTTGTTGATTTTTTTATTAAACGTCCCGTTTTTACTTCGGTTTGTGCCATCATCATCTTTTTGGTGGGATTGATTTGTATTGTTAATCTGCCTGTTGCCCAATATCCCGATATTTCTCCGACGGAAATTCAAGTCACTGCTAACTATAGCGGAGCCAATGCGGAAGTCGTAGAGCGAGCCGTTACCGATATCCTAGAACGTCAAATTAATGGAGTGGAAGGGTTACGCTACATTACCTCTAGCAGTAGTAACGACGGAACGAGTAGCATTACCGCCACCTTTAACCGCGATCGCAACAAAGATATCGCCGCTGTTGATGTCCAAAATCGCGTTGCCCTGGCCGAACCCCAACTCCCTGAGCCAGTTAAACAAACGGGAGTTCAAGTTACTAAAGAATCTACCAATTTACTCCTCGCTATTGGGCTTTTTAGTAAAGAGGGACGCTACGATAACGTATTTCTCAGTAATTACGCCGATCGCTATCTGGTGGATTCCATTAAGCGGGTGTCTGGTGTGGGAGGAGTACGGATTTTTGGGGAACGACGCTATGCGATGCGCCTGTGGTTGAATCCCATCAAGTTAGCCAGTCAAGGACTCACAACGGCGGATGTGGCGGATGTATTACGGGAACAAAATTTACAAGTCGGTGCAGGACAATTAGGGCAAGAGCCAGCCCCTGAAGGACAAGAATTTCAGATTGATCTCAGAGCGGCTAGTCAATTAACCGAACCGGCCCAATTTGAAGATTTAATCCTCAAAACAGGTGCAAATGGGCTAATCGTCCGTTTAAAAGATGTGGGACGAGTCGAACTGGGAGCCGAAAACTACGGATCATTTCTGCGCTTTCGGGGTCAGGACGCGATCGGCTTAGGGGTTTATCAACTCCCGGAAAGTAACGCCTTAGCGGTATCTAAAAACGTTAAACAGGAACTGAGCAAATTAGCGGAAAGCTTTCCACCCGGATTAGACTATCGCGTTGCATTTGATACCACCAATTATGTTCGTCAATCCCTCTTAGAAGTGGTTAAAACCCTTGCATTAGCGGTTTTGTTTGTTATTCTGGTTATTCTCGTTTTTCTACAAGACTGGCGTACAACATTAATTCCGGCTTTGACGATTCCCTTATCCTTAGTGGGAACCTTTGCCTTTGTTAAATTCTTTAATTTTTCGATTAATAGCTTGACCCTCTTTGGCTTAACGTTAGCCACCGGAATGGTAGTGGATGATGCCATTATCGTTGTAGAACAAATTAGCCGCTTTATTCAACAAAAAGGAATGAATCCGCGACAGGCTGCCAGTGAAGCGATGGCCGAGCTTTCGAGTGCGGTAATTGCTACGTCATTGGTCTTAATGGCGGTGTTTATTCCGGTCGCTTTTTTTCCAGGAACCACAGGTGCGTTATACCAACAATTTGCCTTAACCATCGCCTTCTCCATTACGATTTCTACGTTTTTAGCCCTGACCTTAACCCCTTCCTTGTGTGCTTTACTCTTACGTCAAGGTCAACATCCGCCTCGTTGGATTGCCTGGTTTTTTAATGGCTTTAATGACTTCCTAGAGGGTGTCCGAAAACGGTATCGCAATATCTTAGCCTGGTTTAGTCGCCTCAAAATCATTGTGATTGGGTTATTTGTAGCGTTATTAGGTGTAACGGGTTGGTTATATGTGCAAACTCCCACCGCATTTTTACCCGACGAAGACCAGGGCTATTTTATTACCATTATTCAAGCCCCTGAAGGTGTTTCGCTGCAATATACCAGTAAAGTCATTGATCAAGTTGAAAAGGAAATTTTAAAATTGCCCCAAGTCGTGGGCACCTTTACGGTCGGGGGATTTAGTTTTAGTGGTAATAGTGCCAACCAAGGCATTATCTTTACAACCCTCAAACCCTGGGAACAACGACCCGGCCCAGAGAATTCGGTCAAAGCACTTGTGGGTCAATTGTTTGGTAAATTTGCCATGATTCCTGAAGCCCGTATTTTTCCTGTTAATCCGCCTGCGATTCAAGGGCTAGGAAATTTTGGTGGCTTTAATTTCCAATTGCAGGATCGGCGAGCCAATAGTGATTTAGAAACCCTTGTCCAAACGATGGAAATGGTTTTAGGAAAAGCGAATCAAACACCGGGGCTACAGGCTGTTTTTAGTACATTTCAAGCGAATACCCCCCAATTATTGATTGAGGTGAACCGCAATCGGGCAAAAACCCTGGGGGTTGACATTGATGAGATTTTCAATACCCTGCAAACCGCCTTGGGGTCTCAGTACGTCAACGATTTTAATTTCCAAGACCGCACCTATCGGGTGTATTTGCAGGCAGATAAGGAATTTCGCAGTAAACCTGAAGATATTGGCGAACTGTATGTACGTTCTAATCAGGAACAAATGATTCCTTTATCTAATCTTGTGACAGTGGTTCCCAAAGTCAGCGCGCAAACCATTAATCATTACAACCTTTTCCGCGCGATCGCGATTAATGGCTCTCCGGCTCCAGGGGTCAGTTCAGGAGGGGCTTTAAACTTAATGGAGCAAGTCGCCAAGGATGTTTTACCCAGGGGCTTTAGTTACGAGTGGTCAGGAAGTTCTTTAGAAGAAATTGAATCCCAAGGCCTAGCTCCCATTATTTTCGGTTTGGGATTAGTTTTTGTTTTTTTGGTGCTGGCAGCCCAATACGAAAACTATATCGATCCGTTGATCATTATGTTGAGCGTTCCTTTGGCGATCTTAGGGGCCCTCTTAGCCCAGATGTCGCGGGGCTTTGCCAATGATATTTACTGTCAAATTGGGCTAGTGATGCTCATTGGTTTAGCGAGTAAAAACGCTATTCTTATTGTGGAATTTGCCAATCAACTGAGGGAACAAGGGCTACCCATTACGAAGGCGGCCATTGAAGCAGCCCAAGACCGATTACGACCCATTTTAATGACGGCTCTTTCGACCTTAATTGGCACATTTCCCTTACTCATTGCTACGGGGGCAGGGGCAGGCAGCCGTCAATCTTTGGGAACTGCGGTTTTTGGCGGTATGTTTGTGGCGACTTTTCTCAGTTTATTTGTCGTGCCTATTTTATACATTGTCATTAAAAGTATTGCTGAACGCCTATTTCTTAATAAAAAAGAACGGATTTAAAGGGTTATTTATCATCTTTGTTTGAACGAGTAACCCGATCGCCTAACTGCTCTGGAACCCTTGAAGAGGAATCTGTTTTGATTGTTGCTCACCATGTTGAAAGTCTGGTTTAGAAAATTGACTATAAAGACTTAGGTTTTTTTTTAACATCAATTTCTGGACTCCCTAACCCCTTGACTGAAGATCGCCGCTTAATTGAAGATTTTATTCCCATTAAAAAAATTTCTGCTGAATCTGCGAGGGAAAAGCCTATGAATACGGAGATGCAACCGTAGATTTTGATGAAGCCAAAAAGATCTACTGGCATGGCACAACTTCCATCACTTGGATGACTGAAGAAAAAAATTGGATAAAACTTTGTTTTCTTTCTCTCAAGATAGCATGGGTTTCTTAATGGGATGGTCATTGAGCTATCCAGAAACAAAAATTTCTTTTAAGATTTTCGTTAACTAGAGGTTTCTTCCGTCACCATAGACTAAGCACTTCTATTAAGACGGATTCCTCAAGCAAGATGTTAGAACATGATGTCATTATTGTCGGTGGTGGATTAGCCGGTTGCCGCGCCGCATTGGAAATTAAACGCCTCAGTCCTGAAACCAATGTAGCGGTTGTTGCCAAAACCCATCCGATCCGCTCCCATTCCGTTGCGGCTCAAGGGGGAATCGCTGCCGTTTTGAATAATGTTGATCCTGAAGATAGCTGGGAA
Organism: Snowella sp.; assembly: GCA_035285545.1. Classification (GTDB taxonomy): domain Bacteria; phylum Cyanobacteriota; class Cyanobacteriia; order Cyanobacteriales; family Microcystaceae; genus Snowella. The sequence continues at coordinate 13,628 of JAYKGY010000142.1, read as the reverse complement.
GCCCATGCTTTTGATACGGTGAAAGGTTCTGATTATTTGGCGGATCAAGATGCGGTTGAAATCCTAACCAAGGAAGCAGCCGATGTCATCATTGATTTGGAACACATGGGGGTTTTGTTTTCCCGTCTTCCCGATGGCAAAATTGCCCAGAGAGCTTTTGGCGGCCATTCCCACAATCGAACCTGTTACGCTGCGGATAAAACGGGTCATGCGATTTTACATGAATTGGTTAATAACTTACGTCGTAATGGGGTGATTATTTACGATGAATGGTACGTGATGCGTCTAGTCTTAGAAGATGGGGAAGCCAAAGGACTTGTGATGTATCGGATTCGCGATGGTGCGCTAGAAGTTGTCCGCGCTAAAGCCGTGATGTTTGCAACGGGCGGTTATGGACGGGTTTATAACACTACGTCTAATGATTATGCTTGCACAGGAGATGGGTTGGCCATGTCGGCGATCGCGGGCATTCCCCTCGAAGATATGGAGTTTGTCCAGTTTCATCCCACTGGCTTGTATCCGGTTGGTGTGCTGATTTCTGAAGCGGTCAGGGGAGAAGGTGCTTACTTGATCAATAGTGAGGGTAAGCGGTTTATGGAAGATTACGCGCCGAGCCGTATGGAACTCGCTCCCCGTGATATTACCTCTCGTGCTATTACGCGAGAAATTCGGGCAGGTCGGGGCATTAATCTGGATGGATCTGCTGGCGGGCCTTTTGTTTATCTAGATCTACGGCATTTAGGACGAGAAAAAATCATGAGCCGTATTCCCTTCTGTTGGGAAGAAGCCCATCGTCTATTGGGGATCGATGCGGTCAATCAACCCATGCCCGTTCGTCCAACGGTTCACTATTGTATGGGCGGGATTCCGGTTAATACGGAAGGTCGGGTGCGGCGCAGTGCGGATACCCTAACGGAAGGCTTTTTTGCGGCGGGAGAATGTGCCTGTGTTTCGGTACATGGGGGCAATCGTCTGGGGAGTAATTCGCTGTTAGAGTGCGTGGTCTATGGTCGTCGCGTGGGTCGCAGTATTGCCGAGTATGTAAAAAATCGAAAATTTTCCAGTTTTGATGCCCAATCCTATCTCACCGAAGCCCAGCAACAGCTTCAGCAGTTACTCAACCAATCGGGAACGTTACGGATTAATGAGGTTCGGCAAGAATTTCAAGATTGCATGACGGATCATTGTGGCGTTTTTCGGACGCAATCGGTCATGGAGGAAGGAATTAGCCGAATTCAAGAAATTAAAGCGAAATATTCCCAAATTTACCTAGATGATAAAGATCCTGCTTGGAATACGGAGTTGGTTGAAGCCTTGGAACTCCAAAACATTATGGCGGTGGGTGAGTTGATCCTAACGTCTGCCCTTAATCGTCGGGAAAGTCGGGGTTCCCATGCAAGGGAAGATTTCAGCGATCGCGATGATGAAAAATTTTTACAACATACGTTGGCGTACTATTCCCCCGCAGGAATTGAATTGAACTATATGCCAGTGGTAATCAATCGCTTTGAACCCAAGGAACGAAAATATTAAGCCATTAAGTTCTATGTCCAGTGTTAAGCTGGTTCGGTCGGAAAATAGCAATGATGAGTACACTTAGAACTCAAGTCATGCCAAGTTTGGCAGGGATTCCTGATGAGCAGCACTTCTAAACTCACCTTAAGGGATTCTACTGTTATTTGACTTGGCATTTTCCTAACGCCTTACCTTAGCTCTATTTGGCTCCTAATTTTCATGGGATTACCTGAGTATTTTTATTTTAAAGCTTAGAAACATTAGAGATTCCCCATCACCCATCAAAGCGACTTAAATCCCTGTTAAGATCGATTAAGATAAAACAGTGCCAAAAGCGACTTTGTGACCATTCCTATGACTGCTACTCTCGCTGTAGAAAAAGAAAAATTAGAAAAACCTCCCTTAGACCTGCATTATTTGGGCGATCGCGTCCTCCGTCAACCGGCTAAACGGATTGCCAAAGTCGATGAAAGCGTGCGGAAGTTAGCCAAAGAAATGTTGCAAACCATGTATAGCTCCAACGGCATTGGATTAGCTGCGCCGCAAGTCGGTGTTAATAAGCAATTGATCGTTATTGACTGTGAACCGAACAAGCCCGAAGAAGACACAGCATTAGTGCTGATTAATCCCCAAATTACCCGTTTTGGGAAGGAAATGTGTGTCGTAGAAGAAGGCTGTCTTAGTATTCCTAATGTGTATTTAGATGTGACTCGCCCTAAAGAAATCGAAGTGACCTATAAAGACGAAAATGGTCGTCCTCAAAAATTACAAGCCGATGGATTACTCGCCAGAGTTATTCAACATGAGATGGATCACCTAAATGGTGTTATGTTTGTGGATCGGGTTGATAATGGTCTTGCTTTAACAGAAGCCTTAAAGAAAAACGGTTTTTCGCTCCAATCAGTGAAACCCGTTGCCTAAGCTCAGTGATTGCTAACTATTTCAACTTAAATCTAACAAATTGGAGGCATAGCGTCTGTGACCCCTAAAAGTGGTGTGTTATTACTCGGCTCCTGCATTACCGCGATCGCGGGTGTCGGCTCAGTGTTTGAACTGTCTTCAGGAGTACCCGAACTCGGAACCGTAACAACAGGTTCTATTTTGGCCGCAAGTATTCCTTTAACCATCGTTTTATTTTGGTTTGCGGTACAAGACACCAAAGCCAACATGAAATAATTTAAGTAATATTTTTGTATTTAAAATCCCATATTACATTTAATAATTAATTGTTTAAATTGATCAGTTAATTGATCAGTTAACTATTAACTATTAACTATTAACTATTAACTATTCACTATTCACTATTCACTATTCCCAATGTCTGCCAATCCTAACCCTTCTGATTCCCATTCAACCCTAGAAGAAATTCGGGCAACCCGTTTAGATAAAGTTTCTCAATTCAAGCAATTAGGACTCAATCCCTATGCTTATAAATGGGAGTCAACCCATACGGCAGAAGACCTACAGGATAAATATGCGGATTTAGGAAATGGCGAAGAAATTGAACTAGAAGTTTCCGTTGCAGGTCGGATCATGGCCCGCCGGATTATCGGGAAACTGGCGTTTTTTAATCTCCAAGATGAGACAGGAAATATTCAGTTATATCTAGAAAAAAAACGGATTAATGAGTTCATGCCCACTGTGGAAAATGCTTTTAATCCCCTGACTAAATTAACGGATACGGGCGATATTTTAGGGGCAAAAGGAACCATTAAACGCACCGAAAAAGGCGAATTATCTATCTATGTTAAAGAATACGCCATTTTAACTAAATCCCTCTTACCCTTACCTGATAAATGGCATGGATTAACCGATACGGAAAAACGCTATCGTCAGCGATATGTGGATCTAATTGTCAATCCTGATGTTAGAAAAACTTTTCGTTGTCGGGCGCAAATTACCGCGTCAATTCGCCGTTACCTAGATGAACAGGGCTTTATCGAAATTGAAACCCCCGTTTTACAATCCGAACCCGGCGGCGCAGAAGCTCGACCCTTCATCACCCATCACAATACGTTGGATATGGAATTGTATCTACGGATTGCGACTGAACTACATTTAAAACGATTAATTGTGGGTGGTTTTGAAAAAGTATTTGAGCTAGGCCGCATTTTCCGTAATGAAGGAGTTTCCACACGCCACAACCCCGAATTTACCTCCATCGAAGTTTATCAAGCCTATGCCGACTACCACGACATGATGGCTTTGACCGAGACTTTAATTATTAACGCGGCTAAAACGGTTCTAGATACGCTTAAGGTTGATTATCAAGGAACAGAAATTGACCTAACGGCTCCTTGGAAACGGATCACCATGCACGATGCCGTCAAGGAAGTAACAGGCGTTGATTTTAATCAATTTGCCGATTTTACCGAAGCTAAAGCCGCCGCCGAAGAAGCAGGCATTGGGGTCCCAGAAGATTGCCAATCGATTGGTAAATTGCTCAATGAAGCCTTTGAACAAAAAGTCGAAGAAACCTTAGTTCAACCGACTTTTATCATTGATTTTCCCGTCGAAATTTCCCCCTTAGCGAAACCTCATCGTTCTAAGCTTGGGTTAGTGGAACGGTTTGAACTGTATGTGGTCGGTCGGGAATTAGCCAATAGTTTTTCTGAGTTAACCGATCCCATCGATCAACGGCAACGCTTAGAAGAACAATCTGCGAAAAAAGCCGCAGGAGATTTAGAAGCTCACGGTGTTGATGAGGACTTTTTAACCGCTTTAGAATACGGAATGCCGCCGACGGGGGGTTTAGGGATTGGCATTGATCGCTTGGTAATGTTATTAACCAATTCAGCCAGTATTCGCGATGTGATTGCGTTTCCCTTGTTGAAAAGTCAGGGATCAAGCCCAAAAGAAGTTAATGATATAGAATAAGAAAATCTGTTTTTTCTATAAAAGGTAGGAACCCAAAAAACAGGTCAATTGCAGCCGTATAAACAAGAAGTCATCAAGATGGTAAAAGAACATCCTGATTATACATTTCGCCCCATTCACCTTTAACTCAATAAAATATCTGTGATGGGAATTAAAGGCGTTTATTCGGCGTTCTTTGCCTAAATCGAAAGAAGTAGTCGAAAAATTGTTGAAGTTAGCTGTCCATTATTTAATCTCATCAGTACATTTTTGCCATTATTGTATTCATTGTTGCTATTGTCCTTCTTGATTCTGCAAAGTGCTGTATGAATACGAATGATTACACACAAGAGCAACTAAATACTGAGATATAATGTTTAAGAATGGCTTTTGGGTGAAAAAAGACGGTTATGGATCAAGCCCGATTACAAGCTTATGTCAATTTAATTGAACAGTTGCTCACTTGTGCTGATGGTGAGGAACTCAATAATATTATTCAAAAAAATCAGGAATTGATTGACCTCCAATTTTTGCAGGAGATGGAAAACTATGCAATGGGGTTAGAACAACAAGAAAATGATAATGATGCGGCTTGGCTACGGAATATAGCGCAACAGTTGGGACAATTTCTCAACCCTCAAGCAGAAAGTATAGAAGAATATCAGGAATTTTTATTAGAAGTTTTACAAGCAGAAATTGACAGTAATAGCGATCCTGGGGTAATTTATCCTATCCTACAATGCCATCAACATCTGTTAAATGATACTTTTGCCCAAGTGTTGCAACAATATGCTAGAAATGTCTTTTCTCAAGGGAAAGCGGAAGATGTGACAGTTATTGCCAAGGTTATTGGAAATTTATGTATTCATATTCAAAAGTTGCCTTTGGGAAGTCGGGCTAATAATCTGGAAATTGCCATTACAGGTTATCAGAGCATCTTAGAAATCTATACCCGTGAAACCTTTCCTGATGAATGGGCAGGAATACAAAATAATCTGGGATTAGCTTATGGTGATCGCATTAGAGAGGAAAGAGCAGATAATCTAGAGTTAGCCATCGCCGCTTATAACCTGTCTTTAGAAGTATATACCCGTGAAGCTTTTCCTGATGAATGGGCAAGAATACAAAATAATCTGGGGGCTGCTTATAGTAAGCGTATCAGAGGGGAAAGAGCAGATAATTTGGAGTTAGCAATTGCAGCTTTTAACCGCTCATTAGAAGTAAAAAAACGTGAAGCTTTTCCTGAAAATTGGGCAGGAATACAAAATAATTTGGGGAATGCTTATAGTGATCGTATTGTAGGAGAAAGGGCAGAAAACCTAGAGAAGGCGATCTCTGCTTATAAACTTTCTTTAGAAGTATATACTCGTGATAGCTTTCCTGAAGGTTGGGCAAGGTCACAAAATAATTTAGGCAATACTTACATAAACAGAATCCAAGGAGATATAGCAGAGAATATCGAAACCGCGATTTTTTGCTATCAAGAAGCCTTAAAAATTCGCACTTTTGATGCCTTTCCTTTTGACTGGGCAACCACACAAAATAATCTTGGTAATGCTTACAGTAAACGCATTAGAGGAAATAAAGCAGAGAATATCGAAAATGCGATTATCTGTTACCAAAATGCTTTACAAATTTATACCCATGAAGCCTTTCCTGAAGATTGGGTAAAGACACAGTACAATTTAGCAAATACGCTCAGAGAACGGTTTAAACTTCTAGGCAAAGTAGAAGATATTCAACAAGCCATTAATGCTTATAAACAAGGCAAAAAAATTATTGAAAAAACAGAAGACCAAAAACTATATTTTAATTATTCCTATCAGTTAGGAAAAGCTTTATTTGAGGGAGGATATTATACAGAAGCCATTGAACACTTAGAAAATTGTCAACAACGCTATCAAAAACAAAAAGATGTTAATAATTTAGCTCCAATCTTGTTGGAACTTGCCCGCCTCTATCATCGGATTGGTAGGCTAGAACAGGCAAGACTTTATTTCAAAGATTCTTTGCGTCTATTCCGTCGTTTAGATGATCAAGATAATGTGGCTTCTGTTATCAGTGCATTGGGTAATCTCGAAATACAAATTGGCAAAATTCCTCAAGCTTGTAATCATTTAAAAGAAGCACAAGAATATTATCAAAAAAACAATCATACGGAACGACTAGACGAAATTGATCATTTACTAAAAATTCTGCAATCAGCTTAAAATGGCAAGACTGAACCGTTATCAATCAACGCTCAAAAAATGGGGACTTATAGAAAATCCCTTTCGCCCCACTCCCCCCGATGATCCCGAAAAATTAGCAAAAATTTTTTATGGACGAGATCAAGTTTTAGACATTGTTATTCCAACACTCTATGAAGGACGTAATATCTTAGTGAGAGGAGCTTGGGGTATTGGGAAAACTGCCTTGATTTTTAATTTAATTCATCAGTTACAACAAGAAGTCGCCGAATTAAATGAAAAAATGTTAGTGTTGTATCTGAGCAACATTCCAGGAGAAAGTTCCACAGAATTTTATCGTGCTTTATTATTAGCTGTAGCTGATAGTTTAGCGGACATTGAAGAAGATGAAGAATCAAGAGACATTGCTAATACACTTTTAGGCTATTCTATTCAACGCAATAAAATTACTATCGAAGGAAAAGTTAAATTAGGCTTTTTATCCTTTGGAGGACGGCAAGAATCTCCCTCAAATTCGGTGAATCCCACAGATAAAATCGATCCCTATCCCTTACTCATTCGTTTATTAAATAAAGTCGAGGAAATCTATTCTCGGATTGTTATTGCCATTGATGATTTTGACAAAAAAGATCCCATTGTTGTCCAAACAATTTTAGAAAGTAGTTTAGATCTCTTTCGGATGGGAAAACATCGGGGATTTATCATGACAGGGAGAGGCTTTACTGATCTTCAAGAAGCAACCCTAAAAGCCCTTGGCATTTTTTCTGAAGATATTCCTCTTGAACCCATGAGTCCAGATGATTTACGTCACATTGCAATTAATTATCTTAATAGTGCCAGAAACGAACAACGGAATGATCCCTATCCCTTCACAGAGGAGGTCATTAATTTAATTACAGGTTACGCTCAAGGTGTTCCTCGACAACTGAATACTATCTGTGAAAAAGTATTACGTCAAGCGGCTTCAGAAGAATGTGAAATTATTGATGAAAATACTTTTAACTTAATTTGGCAAAGCCTTCAAAAAGAATTCATTTATTCTTTAAGTCCTCAGTTTCGTCATTTATTATATGTTGCTCATCAAGCAGGTGGTATTAGTGAAAATGTTTCTGATCAAACATTAGATAAACTTGATGCTGTAACTTTTGTCGAACTCTTACCCAAACTTAAATCTATGGAAGAACAAGGATTATTAATTCGCCAAGAAGATCAAAGTGGTTTTCGTTTTGTTCCTTCCGAATTATTTGAACCTAAATTACTCCCAGAATCTTAGAAATCAATATTATTTCTAATCCTTGAATATCAAAATTATCATCTGTATTTCACTAAATTATGGCGATTAAACGTTCTGCTCCTGCTTCCAATGAATCTGCTCAACCCCTTCCCTCAGCAGAAGAAACCCTTTTGCAGCCGACAGTTACGCCTGAAGAAACCGAGAATAATGAAGAAAGCATTCGTCCCCATACGCTAGATGAATATATTGGTCAAAAAGATCTAAAAGAAGTCCTGAAAATTGCCCTACAAGCTGCCCACAATCGGAAAGATTCCTTGGATCATTTACTGTTATACGGCCCGCCAGGACTCGGAAAAACGACCTTATCCCTGATTTTAGCAACGGAAATGGGGGTTAATTGTAAAATTACGGCGGCTCCTGCCTTAGAACGTCCCAGGGATATTACGGGCTTATTAATTGGCTTGCAACCTGGCGATATTTTATTTATCGATGAAATTCACCGACTCAATCGCCTAACGGAAGAATTACTCTATCCGGCGATGGAAGATTATCGGTTAGATATCACGATGGGAAAGGGTAAAAGTGCCAAAATTCGCAGTCTTTCCTTGCCTAAATTTACGCTGATTGGGGCTACTACTAAAGTCGGGGCGTTAACTTCTCCGTTGCGCGATCGCTTTGGACTGATCCAACGATTACGGTTTTATGAAGTGGATGAATTAACCCTTATTGTGTTGCGGACTGCTCAAATTTTGAATACCGCCATTAATCAGGGAGGAGCCGAAGAAATTGCCCGTCGTTCTAGGGGAACCCCTCGCATTGCTAACCGATTGCTGAAACGGGTTCGAGATTACACCCAGGTGAAACAACATCCTGAAATTACGGAAGAACTGTCTGCCGAAGCTCTGGATATCTATCAAGTCGATCAACGGGGGTTAGATTGGACAGACCGCTTGCTCTTAAGTACCCTGATTGAACAATTCCAAGGCGGGCCAGTGGGCATCGAAACGATCGCGGCAGCAACAGGAGAAGACAGCAAAACCATTGAAGAGGTTTATGAACCCTATCTTTTGCAAATTGGTTACTTAAATCGTACCCCCAGAGGTCGCATGGCAACCGCCGCCGCCTATCAACATTTAGGATTTACCCCACCATCTCCCGTTGTTGACCAACTGTCCTTACTCTAGGGAATCTTTTAAACAACAAGCATTTTCAGGAATTTGCAGAATAAGAACCAAAACAGCGATCGCGTCTACCCAAACAAACCTAAAAGTATTTTGTATACTGTATACAGTGAAACAGTGTAACGGGATAAACTCGCTATACAGTATCAATGCGCTTCGATTCTCCTTTTAATAAAAAATTACAACGATAATGCTGAAAACCCTCAACCTAGACCTGTCTATTAACCAAGACCGCTTAGCAAAAACCCTAGACCAGTTAGCCAGTATCGGAAAATTGCCAGGGGGCGGCGTTCGTAGGCTTGCCTTTTCTCCTGAAGATATCGAAGCGCGTCAATTGGTGCGTCAATGGATGCTGGAACTGGGAATGATGGTCAATGTGGATGCGGCGGGCAATTTAATTGGGGTTTATCCTGGCAAAAATTCAGAAATTCCTGCCTTGGCAACAGGTTCCCACATTGATACGGTTCCTTCGGGGGGTCGTTACGACGGGGCATTAGGAGTCGTTGCAGGGTTGGAAATGGTTCGTACCCTAGACGAGAACAATATTCAACTCAATCACGATATCAAAGTCATCGTTTTTTGTGATGAAGAAGGAACCATGATCGGTTCTAAAGCGATGTCGGGAACGGCTTCTTTGAAATTAACGGATTATCGACCCAACAATGGTCAGACCATTCAAGAGAATTTAGCTAGCATTGGGGGAAATTGGGATAAATTAGCGACGGCTAGACAAACGGCTCAACATATTGCGGCTTTTGTGGAATTACACGTTGAGCAGGGGGGAGTCCTAGAAGCGATCGGTCGAGATATTGGGGTCGTAGAGGGGGTCGTGGGACAACAGCGTCACCTGATCAAAATTACGGGGGTTCCCAATCATGCAGGGACAACGCCCATGTCGATGCGTCGGGATGCGTTGGTGGCGGCTTCTGCTATCGTCTTAGCGGTGGAAGATATGGCGAAACATTACCCAGGCGATCCGGTTGCGACCGTTGGTGCCTTTCAAGTGTGGCCCAATGCGGCTAATATCGTGCCAGGGTATGTAGAAATGACCGTTGATATCCGCGATCTTTCTCAACAAACAGTTGATCATCTTGTTGCTCAATTACAGCGCAAAATTGAATCCATTACCGTGAGTACCCGCACTAAGATCACAATCGAGCGTATGTTATCGGTACAGCCGACTTTGGCAACGCCCCAAATTCAAGACGCGATCGTTGATGTTTGTCAGGAATTAAATTTAACCGATAGCCATCTTCCTAGCCGTGCCAGCCATGATGCTCAAGAAATGGGTCGATTTACCGATATGGGTATGATTTTTGTGCCTTCCCAAGCCGGAATTAGCCATTCTGAGGAAGAATATACTTCTCCTGAACAATGCGCTCAAGGGGCGAATGTTTTGTTACGGACATTTTTAAAACTTGATGCCATGTATTGAAATGTTGTGAAATAAGCCTAAAAAAGCCGATTTAACCCCCAACAGATCATCAAGGGATTGGGGGATTTTCTTTATCTTACTATGCCATTAATATTCTTTATTGAATAGTCCACCAACCAAAGGCCGGGCCGATAAAACGAACTGTCACCCAAATTCCGATCATGGCGGCAATGCCAATCCACGCGCCCCTAGTCGTCCATTCATAAAAAGCTTCGGCTTGAGTTTTCGTAATTGGGAGCCAGGATACAATGCGTGTTTCTTGACCGTATTTATCCCCTAATGCCTCTTTCCGCCGTTTTGCTTCACCCATAAAATTTCTCACCTATTTATCAAAATTCCTTTATTTATCCTATCGGATTGTTTCCCGATTTATGGCAAAATCTAGGGATGAAAATGATTGAAGGGGGATAGACCGTGTTCACTAAAGTTATCATTGCAATGGATCTATCAGATAAGGCTAAAGCGGTATTTGCTAAAGGTTTATCAATTGCCCAGAAATATAATGCAGGCTTAACGCTGTTACATGTTCTCTCGACTGAAGAGGAAAATAGTCCGCTTCCTGTTCCCGTAAATTTAGATGAAATTTATCCCGCTACAGGGAATGAGTTAACGCTAGAAATTTGGCGAGAACAATGGGATGTTTTTGAGCAACAAGGGATTGATATTTTAAAATCTCGTACTGAAGAAGCCACTCAACTGGGTCTTAAAGCTGAGTACCAACAAATTTTAGGCAGCCCAGGAAGAACTATTTGTCAGATTGCGAAGGAGTCTAATGCGGATTTAATTGTGGTGGGTCATCGGGGACGTTGGGGGTTAAGTGAAATTTTATTAGGCAGCGTGAGTAACTACGTGTTTCATCATGCGACCTGTTGCGTTTTAGTTGTTCCTACGCCGGATTAATTAAAATTGATGTGCATGAAATTTTAGCAAAAAAACAAGATAGTTTGATCGCGATTTTAAAGTTTAATCAACAAGACGATGGCGATCACATTTCTCTGTTGAATGAATCATTTTCTATCAATCACAATTAAGCAGATTCTAGAATAAATCCATTAATAAATAATGTCTTCTGGCGGAATTCCAGCCTGAATCAAAGCAGGGGTTAATCCTTCCTCAAAATTATCATCTTCTATAACAACTTTATTCTCTAGTAAACGAGCATGGAATAAAATAGTGTTCGTCCAAGTTTCTTTTTCCCAGCCTGTCATAATAATCAAAAATTGTCCTGATTCTTTGTCACACACTGGACTAATTTTAAGTTTTTGTAATCGAGGCTGTAGGCTGGATTCTTTTCGGATCACTTGAGTTAAAATATCAGCATAGTTTAGTTTGTTATCCATTGTAAAATCACCTCTTTTTTAGGATCATAAATAATTAAATTAATTTTATTGCGTTTAATAACCATTTGAAAAATAGGCTTTTGAAAGTGTTTTAAATAAATTACTTGGCTAATTCCTAAAAAAAGCTGCCGTTCAGGTTCTTGTTCTTCTAAGGCCCATTGGTATAATTGAAGTTGTCCTATGGTTTTCTCTAGTTCACTAATGACTGAGGGCGAATCAAAGTCTTTAATTTCAACGGCAATTTTACGATCTTCTTTGTCAGCAGTAAAAAATTTCTCTGCTCCTAAATCAACTTTGAGTAATGTTTGTTCTAATGTTAAAACCAAGGGATCATCGGTAATTATCCAACCATCCTTTTCTAAGCTATGACGTAATGATAAGTGTAAATCGTCTCGTCTGGACATGAGGGATAATTTTTATAAGTGTTGAATTTTAGAAAAAAGTCCCAAAATTCTAGATTTGGCAAAAGTTGCGATCGCTATATTTTATAGGTTACAAGTTTTTGTATAAAAGAGGCGATTGTTTGATCACGATTTTAAAATTTAATCAATGGGAAGACTGCGATCGCACTGACTTTATTTATAATGAAATTTACAACTGATAATAATTATTTCTGTCTCTGTGATTTTATAAACTAGGCGATGTTCGTCATTAATCCGTCTTGACCAATAACCCTTGAGTTGATATTTTAATGCTTCAGGTTTACCGATTCCAGAGAAGGGATGGCGTAATATATCGTCAATTAAGTCAACAATTTTTCTATAGAGTTTTTTGTCTTCTATCGCCCATTCATTGAACTGTTTAAAGGCTTTCGGATCAAATACTATATTTTTCATGCCATTCTTTTGCAGAAATCGTCACCAAGTTTTCTTTATTTTCTACCCTTTCGATGGCTTCAGATAATTCACGCTGATTAGCTTCTGTTGAAAGCAGATATTCGGTTGTGTCGGGTTCGGTATCAGATACCAAGATAATAATATCTACGTCTGTACCTTCCTCTAGTTCTGTAGAATGAATCTCTATTTTTCCTTCCCTACCAACAATTCCTTTCTGTTTAATGGCTTTAATCACGATTTTTGTCCTAAGATGTCAAGTGATTAAGGCTATTATATCAAAACAACCATAAGTTAGAATTGACGGTAACAAAAGCAATCGCGGTTTTAAAATTGACTCTACAAGACGATGGTGATCGCTATTATTTCACATCATCTTTCGACTGGCTCTTTTTCTGATTCAATTTCGATTTCTTGACTAGCAACTTCAAGCCATCCTTGAACCGCATCTTGCAACATTTCTAAGTAGTCATGCAAAATAAATTACCTACTAGACAAGCCTAGAAGCCTTGCTATACAAGGATCGCTATGTATAAATAATTTTGCCGAGGTACTTAATAATTGTTCGTAGGTTTCTCCCCAAGTATGACAGCCTGGTAAAGCAGGAACAGAACCGCACCAACCCCCATCTTCTTGCCAGATTAGAGCTTTAACTTTCATATTATCTTTACTCCTAAATTTGTTTAATTTTAGATAAAGACACTAATTACGTAATTGCGGTTTTAAAATCTAATTAATAAGATAGCGGCGAGTACAGTGTTCTAGCTCTCCTGTATACTTCATGATAATTAGAGGTTATTAATGGCTACATTGCTTATGTAGAAAGAGTTACAAGAGAAAAAAGGAATAATTTTATATCATTTTTGAACATTCTACAGGGCTAATCCAAGAGAGCCAGTGTTCTTATTAAAATCAATATGGTTCTCCGCGGTTAGCAGTGAGAAGTGTATAATGGTATACATTGTATGAGGACTGAACTATGTTGTACTTTCTCGAAAATCTTCTTAAATTGCCTCAAATTAGTGTACAAAATATCATACAAGAA
>JAYKGY010000141.1:0-5947 GCA_035285545.1 Snowella sp. | reverse complement strand
TTCTTGTATGATATTTTGTACACTAATTTGAGGCAATTTAAGAAGATTTTCGAGAAAGTACAACATAGTTCAGTCCTCATACAATGTATACCATTATACACTTCTCACTGCTAACCGCGGAGAACCTACTATTTTCTGTTGTAAATGGTTCATCTTCTCGTACTTCTTTAATCATGACAGGTTCGTCATTAAAGGCAGGATCATAAAATTGATCTGTCACATTCCGAAAGTCCAAAATTGTAAAAAATCGTTTATTAAATGCTTCATTAATTCTAGTTCCTCGTCCAATAATTTGTTTGAATTCTGTTTTTGATTGAATATTAGAATCTAGCATAATTAATTTACAAGTTTGAGCATCAACGCCTGTGGTCATGAGTTTAGAAGTAGTTGCAATAACAGGATAACGCTCCTCTGGATTAATAAAGTTATCTAATTCTCGTTTCCCTTTTTTATCTTCCCCTGTAATTCGCATTACATATTTATAGTTTTCACTAACTAAATCTCTTGCTTCATTAGTAATGGCTTGACGCATTCTGTCAGCGTGTTCCGTATCTACACAAAAAATAATTGTTTTTGAATAAACATCTGTTTGTCGTAAAAATTCCATTACTCTCTTAGCAACTGCCTGTGTACGCTCATCAATCACTAAAGTTCGATCAAAATCTTTGCGATTATATTCCCGTTCGTCCACTAATTTTCCTGATTTATCTCGCTTTCCTGCTTCAGGGTAATAGCCCTCTAAATCTACGTTTAAGCCAACTCTAATGACCTTATAGGGAGCCAAAAACCCATCATCAATTCCTTGTTTTAGGGAGTAGGTGTAAATTGGGTCGGAAAAGTATTCAATATTAGAAATTTTTTCTGTTTCCTTGGGAGTTGCCGTTAAACCAATTTGGGTTGCTGAATTAAAATATTCTAAAATTTCTCGCCATTTACTATCTTCTGATGCACTGCCTCGATGATACTCATCAACAATCACTAAATCAAAAAAATCTGGACTAAATTCTTTATAAGCATCAACAATATCATCTTTATAGTTAACTAGCCCCTGATATAAAGCTAGATAAATTTCAAAAGCTGTGTCAATTTTTTTCTTTTTAATCACCGTCATTTTATTTTTAAAGTGCTTAAAGTCCCCGCGCTTTGTTTGGCTAATTAAAGATATGCGGTCAGCTAAAAATAAAATTCGTTTTTTTACTCCATTCTTCCATAGCCGATAAATAATTTGAAAAGCAGTATAAGTTTTTCCTGAACCCGTCGCCATTACTAACAAAATTCTATCTTGACCTTTAGCGATCGCTTCTACAGTTCGATTAATAGCAATCTGTTGGTAGTAACGAGGATTCATTCCAGAGCGATCAAAAAAGTAATCAAAAGAAGCAATTTCTTCGGATTCTTCTGTCTCTATTCCTTTGAATTTTTTATATTTTTCCCAAAGTTCATCAGGGCTTGGAAAAGCATTTAGACTTAACTCTCGTTCTATCAAACTAGAAGATCCCGATTTGTCATGCTCTAAAAAGGCATCCCCATTAGAACTAAATGCTACAGGTAAATCTAAAATTTCAGCGTACTCTAAAGCCTGCTGCATTCCATGTCCAACAGGAAAGCGATTTTTCTTAGCCTCAATAACCGCGATCGCAATATTTGGTTTGTAGTAAAGGATATAATCAGCTTTTTTTCCCTTGCCTCGGTGGGTAAGATTGCCTTTGACGTAAATTCGGCCATCGGTAAAATAAACTTGTTCGCGCACTTGTTTTTTTATATCCCAACCTGCCTTGACTAATGCAGGCAAAATATATTTTGTGCAAATATCTTGTTCTGAAAGGTCTCGTTTATCTGTCATGTGCTGATTAATTTACCCTCTGCCGTGATAAACGCTATTAAATTTAGTTAAGCGATCGCCGTCCTAACCCTGTTCCAAAGCAGATAACCGTTGCTCAAGCTGGCTCATCCTTTCGACCAAAGGAACCATATTATCTGCCCCAAAGTAAGAGGCCATTGCAGCTAGTATTGCATCCGTCTGGGTACTGCCTGTTTGTGAAATGTGAGACTGCAAACGTTTATATAAGGTCTCTGGCACTCGAATATTAACAGCTCGACTTGCCATAAAACATATCTGTGAAATGTAATATACAAGACTATAGCATCAATCTATAAGATTTTCACTGTTTTACAAAACTCAATAGTATTTTTGTTAGCTGATAAAAAAAGCGAAATTCTTAGCATAACTATTTGGTTTCTACAAAAAATAATTGCTAAGCAAACATCTCTGCTAATGTTGCCAAGGTTTCTTTTTGTTCTTCAGGGCTGATTTGCCCTAGTTTTTTAACTAATCGTGTTTTATCAATCGTCCGAATTTGATCTAAAACGATTTGACCTGCTTTCCCTTGAAAATGGCAAGCAACACGGGTAGGATAGGATGTTCCTCGACTGGTCATAGGAGCAACGATAACGGTCGCAATATAAGCATTCATTTCATTGGGAGAGACAATTACGCAAGGTCGAGTCTTTTGGATTTCACTCCCCACGGTAGGATCTAAGTTCACCAAGAACACATCAAAACGTTTAACTACCATTGCCATTCGTCTTGCTCCCAATTGGTTGAGAGGTTCTCATCTAATAAGATGTCATCGCCAGCATTAGCCATTTCTGCAAAGGCTTGTTCCCAACCTTCACGGACTTGGGAGGCATTGCGAAGGATTAAGCGATCGCCGTTCACTTCAATTTCTACGTCTGCCTGAATCCCCGTTTGTTCGAGGAGCGTTTTGGGAAGACGAATCCCTTGAGAATTACCAATTTTGATAATTTTCGTTCTCATTGGTTAGACATAGGTTAGTAAAAAATAGGAGATAATGTAATTACATCGTATCTACATTCATGTTCTTTGTCATTAATTGAGTTAAGGTTGGCATCAAGTCTATGGGGAATCAACAACAATCCAAAGTGGAATCGAAAACCTCGCATCCTAAATTATGGGAATTATCCAGTGAGATTACTAACCTTGAAGCCGCGATCGCTGACATTCAGGATAACAATGAATTGGACGATGAAAGCAAAGAAAATTTAATGGCTCAACTCTTTGAGGAATGGTTAACTCTGGGTGAAGATTTTGATGCTAAGGCTTGCCAAGTTGCCCATTACATCAAAAATCTAGAAGCCTTAACTGAAGCCCGTCGCAATGAATATCGAAGAATTCGAGAACTGGCCGAACAATCTAATAAACAAGCGGAACGAATCAGAAATTACCTTGTTTCCCAAATGGAACGGACGGGTAAAAAGCAAATTCAAGGGGCAACAGCCAATTTATCACTACGGAAAAAGCCCGCTAAGGTCATCTTAAAATGCGATCCCGAATTGTTGCCCGATGACCTCAAAAAAGTCGAAGTTACCCCCCGTTTATCTGCTATCAAAGATTACCTTAAAGCAAATCCAGATTGCGATTTTGCGGCTCTATCAACTACAGAAGAGTACAGTATTACCATCAAATAATTTTATTTTGGGGCAAACTCTCGATGCTTTAACGTTGAATTAATTTAGAGCATTTCCAAAACACCAGGTTTTTTAGGTCTGGGAAATGCAGTCTCTAAAAGCTTTAACTTTTCTGTGTCTAGTTTAATATCCAAAGCTGCCCAATTCTGCTTAATATGTTCAATTCGGCTAGATTTGGGAATGACAATAACATTTTTCTGGTGTAGTAACCAGGCGATCGCGATTTGAGCCGTTGTGATATTTCGTTTTTTGGCAATTGCTTTCAGGGTTGAGTGATTTAATAACCGCCCTTGTTCAATCGGAGAGTAGGCCATAATGGGGATTTGATGTTGCTGACACCAAGGTAATAGAGACCATTCAATTCCCCGACGGGTCAGATTATAAAGAACTTGATTGGTGACAATATTCATCCCCCCATTCAGGGCGATCGCTTCTTCCATATCGTCTACATCAAAATTACTCACGCCGTAACTACGGATTTTGCCTGCTTGCTGAAGTGCTTGAAAAGCATCTAGGGTTTCGGATAGAGGGATCGAACCCCGCCAATGTAATAAATACAGATCCAAATAATCTGTTTTCAAACGTTTTAAACTGCGTTCACAAGCAGCGATCGCGCCTTGTTTTGATGCATTGTGAGGATAAACCTTACTGACTAAGAAAACCTCTGAACGCCGATTAGCGATCGCCTGAGCAATCACTTCTTCTGCTCCCCCCTCTCCATACATTTCAGCCGTATCAATTAAGGAAAATCCTAAATCTAAGCCAAAACGTAACGCATCAACTTCTTGCTGTCGATGGCTGATACTTTCCCCCATTCGCCAAGTTCCCATTCCTAAAATAGGGATGGCTTGTCCAGACAGTAATTGAAGTGTTTGCATAGATTTTTCCTAACTGAGCATTAAAGTAACAACAAATAAGTGAGGCAGCTAAGCACTTGAGACGTTCGGTAGTCTGATCGGGTAAGCGGATATTGGCAACTTAGGACGTTGCGAATTAAGTTAGGTTTTCAAGAATTCAGTATAATCAAGGTATAAGAGTTATACTTTCACTTTGTTATTTATTCCGTTAAATTGAACCCTGTGTTTGAATATGATCCGAATAAAAGCCAGTTGAATCAAGCCAAGCATGGAATAGATTTTGAAGAAGCCCAACTTCTTTGGAATGATCTGAGACGGGTAGAAATCAAAGCCTTTTCTACAACGGAAGAACGGTTTATGATGATTGCTCAAATTCAAGGGAAATGCTGGTCAGCCATTATTACTTATCGTAACCAAAATATTAGGATTATTTCAGTTCGTCGTTCTCGTCCAAAGGAGATAGAAATTTATGAAAGCTGAAGAACTTGATCAAAAATTTGATGATGGGGAAGAAATTTTACAATATTTTGATTTAAATAGTATCAAACGTCCAGGTCTGGAAGTGAAACGGGTTAACGTCGATTTTCCCGCCTGGATGGTTGAGGCGTTGGATCGGGAATCTCAAAGACTAGGCGTTCACCGTCAAGCAGTTATTAAAACTTGGATTGCTGAACGATTGGATGCTATCAAAGTTAAATAGTTACAATTTTGAGGTAGAAATTAAATGAAAAATAGAAAATTTGGTTTTATTGTTAAGCGTAGTAAGATACTTTCATGAATCAGTATCGTATCGTTGTTGCAGCCCGAAAAGGCGGCGTAGGAAAGAGTACTATTGCTTGCGGTCTTGCCTCTATCTTTTCCCATAAAGGCTTACGAACATTGGTAATCGATCTAGATCCCCAATCTAATGCCGCTTACATTTTGGGAGTAGATCCAATTGCCCCTGGAACAGCAGAATTGCTACTCGGTCAAAATCCTACCCCTTTACCAGTTTCTCTAACTTTAGAAGTTTTACCTGGAGGCCCTGAACTTGGCTCTTCTAAAATTCAATCTTTACATCCTGAAGACCTTGCAGAGATTGTTCAATCCTTACAATATGATGTGGTTATCTTTGATTGTCCTCCAGGCAATGAATATTTAGAACGTTTAGCGTTAGTTGCAGCGAATACGGCCTTAGTAATAACGAATGCTCATCCTTTAGCTGTCATGGGAGCAGCACGAGTTCTAGAAATTTTAGAAACTTATCAACAGAAAAATCGCCGTGGGCCAAAACGTTGGGGATTAGTTCTTTCTAAGATTGATACGCGCCGTTCAATGGATAAGCAGTTCGCACCGCAATTAGCTCTACAATATCCAGACATTCCTCAATTTTTAATTCCGCAAGATACAACCCTTTCCCTCGCTAGCGCAGAACAAATACCGATTATGGACTATGATCCTAAATCTCGTGGTGTCAAAGAATTACAATCTCTTGTTAATTGGGGTAAAGGTAGCGAAGCTGCAACGAAGTGCCACTCAAAAGCCAGATTCAAGTGCTGGCAAAGGTTTCAGAGAAATTTTTGACGTTTCAATCTAACCAAAAATCCTTAAAACGTCCAGGC
>JAYKGY010000140.1:0-4951 GCA_035285545.1 Snowella sp. | reverse complement strand
AATCGTTTCCGAGGCATCCTTATTCGATGGGCCAAATCTTCTCAATCCTACTTGGGCTTTATTCAGATTGCTGCTTGTTTGATCATCGGCCGCAAACTTCTCACATTTTTCGGATAGGTTCTTAATGGTTAATAATTAATGTGCAATTACTCAATAAGCTGTCGTGCATTTACACTGTATAGTGATTTAGTCAAAAGCCTCGTAAAAAGCGACTTCAGCATCTTGCCTGTGTTCAGTTTAAATGATTAACAGCTTACTATTTACTAGTCACTAAACACTAAACACTAAACACTATTAACTATTAACTATTAACTATTAACTATTCACTATTAACTATTAACTATTAACTATTCACTATTCACTATATTTCGATGATCCATTCTAGTGTCCAAACCGAAGCAGAGCATTATCTCATTATTCAAGATGATCGCGGCAGAAAAGAAATGGTACTCACGGAAGAGATTTATACCATTGGGCGATCGCCGAGTTGTGACATTTTTCTCAAATCCCAATTCGTTTCCCGCTATCATGCTACCCTATTACGGCGAGTTAAAGCCGATCAGTCTGTTTATTACCACATTATTGATGGCGATGGAAAAGGACAACTCAGTGCCAATGGCTTGTTAATCAATCACCAAAAAGTACTAGCCCACGATCTCGCACCGGAAGATGAGATCTTTTTTGGTCATAAAGTTTCCGCTACCTATTACTATCGCCAACGGAATGAATTCATAACGACCCCAGGCAACGATCCATTTGATATTACCCTAATTGATCCCATGATGATGGGTGACGAGGATGACAGCGACGCGACCTTAATGCCAACCCTTCGTTCCCCTCATCAAAATCCTCCTCTCTAAATTAGCGGGATTGGAATCATAAACCGTTCAAAATGTTTCATCAATATCATGGGGAAATTAAGAATTTTTGATTGAGTTACTTTTACTTCACCAATTAACCGAATTGATTTCCTGATTTAACCCTTAACGGAGGGGAAGCAATTGGAAAATTAAAGAATTAATAAATCCTAATAAAATGGCTCCAATTAAGGCACTCCACACCCCCCATCTGAGGGTAAAACCATCGACTAAAGCAGCCGCTAAGCCAAAAATAATGGCGTTAATCACAATGGAAAATAACCCAAAAGTCAAAAAAGTAATGGGGAAAGAAAAGAAGGCAATAACGGGACGGACAAAGGCGTTTAATAATCCAAAAACAACAGAAGAAAGTAAGGCTTTTTTAAAATTATCAATTTCTACACCCGTCGGGAGCTTAGAAATAATAAATAAACTGACTGCGGTGACGAGCCAAGCAATGATTAAACCAATAGGATTCATCTGGTAACTCCTAAAACCTGTTTAAATACCTTCATTTAAACATTAAATCGGAATAACATAACATCGCCTTCTTGAACCACGTATTCTTTGCCTTCACTACGGACTAATCCTTTTTCTTTGGCGGCTTGCATATTGCCTGATGCTACTAAGTCTTTGTAAGCGATCGTTTCTGCGCGAATAAATCCCCGTTCAAAGTCGGTATGAATGACTCCTGCGGCTTGAGGGGCTTTCATTCCTGCCTGAATTGTCCAAGCGCGGGTTTCCTGTGGCCCAGTGGTTAGATATGTCCGTAATCCTAGTAACTCATAGGTTGCTTGAATTAAAGATTTTAGACCACCTTCTTCCACACCGAGAGATGCTAAATAATCGCTCCGTTCTTCTTCGGGTAATTCTAGTAACTCGGCTTCTACTTGAGCAGAAACAATCACGACTTTTGCCCCTTCTTTGGCTGCAATTGCTCGAACCTGCTCTACCCAAGCGTTACCATTTGCTAAATCCTCTTCAGAAACATTTGCCGCAAAAATAATCGGTTTACGGGTTAATAAGCCTAATGCCTTGATTAATACTTCTTCTTCTTCGCTTAATTTCACTTGGCGGGCAGGTAATCCCTCATTCAAAATAGCCACAATTTTTTCTAAGACTTCCACTTCGGCTTGGCCGTCTTTATTGCCTTTGGCTTGTTTTCTAGCCCGTTCTAAGCGTTTTTCAACTTGGGATAGATCGGCTAGGACTAATTCTAGATTAATGACCTCAATATCTCGTGCGGGATCAACCGAACCTGAGACATGAATAATATCATCGTCATCGAAGCAACGAACAACATGAACGATCGCGTCCACTTCTCGGATATTGGCTAAAAATTGATTCCCTAATCCTTCCCCTTGACTCGCGCCTTTGACTAATCCTGCAATATCAACAAATTCAATACGGGTGGGAACAACTTTGACGGATTGGGAAATTTTGGCTAAGACTTCTAATCGCTCATCGGGAACGGAGACAACCCCGACATTGGGTTCAATGGTACAGAAGGGAAAATTCGCTGCCTCGGCCTTAGCATTTGCAACTAGGGCATTGAAGAGGGTTGATTTACCGACGTTAGGCAGTCCGACGATTCCAGCTTGTAACATAAAGTTTGGTTGATGAGCGGTGTAATAATCGCTTTATTAAAAAAGGCAACAGCATTCCATTGTACCAAATCTTTAAGCCTCTCCTTGTCATCATTAAGTTGACGCGATCGCATATAGACCAATACTTGTTTTTAATGATTTTGATGAGAGACAAACTGTTCAACCAAAGCAATATCAATATTCAACTCCTCAGCAATTTCGGAGATCGTTAATCCCAACTTTGTCAATAGGGGAATTGTTTCAAGTTTCCCCTTGAGCAGACCAATTTGCTCTCCCTTGAACAGACCGACTTGCTCTCCCTTGAGCAGACCAATTTGCTCTCCCTTGAGCAGACCGCGCTGTTCTCCTTTAAGCAAACCACGCTGTTCTCCTTCTTGTAAAATCTCTTGATAAATAGGTGATTCTTTCATGATTTCACTTCGTAAAATGGCTTTAATAAGCTCAGGCTTGAGAACAAGCCCTCCAAATACTGAGGTGGCTGTCATTAAATTTCCTCTCACTCGATTGTCTGTGATGGTTTCTAAGATCTCTGCCACTTGCCTCAATTTTAATTCGGGATCAGAGCTTTGGGTTAACACGGCCAAAGGTAATAACCCTGGACTAGTTAGAAATAAATCTGAAGATTCTTCCCAGAGACGAATAACTCGATACCGATGAATTGTTTCTCCAATTTGAAAACTATTTTGATAAACCCAATTCGATTTAGTGGGTTTCAGGTAAATGACAAACTGGTACATCGTTTTGTTGGGAAAACGACGATAGACTCTGACTCGATAATCTAACATCCGAAAACCCATATTTTCGTCAGGTTCGGTCTGAAATTCGAGATGCAAAACCAAATCTTCTGATTGTTCCAGAATGAGAGAATCGGCACGAATGGGTTCTAAAGATAATTCCGTTGGACTCAGTTTGGTCAAGGTAACGGGACGACCGAGCAACCAAGTGGCATAATCTTGGGAAAAGTTTTCGGCGAGGAATTTGGAAACACTATCAAACATGGACAAATTTTAGCATTGCGGCCCGTGTTTCATAAGAAAAGCGATCACCTTTAATCCTCAATGTTTTTGACAGATTACGCTGTGCTAATCCATTCTAATTGATCAGCGATCGCACTTGATAAATTAAGCGGCAATAGGCATTAAAGAGATCAAAACATTAGTATCAATTACGATGGTTTTAAGACTCATCAGCTAAAAGCTCATTGAGAATTTCTTCCGTTAAGCCATTTTCTTGGGCTTTTTTACCGATGCGGGCCATTAAACTAAGTAAATCGTCTTCCGATGATTCAATCGTTAAATTGACAACCTGATGAGGTTGAAATCCTAAATCGCTAATGAGTTTAGGAAGTTCACTGACAGTGATATTGTTCAGAATTTGTTTCATTGTATTTCTGTTTAAAGTTACTAAATAAAATTAATTAAGTATCGATAATTTATTATTTTTCTCTTTGCTTGATAAATTCTTCTAGGGTTAGATAATCACCTATTTCTATTTCTAAATCAGTTTCTTGTACGGCTTGCTCATAGGCTTTTTCACAATAAAATTCATCTAAATCTTCTAATATTTTTTCATAAACTGAAATATCCAAAACTACTGCGATGCGATGACCTTTTTTATCAGTTAAGAATTTTTCTTGTAAGTTAGTTATCATAATGCTCAAATTCCGATTAGAGTTACTTCAGTGAATTCGTTTTTTTCTATTTTAACGGATTGCCGATAGGGAAAATATAAGGGTTATGTGTTTTGCTTAAAAAAACGTTACTTTTTTTGCTACCCAATCTAAAATTATTCGTGTTACAGTTTTTTTAATTGAAAGCAATGAAGGTCTGGGTCGTTTTTTGCAAAATATGCGACTAGAATATCTTTTTGCCCCTTTTTTAGGAAAGTCTAAATATTACTGACAAATAGATCAAGTACAACAAATGGAAATCTTTTTAGGGCTTTTACTCGGTTTAATAATTGGTGCTGGAGGAGCATGGGTTACAGCCTCTTCTCAAGTAAAATCATCAATTGAACGAAATATTAGAGATTTAGACGGCAGAGCTAAAGGGGCTGAAGCCAGTCGAGATGCAGCACAAAAACAAGCGGCAACTTTCCAACAAGAAATTATTACTCTAAAATCACATATAGAAAAATTCCAAAATGTAAGGATTCAGCTAGAAGGTCAGGTCAAAGCTTTAGAAGCTCAAAAAAATTCTAATCAGGAAAGAATCAATGAATACCTTAAACAAATCTCGTCTTTACAGGATAATAATGAACATTCTCGATCTTTAAATATTGCAAAAGAATCTCAACTCAATCTAACTAACGAAAAATTATTACAAGCACAAAAGCAATTGGGCGATTCTCAAAAAGAACTATGGTTCTCCGCGGTTAGCAGTGAGAAGTGTATAATGGTATACATTATATGAGGACTGAACTATGTTGTACTTTCTCGAAAATCTTCTTAAATTGCCTCAAATTAGTGTACAAAATATCATACAAGAA
>JAYKGY010000139.1:0-39543 GCA_035285545.1 Snowella sp. | reverse complement strand
CCAAATTAATTTGATTTACATGCAAATAGGTTTCTCGATATTATCCCCCCTAGCCCCCCTTTCAAAGGGGGGAAGCCGTAGGCGGGGGGGATTAAGTAAATGCACTGTTTTCTATTGAATTTGTTATTACGCTACATATTGTCTATAAAGAAACTAAATTTTGGATCTTGTAAGGCATAACACTGGTGACTTTCTCACTAGCGCAGGAACTTTTGAGATAAATGATACGACTTTCATCGGCAACCACATCAGCCTGGTAAGTCTGTCGCTCCCCAACCGGCGTTTGATAGGTCAGTTCGACCCGATTGAAAGTCTCTTCATCGTTGTGTTCTAACACTTGGGCCCCTACGGCATAATTAAACCAATCCCAGCCTCGCGTAAGCAACAGATGCTTTTCCAACACCTGGGCCGCCCAAGGTAACATGCCCCAACCGCGATAAATAGTTTCCATGGTGTGAATATCGCCGCTGTGGGTGAGTACAGACTTTAAGGAATCCGAATCCAGGTAACCGTAGTAGCGGGCAGACGGGAAGTCGATCGCCGTTGGAGCCATGCGGTGCCCACCAATGTGGCTGGCCTGCCAGATGCGGATATTCTCTAACCCCAGTTCCGCCATCAGTTTACGGGTCTGGTGGTAGATGGGTGCGCCAAAGCGAGAACAACAGCGATCCCGACTGCCGTGGGTGCAAACCAAAATATCGCGGCTGGAGACCTCCACCGGAGTGGCATCACCGGGTTCCTCCATGATGACTTGCCGCACGAGGGGTGCGACCTCATGAATATTTTCTAGGTGAAATTCTTGCTTTTCGTAGGTGGTGGCGAGGCCAGAAGGTCTGCGAAATACCAGTACACGAATGGGATCAGTTTGCGTCCAGTACTCGTTGTGGATCAGCAGGAAACGGGTTTGGTAGCGATCATAATCGTCGCTAATTTCTTCGCAGAGGTCGCGGAGGACGGCGGGAATCCCTTTTGATTGCATTTCATTGCGTTCCCAAGGGGGCGGGCAGGCGATCGCCACATAGACCGAATGTTCGGAGGCCGTACCAACAACATCAAGGCCCGAATGGCGGGATTGCTCAGCACAAAAAAGAGAGTTCATACTAATTAAGAGAAACTAAAAAATTAAGATAATGATCGAGAATAACCGTCGCCGCTAAAGGGCCCCGAATTGTAGATAAACGTGCATCTAAGAAAAAAACTTTCCCCGCTTGCGACGCTGGTATTGTCTTTAAAAGAGGCATATTGCTCCATTGTTGCTGGAGTTTTTCCCACCCTAGAGCATCACTTTTCTCGGCTTGGTTCCAGGCGACGACAATAATAATGTCAGGGTTTAGAAGAGGGATCGTTTCCAAGGAAAGCGCAGAATTATTAGAAAAAATTGCGCCTGTATCGACAAGCTGAAAGTTTAGGGCTTCAAGGAGTCTTGAAAATTCGCTGTCTTGATCAGCATAAATTGCCTTAGATAGGTCTCCAGAACCAACAAGTAATATCTGCGGAAACTTGCTTGCTACTAGGGTAAGTTGCTCACGAACGCTGGTGATTCTAGCATGATAGTCATTCTTAACTTGACGTAATTGTTCTTGTTTGTCTAAGGCTTGAGCAATAATTTCAATGCTATGTTGCCAACCCCCTTTTCCGTCATTAACTAACACTGTTGGCGCAATTTTCGTTAATAGAGAATATTTTCCCTGAGTGCCTTGCCATGCCTCTCCCAAAATTAAATCTGGCTGCATTTTAGCGATCGCCTCCAGGGAGGGGCTGTGACGGTCTCCAAAATTCACAGGCTGGCTCCTCAATTTATTGCCTATATACGGAATTTGTTGTTCAGGATTGTTGAATTTAGGTTGTCGTAACAAGTCTCCCCTGAGATCGGCCGCCGCATATCCGTCTGGCTCTACCCCCAGCGAAAGCATCATGTCCAGAATATAGGGACTAAGAGCAGCAATGGTAATCGGCTGTCCGCAAACTTCTGTCTGCCCAGCGTCATGATTGATACGGCGGCAGGCTAGGGAGGTCATCGGCATATTTTGCGACTGATTGCCCAAAGGAGATCCTTGACAGGCCACCACTAGCCCCAGTGTCAGTAAGAAAAGCGCAAACGGAATCCAGCCAGATCGTGATAATCGTAAAGTCAATCTTCTAACCTCGTTTCATCCTAGATTTGAGTCATTGAACAAAGCGCGACCGGAGATTCTGAAGACATCAAAAGCAAAATAATGCATTGAGAACTAACAGTCCATCGCCCGACAGAGGGTGGGATTAAACCGCGACAACGAAAAAAGCGGACTTCCCTTAGAGCAATGACACCACCTGACGGCAGGACAATTGCAAATTATTTGCAATAATACTCTCAATATTGCCATCATAATACCCTAACTTAATTTAAGTTAATGAAAATACCACCATAGGCAGCATGGGTTTGTCCAAAGTTTGTAGGTTGAAGGGTTGCCACAAATCCATACGCCGTCTCAAAATACAGTAGCGATCGCAGAATAGCCCTATTACGCATTTTTAATCAGTTTTATTGATTTAATTTAAAAGGATTATGGCCACTCGTACCACCCATTAATAAACAATTAAATGGCGATCGCTATCAAACTGAATCCAACCTTTATTTTGAAACTCGCCTAAAAGACGGGTGATCGTCACTCGGCTAGCTCCGATGGCATTGGCTAACATTTGATGAGTAAAACGAACCTTTAACCGCATACCATTGCCAATAGGTTGACCCATTTCTTGGGCTAAAAACTTTAATAACTCCTGTAAACGGCGATCAACTCGCTTAAGCCCTGCAATGACTAATAATGTCTCAGTCTGACGGACTCGCTGAACTGTTTGAGTCAGGATAAGTTGGGCTAATTGGGGCTTTGATTCAATCTCTGACAACGGATACCAACGAAGATGAACCGGCGATAACGCTTTGGCTTGATATATTTCTAGTTGATAACTTGTTAGACATAAACCAAAAAAACTTTCTGAATGAAGCCAAGCAAGTAATACTTCATCCCCATCAGCATTTAATTGACTGAGTTGTACAACACCCCGATAAACTTGCCAAATTCCTTCTTGCATTAAGGGAATAATTTCCGATTGGTCATAATAATGCGCTCGGCGAGGTTCAAAGAAATGAGTGCGTGATAACGATTTCAATGCGAGAGAATCAGTCAACCCCATAAATTTTTTCATGACAATATGATTCTTTCCCCATCTTGATAAGGTTTCGTATAGCCTAGATGGAGCTAGTTGATAATTAATTCATTAAATAGGGACTAATACTCGAATCAACGATTAAAATCCAAAAACGTCATAATTGAGACGATGAAGAAAGAATAATGCCACTTTTGATAATTTGTTTAAGTACGGGTTTCCCTAATTTAACTGTTGCAGGCAAAGCAATTGTTCCCACTAAAATCGCTCCTAATCCAATCAGTGCCGTTGTATCTCCCCGATGATAATCTTCAATAACTTCTTTCAGGTGCAGAGTTAATACGGATTTGTCCCAATGAATAACAGACATAGCAAAACTTAAACCTCCGTCACTTTTTAAAATTACAAGAATACTCTCAAATTATTGCACATTATTTTCAATAAAGATTGAGACAAGCATTGAAATTTAAAAAATAAGGAAAAATATACTAAGAATAGAAAATGTTACGAAATCTATAATCTTTGCTAAATAACCAATTTAGATATTGACACAAAATCAAAGACTACATGGGCTAGGGGTAAAATATATCTATTAATTCGGAACGTAGAGAATATGCGAGGTGGAATGCGTCGAGGAGCAGGTCGTAAAGGTCGATGGAACAATGGAGAAACTCAAACGATTCGGGTTCCTGTTGCCATCAAAGAAGATTTGATCAATCTAGGACAAGCCTTAGATCAAGGGCATCGCGTGCTCTCAGGTCATACGTTGTTGGAATTAGAGGACTTGTTGGAACGATGGGACGCTAAATGTGCATCAAATGCGGAGGATGATGGGTTACCAACTGTTCGTCAATTATTAACCGAAATCCGCGAAATTTTAGCCGAAAATGCTTGCCATCAACATGGACATGCCCATTCATGTGCTGCCAATTGTCAGGATGATTAATCAGATTCAAGCTCCGTAGGTTTCAATTTGATGTTGTACTAGGGGGCGTAAACTATTGAGTCCTGCCGCGATCGCGGTTCCGTTATGAATAATCGTTGCCCAAAGCGGATTAAGTCCCGTTGTTGTAGCTAAACCTAAACCAATCACATTGGGAGCCACCACCAGTAAGGTGTTCTGTTCAATTAAAGCTTGGGTTTCTTTGGCGATCGCGATCGCCTCTAAAATACTGGTCAAATGATTATTCATTAAAACGACATCTGCCGTTTCCCGTGCAATATCAGAACCATCGGCAAAAGAGATCGAAACATCTGCATAGGCTAAGGCAACGGAATCATTTAAACCATCCCCCACAAAAGCGACCACCTGACCAGAACGGCGTAAATCTCGAACAATTTTTGCCTTATCTTCAGGAAAAGCTTCGGCATGAACCCGATGGAGAGAAATATTTAAGCGTTCAGCGACTTGATAGGCTCTTTGTCTGCTATCTTCCGTTAAAACGTGAACCGCCGTTCCATAACGACTCTGCAAGGCTTCAATTAACTCGGCACTTTCAGCCCGTAACGGATCAGTATAAGAAATGATCCCTAATAATTTCTCGGCATCTGCCACATAAACCGAAGACTGATTAACCGTTCTAGCCGTGTTTGTTTCAACCCAATCACGAACGCCCTGTTCCTGTAAAAAAGTGGCACTTCCCACCAAAACCTGACCATTATCAATCATGGCTTTCATTCCCGCACCCACTTGATAATCCCACCCCTGACGCGGAAGAATTTCAATTCCTTCGGCTTGAGCATGGGCAACAATGGCTTCAGCCACAGGATGGGTAATGCGTTGTTCTGCCGAGGCTGCTAACTGGAGTATGCGTTGAGGAGAAATGTCTGAATGCACGGAGATAACTTCCGTAACCGCAATATTGCCTTCAGTGAGTGTCCCTGTCTTATCGAAGACAACGGTATCAATTTCCGCTAATAATTCTAAGGTGCGCCCACTTCGGACTAAAACACCATGACGAGTTGTGTGATTTAATGCCCCTAAAAATGCCGTCGGCATAGAAACCCGAATGCCGGTAACAAAATCTAGGGTTAGGATAGATGCCGCACGAGTTGGGTCTTGGGTACTGGCAAAAACAATTACCGCTAATATAATCGAAGGAATAATTAATTTATCTGCTAATTTTCCTGCATAATTGGCAATTCTAGTGTCATAAACAGGAGCTTTAGCTAATAATTCAATACTGGCGGCTGCTCTGGTTTGGCTTCCGACTCGTTCACAGGTTAAGCGAATCTGACCAGAACGGAGTAAGGTTGCCGCATAGACATAGGTTCCTGTCTGGGCCACAATGGGCATGGATTCCCCTGTTAGTTGTTGCTGATCAATGGTTGCTTCTCCAGAGAGAACGATACCATCGACGGGAATGCGTTCCCCAGGATAAACAATGACTGTTTCTCCAATTTCAACGCGATCGCTCTCGATTTGAATAATTTGTCTTTCCCGTTCGACCCAAGCAAATCGACCAATAGTATCTAAAAGATTCGCGGTTTTTTGTTCTGTTACCCGTGCGGTTTGTTCTCGAATCAAGTCTCCGAATTCATGGAGAGTAATCACTAATGCAGGCGTAACCACTTTTCCCTGGGCACTGCTCAGGATAAGAGCCATCAAATCTAAACAATCAATATTGAGTTTGTGGTGAAGGATAATACTTTTCATTGCCCGTTTGACGACAGGAAAACTCGCCCATAAAAGCGTTACACGAGCTAATAGCTTCAAAAAACTCTGATTGCTTTGATTGCTCAAAATTGCTAACATCGTCGCCAAAATAGGCAGGGTTAAGCTGGAGGTCTTCAATTGAGACAATAGCGTTAGATGTAGTTCAGGTTCAGACGTTTTAACAGAAAGTTGGATGGGAATTTGCGGCGCGATTTGTAGTTTTTCTATGCAATAGTGAATCACCACCGAGGCAGACCAACGGTTAATCCGAAAGTTTTGAATCCAAGGAAGCGATCCTAAAATTGATTGAAGATTTTCATAATCCATCCTGGCGCGATCACTGGCTAAAATCTTGACTCGAACTCGTCCAGAGACATGATGAACAATTGCATAATGAAACGGTAAGTGATCCTGTAGTGCAACATCGAGAGTAAACATCGTCATTTTCCCTTTAGGTCGCCTCACCCATACGGGCTTCATTGACAATTCCCATCAGTTTAAAACCTAAATCGAGATCAGAAAGATTTCCCGCTTCGTAGTTAATCACAATAGAAGCAACCGTGCGATTAATGCGGACACTAATCACATGATCATCATTATTGAGCAACCGTTCTAAACGCTTCGCAAACACGGGATCAACTGCCAATTGATCAATACGAAGGCGCAAACGACCTGGGACAGAATGAAGAATCGTAATTCCTTCCCCAAGCATGGTTGGTGGAGCAGGCGTATTAACGGATTGGGGAGGAGAAGGAGCGGCGGACAATTCCGTATTTTTGAGTTGTTTAAACACTTGGCGTAAAACACTGGCAATACCGAGATTGACTAAAAGTGCATTCGCTCCTCGTAACTGTAGCCGACTGGTAATAAATAACCCCAGTAAAACAGGCACAATCATTTCAACTTCTTCATGTTCTTTGAGGAAAGTTGCTAATTGATAATTTTCAGCATTTAAGGATGAAGGAGAAGCATCAACAGTTGCTGTTGTGTTAACCATATTACGTCCTCTATAACACATTAAAAATGGATCAAGTTAACGATAAGTAGCCCAAAATAACCCCATCATGATAAGAAATAAATGAGCAATCGCTTTAAAATTTAAAAATTAGTTTTGAGAGTCAGATGATGGTAATTGGAGAACACTTTCTTTGGTGGATTGTTCTGCTAAAACTTCTGCTTTCGCTTCAGCCACTAAATCTCCCAATTGCTCGGTGGTTTCAGCTAAAGCTTCTTTCGTTTTTTGGTATAAAATAACCCCTGTTTTAATGCCTGCTTTAGCAACGGGCTTTAATAGTGATGCGACGGTAGGGGCTAAAATAACGGCACCAATGGCTAGGACTAAGGTTTTTGTTCCGTTATTTTGATAAAAGTTTTTGGCTTGTTCCAGCATGGATGCCTCCTTGTTGATAAACATTCAATGACGATTTGAGTGAAGAGAGCTAATCTATTCTCTATTTTGTTTTAATGTATGTGTTAATACCTAAGGGGTGATGAGGCGTTTAAGTTTTAGACGATTTAACCTAAATTAAACAAGATTGATATGACTTAAATTCAGATCTTTTACTTATCTTCTTGATCTATCTTAGAACTTATTGTGAATTAATCGTCAAAATTTAATAATTATTTTTATAGTATTTTGTGATTAAATCAGGAAAAAATCAATTAATTGCTTATCTCCACTATTTTTAGCAACAAATAGGTTGTTTTAGTTGTTGCTAATTTGAGAAAAGGTAGATCAATCTGGAAAGATTTAGATTAAGTTCCTAAGCTCAATAAAAGGCTTCCTTGATAAAAAATAAAGCTGATGAGCCAAGCAAAACCCAAGGGCAACGCGATAGACAACAACAGGTAACGCAGGGATTTGGTTTCGCCCCAGATGGTTCCTAAAGTCGTTAAACAAGGAATATAAAGCAAACTAAATAGGCAATAACTAAAACCCTGGGCAAAGGTGACAGTCCGTTTAATTTCCTGCGCGATCGCGTCATCTCCAAGGCCATAAATCACCGTTAAAGCCGCAATTTGAATTTCCTTGGCTACAAA
Source organism: Snowella sp. (assembly GCA_035285545.1). GTDB lineage: Bacteria > Cyanobacteriota > Cyanobacteriia > Cyanobacteriales > Microcystaceae > Snowella. The sequence goes on along the minus strand of JAYKGY010000139.1, from coordinate 31,700 downwards.
GCCAAAAATTAAAGAGACCGTCAAAAACGGATTAATGCCCAACGGATTCATTAAGGGTTGAAAAATACTGCCAATTTTGCCCGCATAGGTATCTAATCCCGTACTCCCTTCAGGAAAAGTGGTTAAAAACCAAATTAAACTTGTCCCGATAATCATAAACATAGAGAGACGAGTCACAAAATGCTTCATTTCTCCCCAAACCCGCAATAATACCTGTTTAATTGTCGGTAGTCGGTAGGGCGGTAATTCTAAAACAAAGGGATCACGAGCTTGAAAGGTTTTAAAACGGCTAAGAATGGCAGCAATACTGAAAGCCGCCACAAAACTCATGAGGTAGAGCAAAAAGAGCGCGATCGCCCCTTGAGAACCAGGCAAGACAGCCGCCAAAATAAAAACAAAAACCTGTAAACGGGCAGAACAAAGGGAAAAGGGAATCACCAACATCGTTAATAAGCGTAACGCCCGACTCCGCATCACCCGTGTCCCCATGATGGCAGGAACATTACAGCCAAACCCCATCATTTGTAGGACAAAACCCCGTCCATCCATTCCCAAGCGTCCCATAAGGGAATCCATTAAATAGGCAGCCCGTGAGAGATAGCCACTGCCTTCTAGAACACTCATGACAATGAAAAAGAGCGCGACGAGAGGAACAAAGGACAATAAAGCCGCAAAACCTGACCAAATACCATTTAGCAATAAATCCCGCAACAGTTCGGGTAAGGGAGCAAACAACGGTTCTAATACCGTACTTTGAAACCAGCCTGTTACCGCATCCACGGGATCGGCACTGGGTAAGCCCACCGTCCAGATCAACCAAAAAATCAAGAACATGGAGGCAAAGAAAATCGGAATGCCCCAGATCGGATGCAGCATCACGCTATCAATCCAATTCGTCAACGTTTTCGCCGTGATCGATGGCATCTGTACAATTCCCGCCAATATCTCATTAACGGTTTCTATTTCAACAGGTTTGGCTGCTAAAACTGCTGTTAAATTAACGGCTTGATAGCTTTCGGTTTGGGACTGCACCGTTCGGGTAATCGCTTCAATGGCTCGCTGACAACCTGTTCCGTATTTAGCACTGATGGGATAGACGGGAACTTCTAACCGTTCTGCCAGGGCAACCGCGTCAAACTGAACCCCATAGCGTTTGGCTTCGTCTGCCAAATTTAAAACCGCGATCGCGGGGAATCCTAAGGATTTAACCTGCAATAACAACCGCAGTTGGCGATCAATCTGAGCGGCATTTAAAACCACAACGATTAAACTAACGGCATAGGTTTCTAAAAAGCGTTGCACCACCCGTTCATCTTCCGAGAAGCCATTGAGGTCATAAATACCAGGTAAGTCCACAAATTCAACACTTTCTTGATCCAGCTTGATCACGGCTTTGAAGAGATCGACCGTTAACCCTGGCCAGTTGGCGATCGCGGCATTGGCTTTAGTAATGCGATTAAAAAAAGTGGATTTGCCCGTATTCGGTTGACCAATAAAAGCAATCCGTTTTTTCACTTGGGGCGCAGTCGCTGCAATCACGCCACCATGACAATGACCAACCATAGAATTAACCTCATTTTGACGGAAAAATTAACGTTGATGCCCTCAGACCTCAGCTAACCTTCAGAGGAGGAGAGTAAGTTCAAAAGACTGGGATCTAAAGAAACTTTCACTAATGCCGCCTCACTACGACGCATTGCCACTTCCGTGGTACTACCCACGCGGATATGTAGCGGCCCTCCCAAATGCGCTTTACGCAAAATTTGAATCGGTTTATTAGGAATAATTCCCATTGCTTCTAAACGAGACATTAAGCCGTGGCCATGGGAACCCATCAAAACTTCGTCCACAAAGGCAATTTTCCCAACAGACAAATCTAAAAGATTCATTAATCCACCCCCTAATTTATTAAAAATTATTCTCAATTACTAAAATACGGTAGAACTCTCTAGCAAACCATTAATTTTTATTACCAGTTCACTAAGGTTTATAACTAAATAGTCATCGAGCTAAGTTTACTGGATCAAAGCCTCAGAACTTCTATCAATTTGCTGAGTCAATTCTTCTCCCAAGAAGCTATTTCTCATTTTTTTAACATCGCGATCGCTCCATATTTCTCTCCCCATAAGCCTTGCAAGCCTTCACGCCACTTTCTTAACATAATTTAACAATTCTAGTTGATAACTTTTCTCATTTATTCTGCTATGCTTACTTTTGTGATAACTGATAACTATTCTCATTTAGAGATCACGCTTTTATATGAGGGCTTCCGATGTCTATTTTGAGCAAGTCTCGTAATGCTTTAATTTAAGGGCTTACTTTCGGGAGTTAAGCGCGAGGATTAACGAATATATCCCTACTCGCATTCAAGGGTTTCGCGGGTCGGTTTGGCTTGCTCTTAGTAGATTTTTTAAGCACCTCTTATTGCTAAATACTTGTATTAAGGAGGTTTTTTATGCAGGCCTATGGCAATAGTAATGTCGAATATGATTGGTGGGCGGGAAATGCTCGTTTAGCTAATCAATCGGGTTTGTTTGTGGCTGCCCATGTTGCTCATACAGCCCTAATTGCTTTTTGGGCGGGGGCTTTCACTCTTTTTGAAATTTCTCGCTATAATCCTACTATTTCTTTAGGCGAACAGGGCTTAATTTTGTTGCCCCACCTTGCTACCTTGGGTTGGGGAGTCGGTGATGGGGGACAAGTCGTTGATACCTATCCCTATTTTGTGGTCGGCTCGATTCATCTCATTGCTTCTGCGGTGTTAGGAGCAGGCGCACTTTTTCATACTTTTAAAGCTCCAGAAGATCTCAAAACGGCTGATGGGGCAGCTAAGGGATTCCATTTTGAGTGGGAAAATCCTCGGCAGTTGGGCATGATCTTGGGGCATCATCTCCTCTTTTTAGGTGCAGGTGCTTTGTTATTGGTAGCGAAAGCGATGTATTGGGGCGGCTTATACGATGCCACGACTCAAACGGTACGAGTAATTTCCCAACCAACGTTAGATCCTGCGGTCATTTATGGCTATCAAACTCACTTTGCGAGTATTAGTAGTCTGGAGGATTTGGTGGGCGGTCATGTTTATGTCGGCGTGATGCTTGTGGCTGGCGGCATTTGGCATATTATTGTTCCGCCGTTAGCTTGGGCCAAGAAGGTTTTGCTCTTTTCGGGGGAAGCGATCCTTTCCTATTCATTAGGGGGAATTGCCCTCGCAGGTTTTGTGGCGGCTTACTTCTGTGCAGTTAATACCCTCGCCTATCCGCCTGAGTTTTATGGTGCGCCTTTGGAAGTCAAGTTGGGAATCTTCCCTTATTTTGCCGATACGGTCAAGCTTCCCTATGGGCTTCATACAACTCGGTGTTGGTTAGCGAATGCTCATTTCTTCCTCGCGTTTTTCTTCTTACAAGGGCATCTTTGGCATGCTCTGCGAGCAATGGGTTTTGATTTCAAACGAGTTGAAAAAGCAATGAACTCTTTTGAATCCTAGTTTTCGGTTCTCCTCTTAAGCTCTGGGGGTCTTGTCATAACTTAGACCCCTTTTTTTAAGGTTTCAGACGTAAAAACATTTTTTTCTGTTGATATTTACTCTTTAGGTTGATTTATGGCTAAGATTGGTCTTTTCTACGGCACACAAACTGGCAATACCCAAGCGATCGCTGAATTGATTCAAAAAGAATTTGGCGGAGCAGATGTTGTCGAAGTCATGGATATTGCAAAAGCCTCTACGGAGGATTTAGAAGCTTATGATTATTTAATTCTGGGGTCTCCCACTTGGAACGTAGGAGAATTACAAAGCGATTGGGAAGGGTTTTACGATGAGTTAGATAGTATTCCGTTTTCAGGAAAAAAGGTTGCCTATTTTGGTGCGGGTGATCAGTTTGGCTATGCCGATAATTTTCAAGATGCAATGGGAATTTTAGAAAGTAAAATTACGGAACTGGGTGGTCAGACAGTCGGTTTTTGGTCAACGGATGGCTATGATTTTAATGAATCTAAAGCAGTCAAAAATGGCAAGTTTGTTGGATTAGCAATTGATGAGGATAATCAATCCGATTTAACCGAAGGGCGCGTCAAACAATGGGTTAGTCAATTAAAATCTGCTTTTGGGATCTAATTCTTGAACATCTTCGTATACCAATGAAGAAATTTGGGTATCCAAGGCTGAAAGTTTATTCGGCATAGTTTCTAGCAAATTGTTTATACGCTTGTCAAAACTAACTGTCTCATTACAGTTTGTAAGTGGGACAGTTCCTTACAGCAATTTTCTCAGAATGTTTGATTTATGTAGATAAGACCAGAGATACCAAACATGGCAGCATTAACTAAGATGAAACAAGCAGAAGCCGATCTACTTTTGATTGATTTTGCTAGGGAAGTAGCCTTGCTGCTAAAACACCGATAGTCAAGAAATTATGGAGTTGTTCCTTTGAGAAAAAAACTTGAACTATTAATACAAATTAATACAAAATTGTTCTGAATTTGACTTGGTTGGTGTTCGGATTATAAAGGGTGTAATCCGCTTGCCCAGGAATTCGGCCAACGCTTCCGACCCCAATGGCTCGTTTTCCTGAAACCGTCAGGGTTTGAGGAGCCGATGAGCTATCCAACGTTGTAACTATACTGTTTAAGCAAGCATCTTCTAGGGAATACTCGAATATTTTCCCTGAGCGGCCACAAAATAAGTTATTGACTCCCATTCTCTGCATACGATCTAACAGAATCCAAGGGGATGTTTCAGGCGTTAATTCCTCACTGACACTGACGCTACTCCCATGAATCAGTAAACAATCTAGCTCGACAAAACCATAATCCAAGCGACGGAGCCATTCAACGGTTTCGCGGGAAACAGAATCCCACAGTTGCTTAACTTTATCCATCCCGTAACGTTCAATCAATTCCGTCGGTTCTCCTGTGGCTCCTAAGCTATGCAAAATCAGGCATTGTTCTTCCCACCATCCTCGACAAATCTGGGGGGATAGTTCGTCAGCCGATGGCGATCGCAGTCGTTGGGTCAACCGTTCGCTATCTGGGGTCGGCCCGATAAAATCACCAAGAATATACAGTTCCTCTACCTCCCAAGGCTGAGAAGCCATATCCCGCAACACCGCTTCATAGGCTTGCAAATTTCCTTGAATCCCAGTTAGGATTGCCCACATAATTCTTCTTTCCCGATTACCTATTAATTATTAACGTTCGCAAACATGGGTAGGATCATCGGCTTTTTCTGCATATTCCCAGCCCTGGGACAGCCGCCAGGCAAAAATCGGTGGTAAACCCACTTCTAAAATCGCCTGACAAGTTTCTTGATAAGGATAGGCGACTTCTCGCAAATCGGTTTCTGTTGTCTCGGTATTGTAGATAGCATAGGTTGCGTTGGGTCTTCCGTGTCGGGGTTCTCCGACTGAGCCGACATTGATAATCCGTTTGAGGGGGGTTGTAAACTGTCGGGGTTGGTGTTCCTCAGCTTGACGGATGCTGACTTTGAGTTGCCCTGCATCTAAAATCCGTACATAGGGAATATGGGTATGGCCACAAAATAAAACCTCTGCATCGGCGGCCAGAACCCGTTCTAGGGCAGTAAAAGCATCCATTTCTGCCAAAAGATATTCGTGATTACTTTGGGGACTTCCATGCACAAAACAAAGGTGATTTTCTTTCAGCGTATGGGGGAGACTCGCTAGATATTCGCGGTTTTCGGGGGTGATGTTTTCATTTGTCCATTGATGGGCCTGCCTGCCTCGTTTTTCTGCTAATAAGGAAGGATAGCTACATTCACAAGCATTAAGTCCTTCTACAATATCTTCATCCCAACAGCCTTGCACAGTGGGAATATTCAGCGAACGGATAGTATCAACCACTTCGTTAGGATAGGGCCCATAACCGACTAAATCCCCTAAGCAGTAAATTTGCTGACAATTTTGTTGTTCAATGTCACGTAAAACGGCTTCTAAGGCGGCCATATTGCCGTGAATACAGGATAAAACCGCAATCTTCATCTATTCCTCCATTGCAAGTGATTCTTTAATTTGTTGTTGGTAATAGTCAAGAATTTCATCGCTCAGGCAACAATCACTTAAGGTATCGGCGATCGCGGCTTTATCGAGACGACTGCCGACAATTTCGAGACCACTAAACCGATGAGGTCTGCCATCCAGATGAGGGGGAAAATTCAAGGGAATAAACTCTGTTAGAGGATAACCTTCGGTAAATTCACCGTAAATCGAACGCCCATCCACAATATTAAGGATTGCTTTGACGCGGAGTACTTCACCATACGCCCCCTGAATCAATTCTTGCCAAAAAGTCTCTAAACTATCGAAATCGAGAACTTCTCCCGTTAATAAGGCACGATGAATTTGAATATCCGAGTCTGTTAACCGTTCTGCGAGTTTTTTAGCATTAGGAGGCAGTTCCGTTGAGTCTGTTGTTGACGCACCGATTAGTTCCCCATTGGATTCAAGGGTGACCCGATGACAATTCAAAGGTTTCAGAAAACTTTCGAGAGATTCTGGGTCTATGTACCAAGGAAATTCTAAATAGACCGTTTCTTCGGCAGATAAATCCAGTAGACGTTTTTCATCTCCCATCGATAAAAAAGCTAAATGGGGAAATTCACTCTGTAAATAAAGACGATCAATGGGAAAAGAATCGGTATTTGGACTAAAATACGTTATCTTCCCCCTAGTTTGAGGGATCTGATTCCGAATCCAATGCGTTTTGCCAGCGGCCAAGCTACTTGTAACTGCAATAATCATTCTAAGGTGGTTATGAGAATGATTATCATTCTATCATGCAGAATTGGGCACCGAATCAATGATCCCCCCTTGATTAACCATGAAAAGCAGGAGAATGATGGATCAGACTCATGAATTCATGGCGAGTTTTAGCATCTTCCGCAAAAATACCTCTTAACGCACTCGTAGAAGTCCAAGAGCCTGATTTTTGGACACCGCGCATCACCATACACATATGCGTTGCTTCTACGACGACTGCTACCCCTTGGGGTTGTAGCAATCCCTGTAAGGCATCAGCGATCTGGGCTGTCAGACGTTCTTGCACCTGTAAGCGACGGGCATACATTTCGCAGACACGGGCAATTTTTGACAGTCCAATCACCTTCCCATTGGGAATATAGGCGACATGAGCACGACCAATAATCGGCAAAATATGATGTTCGCAGGAGCTAAATAAATCAATATCCCGTACTAGTACCATTTCATCTGTATTTTCGTGAAATATTGCACCGTTCAGTAATTCGTCAATCGATTGTTGATAGCCAGACGTGAGAAATTTGAGGGCTTTAACCACTCGTTTTGGGGTATCTCTTAACCCCTCGCGATCAGGATCTTCACCGAGTCCGAGTAGTAAGGTTCTAACCGCTTGAAGCATTTCTTGTTCGCTGACAGGAGATTCCCCCGTAGTAATGAGCTTCGGCAGACTGGGAGATTGAGTCATGAATAAATGGATTAAAACAACATGACAATGATAATCATTCTCAAAGCAAAAAGCAAGAACATGATGGGGAGGGAAATGTTCTCCAAGACACTAGGTTGGTTACTGGGTCAGCTTATTAATCGACGCAGTTAAAAAAGTTACGCGATATGCAACTAAGAAAAAATCTTACGGTTAGGTAGAGAGAAAATAACAGAAAAACCCAAGACCAGTGAGAGGTTTTGTCTGTTTACGATTGAAGATTTTATCATTAGATCAAAGGTGCGTGAGATGCACTCTACAAGATCGGCGATCGCACTAGATTCTAAGCTGGTGAGCAAGTTGTGACAAAAACATATTTTTCGTTTGTTGCGTTTGCTGCATTTATTTCGTTTGTGGGGTACACTAGGTCGTAGTCACTCTGGACAAGAGTTAAACCAACAGTATGAGCGGGACAAGACAATGGCTACTGGAATCGCTGATTTTCAAGAGACAATTGCACCGACTGCGGCAGATACAGAGCTTGCGCGTGAGTCAAGCCGTCAGCTTTCAAGATTTCTAGAAAAATGCCCTGTTGGAAACCAGTTGCCTGACCTCAGGCTGCGTGTACAGGCGGATAATGAGCCAGAGGAAGTGGTTGTTATTCCGATGTCTGCATTTCGCCTTTTAACTGATATCCTGACGCAAATGGCTTGTGGCAATGCAGTTACTTTGATGCCTGTACATGCTGAATTAACGACTCAGCAAGCAGCAGATATCTTAAATGTGTCCCGTCCGTTCCTGATCAGTCTGATTGACAAGGGCGAGATTCCATACCGAAAAGTGGGAACTCATCGCCGGATTCGATTTAACGACCTCATGAAATATAAGCATGACATAGACCAGAAAAGACTACAAACTCTTGAAGAACTTACACGCGAAGCACAAGAGTTAGCCATGGGCTATTGATTGTGACCAACTTCACTGCATTATTCGACGCATGTGTTTTATACCCAGCTCCTCTACGTGATTTTTTGATGCACTTGGCAATAACAGATTTGTTCCGTGCCAAATGGACTGATGAAATTCATGATGAGTGGATTCGGAATGTTTTGAAGAATAGACCTGATCTCACAGAGGAGCGTCTTCACCGCACAAGAGATCTAATGAACAGTAATGTGCGTGATTGTCTTGTTCTGGGTTATAAAGATCTAATTCCATCACTAAACTTACCAGATGCAAATGACCGTCATGTACTAGCGGCTGCAATTTGTGCAGGAGCTGATGTAATTGTTACTTACAATCTGTCAGATTTTCCGGCTACAACTACTTGAACAATATGGTATCAAAGCTCAGCATCCCGATGAGTTCATTATCCATCTGATTGATTTAGCTCCTTCAGTGATTTGCGAAGCTGCTAAGCGACAGCGAATGAGTTTAAAAAATCCGCCGCAAAGTGTTGAGGGGTTACTTGCAGCTTATGAAAGGCAAGGTCTAGCCCAGACTGTAGCAGAACTCAGGGTATACGATGGACTACTTTGAAATTCTCAAAATGTCTGTCTAACGGTCTAGTTAGACCTCACAGACTATCAATGAACTCTTCGACTGTGACCCGCGCTTGCTTAAGAATGCCGCTCAACGTACCAATCTTTAATTCCCGATGCATAGGAACAACACAGCCAATTGCGCCATCTTCGGTTTGTTTCTTTATCACAACATGACTACCTGTTTGACGAACTTGCTCGAATCCTAACCGCTCAAATGCTCGAATTGCTTCTTTGCTTGAGATACGTGGCATCCTAGGCATAGCTAATCTCAATGCTGGTTACAAGTCTAGGAGATGTTTCAGGTAGGGAAAATTCCTCTAAGTAGAGCCGTGTTGCCTCTCTCAAACCCGCGATCGCCTGCTCGATCGTTTCCCCCTGATCAACTGTCCCAACCTCTGGGCATTCAGCAATGTACATATCATCTTCTTTATGCAGAATGACTGTGAAACTGCGACTTTTCATCATATTCTATCCTCAAAGCCTTTTATAAAAATAATAGCATCCCCCTCTCTTAACAGGTTAAAACAAGGGCGATGCAGTCTTCTGCAAAGATTACGCAAGATTATAAGCTTTCAGCGAAAGGGTAAAAGCACCTCTGAAAATTACCAAATCACGAATCTTATGCCTGAGCCACCATTGATTTGACCACCAATACCTCTCTGGTTACAACTGCCAGTCCATGTTTCACTAGAGGCAGCATTTAATAGCGTGAAACTGGAAGAATTGAGCCTACCATTAACACCTATCGGTCTAGTACCACCACTTTGGTTGGTAGAGGTAGCTGACCATCCGCCATCAGAACGAACAGCGTCAATCCTAAAAATTCCTCGATTAAAGGGGAGTCCATTAACAAGAGTCATCCAATTTACAGTAGACCCTTGACGAATGACGGTATTACAGTCTGCTGACGGAACTTGAGCAGCACTGGGCAAAACAAAGCTAAAAAGTACAGAAGAAGCCAAGAGAGCAGAGCTAAGAAAAAGTTTTGGCATTTAATTCACCGTTGAGATTGGAGGTCTAACCGACCCCGTTCACCCGCTGCTAGTAACCTCTCGGATTCACCAACCAAACTGATACGGTCGGTGTGCAACGGGCTTGTTATGCAGCGATCTCTAGCAAGAACCTTCACTTGGAAAGTCTACCCAGCAACATTAGCAAACTTTGAGAAATAGAATTCTCTGCATCAAAATCATACTGAAAGTCTCCATAGATGTTATTACACTCCCAACATATCGAGCATTGCACTTGTGAGCCATTTTCTACGTAAAACCGCAGACCAAAAGGTGGTGTATGGCAACGTGCGGGTTGTCCTGAAGGCAATTGGCGAAATAAATTAGCAATTTCTTGTACAATCTGACCCTCAACAAGCTTATAAGGCGCGTCATCAAGAATTTTCATTCCTTCAAGAGCACCTCTTCCATCAAGAATCAGAATCTCAATAGTGTCAACTTCAGACAGCTTTTCAGGGGGTAAGGAGACAAGTCTTTCCCCATTTGATTCATGGTCTCCCTGTGGAGAAAACGGATTATTTTTATTCATAGACCTAACCGTTAAAGGAAGCCATCGCTTTACTTAAAACCTCTATTTCACACGACTAGATTCCAGCGGCATAACTATCGATTATACAGAAATTTTCCGTATAACACTCTTCAGAGTAACAATATGTGGAAACTTTCGGTATATCACCCCATTTAGGAGCGATCGCAAGAAGTTTTCTGTATAACATGACAATAAACGTGTTATGGCGATTAGCCTACTCTGTTACAAACCCTAGCGATCGCCGTTATTTATCCGTTAATTGGGTTAATAAAGTTTGAGTCACTTGAGTGGGGTTTTCCGCCTGCATAATCGCTCGTACCACGGCAACTTGTTTGGCTCCTGCTTGGAGAACATCTCCTAACTTTTCTGCATCAATTCCGCCGATCGCGAACCAAGGAACGGGCGAATGTTGGGCGGCGTAACTCACGTAACTTAAACCTGCGGCGGCTTTGCCCACTTTAGTCGGGGTTTCATAAACAGGGCCCACGCCGATATAGTCTGCACCTTCTGCCAACGCTTTGGCCATTTCTTCGGGATTCGTGGTAGAACGGCCAATAATCCGTTGCGGGCCGAGAATTTGACGAGCAACAGCAATGGGTAGATCCTGTTGACCTAAATGAATTCCATCCGCATTAACGGCAACGGCTAAATCGACGCGATCGTTAATTAAAAATAAAGCATCGTAATCATGGCAGAGTTGACACAATTTTTGGGCATTCTGGAAACGGATCACATCATCTGTATCTTTATCCCGATATTGAACGAGGCTTAATCCACCTTTGAGAGCCGCTTCTACGGTTGCCAATAAATTATCAACAGGAGAGGTGACTAAATATAAACGAGCCGCCTTTAATTTTTCCAAACGACGGGCCGATAGCAACTGACTTTCTAGGCCATAAACTTGATAACGTAATTGCTTAAAACTGGCTCCCATGTCGGAATGATAGAGTTTGCCATATTCCTCTAGGGCCCGTAATGCTTCTTGGACTCGACAGAGATTGGCTTGCAGGAGGTGATCCACGCTCTCACGGGTTTCTTCCTGGGGATGGGATAAATGGGTTCCCACATCGTCAGGGGTATTGCGGGCCAATCGTAATTCTGCGGTGTGCCATCGCCCCAACTCTTGCCGCATCTGTTTACACATTTCGGCTAATTGACTATGATCCAGCCCAAAGCGACACCATTCTTCGATAATGCGTAATCCTTCCCTGGCTCGGTCTAAATTGGCATCTAAGATACGCGCGATCGCTAACGGATGGGCTTGAGCGTCCATTATTAATGAATAATAAATTATCAGCAATTATTAATTATTAACTATTAATTATTAACTGTCACCTATGCCAAAGCCTAATTTAAGCCAAGATTCTAGCGAAACGGGTGGTCGCTTATTTGCCCTATTAACTGCCTGTTTTTATGCCCTTTTTACTCTGTTACCCAATAGCAGCAGCTTAGTTGTGTCTTGGCCCTGGGTTTTTATTTGGCAAATGGCTCTGTTAACGCCCATGCTCTGGTTGTTGTGGCAGGTGTGGCAACAGGAACGGCTCCAAGGGTTAGGGCTAGGTTTAGATTGGGTTGTCGCGATCGCGGTTTTGGGGTTATTGGTTTCAACATTAGGGGCAGAGTTTCCCAATCAGGCGAGATGGTATGCCTGGGCCGCCTTGGGATTTGTTGCAGCTTTGTATGCGCTACGTTATTGGTTAAAAAATCCTCAATCAGGCTACGAATTGCTGGTTAAACAGGGATATTTGAATATTGCGTTTATTTTAGTCAGTTTAGGACTGTGGACAACCCAAACCTGGCTACCTCAACTCGCCTTGATTAATACAGCCAAACAACAGGGGGTAAATTTAGCCTTTAATTTTTCTACCCTAGAGTTACGCAACTGGGCCCCGCTTGGCCATCAAAATTATGTTGCGGGGTATTTAGTTTTAGCATTACCGTTGTTAATTGCCCTGAGTTTGATCGAATCAGGAAAAAAACGATGGCTTTGGATTGGCGCAACCCTTTTAGGCTTGATTGATTTTTATACCACTAGCTCTCGTGGCGGTTGGTTGGGGTTAGTAACCTTTGGCTTGTTCGCACTGTTGGGATTATGGATTCAAGGTCAAGTTCCCCGTCGTTGGTTAGGGTTTGCCAGCTTAGGGATTGTGGGCGCGATCGCGGTCTTATTTCTCTCCAATAATCGTCTTCAGAGCAGTTTAATCAACCTATTTCAAGGTCAAAGCACAGGAGAACTGGGTTATCGCTTACTCAATGCAACCCTGGGTTGGCGAATGGGGAGCAGTCAGCCCTTAACAGGAATCGGTTTGGGCGGTGTACCGATCTTGTATCAAAAGTATCGACCGATTTGGGCGGGACGGGATTCAGAAATCACCTATCAATTGCATAGTACCCCTGCTCAGCTTTTTGCGGAAATGGGCATTTGGGGAATCATTATTCCTTTAGCATTCTTGATTTGGCTAATTTATCAACTCTGGCAATGGGTAAAACGGTTTAAAACAAAGCCATCTCAAACAACCGAATCTGCTAGAGATTTCATTATAATTTGGGGTCTGGTCGGCGCAATCTTGGGCTATGGCGTTACTAGCATTACGGATTATCAACTCGATAATATAGCCATCAGTGGAACCTTAATGATTTATACTGTTGTTTTGCTAACCCTGTTTCGAGCTTGGCAGTCCGTTTCTGTCACTTCTCCCGATCAGTGCAGTGAATCTCCCGCTATTGGGTCTAAAGTTTTAACCAGTCCAAAAACAAAAACGGCTTGCTGCTATGGGGGCTTAGGGTTAATGATAGCTATGTTGATTTGGTTAATCCCTATCCAACGGGCTTGGCAATTGTCTAATCAAAGTTTTAGTGCCTTAGATGCCAAAAAAGTGCCGCCTTTTGTACAATTGCTTACTCAAGCTCATCAAATTACCCCTTGGGAAGCCTATTATCCGAATCAACTCGCCTGGAATTTAGGAAATATTGGTTTACTTGCGCCGAATGAAACGATTAAAAATCAATTTACAGAAGAAAGCCTAAAATGGTTTAAAACAAGTTTAGAAGTTTCTCCCTATCAAGAGTTTGCCCATACCAATTCCGGCTGGCTTGAACTTTCTCGAAATCCCCAAGCGGCTTCAATTTCCTTTGCCAAGGCGTTGCAATTAGTTCCGGCTAAACGGGGTGTTTTTTATGGTCTGGGTTTGAGTTTACTGGCTCAACAAAAAACGGATTTAGCGATCGCGGCTTTTAGCCTAGAGTGTTTACGCGATCCTCTATTTATCACCTCTCCTTTTTGGCGTGGGCCCGTTTTACAACCCATTTATCCGTTGGTTTTAAAAGAAGTCGAAACGCAACTCAATGAACTGATCAAAAATGCTTCTGCAAAATCTTCCAGTCTGCAAGCTACCTTACATCAAATTCGGGGTGCCCTCTATTGGTGGCAAGGGCGATTAGAAGAAGCCCAACAAGATCTCCAAACATACGGAAACCCCACGGCCCAAGCTTTACTGGCTATTTCTCAAGGGAAATCTCCGCTGCTCGATTCCTTACCCCAGCCCACCGCCTTAGTGTTACAGGCTTGGAACCAACCGGATCAACGGGAAAAACTCTTAGAACGAGCCTGGTTAGAAAAAACAGAACTTCCTCTGCCGCCGAAGCTGAAGGATCAGTTAATCGCTTCAATGGCCCAAGCCGAAAAGCTTCCTGCTGCGACCTTTGACCAATGGATTAGAAACAATAGCCCTTTTTTACAATATCGACGACAACGCTTAGGGTTTGGGGTTGTCAGCCGTCATATTGATGGGCCCAATCCCGATGATTTCTTTTTGGTCGTTGAAAACTTACCTATTAATACTTGGTTTGCCGAGGCCTTTCCTTCCCCGTTTTATGACCCTGAATTTGATTTGATGCTCCAAACCTTACGCGATCGCGTATTACAAAAGGTTTTACAATCATAACCATCAACTCAGAAAACCCGAAAAAATTGGGATAACAATAAACAACCCAGTATTTATGGCGCAATCCCCTTTTTCCAAGAATTCTCAACCGCCGACCTCGGAGATTCCCACGACGGAAACAAACGCAGAGCAAATCGAAACAGAACCAATTGTTGAGCAGCTTTCTTCGTCTAACCTAGAAGAAATTAAAAAGCAATTTTATGATCTCAAACGTCAGCAAATTCACCATCATCCCTTTGATCTAGAACTGAATCTCATTAAAATCGCTAAAAATCTGGGTATTTCCTTAGATGACTGCCGCCGACTTTGGGAGTATTATAGCCACTCGACGCGACCCCTTTCCCGTAGAAAAATATTTGTCGAAAAAAGTATCTTAGGAACACTGCACAAATTTGGTCAGGCTATCGTTTTTTTGGGGCAATTTAGTTTGCTATTCGGAGCCATTCTTTATATTGCAGAAGCCGATAAACGCCAACGAGAATCCCGCAATCAAGCTTGGCAAGTGATTAATACTATCAAGCCCGCAGAAATTAACGCCAGTGCAGGACGAATAGAGGCATTAGATTCTTTAAATAAAGGATGTTCTGAAGAAAATAATCCGCCACCGTTACTATCCAAGCAAGTCTGGCAAACTTGGCGAAAACTTCCTTTTATTCAAGGTTTTTACTCAGAATGTATTAATTTAATGGGGTTAAATTTACAAGGGGCACAATTAGGATCGATTAATTTACCTTGGGCCCAACTGCAAGAAGCGAATTTAAATAAAGCCAATTTAGAAGATGCCAATCTTCAATTTTCCCAACTAGTATCAGCCAATTTAACCCAGGCGAAACTCACCCAAAGTAATTTAGAAGGAGCCAATTTAACCAACGCCAATTTAACTAATGCGCTGTTGAATAGTGCGAAGTTACGCAATGCCAATTTATTTAAGGCAGATTTAAGTTTTGCGGATTTAACAGGGGCAGATTTACGCGGTGCCAATTTTGTGAATGCGATTCTTTATGGGGCGGTTGTGGGGCGAGCTATTTATGATCAAAAGACCCAACCCTTTGACAACTTTAAAGGCTTTTTACAGCAAAATTTAGCCTATTTTATTGATAGTAAAGAAAAGACTCAAACTAACCTTCAATCCGCCAATTTAAAAGGCGTTGATTTAAGTGAAACCAATCTTCAAGAAGCAAATTTAAAAGGGGCTAATCTTCGGGATGCCAAATTACGGCGATCGCATTTAGAGGGGGCGAATTTAGAAAGTGCCAATTTGAGGGGGGCTGATTTATCGGATACTTATTTAGACGAAAAAACAAATTTTGCCCATGTCATTTATGACGAGATCACGGAATCAACCTTTCCTTGGCGTTGGCAATCTCTTTTAACGCGATCGCGCGCCTATAAAATCAAACCCAAAGCGGATCTTCAGAAGGCTTATTTAGGGGGAGCCGATTTACAGAATGCCGATCTATCAGGAGCCAACTTAACCCAAGCCAACTTAGAAAAGGCCGATCTACGGGGAACGAACTTAATAGGGGCTAATTTAACCCAAGCTAACTTAAAAGCCGCTATTTATGACGTAACGACTAAATTTCCCGAAGCGTTTCAAGAACAAGCAAAACAACAAGGTTATAATCTTGATTTTGATGCCAATCTGCAAGGCGCGCATCTAGAAGCCTTACATCTGATCGATTCGATGTTAGTACGGAGCAATTTAAGGGATGCCAATCTTAAAAATGTGAATTTAAACGGCTCGAATTTAGCCGAAGCAACGTTGATCAATGCGAATTTACAACAAGCGATTTTAAAACAAGTCGATCTCCGTCAGGCTAATTTATTGAATACCAATCTGATAGGGGCTAATCTCCAGGATTCGGATTTAACAGGGGCAAATCTGCAAAATGCCAATTTACAAGGAGCCATTTTAAATAATACGGATATTGGCGGAGTGGATTTTACCCAAACTTGGGGGTTAACGGTTGAGCAAGTGAAGGAAGCCAAAAATTGGAAAAAAGCTCGGTTTTCTTCCCCATTCCAAGCTCAATTAAACCAAGAGGATTAAGTCATCGCGATCGCGGATTGAGGGATTTAATCTTTAAAATAATAAATGGCCGGCAATTGACGATATTTTTGATCCACATCTAAACCGTAACCCAACACAAAATGATCGGGGATAGAAAAGCCTAAATAATCGATATGGACTTCTTTTTGCCGACGGCTGGGTTTACTAAGTAGGGAGCATAATTTCAGGGAAGCCGGGCCCTTTTGCTGAAGTAAATTAATCGCTTTAGTGGTAGAAATGCCTGTATCGACGATATCCTCAGCAATTAAAATATGTTTGCCTTGAATAGACTCAACCGCAACATCTAATAAGAGATCTGCCTGGCCGGAACTGACGGTTGCGCTGCCATAGCTAGATAATTGGATAAATTCAATATTCTCTATCGGGGTTTGGATTTCCCGTACTAAATCGGCAATAAAAATAAATGATCCCTTGAGAATTCCCACAACGGTTAGGGATTGACCTTGACAATCTCGATCAATTTCTTGGGCTAAACGTTTATTGGTGTTGGCAATTTCTTCCGATGAAATGAGAAGGGTTAACGGTTTTTCCATAGATGAATTATTAATTAATTGCGACGCTGCTGAACCCATTGGCCTTGGGAATAGTGATCTTGAGAATAATAAAAATTGGGCTGAAGGTAGGGATTAGAAGAAGGGGAATTGTCTTGATCCCGCTTAACATTGGCATCGACAATCCACCCCTCCAGTTGAGGCGATTCAGTTAAACGAATCCGATCCCATCTTTCTCCATCATTATTGTAAATTTCCTCTACAATCCAGATTTTGTCTCCGGCTTCTCCGTAACCCAAGGGGGCTTGTTCTCGACTCGGATCGGGATAAATGGCCGCAGAAGTAGAGGATTCAATGGGAATTAACAGCGCAGATTGGTAAAGTTCCTGATTGGCAAGCGTCGGAAACGCCAAGCTCAACCAAACCCCAAAACAGGCGATCGCGCCGAAACTCCCCTGAATTAATCGAGTCCAAAATTGCTGCTTGAACATTAAGGGCCATTACAAAATTTATGAATGAGAGTTTAACTGATTCAGCCCCTGTTGATAGGCATCTTGAGCTTGTTTAAAACCTGCTGAGGATTGTTCGAGTTGTTGCTTGTACTGCGATTGCGCTTGCTCTAAGCCTTGATTGAGTTGGGCAAGTCCTTGTTGATACTGCTCCTGGGCTTGAGTAAATGCCTGTTGAGCTTGCTCTAAACCTTGTTTAAACTGCTCTTGGGCTTGTTGAAAGCTTTGGTTTAATTGATCGGTGGCTTGGGGATCGAGATGCGCCGCGATCGCGCTATTGGGCATAAACAAAAACAGGGCCAAAACCATTCCACAAATCATTCCAACCAAATGACGAAAATTCATAGTTTATTCTCCGACTAAGGCATTAAAAAATACTTTAAGCGTTTTAAGTCCTTAAGCCTATTTGTTAATAATCATTTAAACAAATCGCGGCATTTAGGTTCACTTTTTGAGAATTGCTATAATAAGGATATAAAACTGTATAAATTAATACGGTTTGGAGGTGAATACTTTATGTTGAATCAATTTTTAAATACCCTTAAAGCTATCTTGGATTTCTTGAAAGAGAAGCCAGGAGCGAGAATAGATTGGACATGGCCTGTCGATGCGCCCCATCTTTCTTATGGAAATTCCCTGACAAATCAGCAAGCACATGTCGGAGATCAGGCGTTTCATGGGTTGGCTCCCAAAAGCTGGATACCGGCTCATCTGAATTATTATGGAAATTCCAGTGAAAACGAAGGGGAGCGTCTCCGTCAAAATACCTGGACATCTGACAAGCTCATTCAAATGAGTAATTTTATGGCCCAATCGTCGGGAACGGGGCTTACTGTATGGCCAAATGACCTAAATACCGAGCATTAACCTCAAAATAGGGCTTAAATAATCAATTTTTGTAGAGATTTGTTGAATTATTTCTTGCCAGTTTTCTAAAAACAAAGTGGAGAACAGTTCTAAGCAACTCATCCCTCCACTTTTTGAATATTACGGTAAATTTTTAAATTTTCTTCCTCGAAATTTACAGAAGGTCATGATATTGGGGGTTTTCTTGAAGGAGTTTCAAGGCTGCTTTAATATCCTGAGTGCGGGATTTGTTAACCACTAACGTTACATTGCGATCGCGGACAATCACCACATCCTCTAACCCAATCGTGACAATCACGTCTTCATTGTTACTAGCATAAACGATCGCGCCAGTGGTATCTAGCTCCACATGCTGAGCTAAATCAACATTTTTGTTTTCTCCCTTAAACAAACGCTCCAAGGAATTCCAATCCCCCAAATCATCCCACCCAAAATCTGCCGGTAAAACGTAGGCTAATTGGGTTTTTTCCATCAAAGCGTAGTCAATACTTTTCTTTTCCACTTCAGCATAGGCTGCCTTCCCTTTATGGCGAAGCAAGGTTACAAGCTCTGGGGCATGAATCGACAACTCTACTAAAACCACCCCTGCTTGAAAAATAAACATCCCGCTATTCCAACTAAAACGCCCGGTTTGTAGGAAACCTTGAGCCGTGTGTTGATCGGGTTTTTCGGTAAAGCGCGTGACTTTATAAACAGGTAACTGGTTAATTTCAGCCGTTAATTCACCTTGTTCAATATAGCCATAGCCCGTGGCGGGTTCGGTCGGTTTAATTCCCAAGGTCACAATGGCTGAGTCGGTTTTAGCAAAGCTAGCGGCGGCTTTAAGGGTATCTTCAAAAGCATTTTGATCAGCAATCCAATGATCAGCCGGAAAAAAGCCAATTACCGCATCTTCCCCATAACGTTGAGCAATTTCCAAGGTTGCCCAAGTTACCGCCGGTGCAGTGTCCTTGCCTTCAGGTTCAATAAGCAAATTCCCTTCCGGTAAATTAGGTAACTGTTCCCTGACACCATCGGCAATCAACGCTGAGGTAATCACCCAGAGATTTTCCCATCCTCCTGCCAAAGAAAGTAAGCGATCGCTGGTTGTTTGGAGCAAACTTTTTCCTGTTCCGTCCAATGACAAAAATTGTTTTGGAAAATGCTTACGGCTCAACGGCCAAAATCGTTCCCCCTTTCCACCAGCAAGAATGACAGGAATTAGCGTAGAATTTACCATATTAGTGAAAATGACCCAATAATTTACTTTTGTTCAAATATATCTTAGTATTTCTGCTTATCATACTAGCAGGCATGATGGGAGGGGAAGACAATTCATTCTCTGAATATTGGCCGCGATTATTATTGCCCACTGCCTTTCTAGCAGGTCACACGGCGATCGCCTCTCGGTATTGGATCAAAGTAAAGTGATTAAGCCAGAAACCTATGAAGAAGTTGCTGTTCAGTCCAATTTCAAACAAGATTGAAAAAAACAGTGAAGATTTCTATTTTTAAGCATTGGTCTTTCAACGTTGGTTAACCGACCAAATTAGCGATAATTTGTAAATTGCAGTGCCACAGGGTAATCATTTTGCTTCAAAAATTGAATCACTTCCTGAAGCGCATCTTTATCTTTCGCACTCACCCGAACCGCATCGCCTTGAATAGAAGATTGAACTTTTTTAAATTGATCGCGAATTTCTTTGGTAATTTGTTTACCGATCTCTTGGCTAATACCTTTTTTTAGGGTAATTTTTTGACGGATAGTTTTTCCACTGGCTGATTCAATGGGGCCATAATCAAAGATTTTGAGCGATAAATCCCGTTTTGTGGCTTTGGTTTGTAAAATATCGTGAATAGACGTTAAAGCCATTTCGCTAGCGGTCTGAATCATGATGTTATCGTCATTGAGTTCCACCGTTGTCTGCGTATCTTTCAAATCATAACGGCTATTAATGGTGCGAATGGTTTGATCAACGGCATTGACCAATTCTTGCCGATCAAAATCACTAACCACATCAAACGAGTAAGTAGATGCCATAACTAAAAAAGATTTAGAAAGTTGGAGTTAAAAACAAAGGGAAGTTTTCTGAAAATGTTATTAATACTAATTTGTTCAAGATCAACACTTTAGCATATATTTATTGTATCTAAAACATCACTTTTGGTTTAAAAAGTAACGCTTTGCTGGATTGCTTTTGTTAATTGGCTTAACTCCGTCATCGGTTAGGTTAACGATAGGATAGGGATATCCATCAAGGGGCAGAAGGAGACGTTGGGAATGGGATGGGTAAGGTAGAGAAAAATGTATCGACGGATCGGGCCACCTGCAAGTTGATTGGATTGATAAAAATAGTATTACTCTACTGAAAAATCAATATTTTCATACAGATCCGCTAAGGCAAGTTCCAGCGAAACTGAATGAAGTTGTATTTTACTTTCTAATCCGTCATATTCACGGAAAAGCCATTGTCTATCGGCTTGTTTGATATATTGCTCAATATGGGGGCTAGACTGCTCAATTAAGAAATATTCCTGAAAAGTAGATACAGTTCGATAGGCAGCAAATTTTTCATCGCGATCGTAAGCTTTGGTTGAATCAGATAAAACTTCGGCAATGAGCAAAGGATTAATAACTGTATCTTTTCTACCCGTTTGCAACTGTAGGGGATTTTGAATTACCATCACATCAGGATAGGTGTATAAATTCTTATCAGGAATCCACAGGCGTTGATCGGTGACAAAAATGCTGTAGTTTTTCCCTCGTAAACCAAACCATAACAAGGCATTTAAAGCACTAATAATTTGATTATGGGCTGGTGTTCCGCCTGTCATTGGCGTAATTTCTCCATTGCGATATTCATTACGAATTTCTGACGATGTTTCTAAGGTCAGGTATTCTTCAGGTGTGTAAACTTTTGGCTTGCTAGGACTAATAATCATTGTTAAAGTAGGTAATTATCGAGTTTTATAAGATAAAAGGGAGATTTTTAACAATTTATCACGATATATACAGACGAGATGCTTAGAATTGATTGAAGGAGCCTAAAATGCTTAATTTACATCCTAAATTTTTAACAAAAAATGGAAAAAAGGAGTTTGTTATCCTGACCTATGAAGAGTTTATGCAAGTTCAAACGATGTTAGAAGATTTGGAAGATCTGCAAAATTTAAGACAAGCAAAAAGTGAGCAGCTAAATGAACCATCATTTTCTTTAGAAGAAGTTAAAGAGATGCTTGGTCTTAATTATCCTAGCTAAAATTTTTCTATTTATAGAACAAAGCTATTTTTAAAACGCAATTAAGCTAAAAGCTAAGGGTTTTGGGGATTTTCGAGGAAAATTTAAGCTAAAATTGTTTTTAGATAGAGTCTTTGTGGCTTATCTTACTTCTGTTTAGACGTTTACAAATAATGGCTATAGCAAGAAAATTACAGGTATTTGTATCATCAACTTATCTTGATTTGAAATCAGAGAGGCAAGCCGCAGTAGAAGCAATCTTGACGGCGGGACATATACCAGCAGGAATGGAATTATTTTCTGCGGGCGATCAGTCGCAATGGGAAGTAATTAAAGAATGGATTGATGAATCAGATGTCTTTTTGTTAATTTTAGGAGGACGTTACGGCAGTATTGAGCCTAATAGTCAAAAAGCTACACTCACTTAGAGTATGAATATGCACTAGAAAAGAAGAAAGCTCTATTTGCTGTCGTTGCAGAGCAGCAAGCACTTGAAGAAAGAGCCAAACAGCCAGGGAGAAGTATTGGGGATTTGATGGAACAAGATAACCCTCATAAACTCAAAGAATTTAGGCAGTTAGTTTGCTCAAAAATGGTTAGGTACTTAGAATTAAGCGAAAATGGAAAAAGATTTTTGGTTCAATTATCTATGAACAAAAATAATGAAAAAACAAGAGCCTTGAGCTTAAGCAGACGGTTTAAATTGTAATATCTTACAGGTTTGCAAGATAAGTATAAAGAATGATTGCTGTTTAGAGGGGAGAGGAAGAGGGCGATCGCTTTTTATTCCTCTATAAAATACTCACCTAAAATTGAATTAATATCATTAACTGTAATATCTTCTTTTTCCGTCTTACTATAAATCGTTAACAGTAAAATACTGGTTGCTGATTCAAGTAAATAGATTAATCTGTAGCCAGCACTTTTTCCTTTTTGGATATTACTATTTTTAATCCTGAGCTTATAAACGTAAATCTCAGAGCCAAATCCTGTCAGGCGATCGCCGACAATAACACCTTTTTGTAAATCTTCAATAGCAGCTTGAGTGTCGGAGCGGATATTCCGATATTTCTTAGCTAAATCTTTTAAATTTCTCCTGTATTCAGGAGTTAAGTCAATATGAAATAAACGAGAATTATTCGGCATCAATTCCCTTCCACATATCTTCTAAAGGGATTCTTTTCCCTTCTTTGTACTCCTGTAAAGCCCTTCTCAAACTCGCCTTAACTTCTTCTACAGGCGTATCATCGGGATCAAACTCAACTTCATCCGATTCCAAAATAATCACCTTTCCTTCGTTAACATTTTTCTTAGCTTTTTCAAAAGACTCTTGAAAACCACTGATTTTTAGTAATTCTTCTGTTGGATCATTATCATTTTGCCCTGCTAAATGAGCTAAAAAGTCAGCCGCAATTAATAGCTTATCATTTGATAACTGTTCAACATAATCTTGAATTTGGCCACGAAGCTCTGCACTATTCATAAAAAAGACCTCTACCTACCAAGTCCGTAATTATTATAACAAAATTCCTAAAGGCGATCGCGTACTTTAGAAACCCATAAAATCAAGCAATTTATTTTTGAGGATAGCGTTCCAATAATACAGATTTTGATACTCGAATTAACTTATAAACACCTTTTTCATCAATTAATTGATAATCACCAGGTTGTAAATTAAAGCGTTCCATAAACTTAGGTTCAGTGACGATTAAAACCGTTGAAAGAGGATTCGTTTTAGTTGGATCTTTGAGGAAATCGATCGCGAAATTGGCATCATCAAAAAACTCAATGCGACGTTGGCTATAATGCACCAAACTATAACGGAGATAGCCCATTAAAAAGACCCATTCTTGCGGTTTTGCAACTTTTCCCACCTCTCTGGCTAATTCTCGAAAGGGTTGTTGCCGTTGGCTATCCATAATCGGGGCGAGGGGCGGAACCACCAAGGTTAACAAGGCCACGAAAAAGCCTAAATTCACTGTCCAAAACCAAGGGCGATAGGGCTTGCGAATTAATAAAATCAGGGAAGCAATGCTTAATAAAGTCAAAGCCACGCCAAAAATAACGGGAATGCCAGAAGCCGCTAGGGTTTCGCCAAAGGTGGGAAAAGCGGGATCGCTTCCTGCTAACTGTGGGCTGATAAACGCCGCGATCGCCAATGCAAAAAAGAGAACGGTTGTAATAATGCCACTGGTTAAAAAGGGCCATTGCCTATAGGTTTTCGCCTGATTTGCTAACATCTCTTGACCCCAAAAGAGCGTAATCATCATGGCTCCCGCAGGAACAATGGGCAAGATGTAACCCGGTAATTTGGTGGCAGCAGCCGAGAAAAAGACCAAAATCACCATAAACCAGACGAAACAGAATAAGCCTAATTGACGGTTTCTGGGGGTGGATGCCCAAACTTTTCTGCGCCAAAACTGTAAGCGCGCGATCGCCAACGGTAAAAAGAGCGACCAAGGAAATAGCAAAATGAAGCAATAGGGCAGATAGAAATACCAAGGCCCTGCATGACGATAAAGAACCGAAGTAAAGCGTTGAAAATTGCTAAAGCCAAAGAAAGTTCCGACAAATTCTGAGCCATTGACGTGAGCCGCCGCCGCATACCAGGGAACGGTGATCACCAGAAAAATCGCAATCATGGGAATCAGTTTCATTTCCCGTAAAACTTGCCAAAATTGCCCGACATAGAACAAAAAGACGGTAATGGATAGCGCAGGGAGTAATATCCCAATGGGGCCTTTGGCTAAAACCGCGATCGCCGCAAAAACGGGAGCCACTAAATACCACCGTTGCTGAACTTTGGGGTTATCTGCCTGAGCATAACCGAGAAAAAAGCTGAGCATAGCCATCGCGATTGACCCTGAAAGAAACATATCGGTAACGGAAGTGCGACCCCAACCGACCCAACCCGGATTGAGCGCGACAATTCCCGACCCGATCCAAGCCCGAATCCACTTTTGTCGAGTGTCAAGTTCTGTCTCTTCCCCATTGAATCCAAAATAACGGAGAGTATAAAAGCTTAAAATCACTAACGCGATCGCGGTTAAAGCCGCAGGGAATCGGGCTGCCCAGGTACTCACCCCAAAAACTTTAAAACTGAGGGCAACCATCCAATAACCCCAAATGGGATAATCAAAAAAGGTTTGCCAGTTCCAACGGGGCGTAATCCAATCATTAGTCAGATAAACTTGATGGCCGACTTCCACAAAAAGGGCTTCGGTTTTATCCATCACCCCCAAAACCCCAAGATTCCAGAAAAATCCAATCCAACTAATTAACAATAGCCACAGGATAGAAATCATCCAACATTGTCGGGGATTTTTTTCAAAAGAAAGCCACCAAGTTTTTAACATTTGATTAAATTTATTTTTATTAAGAGAATTGATTGTTTAATGGAATTTATTCAACAAAGTCCTCAATTAGAATAGCAACTTTTCGGTAAAATAGAATAATTGTTTTAGGGCTTGTTATAAGGAACCACAATGAAAGAAACCGTTTTAATTTGGCTGAATCGCATCTTGGTTGCTGATGTCTTTCTCGTTCTTTTTGGTTTTTTTTGGTTCGCGATCGCCGTTGTAGGAGATTCGATGGGCGTTCATCTGGGGTTATCCCTCTGGCAAAAACTCTGGATTCCCTTATTCAATCCCGCGATTGGCATTTTGATGTTAGGTGCTCTACTGAGTTGGTTGATCAATAAGCTATCCCAATGGTTCCGGCCCTCTACAGAAAAATAAACAAATTTTTTACTTCCAATAATTTCTAACTAGACCACCAGTGTTTCATTATTATTGAATTTTATTAAAGATGACAAAATTAAAATTATACAAATATCGTTCTATTGATCCACAGAAGAATAATGATGACAAGAAGAAGGAAATTGAAAGAATTATCAGTATTTTGCAAGGGAAATTATATTTTGCAGATTGGAGAAATTGTAATGATCCAATGGAGGGTTATTTTGAATTTTACGGAAATAGCCAAGATGCACAAGATGTCCATCAAATTATTCATGATAAAGGAAATCTAAAAATTTGTGCATTATCTAAAACGGCTAATGACATTTTAATGTGGTCACATTATGCGAATGGTCATCAAGGAGTCTGTATAGAAATAGACTTTGATAATTTTAATTATTCTGAGGAGAAGGACGAATATTTTATTGATGAAGGGGCTGATTCTCTATTTATCAAAAGAATAAAATATACAAAAAATATTTTTAGTATTTTAGGGGGAGATTATCATAAAAAAGTTGCCATAGATATCTTATCTCGAAAAATTGATAAATGGAAATATGAACAAGAATATAGAGCATTTTGCAAAAGTGAAAGAGGAATTGAAAAAGCTATTGGAAAAGTAACCAAGGTAATTACTGGTATAAGAAGTGATGATAAAATAATTAATGAAATCAAGAAAGATTCTCCTAAAAACATTATTTTTGTTAAAGCAGAAATTGATTTTGAAAAAAACAAAATTATTTATAATGACAAGAAAAAATAAATATATTTCCCTTCTTATATTTGTTTTATTTAACAGTCCTATTGAAATCTTAAGCTTTGATGGAAAATTAATTGATCAACTAAAGTATAAATACTTGATAGCCTAATAAAACACTTTCTAAAAGTTCTTCTTTTATTAAACATAATTTGTTATGTTAGTCATTAATCAATTTTCTTTGATATCGCCAAATACTCCTAATCACTTGTAGCCCTTGCAATAGACTTTCTAATAACATTAATTGCCGTGCTAAAAGTTGATAGTATCGTCGCAGCTTTACAGTTCCCTGTTTCATGTGGATTAAATTAGCAGGGGCCGGAGCTAACAAACGATGGGAGCATTTTTCTAGCTTGGTAAAGGTTCGAGTTAAACATTTGAGATACTGTTGCAAATGCCACAAACGCACCACAATATAAAGGTTGAGGAGCGTTAAACACAAATTAAAACAGATCACAAAAAGCAACATGAAATGATAAAATAGCCTTCTACAAGGGGAATTAGCTCAGTTGGTAGAGTGCTGCGATCGCACCGCAGAGGTCAGGGGTTCAAATCCCCTATTCTCCATATTGATGATATTATCTTGAAACAAAACATTACACTATTGTCAGCGTGGCTAAGGTAGTTGTCGAGAATCTCTATAAAAGTTTTCCGAGTCGGTCTAGCAGTCCCTCGGTAAAGACTCCCGATACAGAAGAACAAACTTCGGGGAAGGCTTCTGAATCCCAGCGTAACAAATCCAGTCAGGTCAATGTTTTACGCTCCATTAATCTCACCATCGAAGACGGCGAATTTATGGTCTTGGTGGGGCCGTCGGGTTGTGGGAAAAGTACGCTTTTAAGGTTGATTGCGGGACTCGAAGAGGTGACAGGAGGAAATATTTTTGTCGGCGATCGCGTCGTCAATCAGGTTCCGCCCAAGGAAAGAGATATTGCGATGGTGTTCCAAAGTTACGCCCTCTATCCCCATTTATCCGTTTATGACAATATTGCCTTTGGTCTGCGGCGGATGAATACGGCGGTTGTCAGAGAGGCAAAAGGTCAAAAATTACCGAGTTGGTTAGAAAATACCTTAACCGGACTTACCCGCAAGTTACCCAGAAGTTTACAGTATCGTTCCGCTCAGGAAAAAGCCATTCAACAGCAAGTCCGAGAAGTGGCAGCCCGATTGCAGATTGAACCTTTTTTAGATAGGTTGCCGAAACAACTGTCTGGGGGACAAAAACAACGGGTGGCGCTAGGACGGGCGATCGCGCGTAATCCCCAGGTATTTTTAATGGATGAGCCTTTATCCAACCTGGATGCAAAATTACGGGCAGAAACCCGCAGTCAAATCGTTAAACTGCAACGGCAATTGGGCATTACCACCATTTATGTGACCCACGACCAAACCGAAGCGATGACAATGGGCGATCGCATTGCGGTGATGTATCAGGGAGAAATTCAACAGTTAGCTCCACCGTTAGAACTCTACAATCAGCCTGCAAATCGGTTTGTGGCTGAGTTTATTGGCTCTCCGCCCATGAATTTTATTCAAGTCGGGGTAGAGTCCGCTAGTTTGCTTACCCATCCTCAGTTTAAGTTAACTTTACCGGAGTATTGGCATTCCTACACCAGTTTTTATCCTGGGCGATCGCTGTTATTGGGGATTCGACCCGAACACTTTGCGGTGAGTCACGAAAGTCCTGAAAATCTTCAGGTTCAGGTGGATTTAGTGGAAGCCTTGGGGAATGAAACCTACCTATTAGTTCATCTGGTTGATGATCCGTCCATTTCTCTCCAGATTCGCATTTCGCCTGATTACCCCGTACAGTTAGCCGATACCCTATGGCTCGCGATCGCATTGGATAAAATTCATTTATTTGATGCTAAAACAGAAAAAGCCATTAATCGGGATTAGCAATGGTACTGATTTCCCTTCCTGAGTGTGAAATTCATCTCAAACCGCCAACGTCTTATTTATTAAATCATCAGCGATCGCTCTTACCGGCTTGGAATTGGGATTGGACAGAACAGCCACCCACTTTAATTTTGGTTTTATTACAAGCCAAGTTTTCATTATTAGAAGATTCAACGAAAATTCAAGATGAAAAAGATCGATTACTGGGTAAATTTATTCGTTTAGCGCAACAAATTAAATTACAAGCTCAACAGCAAAATGTTTTAACCGAAATTATCTTTCCTGTCGATGGAAAACCTTTATGTTCAGAAGTTGGAACTGACTTTTTTAACTTGCCTGCTATTGTTAAGGAATCTCTAAATTACGAAGTTGTTAAAACAGAGCCAGGCTGTTCAGCTTTTTGTCATCCCACTTGGAATCATGCCGTTTATCCGGGATTATTATTGGCAAACGCCTCCATTCAAGATATTGGAAAGAAGAGATTAAACCTCATTTTTCATTAGATTTAATAAAAAATGCCAATCATTGATGATAAGGACTGAGTCGCTTTTAGGGATAAAGAATTAGGGAAGATTTTGTTGTTCCAGAATTGTTTCGGCATTGTCTTGAATATCTTCAAAAAAAACATAAAAAAACTTTTCTTGGCAATGCTCATGATGCTCGGAGTTCATAGGAATTGTATCGAAACAAGTGTAGATAAGCCTTGTAAAACCAGAGTTTTTAGCCCTTCCTTTGATAATAAAACAATAATCTTTTTTTTCACTGTGATTTTCAATAACACTTTCAAATTGTACGAATTCTGGGAAAATATCTCTCACATCATTTTCCAGCGCAATTGACCACAAACTATGATAATCATGGATAAATTCTGGGGATAAGTATGTGACAATAAATTTTTCATTGATAACAATATATTTTTTTGTCTTAGTTAATTTTAGTTCAGTGTTTACTAGGCTGTCAGTGAATAAATTAAAGGGTTTGTCTAAGTAACTATGTACGACATTATCAATAAATAAGGGATTTAATCGATACCCTATTCCATAAATATTTTCAATAATTTTAACGGAAATATTATTTTTTTTAAAAGCTTTTCTAATATTTCTAAAGTGGGATCGGATATTACTTTCGGTTGGAGTATGTTCGATATCCCAAAGCTCATCAATAATGCTGTCGTAGCTAAATATTTTATTGGGAAATTTTAAAAATAATACTAATAATTCATATTCTTTTTTATACAACGGAATCACCCGTCTTTCGTAGGTCACAGTTTGGGTATCTAGATCAACGGAAATTTGTTTGTGGGTAATTTTTGACATGGTGTGTATAAAAAGTGTGAATAAGGTTACTTAAGGGGACTGCCCTCATAATTGTTTTTTCTGCGTATTGTTACGCATGAGTCTGCACTTGCTTGTTTTTTTATGTACCTCTTTTATTAGTTTTGGTAATGCAAAGTATTTCACTTCATAAAGATTCGTAAAGACAAAAGCATTTTGCACAATTGGCTTCTATTGGTGTACAACAATTCTCAGTATATACACGTATTCAACTAAGAATGCATTTTTTGAAAAAGTAAAAATACTTAGTGGGGGTTTGGGGGTCGATCAAGTCGTGAACAATAAGTATTTGTTCTTGGCGATGAGATCTTTGTCTGACTAAGCAAACCCTTCAAGAAGTATGGTCAATTTTCAATGTTTGTTTTGTATCAGCAATTTAAATCAAAACAATTTATCTAATTGAGGATAAATAATCATGGATAATTATTCTTTAATTGATCCGTTGTTCGATGAAGAGGTTCGCGATTCAACGGTTTATACGGTTATTACGGATAAACTGGATTACGCACCAGGGGAAACCGCTACGATTACGGCGAGTGGTTTTGAGGTTGGTTCGACGATTAAGTTTGAGATTCAGGATGACCCCACCGATCCTGGGGATGATGGTGAGGCGGATGTCTATCCATCTTTTTCTATTACGGATGGGGGCGAAGGTGACTTAGATGGGGTTGCTAATGGTCAGGTGGTAACAACCTGGTTTGTGCCAACGGATAACAATGGCACGGGTAGCGGTACTCCTGATGCGTTAAATGCGACGTTGATTTTGACGGCGACGGGTTCGGATGGTCAGGTCGCCACCACCACGTTTACGGATTCTGATATGGTAGATGCAAGCTTTGAAGTTACGACTGACTTAATTGCTGGTGGTGGTTCCCAGGAAAGTGCTGTTGATGTTGGTAATGTCATATATGGTTATAATGCTACGTCCAAGACCTTAACGATTACCTACCAAATCGAGGATCTAACACCAAATGATACTCGAGATGATTGGCATATCGGGCTGACGCACTTTGACTACAGTATTAGTGATTTAGACGGTATACCCACTAATAAATCTGGTTTGCCGCAAATCGGTCATTTTGACTATAAAAGTGATAATGGAGAGCTTAGCAAAACCAAGACCTTCGAGATTGAGAATATCTCTCTAAACTCTGAAGACATACTTAACTTAGCTGCCCATGCGGAAGTCTTCCAATTAGGTGGACTAGATGCATTAGAATATTCTCTCCCAGATCAAGTTAAAATCCAAGTTGTAGATTATCCTAGCCCTGGCGATAATAGCTATTTTGATACCAAAATCACATCAACCGAAGCGTCATGGCTAAATGGCACTTATGATGGGTGGTGTGTTGACACTGCTCGAACGATAGGTCTCAACACGGATTACACGGCTAACGTTTATTCTAGCTATGAAAATCTGCAAGGCATTGTTGATAAACCTAACAACTTAGATGCTGTCAATTGGCTTTTGAATAACTTTGAAGTTGGCGATACCCTACTTGATGAATATAACTACAAGGGCAGTAATGCTAATCCCCAAGATTACCCAAATGAGTACGACTCATTAACAGGATTAGAGACTCCAACAAATGACTCACTAGGTACAATCACTTATGGGGACATTCAGCGAGCAATCTGGGCTCTCATTGATGATACTCAAAGCACTAGTGGCCTTGGTTCTTACACTAATGCCAAGGCAGATGAGCTTGCTGATCGAGCTTATTTGCTGGGACAGGGGTTTACGCCCGAATGTGATGACACAGTAGCCATTATCCTTCAACCAATCAATAGTAATGGACAAACAAACGCCCAAGTTACGATCGCCCAAGTCACGCTAGCAGAATTAGGCATTCCCTGCGAAGGACGAGAAGAAACTGCCTGGGGAGAAGGTGCTTATAAGGCTTATGGCGTGGGCAACCAAAACGACGACTTTATTGGCGGTGGTACTTTTGCTGATTCATCTTGGGCCATGTACAGTCAAGTCACAATACCCGGTTCCAGCGCCTTAACAATATAAAAAAACTAAAGTTTAACTGGGTAGAAATTTAATTCATGAGCATTCTTCCTAAAGATGACGTTAAATGACCTCCCCTAGCCAATAAACCCTAAAGATTCACGATCGCGCTACCCAACACTCAGGAAATGATCGCGGATCTTTTTTTATGCCGACAAGACAGCGATCGCTTTCTTAATGGATGACCAAAGAAAATTACATTTGGGATTGTAAATAATTTTGTAATCCAATTTTTTCAATTAGGGGTAAAGGTAGCGAAGCTGCAACGAAGTGCCATCTGAAGACCAGAAAGCTTACCAGTAAAAGATTCTAGAAAAATTTATGCCTTAAGTCATCTCTAAATTTAACCGTTGATTCATATCCAAT
>JAYKGY010000138.1:0-3553 GCA_035285545.1 Snowella sp. | reverse complement strand
GAATAAAAAAATTAATGATGAAGATAGAAATAAATTTTCTGATTCTATTCTACAATTAGGTTCATCTGTAGCAACTCTTCAAATACATCAACAATTAAATAAGGATAAATCAAGTAAACGAAATTTATTTGCTTCTTATGAAGGTCTTAGTTCAGATCCTTTTGAAGTCAATAGTATTCCTTTAGTACCTTCTTCTTTTTTTATTTCTAATCAACAGATCGCTCAGCAATACGATAAAATTGATTTAGCAGGAGATGGAGAAAAAGTTTTAAATATCCTTAAAATACTTGACCCTTCAATTATAGATCTTCGTACCAGAACTCATATCGAGCCAACTTTATATATTCAAACTAAAACCCAGCCGAGAGGTTTACCAATTTCTCTCTTTGGAGATGCCATTTATCGTGTTACTGCAATTATATTAGAACTTCTTGATAAAGATCATAAAGCTTTATTTATTGATGAAATAGAAAATGGAATTCATTACACAAATCAAAAATACTTTTGGGAAGGTTTATTTACTCTAGCGGAAGAATTGGATACTTTGATTTTTGCAACGACTCATAGTTTAGAAATGATTAAAGCCTTTACAGCAGCAGCCAAAAAATTTCCCGATCAAGGAACCTATTTTGAATTAGCCTATAGCCCAAGAACCGATAAAATTGTTGCTATTAATCGAGATATCGACCTCTTAGAATATGCGCTTGAACGTGGTAAGGCAATCAGAGGAGAATAGGAATGGCTAATATTTTAATTGTTGAAAGTAAAAACGATAAAATTTTCATTGAAAAGCTAATTGAAATTCTTAATCTTAATAATATTCAAGTAGATGAGCCAATTTGTGAGATTAAAGATTCAATCAGTATTGATAAATATGAATGTCTAAATGGATTAGATCAGAACTTGATGGTTAGAACTTTAGGAAATTTATCTAAAGAAATTTTAAAAAATGATGTAACAAAAGTTGGCATAATTATTGATCAAGATCTTAAGACAAAGAAAGAGAGGTTAGGTTTCATCAATGATTGTGTAAATAAAGTATTTGAAGCATCTACTTCTCTTGATGACATTAATCAATTAATTACGGTTACAACGAAGGACAATATTTCTCTTCAATTGGGGTGTTATTTTACTAATGTTGCTGGACAAGGTGAATTAGAAACACTTTTAAAAAATCTAACAACTCAGCCCTCACTTCATGCTGATTGCCTAGATCAGTGGCGTAACTGCGTAGAGACAGAAAAAATAATTATTTCGGATAAAGATTTTAATAAATTTTGGTTAAGCATTTATCTGCGTTATGATACCTGTTCCCCTGATGAAGCAACACAGGCCGGTAGAAAATGTACGATGAGTGCCTTTGATTATGTATTACGAGAAAAAAGCCATATTTTTGATTTTGACAGCCTATTATTAGATGATTTGAAAGACTTTTTAAGACTATTTAAAGATTAATAAGATTTTTATAAAATGTTAGAACAAGTAAGTTCAGTAAGTTATAAAGTTGGGGGAAGTTTAGCCTTTAATCACCCGACCTATGTTGCTCGAAAAGCGGATAAAGAACTATTAACTGCCTTGGAAAAGGGTAAATTTTGCTATGTTTTTAACTGTCGGCAAATGGGAAAATCCAGCTTGCGGGTACAGGCAATGCACCAATTACAGGCTCAAGGAATGAGCTGTGCATCCATTGATATTACTAGTTTAGGCAGTGATTTAGACCAACAGCAGTGGTATAACGGCATTATTACCCAGTTATTTTTAGGGTTTTCGTTAACGGGAAAAATTAATTTAAAAAATTGGTTAAAGGAACGAGAAAATATCTCACCTGTCCAGAAATTAAAAGAATTTTTGGAAGAAGTTATTTTAGTTCATGCCAAGGGCGAAAAAGCGTTTATTTTTATTGATGAAATTGATAAAGTTCTGAGCCTTAAATTTTCCTTAGATGATTTCTTTTCTCTGATTCGTTTTTGCTACAATCAACGGGCAGAAGATAAGCGTTATGAAAGGCTCTGTTTTGCTTTGTTTGGTGTGGCGACCCCTTCAGATTTAATACGAGAAAAAACCCAAACGCCGTTTAATATTGGTCAAGCCATTGAATTAACAGGTTTTACCCTAGAAGAAGTTAGCCCGTTAGCTTCAGGTTTAATAACCATTGCAAAAAATCCCGATCGCGTTCTACAAATTATTTTAGACTGGACGGGGGGACAACCCTTTTTAACCCAGAAAATTTGTTTCTTATTACTTCAACAGGATCAATTCATTACGGATGGTGAAGAAAAAAAGATTGTTGAAAAAATTATTGATGAAAAGGTGATCAAATTTTGGGAATCTCAGGATGAACCCGTTCACTTTAAAACCATTCGCGATCGCCTATTTCGGGATGAGCAAAAAACCGGAAGATTACTAGGACTTTATCAACACATTTTAAAAGTAGGTTTTGTTGAAGCGGACAATAGCTCAGAACAAAGTGAATTGCGCCTAACAGGATTAGTGGTTAAACGCCATAACCAATTAACGGTTTATAACCGGATTTATCAAACCATTTTTAGTCTCGATTGGGTTAGTCAGGAACTCGCTAAAATTCGTCCCTATTCCGAATCTATCTTAGCCTGGGAAACTTCCCATTTTCAGGATCAATCCCGTTTATTGCGGGGTCAGGCCTTGAAAGATGCTCTGCAATGGTCAGCAAATAAAAGCTTAAGCAATTTAGATTATCAATTTCTCAATGCCAGTCAAAATCTGGAGCAACAGGAAGCCGAAAAAGCGAATTTAATCCTACAAGCAGCAAATCAAAAAGCCCAACGTCGAATTTACTTCGGGTCAGCGATCTTAGTCTTTTCACTTTTAGGTTCCGTCTTTGCCCTTGGCTTAGCCCGTATGGCCTACCAAAAACAATCAGAAGCCCATTTAGGAACGGAACTACAACGAATTGCTGACAGTGCAGAACGTCAATTTTCCTTTGAAGAAATGAATGGATTGTTATCTGCCATGCAAGCCGGACAAACCCTAAAAACAATGGTAAAGCCCCATGAACAGTTACGAGATTATCCAGCAACCAGTCCCCTTTTAGCCTTACAAAAAATTCTCAATACTATTCAAGAAAAAAATAGTTTATCCGGTCATAAAGAGGGAGTGACGGGGGTTGTATTTAGTCCAAATGGTCAATTGATTGCGACGGTTTCTAATGATGAAACCCTTAAACTGTGGACAAATCAAGGGCAATTTTTAAGACAATTTTCAGGACACCAAGGCAGTATTTATAGTGTGAGTTTTAGCCCAAATAGTCAATTAATTGCAACGGCATCCAAGGATGAAACGGTTAAATTATGGAACGTACAAGGACAATTACTAAAAACATTTAAAGGTCATCAAGGCTCAGTTTATTCCGTCACCTTTAGTCCCGATGGAAAGTATTTAGCCTCTAGCTCTAGGGATAAAACGGTTCGTTTGTGGGATTTACAAGGCAAAACTCTGGCGATTTTAAACGGTCATCAAAAATCTATTGATGATGTGCAATTTAGCCCAGATGGAACGTTTTTAGTCACCGTTTCAA
>JAYKGY010000137.1:0-25103 GCA_035285545.1 Snowella sp. | reverse complement strand
CAACACCAGATTTTTGACGCTCACTGGCGTTTTTTCCCAATCCTTTTCGTCAATTTCTGCTTTCTCTACTAGCTGTTTTTCTTCCATGAGTTTTAGATTATCAGATTTAGACCCTCTGAACGGTTACTATTTGATTAAGTTTATTAACACAAGCAGCGTGTCTGAAGCCAACGGGTGACATTTCGATAATTTCTCCCTTAATTAACTCTACGCGATCGCCGTCTTTCAAGATCCCCGACTCGGCCATTTTGTAATATTCTTCGGTTGTAAATTTTTTAGGATGGGGTGCAGTTACTACCATACTTTTATTCCCTATTTTTATTACTTTTTGGGAGACTTAAATTAATCAGCGATCGCCTAATCATTTACTTACAGAGAGCTTGAAACAGCCCGTTCTTTTAATGCGGCAATAATTTGACTGTTCGCTTTGGGGAATGGAAACTGATCAATTTCATCCAACGTTACCCAACGGACTTCTTGACATTCAATCGCTTGCGGCGTTCCACTCACGTACTCACACAGATGAACATTTAACGTTACTCGAAAATGGGTATAGGCATGATCAATCGTCATTAAATTCTCGCCAACCGCAATTTTAATGCCAATTTCTTCTAAAATTTCTCGCTCAATACATTCTTCAACGGTTTCATTCGGTTCAATCTTTCCCCCTGGAAATTCCCACAATCCCCCTAATAACCCTTCTTCGGGGCGACGGTCAATCAAAATTAATCCTTCATCGTTGGAAATAACAGCCACACCAATGCGTTTATGGGGAAGGGGAGCAGACATCTTGCGTTTTGGAAATTCAGTTTGTACTCCCTTATTGTAAGCTTGGCAGGCAAAATTCCAGGGACATTGGCCGCATTTCGGCTGGCTACGGGTACAAATCGTTGCGCCCAAATCCATCAACGCCTGATTAAAATCTTTCGGCTGATCGGGATCAACTAACTGTTCGGATAATTCCCAAAGTTCCGCTAGGGCTTCTGTTGGTGGGACAGGTAGCGTCATCAATCGAGCTAAGACCCGTTTCACATTGCCGTCTAGGATAGCGATCGGTTGGTTAAACGCTGCGCTTAAAATGCCGCCTGCGGTCGTTCGTCCAATGCCAGGGAGGGCTAAAACATCCGCTAACTGGGTCGGAAATTGGCCGTTATGAAATTGAACAATGATTTGGGCCGCTTTATGTAAGTTGCGACCCCTGGCATAATAGCCTAACCCTTCCCAGGCTTTAAGCACCGTTTGTTGATCGGTTTGGGCTAAGGTATTAATCGTGGGGAATTGGTTTAGCCAGCGATGGTAGTAGGGAATGACGGTTTTGACCTGGGTTTGTTGCAACATGATTTCAGAAACCCAGATGGCGTAGGGATCAGCGGTTTGTCGCCAGGGTAACGTCCGTCCCTTTTCACGATACCAGTAGAGCAGCGATCGCCGTAATTTTTGAACGGGTAAATCAGCAGAATTATTCAGGGTCACTAGCACTTTGTAGCGAATGAAAAGACTGCTCAAAACTGAGACGTTGTTCAGCATTACGGAGGAAATAACCGCTCATCATTGCAGAAGCCAGTAACCGTCCTAAATGTTCCCGACTGGTACTAACCGTAATGCCAAAATGTTCAGAAGGAAGATTTCCCAATAAACCGATAATATTGCGTTCCATCACCTGAAAGACTTCCTGGGACTCCGGCTTAGAAAGTTGAGCGATCACTTCGGGAGACAAGGTTTGGACATAATTCCAAAGACCTTCTCCGACTTCAGCTTCGCTGCCAAATAAATTTTGTTGACGATTGAATTCGGGACTCACGATTGTGCCTCCTGTCAATGATGCTTCTGTTATTAATTTACCCACTTAAAGAAAAATTCTCTTCAAGGGATGAATGATCTTTATTGTTTTACTGTAACAGGATTTTAATATATCGATGAGTGGTTAGAACCGAACCCTATTTTCGCATTGTCCGACTTGGCTAACGATGTCATTTTGAATTGAGTATGGGCAACCACTAAGGCTGAGCAGGGGCTTCAATGGTGGCAGGCTGGGAAGTGGTCGTACCTTTAGGAACAAAGGTATTGAAGAAACCAAAACCGACTAAGGCTAATGCCGCTACACCTGCAACAATGCCGCCAATTTTAATGCCTAAATTGGTGTTGGCTGGCTCTTCTTCTGTGACTTCATCGTCTTCATCATGGGCAAAGCGGTGGAAGAGAAAATCGAGGGCATAATTCCGCAATTCATAGTATTTCGGATCTTCCATAATCTGGGCACGGTTGCGGGGACGAGCAAAAGGAATGTCTAAGATTTCGCCAATTTTGGCACTGGGGCCGTTGGTCATCATCACTAACCGATCCGCTAAAAAGAGGGCTTCGTCAATATCATGGGTAATCATTAAGACGGTGAGCTTGGTTTCCCGCCAAATTTTCAGCAATTCTTCCTGCAATTCCTCTTTCGTAATGGCATCAAGTGCCCCAAAGGGTTCATCTAGAATCAAGACCTTGGGAGAAATGGCCAATGCCCGCGCGATCGCGACCCGTTGTTTCATCCCGCCGGATAACTGATGGGGCTTTTTCTGAGCGGCTTCCGTTAAACCCACCATTTCCAAATAGTGTTTGACTAAACCGGCTTTTTCGTCGGGCGTTTTATTGGGATAAACCGAGTTAACCGCTAACAGGACGTTATCGTAGGCACTTTTCCAAGGCAATAAACAATAATTCTGGAAAACCATCATGCGGTCTGGCCCTGGCCCCTGAATCTCTTCGGCATTGAGTTTAACCGTTCCCTCCGTCGGTTGATTAAAACCAGATACCATATTCAAGAGCGTCGATTTTCCACAACCAGAGTGACCAATCACACAGATAAACTCCCCTTCCGATACGTTTAAATTCACCCCCTCTAGTACCGGATAGGGGCCTTTTGGCGTGTTATAAACCTTGGAAACGTTTTCAATTAAGAGAAAATTTGTGCTCGCGGAGGAAGAAAGGGAATCAGAAGAAGTCATACCATTGAGAACCGTAGAAGATGAATCAGGCGGGAGAGAGGTCGTTTGACTAGTGGATGGAAGGATCATGATTACTTCAGAAGAGTTGAATAAATCGTCAAAACTTAGAAACGGGAAAGGCTATCGAGCAGAATTTCAGAAACTTGCAGTTCCCGATGAATGGTAAAGCGTTGAATATAGCCAATGGGATCGTCGGGGGTAAAGACCATGCCATCAAAAAGGGTGATATTTTGGCGATCGCTTTCAATATCGGGCCAACCCAACTGGCGACAAGCTTCACCAAAGAGGTCAGGACGACGTACCCGCTCTAGGATTTCAACCCAGTTTCTAGGGAAGGGCGTGTAACCCCAACGGGCTAATTGGGTCAATGT
The DNA here is from genome assembly GCA_035285545.1 of Snowella sp. Lineage (GTDB taxonomy): Bacteria > Cyanobacteriota > Cyanobacteriia > Cyanobacteriales > Microcystaceae > Snowella. Next base: position 21,742 of record JAYKGY010000137.1, on the reverse strand, counting down.
CCATAACCCCTCACTCCGTCGGGGATAGTTGGCTTGATCCACATAAAATTGATTAAATCGCATTAATACCTCAGATTGGCTACCATCACCGCGATTATAGGGATCAATAAACCCTGGACGGGTGTAATCTTCCAATGATCCCACGTATTGGGGCTGACAGAGGAGTCCGATAATTTCTTCCCGATTGCGGCGATCGTCGCAGTACTCACAGGCTTTCAGTAGGGCTTTAACCAAAGCGAGATGGGTTTCGGGATGCTGAGCAACCCATTCTTCCTTCACGCCCAAGACTTTTTCAGGATGGCCTGCCCAGATCTCTAAATCAGTGGCGATGACGTAACCCAAGCCTTCATAGACAGCGCGAGAGTTCCAGGGTTCTCCCACACAATAACCATCTAGATTCCCCGCTTTTAAGTTGGCGACCATCTGGGCCGGTGGAATGGCCGTTAAAGTCACCTCTTCATCGGGATCAATGCCGCCAGAGGCCAACCAATACCGTAATAGGAGATTATGCATCGAAGCAGGATGTACCATCCCAAAGGTATGAACCTTGTCCGGGGTTGCCTGAATGAGGGCTTTTAAATCTGCCAGGCTCTTAACTCCTGCCTCAGCTAAAGATTGACTCAGGGTGATTGCATTCCCGTTGCGACTCATTACGAGGGCATTAATAATCGGAACGGGCTTCTTGCCGCCGGCTCCCAAGGTTAGAGCTAAGGGCATTCCTGCTACCATTTGGGCCGCATCGAGCCGATCATTGATAACGCCTTCGGCGATCGCTTTCCAACTGGGTTCACGAATTAGGTTAACTTCCTCAAGTCCAAACTCTTGGAAAAACCCTTTTTCCTTAGCAACAATCAGGGGAGCGCAATCCGTGAGGGGAATAAAACCAATATTGAGGTTAATTTTTTCTAGGCCATTGCCGGTTACAACGGCTGGGGCATGGGTCACCTGACCGATTCGTTTAACCCGTTTCTGTTGGTTGAGGAAGTAAACAATTTCATTGCGGAGCGCGTAATAGCTGGGATGGTTGACAACCTCTAGACGATGCCGAGGACGGGCAATGGGAACCTCTAGGATCTGTCCAATATGGGCTTCTGGGCCGGTCGTTAACATAACAACCCGATCCGACAGCAACAGGGCTTCATCGACATCATGGGTTACCATAATGCAGGTCACCTGACGTTCTTGAACGATTTCCATCAAACGTTCTTGTAAGTTACCTCTGGTTAAGGCATCCAAGGCCCCAAAAGGTTCATCCAACAATAAAACTTTGGGACGAATCGACAATGCCCGCGCGATCGCGACCCGTTGTTTCATCCCCCCTGACAATTCCGAGGGCCGCTTATGGGCTGCGTGTTTTAATCCCACCAGATTAATATTATCGGTGATAATTCTTTCCCGTTCCGCTTTGGGCAAATGCCGCAGAACCCGATTGACGGCCAGGGCAATATTTTGACGAACCGTTAGCCAGGGCAGAAGGGAATAGTTTTGGAACACCACCATGCGGTCTGGGCCGGGGCCTTGGATTTCGCGCCCTTCCACAATGACCCCACCAACGGTCGGTTTATCTAATCCCGCAACCATGTTGAGTAGGGTCGATTTACCGCAACCCGAATGCCCAATGAGAGAAATAAATTCTCCAGCTTTAATCTTTAAATCAATATTTTTGAGCGCAATATACTGTTCCCCATTGGGTAAGGGGAAGACGCGATCGATATGGTCAATTTCAATAAAAGAACGCATGGTTAGAATTAATAGTTAATAGTTGATAGTTAATAGTTAATAGTTAATAGTTAATAGTTGATAGTTGATAGTTAATAGTTGATAGTTAATAGTTGATAACCAATAATAATTTGAGAATTGAATTGTTATTTATTCTTGGAGTTTAATGAAGAGCTAAACAATGAAGAGCTAAACAATTAATTTTTTTAAGTTGATTAATTATTCACTATTCACTATTAACTATTCATTATTAACTATTCACTATTTTTGTTCAGCAGGAACAACTATACTGGCAATAAAAGCAACTAAACGGTCTAATAACAAGCCCACCACACCGACATACAGTAATGCCAAGATAATTTCACTCATTCGTGAACTATTATAGGCATCCCAAATAAAGAAGCCAATCCCCACACCCCCGACTAACATTTCAGCCGCAACGATCGCGAGCCAAGATAAACCGATACCAATACGTAATCCTGTAAAGATATAGGGCACTGCTGCCGGAAAAAGAATATTGAAGAAGTATTCAACTTTAGATAACTGTAAAACCCGTGAGACGTTGCGATAATCCTGCGGAACTTGTTGAACACCAACGGTGGTATTGATAATGATGGGCCAAATTGCTGTGATAAAAATAACGAAAATTGCAGATGGTTCTGCTTCTCGAAAGGCGGCTAACGCGATCGGCAACCAGGCAAGGGGAGGAATCGTTCTTAGGACTTGAAAGATCGGATCTAACGCATCGTACATCACCCGACTACCGCCAATTAAAATTCCTAACGCAATCCCAACGATCGCCGACAACGAAAATCCAACGGCAACCCGTCCTAAACTGGCTAAAATTTGTAAGCCTAATCCTTTGTCCGTTCCCCCATTATCAAAGAACGGATTAATAATTAACGGATCCCACGTTTCTTGCAGCACCGTTAAGGGACTCGGAAGATTCGGGTTTGGCCCGGAGCAAAAAAGTTGCCAAATCGCCAATAAAATCAAGAGCGCAACAAGGGGACGAATAATTTTTTTAGCTCGGACTAGGAAAGCCCAAGGGTTCTTTTTGTTTCGTCGTTGAGAAATACTGAGATTTGCCATAAGAGTAATCGTTTAAGCAGTAAGCGGAAAGGAATATCGCAATAATCAGGAAATTTTTAAATTAAGCCGTTTGATTTTTGATGAAGTGGGCAAAAACTTAATTCCCCCAAACGTCATACACAGACTGAAGCCAAATTTTAAAAAAAATTGAGAGGGAGCCATTAGGATAAATTGATGATGATTCCCTCACTCAATCGTTTTACGAGGTGAAGACGTTAAGCTTTAATGGTTTTAATTTTTAGGCCATCTAAGTAAGCTTGGGGATTTTCAGGATCAAACTTTGTCCCATCAAAGAAGGTTTCGATTCCCCGTGATGTACTGGTGGGAATTTGATCCGCCGGAACGCCAATCGCTTGAGCCGCTTCTCTCCACAGATCTTCACGGTTAACCGTATCAATGAGTTTTTTGGTGTCTGTGCTTGCAGGAATATAGCCCCAACGAATATCTTCTGTTAAAAACCAAAGATCGTGGCTCTTGTAAGGGTAAGAAGCATTATCCATCCAGTATTTTTGCATTAAATCTGGTTTTTCAACCTTATTGCCATCCCCAAAATCGTATATTCCCCTAGAGCGGTCAATAATATCTTCAAAGGGAACTTTAAACCATTCTCGTTTTGAGACGATTCTGCACATTTCCTCTTTATTTTCTGCCTTATCGCACCATTGTTGTGCCTCTAGGACGGCCATGAGTAACGCCTTGGCTGCTTTGGGATGTTTATCGACCCAATCTGCCCGCATTCCGAAACATTTTTCTGGATGATCTTTCCAGAGTTGTCCGGTTGTGAGAGCCTGATAACCGACTTTTTGATTCACCGTTTGTAAGGGCCAAGGTTCCCCGACACAGAAGGATTCCATGGCATTAACCTTCATGTTGGCTACCATTTGGGCTGGCGGTACGACAATGGTAGAGACTTCTTTATTAGGATCAATTCCCCCCGCAGAGAGCCAATAGCGAATCCACAAATCATGGGTTCCTCCAGGAAACGTCATTGCAACTTTCGGGGCGGTTACTTTAGCAAATGCTTCTTTGAGGGGTTTTGTGTCTAAGCCAATCTTAAGGTCTTTGTAGTTATTGCTAAGTTGGATTCCCTGACCATTGACATTCAAGCGGGCCAAAATATACATAGGTACGGGTTTGCCGTTGGTCACTGTCCCTAAGCTAATCAGATAAGGCATCGGAGTCAGAATATGAGCACCGTCAATACCGCCACTACCAGATCCCAATACTAAATTGTCGCGAGTGGTTCCCCAAGACGCTTGTTTGAGGACTTCAACGTCTGGCATTCCATATTTGGCAAAAAACCCTTTTTCCTTGGCAATAATTAAAGGGGCTGCATCGGTCAGGGCAATAAAGCCTAATTTAGCCGTGGTAACTTCTGGCTTATCTCCCGCAGCAGCAGGACTCGCGTTAGTAGGGGTGGAGGTGGTATTGGTTTCTGTTGGGGCGTTATTGGAAGATCCACAACCATGCAAGATAGCGGTTCCCATCGCGGTCATGCCAGCGGTTACAATAAATTTACGTCTAGAAAGGTTTCTCATCATTTGTTTTTTCAAGCTAATTAGTCATTAATCGGGAAAATACTGAACGAATGCAGTGCTTGAGTTGCCGCTTCAATTAATTACTTCTTAAGGGTGCTAGTTTTTTTTGTAAAGATTTGTATCCTTAATGACAAAAAACTTTGTGCAATGCATTTTTATCATCAAAATAAGTAATTCTTGCATCACTCAAGTTGGAGAGAGTAAGTATTCCCCATCGCATTGACAGCTAAAAAATACCCCCAAAAGCAATAAGCTTGCCATAAACGCAGAGGGGATTTTCACCGTTGTTAAGAACGGCAGGTTTGCGATCGCGCAAAATTGCTCAAAAATGAGCTAGGAAATGATTTCCTGAATGACGAGATTATCTCGATGAATGACCGTTTCTGAGTCAACATAGCCGAGAATACTGGCGATTTCTTCCGAATGATGTCCCTTAATTTGAGCGATTTCTGTGCTGCTGTAATTCACTAATCCTCGTCCTATTTCCTTTCCTTGGCGATCGCAGAGTTGTACCGCATCGGTTGCCGAAAAATCACCGCTAACCTGGGTAATTCCTGCGGCTAAAAGGGACTTTCCCCCTTGGCAAAGGGCTTTAATAGCTCCATCATCTAAATACAGCTTACCCGAAGGTAATAAACCGTAAGCAATCCAACGTTTACGCGCACTTTCTGTCCGTTGTTGCGGTTCAAATTGCGTCCCTAAGCCTTCCCCTGCCAAAATTTTCAGAAGGTTATGGGGATGTCTGCCATGGGTAATCACCGTGCGGACTCCTGAACCGGTGGCGATGCGAGCGGCGGTTAATTTCGTCATCATGCCGCCTGTTCCCCATTGGCTGCTACTACTGCCTGCATCTACCTGTAGCTGGGCTAGCTCATTGGCTGTTACTAAAGAAATCGGCTTAGCATCGGGATTTGAGCGGGGATCAGCCGAATACAGCCGGTCTACATCAGTCAAAATAAAGAGCCAATCTGCTTCAATTAAACTGGCAACTAACGCGGAAAGCGTATCATTATCGCCAAATTTCAATTCTTCAATGGCGACCGTATCATTCTCGTTCACAATGGGAATTACGCCCAATTCAAACAAGGCCTGAAAGGTATTATTGATATTGACATAACAACTGCGCTCAATCAGTTCCCGTCGAGTCAGCAAGATTTGAGCAATGGGTTGTTCGAGGCTACTAAACAGATCATCATAAATCCGCATCAATCGCCCCTGCCCGACTGCCGCGATCGCCTGTTTGGTTGAAATCTTTTTGGGTCGTTCCTGAATCCCTAAACGTACTCGCCCGACTCCGACGGCTCCTGAGGACACTAAAACGACTCGATGGCCGAACTGCTGTAGCTGCGATAGGGTTTCTACTAAGCCCGCGATCGTCGAAAGTGCTAACTGACCGGTTTGCCCTTGGGTCAGGCTAGAGGTTCCAATTTTAATAACAAGGGTTTGTGGCGTGGTCATAGCGTGATTCCTTTACCCCAAAGCATGAGCGTTAGTGACGGGACACCAGAGAGACAATAATAGGGTTTTATCATCGGTGGTTCGGGCATTGAGGCGGTCGGAATTGAGAAAATCCTTGAGATAGGTATCTTCCTGTTCAGGATGGTGGGTTTCCTGTAAATACGCTTCTAAGGGTTCAAAAAATGGTGAAAAGGGCTTCCATTGCGATAAATTTAGCGAAACCCGTTCAACGCCATCGGTCGCCGCACAGATAAAGTGAGATTGAGTTTGCAAAACCTTAACCTGTAAGGCTTCTAGGGCCTGATCAGAGGTGACAAACGTTGTTTCGTTAATATATTCACCTTTGTCGGGTTGAAACAATAGCTCGTATTCTCCTGTGGGGGAACGGGTGACAATGAAACCATCTCCAATCTGCATGGCCGCGATCGCGTCGGGAGAGGCAATAAAAACTAACAACGTAGCAGCCAGATCCTTAAATTCCCCCTTCATTTGAGTTGCGGTTTGGCTTAATTGGGAACGCACCGATTCCCCTAATTCGTAAAACAGAGACTGGGCCTGTTCTTCTGTTAAGGAATTGGGAGACGAAATTCGAGATTGGAGAAAATTAAGGGACTGTTCAACGGCAACTTTTGCCCCTATATCGGCATTTTTGGCACTCCCTGCCCCATCCGCGATCGCGCCAATGAGAATATCCTGATTCAATAAACGGTAAGCCCCGTAATCCTGACAAGGCAAATTAGCCGCTTGATGACGAGTGCCGATGGCCGACCGAGTAATTGCTTTCCACATAGGTTTATGCTGACGTTGCTTTTTTATTTAACGTCTTTACTCTCCCAGAATCAACTAATTGACTAAGGTGGTTAACCGTTGCTTCAGGGTTTCGAGGCCAAAACGTTGACAGGCAGAAATAAAAACCGCATGGGGATAATCCTGTTTCGCAGTGGCAAGAGCTTCGCTACTGACTTGATCAATTTTATTAAAAGCAATGAGCATGGGGCCGGTGGTAATCGGCATTTCTTCTAAAATCGTGTTGACGGATTCTAATTGACGTTGCCAGGCCGGATGGGACAGATCCACGACCTGTAACAGGGCATCAGCTTCGGTGACTTCCTCTAGGGTGGCGCGAAAGGCATCAACGAGCGAAGGGGGCAATTCATGGATAAACCCCACCGTGTCGGTTAACAGGAAAAGTTGCGATCGCGTCTGGGACTGATCGGCCACTCGTAATTGGCGGGTAGTGGGGTCGAGGGTCGCAAACAGTTGATCGGCGGTGTAAACCTCAGCTTGGGTGAGGGCATTAATGAGCGTCGATTTTCCTGCGTTGGTATAACCCACAATGGCAATATTGGGAATTTCCTGTTTTTGGCGTTGCTTGCGTAAACGGGCCCGATGGGATTGCAATTGGTTGACATCCTGTTGCAGTTTAGAAATGCGGCGTTGAATAGCTCGGCGTTCCGTCTCCAATTTGGTTTCCCCTGGCCCCCTGGTGCCGATTCCACCCCCTAAGCGGGACATAGCCTGCCCCCGCCCCGTTAATCTGGGCATCATGTATTCCAATTGGGCCAATTCCACCTGTAATTTTCCTTCCTGGGATTGGGCCCGTTGGGCGAATATATCCAAAATCACTTCGGTACGGTCGATCACTCGCGTTCCTAATTGGGTTTCCAGGTTACGGATTTGGGAAGCGGATAAATCCCGATCAAAGGCCACTAAATTTGCGCCGGTGGTTTGCACTTTGAGGGCCAATTCTTCCACTTTTCCTGAGCCAATGACGGTTTGGGGATGGGGCTGCGATCGCTTTTGTCGGAGGATTTCTAGCACCTGACCGCCTGCGGTATCCACTAAACGGGTTAACTCCGCCAGGCCATCTTCAAACACTTGATCAGAAAGATTATCGGTCTGTAAACCGACTAATAACACCCGATCTTGATCCGCTTCCACTTGACGGGCCACAAATTCCCGCCGAAATTCCGCTTCTAGGTTTTCAACAAATTCAAGGGCATCTTCCTGACAAAGCGTATCCAAATTCAAGGGATCGGACACTTGCCAATAGCTGACCACTTCAGGCAATTCCGGTTGAGGCAACAGATGGGCTAAATAAACCGCTTTGATATATCCCGTTGCCCCGCCACCCCGTCGTTCAAAGCCCTCGCCAGTCAGAACGAGAGACACTAGGGCATCCAAGCGTTGTAAGACCATTGCCGTTAAGCTCGATTCCTTGGGGGGATCGGGTTTTAAACTGGTGGTTAGACAGCGAATCCCAGAAAGCCGCTCTGCACCATAACGGGGCAATTCTAACGGGGGAATTTGGGTTTGCCGAGGAGTCCCCACCCCGACACGAATCACTTGACCACGCCGATTGATATAGGCCGAAATAGGTTGACCAATCTCGGTGCTAATGGCCGCTAGCCGTTGGGCAAATTCGGGAGTCGTAAAGCGATCGCCAGGTAAACGCTGGTGGTACAGGCGTTGGAGTTGCTTAACCTGACTACTTTTTAGACCTTGTAAATTACCAAATACAGTATCGATAGGAATGACGTGCCTTATAAATAAACGAACCTATCCAAATTTTACTGAATGGGCCGCCTTCTCCATCTCCCTCCAAGATTAAAGTTTTTTTAAAGAAGATACTGGGAGTCCATAAAACTTCACAACTCTTTCACAAAAATTGCTTAATGTCAGTTTGTTGTTAATTAGTCAGGCAAAGCCATTGGGATGTTGGGGGTTTCGACTCAATCCAGTTCTTAGCCGCTAATGCATCACGATGGGATGATTACGCGATATTCTGACCCAGAACCATCGTTTTTCATCGACTCTCTTTTTTTATCCTGTTTCGGATCGACAATGATTCGACTTTTAAGAGGAGCTAACCTATGACCCATTCCCTAAGTGCTCTCAAAGAAAATCCTTACTACTGCCGTTATCAGGTCTTCTCTAATGAGGGCTTAGAAGATCAAGCTTCCCCTTTTTATTTTCAAATTTATTTTCCCCATCCCGCTTTACAAGTCGTCATTTTTTCTAACAGATTGGCCGATAGTTTTCGCTCCACTCCCGATCAACTCCAAGAAATGGCCAACATTGTCGCTAAAGAATTGATGCTCAACCCCAATCAGGTGGTCTGGATTGAGAAATGTTTCCATCTCTTTGATAAACGTCGTCCGAGCTTTAATCGTATCTTTTTTGACTGGCAAGACGGTCAAGCGTGTAATCCCCAATGGATGACGATTTTAGAAGATTGGAATCTGGCATGGTTAGAAAATTTAACCGTCAAAACCATCGCGTTAAAACCGAATCAGGTGCATGTCTAAGAATATTCAGTCCATTACCATCAATGGGATTGGTTGCCTCAGTCAGGAGATTCAATTTGCAGTCTCTTGACTTTGAATTAAATTGTTTCTTGACAATAAAACAGAGCTTGAATAAGCTTGTTTAAAGACAATATATAGAATATTTGCCCTAAAATCAGAGCTTTAGGCTTCATATCTTATTGCCTGTCTTTTTTAATGAGAATTTATGGTTATAATGCCTTGGGAATAAATGCGGTCTTTAGAAACCCTAGAGTATGATTGGAAAGAAGCAGGACTGGTGAAATGAGAGTTTTCGCTTATTTCACTTTTTTTGTATCGATAGTTTTACTAAAAAAAATTGTAATCCGGTGAAAATTCTTTGCGTCGAGGATGATCAAGGCCTTTCCGAACTGCTTCAGGTCATATTAGTGCAACAACACTATCAGGTCGAAGTGGCGATGGATGGGAATATGGCGTGGGATTTGGCAGAAACCTATCCCTATGATCTGATTTTGTTGGATTTAGTCTTACCTGGGCTAGATGGTATTCAATTTTGCCAGCGTATTAGAACGAATCAATCGACGGTTCTCAATCCCAATCGAGACACGCCCATCCTGTTAATGACGGCTCTGGATGAAGTCACGAATAAGGTTATGGGGCTGGATGCGGGAGCCGATGATTATGTGGTGAAGCCTTTTAATGTGGAAGAATTACTGGCTCGGATTCGGGCCTTGTTACGACGCAATAAGGTGATGCGATCGCCGCTGTTGACCTTTGATCAATTGGTGCTCAATCCGAATAATTGTGAAGTCCGCTACGATGGGCAATTAGTCCCCTTAACCTCGAAGGAATACCAATTATTAGAGCTTTTTTTACGCAATCCTGACCAAATCTTTAGCCCGACTCGCCTATTAGACCGGCTTTGGACAGCGGAGGAGTGTCCCAGTGAAGGAGCCATTCGTTCCCATATCAAGTCTCTGCGGAAAAAACTGAAGCAAATGGGATCGGAGGATATTGTTGAGACCATCTATAAATTAGGCTATCGACTCAAGCGCAAGGATGAAATTCATAAAGCAAATGCGCCGACTGTTCCCGAAGAAACGACCGCTGCCCCCGTACCCGCTACCGTTGCCCCTGGCTTAGGGGATGTGTGGTTAGAATGTCGCCAATCCTACCGCGATCGCTTCAAAATGATTCAAAATGCCGTTGAAGCCTTAGAAAATCACACCCTGACTCCGGCAATCCAACAAGAAGCCGAAGGAGAAGCCCATACCCTAACCGGCTCACTGGGCAGTTTTGGGTTAGAAGAAGCCTCCGTGATCGCCCGTCAAATTCAGCAAATTTTTAAACAGAAAAAAAACTTAGGGCTATCGGATTTAGACCAACTCCGCCATCTGTTGCCGATGCTAGAAAACCATCTCCTACAAAGTAATACGGCAGAATCCCCGTCTTTACCGTCCCAATGTCCCACTGCCTTGGCGACACCGACCATTCCGTCCCTATTGATCATTGATGATGATGTGGCCTTTGCCGATCAACTTGCCGCCGAATCCGTTACCTGGGGCTTTGAAGTAGCCGTTACCAACGATCTCGCCCAGGCCCAGGTTGCTCTCACCAGCCATCTGCCCGATGTCATCATCATGGATTTAAATTTCTCCAGTGATGCCGAAACCGGCTTTAACTTTTTGGCCACGATTAATCGTCAGTTTCCATCCCTGCCCATTGTCATTCTGACGGCTGAAGATAATTTTCTTAAACGTCTAGAGGCTGCCCGTTTAGGCAGTCAATGTTTCTTGCCCCGCCCCATTAGTCCGACAGAAGTTCTGACGATTGTTTCTCAAATTGTGCAAACTGCTAATCTTTCTACCGCTCGCCTCCTGATTGTTGACGATGATCCAGAGCTATTGCGTCTGCTCCGCTCTTTGTTAGAACCCTGTGGCTATCAATTGAGTATGCTTGATCGTCCCCAACATTTTTGGGAAGTTTTGGAGCAAACCTTGCCTGATCTCCTAATTCTGGACATTAAGTTAGGGAAAAATCCCCTGGAACTAGAAAGTGTTCGAGAATTGGCTTCCCAATCGGCAACGAGTTTGAATGGGGTTCATTCAGTGGGCAATCGTCAAGACGTGGCCTCGCGGATGTTAACGGATATTCCCCTGAGTGGGATTGATCTCTGTAAAGTGATTCGCAGTGATCCCCGTTGGAATCGGTTACCCATCATCTTTTTATCGGCCCATACGGATATTGAAACCATCCAAAGTAGTTTTGAGGCGGGGGCAGATGATTTCTTGAGTAAGCCCATTGTGGTGACGGAATTGCTCAACCGGATCCGTATCCGTCTAGAACAGCGGAAATTGTGGAGTATGGCGGAAATGGATGAGTTAACGGGGGTCTGCCTCCGACGCAAAGCCTTGCAGGATCTTACCCGCTTGTTCAATTTGGCAAAACGTCAACAACAACAGTTAAATTTAGCGATTTTGGATTTGGATCATTTTAAAGGTATTAATGATCAATACGGCCATGAAACGGGCGATCGCGTTCTGCGCTACGTGGGACAACTGCTGAGCCAAACCTTCCGCCAAGAAGACGTGGTGGGGCGTTGGGGGGGAGAAGAATTTGTCATCGGGATGTATGGCAGCACCAAAGAAAATTGTCTTCAACGGCTAGAAAATATCGCCTATCATTTTAGTCAGAACCAATTTACGGCGAGTGATGGCACCGTTTTTCAAATGACCTTTAGCGGTGGGATGGCCCAGTTTCCCGATGATGGAGAAGATCTACAAACTCTCTATCGAGCGGCAGACATGGCCCTCTATCGAGCCAAGCAACGGGGAAGAAATCGCATTGTGCCAGTCACGGAGTAGGCAAATTAGGGGGGACACATGACGAGTATGACCAGTAAACCCATTTTCAGTAATGAAGAACCCCGTAAAAACGATTGGGACAAAAGCCAAGCGGAATTAATTGCCGAGTTAAATCAATTGCGGACAACGGTATCGAGTCTGAATGAACAATTATTGGCTTCGGAGATCCCTTTTCAACCGCGATCGCCGACCAAAACGAACGAACCCTATCGGCTTTTAGTTGTTGATGATTCCCCGACGGATCGGGCCATTTATCGTCGTTATTTAAACAAAAATCCCCACTTTGAATACGAAATTGTGGACTTTGCAACGGGAAGCGAAGCCCTCCAGTGGTGTCAGACCTATCATCCCGATCTGTTGCTGATCGACTACTTCTTACCGGATATGAACGGCTTGGAATTTTTAGAGCGACTCCGGCAACAAACAGGCTATCAATCGATGCCTGGCATTATTATCACGGGGCAACAAAATCCCAGTGTTTCTGAACAATCCTTAAAAGATGGAGCCAAAGATGTCCTCGATAAAAATCGCATGACTTCCGATGGCCTCAATCGGGCGATTAATAATGTCTTGCAACACGCCGCCTGGATGCAGGAACAGGAATGGCAATGGCGCAGACAGCAGGTACTTAATCATCTGGCCGCTAGTATTCGTCAAGGTTGGGATCTGTCTTCCCTTTTTCAAAGTAGTATCACCGAAATTCGGCAATTTCTCGACTGCGATCGCGTTTTGATTTATCAATTTGATCCCCAGAATTGGTGCGGAACTGTTATTCAAGAATCCGTTCTAGACCCGACCTTTTCAATTGTGGGACGAAAACTAGAAGACAACTGCTTTGCCGAGAATCCACAATGGATCAATCGGTATCGTCAAGGTCATATTTCTTGTATTGCCGATACTCTCGCTGAACCCCACAATTCTGATTGTTATCAAAACTTACTCGAAAGCTTAGGCGTGCGTGCCGTTTTTGCTGCCCCCCTTTTATGCGGAGAAGACCTTTGGGGATTATTAATTGCTCACCATTGCCAAAATTCCCGCTCCTGGGAACTAAAGGAGGTGGAGTTACTCCATCAAGTCGCCAATCAATTGAGCATTGCGATTCAACAGACCCACTTACAGCAACAAGCCGAGGAAAACGGACAAGAACGCCAAAAAATTACAGAAATTATCAATACCATTGCCACAGTCCTAGTCTCTAAAATTGGCGATGATTTTTTTCAGCTATTGGTGAATTATCTCTGCCAAATTCTGGATGTTGACTATGTTTTAATTAGCGAATTAATGACAGAAAGTAAGGCCAAAACCTTAGCGATTTGTCATCAACAACAAATTATCAACAACGTAGAAATGGATTTACGCGATCGCCCCTGCGGACAAATCGTAAAATCGCCTCGCAATGCCGTTACGGTCTATCAGGATCGGGTCAATGAACTCTTTCCCAATGATCATTTTATTCAGGCACAGCAGATCCGTTCCTATTTAGGAATTCCCCTCTTCAATTCTGCCCATGAACCCATCGGTATCCTCGCGGTTTTTCATCGTCAACCCTTACCTGAAACTCAACTGGCAGAAGAAATTTTCAAAATCTTTGCAGGTCGGGCAGGGGCAGAACTCGAACGCCGACAGATTGAAGCCAAGTTACGCCGAAGTGAACAGGATCTCCTCGAAGCCCAACAGATTGCCCATGTGGGCCATTGGAAGTGGGACAAAGCAACGGATCAGATGTACTGGTCAGAGGAACTCTACCGTATTTTCGGGATTGCTGAGGATACACCGATAACCTTAGATTTGGTTGTCCAATATACTTATCCCGATGATCGGGCGGGGCTTTTACATGAGATTGAGCAGAGCTATCTGACCCATCACTATAACAAGCTGCATCGAATTTGTTGCACCGATGGCAGTATTCGTTTTTTGCAAACCACAGGATCTGTGACCTTTGGAGCCGATGGGCAAATTAATGGTCTCAAAGGAATTAGTCTGGATGTTACTGAACTCAAGCAAGCAGAATTAAAATTACACCATCTCAATCTGGTCTTAGAAGAACGGGTAAAAGAACGAACAGCAGAGCTAACACGGGTTTATTTGCGATTACAAGAGGAATTGGAGGAGCGTAAACAAGCTCAAATCGAAAAGGAAAAGACAGAACGGATGTATAGCCAATACTTAGAGCAAGAATTGGCCAAGCGCAAACAGATTGAGCAAGTATTACAGGAGCGGGAAGCGCAGTTACGGGTGATTGGGGATAATTTGCCGAAAGGTGCGCTCTATCAAGTCGTGAGGGAATTGGATGGCAGTTTCCGTTTTCTCTACTTTAGTGCGGGCATTGAAAAAGAAACGGGCTATAAGGTTGAGGAAATTTATCAAGATTACAATTTAATTTTCAATACGATCTTAGAAGAAGACCGCCCCCTATTACAGCGAAAATATCAGGAATCTTTGGCTAATCTATCGATTTTTGAGACATCAATACGGATGCGATCGCCGTCAGGAGAGATTCGTTGGATACGGTTATCGGCTTCTCCCCGTCGTCTAGAAGATGGCCGCACCCTCTGGGATGGAATCCGTTTGGACGTTACGGAACTGAAAGAAACCCAGGAAAAACTCTATCGCAACCAACTCTTTTTAACAGAGGCGCAACGGGTCGCCCGCATCGGCAGTTGGGAAGTGAACCTATTAACCCAAACCCAATTTTGGAGTGATGAGCTTTTTGCCGTTTTAAATCTTGATCCGGTCCAGGATTATCCCACCCTAGACAATTATTTAGAAGTTTTTCATCCCGATGATCGAGACAGTTTCAAGCAAGCGATCGATGAGGTCATGCTTAACGGAACGCCCTATAAACGCCGTTTACGAATTCCTTTACCCAACGGCAACCTACGCTATGTAGAATCAATTGGACAAGGCGAAAAGAACCCACAGGGCCAAGTCTCGCGGATCTATGGAACCGTTCAAGATGTCACCGAGCAACAACAAGCGGCAGAACTCCTTCAATTCCAAGCCCAAATTTTGACGGAAATTCACGATGCGGTCATCTCAACCGATGCGAATGGCCGGGTACAAACCTGGAATCATGGAGCCGAAAAGCTGTTTGGTTATACGGCAGAAGAAAGTATTGGACAGCCGATTCAATTTCTCTATCTCCCTGAAGATTTGAGCAAATTACAGACAGAGGTGTTTGAAGCATTACAAACCAAAGAACGCCACCAAGTTGAATTACGCAGTCAGACGAAAGCAGGGGAAGAAATTTATATTCGTCTGCGACTGTCTACCATTCGTGATGATCAGGGCAATATCATCAATATTATCGGCTGTTCCAATGATATTACGGCGCGGAAGCGGTACGAAGCGGCCCTAGTGGAATCCAAGCAATTTCTCCAAACCGTTCTCGATAGTTTTCCCCTCTTTGTCTTCTGGAAAGATCGTAATTTGAAATATTTAGGCTGTAATCAAAACTTTGCGAATATCTGTGGACTTTCTTCGGTCACAGAAATTTATGGAAAATCCGATGAGGATCTGCCCTGGTCAAAGGAAGAATCGGCCAACAACCAAGCCGACGATCGCCGGGTCATTGAAACGGGAGAATCCCACATCGGACTCATTGAACGCCACATTCAACGGGATGGCACCTCCGTTTGGCTAGAAACGAATAAAATTCCCCTACGGGATGTCAGTGGTGAAATTATCGGCGTTTTAGAAACCTATCGGGATATCACCAGCCGTAAACAAGCAGAAGCCGCCATTCAAGAGTTTAATCGTCGTTGGCGATCGGTTCTCGATAGTATCCAGATGATCGTGGTTGAAGTCGATGCCCAGGGTCGAGTGGAATATATTAATCCCTTTTTCCAAAAATTGTCGGAATATACTCCCGCAGAAGTGCTCGGTAAACATTGGGTCAGTAATTTTATCCCCCCTAGTCTGGCAACAGATATTGATAATGTATTTCATCGCCATCTTCGGGAAAATAGTTACGAATACCACGTTAATCCCATCCTGACCAAATCAGGAGAAGAACGCATCATTGCCTGGCGAAATTCGGTGCTGAGAAATCCGAGTGGAGATCCCATTGGAATGGTTGCTATTGGGGAAGATGTGACCGATCGCTACCATTTAGAGCGGATGAAAGCCCAGTTTTTATCCATTGTTAGCCATGAGTTACGGACTCCGCTGACGGCGATCCAAGCGGCCTTGAGCTTACTCCACGACAAAGTGCTTGATCCCAATTCTGAAGAAGGGGAAATTACCCTCACCATTGCGACCGATGGCATTGAGCGGCTAGTGCGTTTGGTTAATGATATTTTGGATTTAGAACGCCTACAATCGGGTAAACTTCGGTTAGAAAAACACGCTTGTAATACCCAAAAAATTATCAAAAAC
Organism: Snowella sp.; assembly: GCA_035285545.1. Classification (GTDB taxonomy): domain Bacteria; phylum Cyanobacteriota; class Cyanobacteriia; order Cyanobacteriales; family Microcystaceae; genus Snowella. Next base: position 5,407 of record JAYKGY010000137.1, on the reverse strand, counting down.
GCGATCGCCCAAGTCCAAAACCTGACCCAACAGACGGGGACAGAAATTCGGGCCCTCTCCCAATCGATTAACCTATACGCGGACGAAGACCGATTAATTCAAGTGCTGATTAATCTCCTGAGCAATGCGATTAAGTTCTCTCCCAATCATTCAGAAATTATCCTGGCGGTTGACCAATTGGAACCCCCCTTAGGAGAATCGTCACCAACGGATTGGGTCAAATTCACCGTCAGCGATCGCGGCCGTGGCATTCCTCCCCAAAACCTGGAATCCATTTTTGAACCCTTTCAACAGGTTGACGCATCCGATGCCAGGGAAAAAGGGGGAACGGGTCTGGGTTTGGCCATCTGCCGAGATATCGTAGAACAGCATGGTGGCAAAATTTGGGTCAAGAGTGAATTCGGTAAAGGCAGTACCTTCTTTTTCACCATTCCCACGGAATCATTCGAGGCATTTCTCCATGAGCACTAAGCGCGTATTAATTATTGATGACGATCTCGGTATTCGACGCATTGTTCAAATTTCCCTCAAAGCGATCGCCGGTTGGGAAGTCCTACTCGCCGACTCAGGACAACAGGGATTAGCCGTTGCCGAAGCGGAAAAACCCGATGCTATCCTTTTAGACGTAATGATGCCCGGCATGGATGGAATTGATACCTATGCAAAAATGCAGGATAATCCTCAGATCAAGTCGATTCCAACCATTTTATTAACTGCAAAAGCCCAGGTCAGTGATCAATCCAAATTCACCGACTTAGGCGTAGCAGGCATTATCACCAAACCCTTTAAAGCCCCCGATCTGGTTCAACAAATGTGCTCAATCTTGCAATGGCATTAGCCAAAAATCGAGACAAAACGGCAGCGATCAGCGAATCGTAAACCGCCGTTGTCATTGAAATCGCTTAAGCTTTGGTTAATTATTGGTTAATTCGGTGTCTCAGTATTTTGGGTAATTAATAAAACTATGCACCATTCCCTTTCCCAGCCGTTGGACGACACCAGTAAAACGCGGGAACAATTGCTTGAAGAAATCGCCAATTTGCGGGCAGAGATTGCCCTTTTAAAACAGTCTCCCCCATTAGAAGAGGGAAAATCCGTCCTGCTACCTTCCACTCCTCAATTAACCGAAGAAACCCCAAAAATCCAGCCTTTAAACCATCACAATGGTCATTCTCAACCGATACAGCAAGAGAAGCCCCAACTGAAAAACCTAGAGTTTATCCACAACCGCGACTTTAGCCAGGTCATTTACGACGAAGCCACGGACGCGATCTTTCTCGTTGATCCAAAAAGCCTCAAAATTTTAGACTGTAATCAACGGGCCGTGGAAATGTTTGAAGTGGATAGCAAAGCCGAACTGATTGGCATTGAAGGCCGCAGTTTACAAAAACGGGATTTTAGTGATGAGGAAATTCAAGAAATTGTTTTTGAAATGCAGCGTTTTGGCTATTGGACAGGAGATATTGAGTATCTCAGTAAAAAAGGACGGCATTTTTGGGGCAATCTTTCTGCAAAAAACCTCAATATTTCAGGAAATACGGTCAATCTAGTCCGAGTGAAAGACATTAATATCCGCAAACAAGCTGAAATTAAACTGCAAAAACGGGAAAAAATGCTGTCTGAAGCCCAACAAGTGGCCCAAATTGGCAACTGGGAATATGATTTAATCACCCAAAAAATTACCTGGTCAGCCCAACTCTTTCAAACCTTGGGATGGGATGCGGCAAGGGGAGAACCCAGTTATGAACAAAATCTTGGCCTCTATCATCCCGACGATGCCGTGCTTCTTGATCAAGCGGTGCAACGGGCGATGACGACAGGAGAACCCTATGAACTGATTCTTCGGGTAATTAGTAGGGGGGAGTCCTGGAGTTATATTCGGGCCATTGGGAAGGCAGAATTAAATAATAAGGGGGAAATTGTCCGTTTATTTGGGACAGCTCAAGACGTTACGGAAATTATCACCACGGAAGAGGCTCTAAAGGACAGTGAACGGAAATTTCGAGCCATTTTTAATAATACCTTTCAATTTATTGGGCTATTGTCTCCCGATGGAACCTTGCTGGAAGCGAATCAAACGGCCTTAGATTTTGCTGGATTAAAACGGGAAGATGTGGTTGGTTTGCCTTTTTGGGAAGCCTATTGGTGGCGAATTTCTAAAAAGACCCAGGTGCAATTACAGCAGGCGATCGCGCGGGCCAGACGAGGAGAGTTTATTCGCTATGAAGTCGAAGTCTGGGGCAATAATCAGGTGGTGGTTCCGATTGACTTTTCCTTAAGACCGCTACGGGATGAAAGCGGGGAAGTGATTTTATTAATCCCTGAAGGGCGGGATATCAGCGAGCAAAAACGGGCCGAATTCGCGCTTCATCAGCTTAATCAAGATCTTGAACTGCGGGTAGAACAACGCACAGCCGCCTTTAAACAGAGCCAGGCCCTGCTACGGGAAGCTCAAAAAATCGCCAATTTAGGGATTTGGGAACTGAATGTGCTCACGGGTCAGGTTGTGTGGTCTCCCGAAATTTTCCAGATGTTTGGTTTTGAGACGCAGACCCAAGCCCCGCATTATGAGGAACTTTTGCAATATTTTTTACCCGATGAGCGGGAACGTTTTACCCAACTGATTAACCGTTCTATCCTTTGTCGGGAAACCTACAGTAGCGATCTACAAATTGTGCGTCAGGATGGTTCTTTGGGTTATATCTACGCCAAGGGTCAGCCCATGTTTAATGAACAAGGCGAGGTGATTAACCTGTTTGGCATTGCGATGGATATTAGCGATCGCAAACAAGCCGAAGCCCATCTTCAGGAATTTAACCGACGCTGGCGGTCTGTCCTCGACAATATCCAAATGATCGTGGTGGAGTTAGATCAGCAGGGAAAGGTCGAATACGTGAATCCTTATTACCTGAAACTCACCCAATTTTGCCCCAATGAAGTGATCGGCAAAAACTGGTTTAAAACCTGTATCCCGACCTATTTACAACGCGACCTCGCAGAGAGATTCCGAGCACTGTTGAAGGATCAGGATTTGCCCGCCTATACTGAGAATCCCATTTTACTCAAATCCCAACAAGAGCGGATCATTGCGTGGAATAATTCGGTCTTGAATGATCCATCCGGTAAACCCATCGGGGTGATTGCCATCGGGGAAGATATCACCGAGCGGTATCGATTAGAGCAAATGAAATCAGAGTTTGTTTCGGTAGTCAGCCATGAGTTACGCACGCCCCTAACCTCTATCCAGGCCGCCTTAAGTTTACTCCATGAAAAAATCATTAATCCCGTATCCGAAGAAGGAGAAACCACGCTCAGTATTGCCACCGAAGGGATTGACCGCCTAGTGCGTTTGGTTAATGATATTTTGGATCTCGAACGCTTACGCTCTGGGAAACTCCGTCTCGAAAAACACCCTTGCGATACCCAGAAAATTGTTAAGGACGCGATCGCTCAAGTTAGGGAATTGGCCAACCAAGCCGAAACTGAAATTCAAGCGGATATTCCCGTTTTTTCCTTATACGCCGATGAAGACCGTCTCATTCAAGTTTTGATTAATCTTCTCAGTAATGCCATTAAATTTTCTCCTGAGTGTTCTTTGATTCTGCTTGCCGTTGAAAATATCCCGTTCGATCCATCCGAGCCTTACGCGGCTTCCTATCTCCAATTTACCGTCAGCGATCGCGGTCGGGGGATTCCGTCCCACAATTTGCAATCGATTTTTGAACCCTTCCAACAGGTAGATGCTTCCGATTCTCGCGAAAAAGGGGGAACAGGTCTGGGTTTAGCCATTTGTCGAGATATTATCCAAGAACACGGCGGCAGAATCTGGGTCGAAAGCGAATTGGGCAAAGGCAGCACCTTCTATTTCACCATTCCTGCCGAACCGCCCCTAGTTCACTGGTGAGGAACAAATAGGAAATTTAGCCCGTGCCTGGGGATGGCTTATGAAGTAATCGCCTAACCAGTGGCATCCTTCCTGTAATAAGCGCGTGAGTCGGGGTAACTCGGTTTCAACGGGCCATTCCTGCACCATGCCTTCTCGATTGATGGTTATCATGGCTTGACTATCGGGCTTAAAAGCCAAAGCTGCTAGGGGGGTATCCTGTCCTTTCAGTTCTCCCCGTAAATTGCCCTGAATATCCCAGAGGCGAATAGTGCCATCGCTCGAAGCAGTAGCGATCCATTGTTCATCGGGACTGATGCTGATGTGTTGTATCGGAAACGGATCGCCGGATAGGGTCTTTAAAAATTGCCCGGTGCCTGTCCAGAGTTTAGCGGTTCCATCCCTCGAAGCCGTTAATAAGTATTGACCCGTTGGGCTATAGCGGACTTGATAGACCGAATCCTGATGCCCCGATAAGGTAGCTAGCAAATTTCCCTGTAAATCCCAAATTTTAGCGGTTTTATCTTCCGATGCCGTCGCAATTTGATTATTTTGGGGATTAAAACTGACACCATAAACCCGGTCTGGAGAAGCGGCAATGGTTTGTAAACGAGTCGGCGGCATTTGTCCCACTGTCCAGATCGACACTTGACCACTTTTGGGCGCGATCGCGAGTAATTGACTATCCGCACTCCAGGCAAATCCATAAATCCGGCCCATATCTTCAGGGAGTTCTCCGAGTTTTTTCCCCTCCAAATTCCAAATTTGCACCGTTCCGCCTCCCCTATCCAGGGCAATTTTTTGACCATCTGGGCTAAAGTTCAGGTGAGTGATGCCCGCAGTATCTTCAGGAAAGCTTTTTAGTAAGCGGCCTTGCCCATTCCATAAACTTAAGGGTTGTGCTTCCCCTACCAAGGCGAGTAAGGACAGGTTAGAACTAATCCCTGCCCCCGTCAATCGAGAACGTAGGGGACGAAAACCCAGCATCGGTTTTGGCGTTAAATCCCACAGTTTCACCGTTCCATCTTCCGAAGCCGTGGCCAGGTTTTTTCCCGATGGATCAAGGGCGACTTTTAAAATCGCCTCCTGATGACCCCGTAGGGTGCGGAGTTCCTGTCCCTGGAGAGTCCAAATTTTCACTGTCCCATCGCTAGACCCCGAAATGATCCGCTGACCATCGGGTGTAAAGGCAACACTGGTCACTAATTCTTGATGTCCTTTAAAAGTTCCTAATAATTGACCCGCTAGATTCCAGAGTTTAACCGTTCCATCTTCAGCGGCGATCGCGATTTTGTCCCCTTTCGGACTCACACTAACCCCAAAAAAAGCGGTTTTTCCATCCCCAAAACTGTTTAACAATTGCCCTTGTAAATTCCAGATTTTAATGGTGCCATCCCTTGAAACGGTGACTAAAAACGTTCCATCTGGGCTAAATTGCACATCATCAATAGATTTTTGATGACCGTTTAAAATCGCCAGAGTTTTGCCTTGTAAATCCCACAAACGAACCGTTTTATCCCTAGA
>JAYKGY010000136.1:0-31350 GCA_035285545.1 Snowella sp. | reverse complement strand
AACAATCGTCTCAAACTGATTAAGCGTCAGGCTTATGGGTTTCTTAACTTTGAAAATATGCGTCGTCGCTTTTTAGCTTGCTTTTCATTATGAGTTTTACTTATCACTCTTTATTCAGAAGAACCAGTAAGAGATGATTTGATCAGAATTATTTCAGTCCGACGCTCTACTAAAAAAGAGAGGAAACTCTATTATGACTATTATTCGTAAACGTATTGAAGAAATTAAACCAATGAGTCAGGAACGAGCCGAAGCAATTCTTCAATTATCTGATGAAGAAATCGATCTATCAGATATTCCTGAATTAGATGAGAAGTTTTTTCAATGTGCCAAACAAGTCATAAAAATTGAAGAATCTGCTGCTCCTCCTGTCGCTAAACCTTTTAATAGTTAGGTTAGATTGCTAAGTCATGGGTCACAAAATAAATAAGGCAAAGGAACAATCGAGGTGTATGCAGCAATGTTTAAAAGATGGAGAAACTAAAACATTAAAAGATTTTCGTCGTTGGATTCAGTCTCAGTTTCATCATTGTTCTTAAGTTTTCATGACCATTTTATATTCATTAAAACAAATTGGCGATTTATGGGAATTTGAAAAAGAGTCTGACTTTGAAGATTTTTTATGGCAAAATCTGGAAACACTATTAGGATTGAAGCCGCTCAAAAGACAGTATTATGTTCAGGGTCAATACTGCGATATTTTGGCAATTGGTAAAAATTGAGCATTGGCTATCTTAGAACTCAAAATTACAGAAGATCGTTATGTCGTGCAGCAATTGACTCGTTATTATCATTCTTTACTCGAAGAAAAACCTTAACACAAATCATTTAGGATTGCCATATCGCCTTAACTATGACTAAATACGTATATGAATCATGAGCAAAAACTTTCTCCTGTTTTGAAGTGGGCTGGCGGTAAACGTTGGTTGGTTCCAACGCTGCGTTCTATCTGGAAAGATTATTCTAATTCGACTTTGGTAGAACCTTTTTGTGGCGGTTTAGCGATCGCATTAGGCTTAATTCCTGATGATGCTATTTTAAATGATATAAATCCCCATTTGATTAATTTTTATTCCTGGCTTAAAAAAGGACTTATTCTAAGTTTACCAATGAATAATAATCAAGAAATGTATTATAAATATCGACAAGATTTTAATAAATTGATTCAGCAAAAAAAAGAATCTCAAAAAGAGGCGGCAGAAATTTTTTATTATTTAAATCGTACTGGATTTAATGGCCTGTGTCGCTTTAATAAAAAGGGAGAATTTAATACACCGTTTGGACGCTATAAGACTATCAACTATAGGACTGATATGACTGCTTATCAAGCTGTACTGGAAAATTGGCAATTTAGTCTTGGGGACTTTGAAAATCTAAATATTTCCAGAAAAAGTTTTATCTACGCCGATCCTCCCTATGATGTTGAATTTCGTCAGTATTCTGTTGGCGGATTTGAATGGAATGATCAAGTACGTTTAGCTAAATGGTTAGCTCAACAAGCGGTTCCTGTCGTCGTTTCTAACCAAGCTACCGCTAGAATTTTAGATTTATATGGTCAATTAGGATTTACAGTTCAGATTGTATCCGCACCTCGGAGAATTGCTTGTACAGGCGACCGCACTCCTGCCTTAGAAATGTTCGCCACTAAAAATTTATAAAAATTAAATCACAGAGCTAAAATCTTATTGTTGTAAGATCATTCTGGCTAAGCTTACGCCTGGGTAATAGCGATTTAAAATTTGCTGGTAATCATAGCCTTTTCTGGCGAGTCCATAGGCTCCAATTTGGCTCATTCCTCGGCCTTTATGGGCTGCGGCAACGATATCATCAGTTGAGGCATAAAGGGATTCAACCACCCCACCTTTGTAGCTTAAAACTTGACCCATTGTGGCGGCAACTGCTTGGAAACCCGATTGATATTCACTATTAATGCCTTTATATACTTGCCAGCGTTGGTTATCCCCTAGATCAAACCACTGGCTTGCGGGACGAATAATATGAACTAAGGCGTAGGAACGGGCCGCGATCGCTTGAGCTTTGAGGGCTTCCATTGGCGCTGTCGAGTGCATTTCACTGCCCACCACACTGGTTAAATAATGCTCTAGATCCACATAATTTACTGCTGTTACCGTATTGCCCTGGGGAACCAAAAGTAAACGACCCCGATACCAGCGATCGCCGACAAACAGATAACTTCCCGAAGCTGGCGTTAACCAAGCGACCCCAGAAACTGTCATATTGCCAATATTGAGAGCGTTCCCATTGGGGGTGACCCGTATGGGCTGGTTGGCTGAAACTGTTTTTAGGGTTCCTCCTGAGCGTTCTTGAATAAAAGCTTGTTGGGAAGTACCAATCGTTACACTGGGAACTTTTCGGGCAATACCGACTCGAATTTCTAACGGGGGCGGAGCATAGTTCGGATGAGGCGCGATCGCTGCTTGCTGAGATCTTCTAACCTGGGCTTGAGGGGATTTTGGGGTAGATTTAGCTACGGTTGTTGTTTTCGAGTTAGATTTCGCAACATTACTAGACTTTTTAGGCTGAGCAGCCGCTTTGGAAGAACGGGTTGATTTTTGATTTTTTGTAGCGTTTTTTTGAGGGGAGGACGTTTCGCTTTTCGGTAACGGGAGGGGATCGGGGACTAAACTTTTGGACGCGATCGCGGTTTTTTGAGGTGAGGCTTTTTTGATTTCTCCTACTGTGGGGGCCGGTGGAATCGGTTTTGTGGCAGCCGTCGTCGGATTGGGTAATTGGCTGAGGGAAGGCACATTCACGGGAGAAACTTCAGATTTCGTAACTTCAGCAGGAGCAACCGTTGTTTCCGCTTGGGGTTGAGTGGGCTTTTCAGAGAACCAATAAGCCAAGGCAAAAGGAACGGAAGTAACGGAAACCAGGGGAATCATCCACATCCCTAAATTTTTCAAGACTGGCTTAACTGCAAGTTGCTTAACCGAAAAGTTCTTCATTATGAGACTGGCGAGAGATGGCTCACTTTACAAAAGTCCTCACTTATTTTATGTCAACTTTCCAGTAACGTCAGCCCCAGTTGTCTCTCAAATTAAAGTTTGGCTATTGAAAGGGCGATCGCGGGGAAGATAATGACTCTCGCACCGTATTCGATACAATAAAAAGACAATTTGTCATAACGTTTTATAACAAGCGTGATTTTTGTTAGGGTCAAACCATTAAACATTAGCATAATTCCCTATAATTCCATGACGACTACTCAAAATACGCCTATTAATGATTCCATTGTCGAGCTTTCTCCGAGCTACGCCATTCCTTTTGTTTTCATTGGAGCTGCGATCGCCCTACTATTTTGGCTTCCTTGGGTGAGTCTACCCATTGGACTATTTGGCTTATTCTTGTTTTTTCAAACCGTGACTCTGCGCTTGCAATTTACACAAACGGACTTAGATGTCTATCGTTCTAGTAAGTTAATCCGTCGCTTTCCCTATGCTGAATGGCAAAATTGGCGAATTTATTGGGAACCTGTCCCCATTTTGTTTTATTTTAAGGAAGTTAAAAGTATTCATTTTTTACCGATCATTTTTGATCCGAAAGCTTTAAAAACGTGCTTGGAAAAATATTGCCCTTATATGGACTAAAATAGGGTTTTGAGTTTTTAAGACTCCTTTATCTCCTATTTATCAATCTTTTATCTGATTTTTTCCTATTTTTTAAATATATCTATATTCATGAATTCAGACGCACCCCTCAACCCTGAAAACGTATTAACAGATGAAACGACTGAAGCTAGCACCGATAGCTCAATGGTCGATTCGCCTGAAAATCTTAGTAATGTTGAGTTTAGCGACATGAATGCCATGCCTAGCCCTGAGCCTTCCGTTGAGCCGATCCCGTTAGAAATTCCTGCGGTCAATATTTTACAATCGGAATCATCAGAATCAACGGAAACAGCCGTTAATTTAGATAATTCAGAAATTAAGGAACTAGAGCAACAAAAGCTCACGTTACAGCAAGAAATTGCCGATCTACAGTCCCAAAAATCCCAACTCTTGAATGAACAAGTCATAGAAACTCAATCGGCGATTGAACACTTAGTACAAGAAGGGGTTCGAGAGTTAGAGCAACGAAAACAGTCCCTAGAAACGGCGGTTGAACAATTAGAGCGTCGTCGAGAGCGGATTCGTAAGGAAATGCAAACCACTTTTGCGGGCGTTTCTCAAGATTTAGCCATGCGGGTTCAGGGATTTAAGGATTATCTCGTTGGCAGTTTACAGGATTTAGTGGCGGCGGCTGAACAGCTAGAACTGTCGTCTGGAGATCCCTGGAATGCCTCTCAAGAAGCAGCTTCTCCGATTCCGATCAGTGTTTCTGATACGCCGAAAGCCAACTTTGCAGCCCAGAGCTTTGAAGAGCAACGTCGCCAAATCCAACGGACTTTAGAACAATATCGCACTCGTCCCGATTACTACGGCCCCCCCTGGCAACTCCGTCGTACCTTTGAACCGATTCACGCTGAACGGGTACAAAATTGGTTTTTTAGCCAAGGCGGTCGTGGGGTCATTATTACAATGGGTAGCCGCTTACAAAATATTCTGGTGGGTTCATCCATTATTTCAGTTTTCCATCAACTCTACGGCGATCGCAGTCGCGCCCTAATTTTAGCCAACACCCCCGAACGATTAGGAGAATGGCGCAGGGGATTACAGGATTGTTTAGGCATTTCTCGCGCAGACTTTGGCCCAGACCGAGGCGTGGTTTTGTTTGAATCGCCCGAAGCTTTAATTCAAAAGGCAGAACGGTTAGTGGAAGAAAAGCAAATGCCCTTTGTCATCATTGATGAAACCGAAGATCAAGTCAATCTCGCTTTATTGCAATTCCCGCTCTGGTTAGCCTTTGCCCCCAATCCTCAACAACCGTCTTCTAATTATTTTTATTAACCGTTGATAGTTGATAGTTGATAGTTGATAGTTGCTTGAATTTCGCCGTCCGACAAATTCCAACTTAACCTTTTATCATCAAACCATTCATTATTCATTATTCATTATTCATTATTAACTATTAACTATTCATTATTCATTATTAACTACTATGACTATTGCCCTCAGTCTCAGCGTTTTACTGATTCTCATTGCCTATCTTTTGGGATCGATTCCGACGGGTTATTTAGCAGGAAAATGGCTTAAAGGCATCGATATTCGGGAACATGGATCGGGTTCAACGGGGGCAACCAATGTTTTAAGGAATTTAGGGAAACCAGCCGCGATCGCGGTTTTAGGGATTGATGTCCTTAAAGGAATGTTGGCAGTAGGACTCGTCCGTCTGTTTTACCAGATTGCGCCTAGTGAAATAATTCCCGTAGCCTGGCAATATTGGCTGATTATCTTGGCGGGAATTGGGGCGGTATTGGGCCATAGTAAATCTATTTTTCTCAATTTTACAGGTGGAAAGTCCGTTGCCACCAGTTTAGGCGTTTTAGCCGTCATGAGTCCTGTTGTAGCAGGGGGAACCTTAGCCAGTTTTTTAGTGATGTTGGCCATTTCTCGCATTGTTTCCCTCAGTTCCATTACCGGCGCGATCGCGGTTAATCTTTTAATGATTTTTTTAGGACAACCCTTACCCTATTGGTTATTTGCAGGAATAGCTGGTATTTATGTTATTGTTCGTCATTCAGGCAATATTCAACGGCTACTCGCTGGAACAGAACCTAAAATTGGGCAGAAGTTATCCCAAGAAGCCGAAAGTTAATAATCTCTAAATAATTACCAATCTCAAGGCAAAAATGAGTTATGGTAATTTCATCAGTTGTATTAATGGGGAAATGTATCGATGTTTAAAGACTGGACAATTGACGATTGGATGAACCATATTCTATTCATCGGAACCCTTTTAGGCCTAGCGTATATTTGGTTTGGCCATTAATCTCCTGAACTTTGTCAACCTTCTTAAATTGAGCGATCAATCACGATGAATATTAAATTAATTTTGGCATCGGGTGTTATGGCTGCTCTAATTGGCACCATGATCGGTTATGGCATCGGCAGAATTAAGTTGCTGCGGGGGACGAGTCAAATAAATTCCTATTACAGCCAATACTATAAAAACTTATATAGTCGCAATTATTTGTGGATCGGTGCAGGGGCAGGTTTAGCGATCGGCATGGGGCAGGAATGTGTGAGACAAATGAAGCAACAAAATGATAAAGAATCCTAATGGCAACGGTTACGGTAATTCCTGAAGTTTCAGCAAATTAATCACTCATTAATTACCCAGATTTTAATGAACAATGATCGCTCAAATCTGACATGAGTTTAACAGACGCAAAGGGCGATCGCAACGGTTTGAAATTCCCTTAACTCAGCGAAGCTCAAGCCAAAACGTGATCAAAGAGAAAAAGATTCTGCTATGCTAGGAAAGTTGTGTAAATTCGCACATTCAGGATTTCGGGTGTTTCTGACCCAGAAGAAATCAACCTGAATGGAGGCTAAACCCGAATAGGAGACAAATTAAAATGGCTGTCGTTTCTCTTGCTGAATTGCTGGAGTCAGGAGTTCACTTTGGGCATCAAACCCGACGGTGGAACCCCAGAATGGCTCCCTACATCTATACTGCCCGTAATGGGGTACATATCATCGACTTGGTGCAAACCGCCCAGTTGATCGAAGATGCCTACGACTATGTTCGGAAATCCTCTGAACAGGGAAAACGCTTTCTCTTTATTGGAACCAAACGCCAAGCTGCCGGCATTATTGCCCAAGAAGCTCAACGCTGTGGTGCAAACTTTGTTAACCAACGTTGGTTAGGCGGCATGTTGACCAACTGGGAAACCATTCGCAATCGGGTAGAACGACTCAAGGAGTTAGAAACCTTAGAAAGCAGTGGCGCAATTGATCGCCGTCCCAAAAAAGAAGCCTCCGTACTCCGTCGAGAACTCGGTAAATTACGGAAATATCTCGGTGGGATTAAAACCATGCGAAAAATCCCCGATGTCGTCATTATTGTCGATCAGCGTCGGGAATATAACGCCATTTCAGAATGTCAAAAATTAGGAATTCCCATTATTTCCCTGTTGGATACGAATTGCGACCCTGACGCGGTTGATATTCCAATTCCCGCTAATGATGATGCGATCCGTTCTATTAAGCTAATTTTAGGGAAGTTAGCTGATGCAATCTACGAAGGTCGTCATGGACAACTCGACTCCGATGACTACGAAGAATTTGCAGAGGAACTCACGGAAGAAGAAGAATTTGAAGATATCGATCTCAGTGATGAAGACCTCGATGATTCAGATGATGAAGAATAAATCTTCAGATTACTAAAAAGCAAGGATCTGTTAGGAAAATCACAATTTCTGATCAGACTCCTTGTCTCATGTCATCATGGAATATTAAGAGTAGGAAAATTAACATGGCAGAAATTTCGGCAAAATTAGTTAAAGAACTCCGTGACAAAACAGGCGCGGGAATGATGGACTGCAAAAAAGCGTTAAGTGAAAATAACGGAGATATTGAAAAGTCTATCGAGTGGCTCCGTCAAAAAGGAATTTCTTCTGCTGAGAAAAAAGTAGGACGGACGGCAGCTGAAGGGCTAGTTCATAGCTATATTCACTTTGGTGGCCGTATCGGGGTCTTAGTCGAAGTTAACTGTGAAACCGATTTCGTGGCACGAGGCGAAAAATTCAAGGAATTGGTCAACAACGTAGCCATGCAAATTGCCGCTTGCCCCAACGTAGAATACATTAAGGTAGCAGATATTCCTACAGAAATTTCGGCAAAAGAAAAAGAAATCGAAATGGGCCGCGACGACTTGGGGAATAAACCTGAGAATATTAAAGAAAAAATTGTTCAAGGACGGATTGAAAAACGTCTCAAAGAATTAGCTTTAATGGAACAGCCCTTCATTAAAGATCAAAACCTTACTATTGAAGAACTCGTCAAACAAAGTGTAGCCGAACTGGGTGAAAATATTCAAATTCGTCGATTTGTTCGCTTTAATCTAGGGGAAGGAATCGAAAAAGAAACTATGAGCTTTGCTGATGAAGTAGCGGCTGCAACTGGACAAACAGCGGGCACGGCAACTGAAGCAAAAACCGAAGAGGCACCTAAAGCAGAAGAACCCAAAAAAGGCAGTAAAAAGAAAAAGTAAAATTGATTAATGATTTCTGACGAAACGACCAATCCTCTCGTTTTGGGATTGATTGTACTATTATTCGTCATTTACCTTTAATTTCTCCTAAAAAGCAAGAGTTTAGCAGTTTTTCTGTTACTTTTGCTTTTTTTGTGCCTAGCAGATTGAATAGGAACAGATGACAGGAAACGAATGTAAACCAGAAGCTGCCGTAGGGGAGTTGACCTCTGACCGTTTAGTCGGGGAAAGTATTTGCCGAGGGATCTCCGTAAATTGATTTTTTTGTAGCTTTTTATACTACTATAGAAAATAGATGATTTTTAGGTCTAACGATTCAAACGCACGCTTTTCGTTAGCCCTAGTTTTGTCTGTCAAATTTTTCTAATTAACTGAATAAAAGCACAAGAGGTTTATTCGCTATGTTTATGGTTCTTAGCGTTATCAGCATCGGCATCTTAGGTTATATCATTGCCCAAGACGATGGAGTCGAAGAATAATTTTTTGGGGAGCCAAGCTGAAATGTCATTAAATTCTGACCAGAAGTGACTCCAGCTTAATTCAAAATTTCTCCTACGTCAAATTATCACAATTTTGTTACATTTGCATCCCTAAAAATATTTAAACGTTTAGGGTTTAGGTGAGCCACCGTTTTGGTAGAGCAAATGCCTATAGGAAGGGTTTAAGCCATTGTCGAGATAGCGCGATATCTAGGCAAGATCGGGCGATCGCGAAACAAATTAACCCTTCAATTAACAATACGGACACTAAAAAGCCATTGGCTAACAGGTGATCGGTCGTTTCTGCAATGCCGCCACCGCGCACCAAACTAAAGGCTAGCACAGCCCCATCTTTCAGGTGAGGGTTACTATCCGTGCGAATAATATAACGGTAGGTTACCCCAAATAAAAAACCGCTTAAGGCCGCGATCGCGAATTTAATTATCGTTTCCTCCGTCAGAATGCCCAAAGATTGATTCCCTAAAACACAAATCCCATAGGCAACGCTAAAAGCTGCGCCGGCAATTCCCCCTGCTTTTAATGACTCAATCCGTTCTGTGAGCGTAATTTCCATTGACCTTGTAGTTTCAAACATTCCCCAATAGACGTATCATAGTTTTGTTATCATTAAACATTGTGAATTTCAATAAGGTAATTAATTATGGATATTTTGACATTAGGTTGGGTGAGTGTCTTAGCGTTATTTACCTGGTCTATTGCAATGGTTGTTTGGGGGCGAGACGGTTTCTAAACAGTGGAGTCAACTTTATTAACCACCCTTTTTTGGTCTGCCCTAGCCTTGCTCATCCTCGTTAGTGGCGGCATTATTTATCTAACGACTTTAGAATGGCGCGATCGCCGTCGTCAAGATCAAGATAAAAAGATGAGGCGTTAGCTGTTTAATAGGACTTTCATGGGAATTTTTCGTCTATCCCGATTTTCAATCCTAAGTTTGTGCTTCAGCTTAGGATTAATTTTTGGCTTTTTCCTGAGTACAGATGGCTTACTGAGGGCGGCTCCTGCTTTTAAAAGCGATCCGGTGATTATGGCGGCAGGCGATATTGCCTGTGATCCTAAAAGTCCTAATTTTAACGGGGGGAAGGGCACCTCTGATGCTTGTAAAATGATGGCGACTGCGGAGGTTGTCCTCCAAGCCAAACCCACAGCAGTTTTAGCGTTAGGTGATAATCAGTATGAACGGGGAGAGTTGGTTAATTATCAGCAATCCTACGATCCTAGCTGGGGACGCTTCAAAGGACTAACCCGTCCTGTTCCGGGTAATCATGAATATTACGGCAATCAGGCAGAAGGCTATTTTAAATATTTTGGCAAGTTGGCAGGCGATCGCACGAAAGGCTATTACAGTTACGACCTCGGTAATTGGCACTTAGTTGCCCTGAATTCCAATTGTGACGCGATCGGAGGATGCCAAACCGGATCACCCCAAGAGCAATGGTTAAAAGCGGATTTAAAGAAAAATAAGAAAGCCTGTACCCTCGCCTATTGGCACCATCCCCGCTTCTCCTCTGGCGTTCATGGTAATCAAAAGATCATGGATGATATTTGGAAAGATCTTTATGCAGCCAAGGCAGAACTGGTTTTAAGTGGGCATGATCATCTCTATGAACGGTTTGCGCCGCAAGGATTAACGGAAAACGCCGATCCGAAAAATGGCATTCGTCAGATTGTGATTGGCAATGGCGGCAAAAATCTTTATCCCTTTAAAACCATCCGTGCCAATAGTGAAGTCCGCAATAATGATACCTACGGCGTTCTCAAGGTCACGCTCCATCCTAAAAGTTACGATTGGGACTTAATGCCCATTGCCGGCGATCGCTTTACCGATAAAGGCACCACCCTTTGTCATTAGCTTAAAAATTGTTCTGTGCGTTAAGCAAACAATATTACGGTTGATACCGCGATTAAGAAAATTCGTTAAAATTTAGGCCACTAGCATTATAGGCGTGAGTTTTATTTATGATAGATTCATTCAATCCCTCATCAACATCCTTGGAATTGCTTATTTGTGAAATTGAAGCAACCCCCAAAGAATATTGGACTGAACTATTGGATACTTTACGCCAATTTCGGCAACAAATTCCTCCTAAAGTTTCGCCTATTATTAATGCAGAGCAAGCTCAAAAAAATCAACAAGCTATCAACCTTTTGGACTCTTGGCTTAACGAACAACAAGACGAAAACGAACATCAACGAGCTTGGGACTTTCTGAAAACTACTCTTGATGAAGATCGCTTATCTGATCGTCCTTTATTTCCATGAATCGTTTAATTTTGTTGGATTCTGGCCCACTTGGCATGGTGACAAATCCTAAAGGAAGAGGGATTCCCGCCGCTTGTCAACAATGGCTTAAATCTCTTTTAAAACGAGGAGAATGGATCGCTATTCCTGAAATTGCTGATTATGAAGTACGGCGAGAACTTCTTCGTGCGAATTTGTTAGAAAGTGTCCAGCGTCTCGACAGCTTAAAGCAAGCTCTCGAATATATTCCCATTCAAACGGAAACGATGTTACTCGCGGCCCAGCTTTGGGCAGAAATCAGACAAAGAGGCCAACCGACTGCCGATCCTAAAGCATTAGATGGTGATGTTATTCTGGCAGCCCAAGCTCGTTTGCTTGAGAACGAGACGACAAATGTGATTATTGCAACAACCAATGTTGGCCATTTAAACCGCTTCATTACCGCATCAGATTGGCACTTAATTGATTAACTATCTTGCGATCGCCGACTTCTTGCTGCAAGTTTCCCCATAGTAATTATTGAAAAAAACTTTAATTCCCTATTCTGCGATACTCTGAAATAGCATAAGCTGATTGTTAGGCTCTTTTTCCGTTTCACTTATGGATTTTTCTAGTAACATTGCTTCTCAACTCAATGCCGGGACGATTTTACCCGAAGGCATTATTACCCTAACCTTAATCTTGGTACTGGTTGGGGACTTAATTGTTGGACGCAGTTCTGCTCGTTGGTTGCCCTATGTCGCGATCGCGGGTCTATTAGCGTCAACCGTTTCTTTGGCTCTAGGGTGGAATACGGCTGATCCCATCAGCTTTCTAGGGGCATTTAATAGCGATAATTTAAGCGTTATCTTTCGGGCGATTATCGCGCTATCAACCGTGGCCACGATTCTGATGTCAGTGCGCTATGTAGAACAAACAGGAACGGCCTTGTCGGAGTTTATTGCAATCCTGTTAACGGCAACGTTGGGAGCAATGTTTCTGTCGGCCGCCAATGAACTGGTGATGATCTTTATTTCGTTGGAAATGCTCAGTATCTCGTCTTACTTAATGACGGGTTATATGAAGCGCGATCCCCGTTCCAATGAAGCAGCCCTAAAGTATTTATTAATTGGTGCTTCTAGTTCAGCGATTTTTCTATACGGACTCTCTTTACTCTACGGTTTATCCGGTGGCGAAACCCAATTAGACGCGATCGCTGCAAAAGTCAGCAATCTCTCAGGGGGGGGAGAATCCTTGGGATTAGTGATTGCGCTAGTCTTTGTAATTGCGGGGATTGCCTTTAAAATTTCGGCGGTTCCCTTTCACCAATGGACACCTGACGTTTATGAAGGTTCTCCCACTCCCGTTGTGGCCTTTCTCTCCGTTGGTTCTAAAGCGGCTGGATTTGCCTTGGCGATTCGGTTATTGGTGACAGCCTTTGCCGTCATTACCGACGAATGGAAAGTGATCTTTACCGCCTTGGCTATCCTCAGTATGGTCTTGGGTAACGTGGTCGCTCTGGCTCAAACCAGCATGAAACGGATGTTGGCCTATTCTTCCATTGGGCAGGCGGGATTCGTAATGATCGGTTTAACCGCAGGAACCGATGCCGGTTATTCCAGCATGGTCTTTTATTTGCTGATTTACCTGTTCATGAACTTAGGAGCCTTTACCTGCATTATTTTATTCACGCTGCGTACAGGTTCCGATCAGATTAGTGATTATGCAGGACTTTACCAAAAAGATCCCCTGTTAACCTTGGGGTTAAGTATTTGCTTATTATCTCTAGGGGGAATACCTCCTTTGGCTGGCTTCTTTGGCAAAATTTACCTCTTCTGGGTCGGTTGGCAGGCTGGACTTTATACCTTGGTTTTATTAGGTCTATTAACCAGTGTCGTCTCGATTTATTACTACATTCGTGTGGTCAAAATGATGGTGGTGAAAGAACCCCACGAAATGTCGGAAGTTATCAAGCGTTACCCCCAGATCAACTGGTCTTTACCTGGAATGCGGCCTTTACAAGTCGGGTTGATTCTGACCGTGATTGCGACTTCGGTTGCGGGTATTTTAGCCAATCCGATATTTACCTTGGCGAATGATTCGGTAACCAGTACGCCCATTTTACAAGCGGCGGCGGCAGTCACGAAGCTTTCTCAGATTTTGCAATAACTGTCCATTATTCATTGCCATCATTATCTAAATCCCCCAAAAACTGGGGGACTTTTTTTGGGTCTACATCCCCATGATTTCGTAACCAGCATCGACGTAAATAATTTGACCCGTAATGCCACTAGACAGATCGCTACTTAAGAAAGCCGCCGTATTTCCGACTTCGATTTGAGTAACAGTGCGGCGTAGGGGGGCAATTTCTTCAACGTGGTGAATCATATCTAAAATGCCACCGACTGCGGAGGAAGCCAGAGTACGAATGGGCCCGGCGGAAATGCCATTAACGCGAATATTCAAGGGCCCAAATTCAGCAGCAAGATAACGAACACTCATTTCTAAGCCTGCTTTGGCAATGCCCATCAAATTATAGTTGGGAATGACTTTGACACCGCCCAGATAGGACAGGGTAACGATACTGCCGCCTTCGTTCATTAAGGGTTTAGCAGCTTGGGCGAGGCGACCGAGGGAAAAGGTACTAATTTCTAAGGCTTTGTTAAACGATTCACGGGGAATGCTGCTGAAATCGCCGGAGAGTCCGTCTTTGTCGGCAAAGGCTAAACAGTGAATCAAAATATCGAATTTACCCCACTTGTCAGCGATCGCGGAAAACATGGTCTCAATCTGTTCATCGTTTTGGACATCACAGGGCAAGATTAAACTGGGATTAATCGGTTCTACCAGTTCCCGTACTTTTTTCTCAAAACGTCCCTTTTCATCTGGTAAAAAATTTAATCCAATTTCTGCACCTGCTTTATGTAACTGTTGGGCAATTCCCCAAGCAATGGAACGATTATTGGCAATTCCGGTTACAAAGGCTTTTTTTCCACTTAAATCTAACATAATTTCCTAAGTTGGCTGAATCTTAAAGGCAAAAGGACTCACAACGGCCCAAAATATAACTATATCCCTCTCGGAAACCTCTCTTACGGCTCACTTCATTTTTCTCGAAAATTTTATGGCGCAAAAACTTCAGCGATCTTCAAAAAAAAACAGTCAGCGATCGCGACGTTCTGTCGTTACGATCCCCTTTATCAGTGCGTTAGTCCTGACCGTGTTAGTTTACCTATTGCGAGGCTTTGCAGTTTTAACTTTTTTACCTGGGGGCATTCTCTTAGGATTAATGGGATTAACCTTGCTATTGGGCGTTTTTTATGGCATCGACAAAACCCGACGTTTTTAACCAAACACGCCAATTTCCGACTAACAGACACAAGGAAACTTGATCGTTATTTGACAATTTTTCGGGGAATCGTGATAGCAAACGGCAAGGTAACCATATACTGTTAAATAGTAACTTTTCGATATCTTAATTCTTGTAGTAACGTCTATTGAGCGGATTTACTACAGCACTTCACAGAACCATCACGATTATGACAGGAAAAGTTTTAGAGGGTAATCCAGCCGGTCTTCTCGTCCTAATTTTGCCGCTAGGCGTAGGATTAGTGCTTTTATATAAAGCTTGGCTATACATTTTAATTATTGTCGGTCTCGTTCTTGGCTGGAAAGTCTGGGAAAATTATCAATGGCAACAGTGGTCGCTGCAAGTTAATCCCATTTTCAACCAATTAATTCAAGAAAATCAAGGATGTCTTACGCCCGTTGATTTATCCCTCAAAGGAAATTTAACAGCCAATGCAGCCAGAAAATTTTTAGAGCGCAAAGCCGATGAATTTGGAGCCTATCGTCGTTCCTATCAAGATAAAGGGACGGTTTATTACTTTATTACCGCCAGCACCCTCGGCAAAATTTTTGATGAAAGTGAACTCACCGAAGACGAACCTGCCCCGACCTTACCCCCTGCCGTTAACTCCCCTGTTCTTTCCGCCCCAACTCCCCCAGTCCTAACCGAGCCTGAAAAGCCGAGTGCTTCCCCCTTTGCCCAGTTAGCAGAAATTAAGGAAGAACGACAATCGACTCCTGAAGCGGAAAGTATGGCTCCTGTCGCCTTAACTGAAACTTTAGAAACACCTGTAACGGAATTTGTTGCGCCTGAACCTCAAATTAACAGTGTTGCAACTGAATCGGTTACTCCCCAATCTGAGAGTAATGGTTTAACCCTGATTCAAGCGGATTTAGCAAAACGCTTAGATACGACTTCTAGCACGATCGCCCGTCGCAAGGCTGAACCCGATTTTACTGAATGGAGTTTAAGTAAAGATCCTGAAGGGGTTGCCTGGTCGTATGATCCCGATACCAAGTTATTTATGGCAATTGAATCCTAAATTTCTACGGTACAAGCGCGATCGCGTCCTTGATTTTTGGCAGTATAAAGTGCTTGATCTGTTTGGTGAATAAAAACCTCTTACTGTATCCTCGAAACTTGTCACTAGGCTTGCGATATCTCAGCCAATTGTAGTCTAGGAGGAGATATTTGAGGATCAAACTTGCTTATTAGTCTTAAAAGCTCAATATTGTTGTCGTCTCCGAATTTCATAGATCGTAGGGGGAAGATTGTCACCTTTAAAATTAGGGATACTAGGACAGGAACAAACCTAAGCCAGTACCTTTCTCGACCACTCGTAATGTATGCTCCCATTCTCTCGTTAGGACTGCTGCCGATAGATCTATCAGTATTAACCCAAAGCTGTTCAATGAATGCAATCCAGTTCAAGCAATGGTGGTTAGAAACAAATTAAGAGAATTTCGCCCTCAAAATGTCAAGATTTCTTGATTTTGTGAAAAATTTTAAATTTTGTAATGTTTTTTAATAGTTTCTCGAACCCTTATTGGGTAATGTTTAACGAGTCTATCTAAAAATGTGATTATTAATACAGCAAAACTTCTATTCTCATACTTCTCAAGTTAGAGTATAGTAGTCATTAAGCTTTATTACTTGCTTAGGTATTTGTCTATGAGTATTACTACTCTGCCCGTTATTTCGTCCTTTGGTTATTCGCTAACGATGATTAAGGACGAGGTTCGTCAATTACTTGAAAAAGGAGTTGTCAGCCGTCAACAGCCAATTTATGTTCTTTGTCAATACATTCCTGCTCGTGAATGGGTGCATGTGGAATGTGAACTAGAACGCAATGATTTTTTACTCCGCGATCAAATTGGCGATTTGATTTCCTCTGAATGTTGGGATAATGATTAGTTTTTCGGCCTGTTGGTAAGGTTAACCGTTACAAACTGGTTTCATATCCTGATTCATCCTTACTTGTTTAAAAAACTCATAATCCTTGAAAAACGAACACTTTATAAATTTTATTTTTGTCTCAGGATTTCTTGCATGATTAAGGCTTTGCTGTTCTTCGAGATTCTCTAGGTTATTTCAAGAAGAATGGCATAATAATTTCGATAAAACCGTAGATTTGGATTGTTCCTGAAAGAAAGTAGTTGAAGCGCGAAATGAAAGGCTTGCTACTTTTTTTCATTTTAAATCCTTAAGATGCCCTGAATTTAGATCTTAACCCAATTTGGCTAAAATCTTTGAAAATCAGAGCTAACTTTTTTTGGAGCTTAGTATTCGGGGTCTTCCATAATCCGATCGCGAGGACGGGGAAAAGGAATAGTCATAATTTCACCAATTTTAGCTTGGGATGTCGTGGCAGCAACCCCGCTAAAGTGACTGATGCTCGGAATCTAAACGGACTGCAATAAGCTATCTTTCAAAATTTTTTCCGCCAAAATTCCTAAATGTTCTAACTGCTCCTGTAATTGATTGGCTTGGCGTTGGGATTCTAATTTTTTCTGCAAGGCAGCACGGGCTAAATCTTCGCGATCGCGCTTGAGGGCTTCTTGGGCGACCTGTTGCCAACTGTCAGCATCTTGACGAGCCGCTTGATAACGGGGTTGGATCTCATTCCAAACCTCCCGCAAATCGCCTAACGCTTCATTGAATAACCGTTGTGCTTTATTCGGATCACTCCCTCGGAGAGAATCTTGGACGGACTGGGATAGCTTTTCAGGATTAAATTGGGTCACAAACGGCAGAAAATCTCGAATTTGGCCACTTTCATTTAGCCCTGTTTTACACCAATTGGCAAAATGTTCACAATTATTAAACAATAAATTGTATTTCTGTTCTCCTAAACGGCTTTGGGCCCGTTCGACGACAATTTCAGGCAAAAAACAAAACTGGTTATGATAATGTTTTTGAAAAACAGGTTTATGGCGAGAAAAGATATCCCAACTGGTTCTTTCAACGGTCTCACTGGGTTTACGGTAATGAATCACGGTTCCGTCACCACAATCAATGCCGTGATGTTCATAAACCCCTTCTAAATTCCACAGTTCCCGATAAACGTAGATTTGGTCACCTGTTGCCATGCCGTTTCACCCTAGCCCAACCCTAATTCCCGTTTCAGGGTCGTAATCGATTTTTCGCCAATATAATTTTCGCTACAGATTACTTCGGGTAAACGGATCAAATCATCCCGGACTGAGGCGATCGCCTGCATGACAATGGGATAACTCGCTGGATCGGAAATAATCGTTCGAGCCGTTCTCACAACCGCTTTTAATTTTTTAACATCACTCGCCTGGGCGCATTTCACCAAAATATCTTCTCCCCGTAAACTATGGATGAGAATTTCTGCGATCGTTAAAATCCCAGGGCTGAGGCTAACCACCCCTAAACAGGTATCTTTGGGCAACTTCTTAATCATCGCCAACTCTTGGTTGTAGTCGTAAATATCAACGGGAATCACCCGCACGCCAAAGGGTTCTGCCAACGATTCTGCCTCTGCAATAAAGTAACGACTGGTCACGACGGTTCCTGACTGAGTTTCCGTTAAGGTTTGTACCAACTCTTCCATAGGCACTAATTGCACCGGAATCACCAACGCTTGCTCTAATTCTTGTAAAATCAACTCTCCTGCCCCTAAATCCCGTTCAGGCACAGTGACCAACACCTGAGCATTGCAACGTAACCGCCAATCAATGGTCGCTAAAAAGAGTTCTCTGACCTGGGACAAACTTAATCCTTGGGTTAATAATTCATCTAAATTTTGCTGAATCAGTTGGCTTGCTTGGGGATATTGCTGAAAAATGGGGGAATCTAAATAGGCACCAAATCCTTCGGGTTTTTGGGCTTTGACGTAAATTCCTGACCCCGCGATCGATTCAACTAAGCCCGATTCTTCCAGTTGTTGATAAACTTTGCTGATGGTATTGCGATGCAGCCCTGTGATCATGGCCAATTGACGGGTACTCGGTAATCGATGCCCAGGGGAATACTGACGGCAGGCGATCGCAAAGCGAATTTGGTCAAACAGTTGTTTAGAGGCTGAAATCTCACTATCGTTTTGAATCTGGAATTGAATCATAGAAAATCCCGTTCAACTTAAATCATCAATTTTACACGCGATCGCATCGACCCCCTCTCAAAATCAAAACTCAGGTATTCATCATTGAGTAATGTTAACCATTCTTTAAGACACGCCCTTTAAAAACACTGCCTTAGAGTCTTCCCATCAACCCTAACTATTTTTGCCTGAGTCCAAGAGACGGTGATATCGAGACTATTGATTCAGACGCTAAAACAAATTCACAAGTTCATCCAAAAAGTTAGAATGACATTTTTGAATTAATCATCCCTCAAAAAGCAAACAAATTTTAACAATCAATGGATAATTTACGAAGTTTCCTCGATACTAGAAAACAACAGTGAGTCAATTCGCGCTTATCTGATGATCTATATCACAAGACTTTCCCAAAAATCATCCCATAATCACCCATATATGGCTCACTTTTCTGAAAAACAAAGACCTTTGATGATGAGGCTAAAACAATTATGAATAATCAACAAGTTGAAAATCCTGCCGTCCCCCTCTCTGAGTTTGAATTTGAAACCTTTATGAAAGAGCGGAGAAGCGCAGAACGGATTTTAGCCTTCTGTCAAATTCTAGATTTATCAGGAGAATTTATTGGCGTATCATTCGATTTAACGGCAACGGGCATTTGTTTGAGTTTACCCCATACCTGGATGCAAGAAGACACCTTCTCTGTCATTCTCAAGCGTGGGGATGCACCTGATTTACCTCAAGTTCAAGTGACGGTTGATCCCGTCTGGCACAATTCTCGCAATGAACACTACGACGAAATCGGGGGCAAAATCATTGCAGTCGGATCTGAAGCGGATTTTCAAACCTTTTTACACTATTGCCAAACCGCCGGCCCCAGTGGATTATTTACCGATAGTGAATGATTTTCTTTTTTTTCTTGGTAAAATCTTTGGATTGATGCCAAAAACGCGGATAACCAAACCCTTTTTTCTTTTTACAATCTAATCTTCCTTGTTGATCCCAACTTTACGCTACAACGGTTGGGATTTTTATTTGTCGGGAATCCTGGTCGGCGATCATCGTTAGTCCTATCTTCTCTGAAAGATAAGTTCAAGATTTTAGGAAAAGCGATCGCTGTTAAGGATCGGTTTCTGATAAAATCTTAGAGAAACTTAAAAAAACTTTACAAAACGATTTAGATGCGAGTACTGGTAGTTGGTGGAACAGGAACGCTGGGACGGCAAATCGTGCGTCGCGCCCTTGATCAAGGACATTTTGTGCAATGTTTGGTGAGAAGTCAGCGAAAAGCAACCTTTCTCAAGGAGTGGGGGGCAGAACTCATCTCAGGCAATCTCTGTGACCCCGAAACCTTGCCGCCTGCCCTCGTCGGCATTGATGCAGTCATTGATGCGGCAACCGCCAGGGCTACGGATTCTCTGTCGATCAAAAGCGTTGATTGGCAGGGCAAAGTCAACCTCATCCAAGCCGTTAAAAACGCCGGTATTGAACGCTACATTTTCTTTTCCATCCTGCGGGCCAATGAATACCCCAATGTGCCCCTGATGGAGATTAAGCATTGTACTGAACTCTATCTAGCGGAATCGGGACTGAATTATACAACCTTGCAACTTTGTGGCTTTATGCAGGGGTTAATTGGCCAATATGCTATTCCAATTCTGGATAATCAAGCCGTTTGGATTACGGGCGAAAGTACTCCCATTGCCTATATGGATACCCAGGATATTGCCAAATTCGCGATCGCAGCCTTAACCACTCCTGCGGCTGAAAAACAGACCTTACCCGTTGTCGGAACCCGCGCCTGGACAGCCGAAGAAATTATTAAACTTTGTGAACAACTTTCTAACCGAGAAGCCAAAATTTCCAGGGTTCCCATCGGATTATTGCGATTTATGCGGAGTTTTACCCGCTTTTTCCAATGGACATATAATATCTCTGATCGCCTCGCCTTTGCCGAAGTTCTTGCTAGCGGGAAGCCATTAAATGCTTCAATGGATGAAGTTTATTCCCTATTTGGCCTTGATCCGAAGGAAACAACCACTTTAGAATCCTACTTACAAGAGTATTTTGGCCGAATTCTGAAAAAGCTTAAAGAACTCGATTACGAGCAAAGTAAAACTAAAAAATCTAACAAAAAGAAAGATTTCTTCTTCTAAATTTTTCTGTTCCATTCCATTCGACAGTAGGATAAGCCATTGTGCCCAAAGTAGGCATCATTTACAACGATATTAAGCCGATCGCGTGTAAGGTCGCCCTAGACTTACAGGATCGATTTAAAGCGTCCGGCTGGGAAGTTTTTTTAGAAAATGGCTGTGGGGGATTATTGGGCTATTCGCAACCCGATCGCCCCATTTGCCATACTCGGATTGAGCATTTAACGCCCCCCCATTTTGATCAAGAGATGCCGTTCGCGATCGTTTTAGGCGGAGATGGCACCGTTTTATCGGCCTTTCGGCAATTAGCTCCCGTTGGCATTCCCCTATTAACCGTCAATACGGGGCACATGGGCTTTTTAACGGAAATTTATTTGAACCAACTTACCCAAGCCGTTGATCAAATCCTAGAAGGTAACTACTGTATTGAAAACCGCTCCATGTTAACGGTACGCCTATTTCGCGAGCAGACTATCCTTTGGGAAGCCCTATCCCTCAATGAAATGGTGTTGCATCGAGAGCCGTTAACCAGTATGTGCCACTTTGAAATTCAGATCGGCACCCATGCCCCCGTGGATATTGCGGCTGACGGCATTATTATTTCTACGCCAACGGGATCGACGGCCTATTCCTTGAGTGCAGGAGGGCCGGTGGTTACGCCCGATGTGCCTGTCTTGCAACTTGCGCCCATCTGTCCCCATTCTCTCGCCTCCCGTGGACTGGTCTTTTCTGATACCGAGCAGGTAAATGTTTTTCCGGCCACACCCAATCGCATGATCATGGTGGTGGATGGCAATGGAGGGTGTTATGTGATGCCGGAAGATCGGGTTCATCTGCAAAAATCTCCCTACGTGGCTAAGTTTATTCGTTTACAATCCCCGGAATTTTTCAGAATTCTTCGAGAAAAATTAGGCTGGGGCCTGCCCCATGTTGCTAAACCCACCTCCGTTGAATTACCCTAAACTAAATTTTTGATTAAATTTCTGATTCAATCAACTGAGTTTTCATGCAATCTGCCTTTGATCCTGATGCAACGGTTCATGTCGATTTATCCCTTGAGGGTTTACCGGAGGTTCAGTTAATTGCGGATAAATTTGTGTTGTGGTTTCAGCCCGTCTATGAATTGGAAACGGGAAAAGTGATTCACAATGAAGTGTTAGTCCGATGGCGAGATAAGAAAGGCAATTTAAAATCACCGCAGGAATTGTTTTCCTATTTACAAGGAACAAAATTATTGTGGCAATTAGACCGGATTGTGGTGGCTAAAGCGATTGATATTCTGGTTGAACAACGAGATGTCATTCTTTCGGTGAATTTGTCGGCTGAAGTTCTAGAAGATCCTGACTTTTTAGGGTATGTCCGCGATCGCCTAACCCAAGCTCAAGTCGATCCGAAACGTTTAAGTTTTGAATTACCGGAAATCTGGGTACAAAAAAATTTTTCAACCGCTTTAGCCTTTATGCAAACGCTTAAAAAACTCGGCTGTTCAGTCGTATTAGATAGTTGCACGGGGGCGTATTTTTCTTTACAACAATGGCAAGTGTTACCCATTGATCAGATTAAGCTAGACCGAGATTTAACCGCTCAACTCCAGTCTCATAAACAGCAATTATTAGCCAGTGCCTTGATCAAAACCAATCGCTTATTTAATCGTCACTGTATTGCGAAAGGCATTGATAATTTACCGATGCTCACCCTTGTTAGGAAATTGGGGATACAGGGAGCACAGGGCTATTTTCTCAATTCTCCCAATAATAAACCCAATACTTTTATCTCTTTTGGGTTATTTTCCACGAGTTTAGTGAGTCTTTTACTCTTGTTATATCTATTTAAAAGTGCCCTGGGAATTAATATTTTTTCTGAAAAACACGCCTGGGAAGTCTTAATCGATTTTATTCAACCCTTTTTTGAACAAGAACCCGAACCCACTTCAAAACCGCGATCGCTACTTTTGGTGAGAAAAGATTTGGCATAATTCTAACACTTTGGTTTGTAAACAGGATAACGGTTCTGCACCCCGTTTAAGTTGAAATTCTAAAGCTAATAAGAGGGGTAAGCTCGCTAATAATTGTTTACCCGTAATGGTCTGTAATTCTTTGCGTAAAAAGTAGAGTCGTTTGGGATTGGATAATTCTGCGGCGGCTGCAATAACTTTTTCATCTTTTTCTCCCGATTCCAGACAAATTTTAATGGCTGTCCACGTCCGAAATTGACCGACTAAGGTGGCAACAATTTTTAATGCAGGTTCATTACGAGCCAGTAATTCCGCCACTAACCGCAAAGCGGTTTCCCCATTCCCCTGACGAATCGCTTCAGCCAGTTGTAGGCTATTTTGGGTACTGGCATTGATTAATAGGGTGACCGTATCCGTATCTAAGGTTTGATTTTTTCCTTCGTTATAAAGCTTTAATTTTTTTAATTCATTCCAAATTTGTCGCGTATTATTTCCCAAGGATTCCGCCAGCAACTGTTGGGCATTCGGGGTTAATTTTATCGCTAAATCCTGAGCAATTTGCTGAATTTGTAAAACTAATTCTTCGGTCTTCCAAGGAGAAATTAAAGAAAATTCTTTAACTTGGGCCAAATCTTGAAATAGTTTAGTCGATTTAAGACGGCCATCCGGCTTTTTACTGGAGGTAAATAATAAATGGCTATTCGTCGGAATGCTGGAAAAGATTTCTTTTAATTTAGCCAATAAGGGGTCAGGACATTGTTGTCCCAAGGTGGATTCTACCACCCACACTAAGCGATCGCCGAAACCAAAAGGAGGAGTCATGGCCTGACTTAAAGCCTGTTGGGTAGCGTCTGCCTGCTCTCCGGGGATTTTTTCAAAATTAAAAGAAGCCCAGTTGGGATCTAAAACGCGATCGCGCAAATGGGCCACCGCTTGATTTAAGGTAAAATCATCCTCTCCCCAAAAAAAATAAACAGGCATTTATTATCAACACTCAAATTAACGTTTAAGGGCTATTAGGCAAACTAAATAATAACTTTACGGCACCCACTAAAAGGGCAAAAATAATTCCCACAAAAATACTACGCCCAATGAATTCCTGATTTTCTAAACGTTTTCCAATACCTGTAATTTTCTCATCTAAAACCTTAATGTCACCCCGTATTTCAGTTTGACTAACTTTAAGTTCTGTTACGTCTTTTTGGATACCATGAAGTTGTTGCTTAATTTCACCTAAGAGTTCTTTTAAATCACTTTCAAACGTTGTTGTCATAGTGAATAAATCCTCATTATAGAAAAGTGAATACGTTGATTTTAATTCCTCCCTTTCAATGCTTTTTGAAAATTCTTACGATAGGCAGGATTAATCACTAACAACGCAGGCCAAAGTAAAGAAAGTGTCAACTTAGTCGGTAAACCTCGATTAAAGTTGGTGCGGGAATAACCCGATAAAAACCGCCAGATTCCGCCAACATAAACAACCGCTAAAACAAATCCAATAATTCCACCCATAATATCCAAGCGTCAAGTTAACGATAGGAAACTGTTTAATTTTATTGTATCAGTCGCTTTTTCATTCTTCCCAAGGAAGCACCTGATTGAGTAACGATTGTAACTCATCCCTTTCCAGAATTTCCGTTTTTAATAAGCGGCTCGTCATCGTTTCTAATAAATCTCGATTATTCTCTAAAATTTGCAAAGCTTGTTCATAACCATTACTAACAATTTGTTTGACTTCCTCATCGATCGCTTTTCCCGTCTCCTCACTCAAGGAACGTCGAAGATTGCCGTAACCATTATTCCCTAAAAAGTTATTCGATGCCCGTTTTTCATAGGCCAAGGGCCCCAATACCTGGCTCATACCATAGAGCGTTACCATTTGCTCCGCAATATCCGTTGCCCGTTGCAGATCATCCGAAGCCCCATTAGTCACTTGCTGAAAAATTAATTGCTCTGCGGCTCTCCCCCCCAACAACATGGCGATCTGTTGACGAAATTCCTGCTCCGTCATCAAAAATCGATCTTCCGTCGGTAACTTGAGGGTATAACCTAAGGCCGCTAAACCACGAGGGACGATGGAAATTTTAGACACCTTGCCGCCTCCAGGCATGACTGCCCCCACGATCGCGTGGCCAACTTCATGATAAGCCACAATCTTTTTTTCTTGTTCCGAAAGGACACGGCTTTTCTTTTCCAATCCTGCCACAATGCGTTCAATAGCCTCTTGAAAATCCGCTAAGATAACCTTCTCTCGTTGATTTCTCGCTGCCAACAACGCCGCCTCATTCACCAAATTGGCTAAATCGGCCCCTGCAAATCCGGGGGTTTGGGTCGCAATACTTTTTAAATCCACACCGTCTTCAAGCTGAATCTTTTGGGCATAGATATTTAAAATGGCTAACCGTCCGGCTAAATCGGGGCGATCAACTAATACTTGTCGATCAAAGCGTCCAGGGCGTAGCAAAGCCGGATCCAGCGTTTCCGGTCGATTCGTTGCCGCTAAAACAATCACGGTCGAATCCCCCGCATTAAAGCCATCCATTTCCGTTAACAGTTGATTGAGCGTTTGTTCTCGCTCATCATTGCTCCCACTCGAAGTCTGCCCGCCACTGCGAGATTTGCCGATCGCGTCCAACTCGTCAATAAAAATAATGCAAGGGGCTTGCTGCTTAGCCTGTTCAAATAAATCTCGAACCCGTGCGGCCCCTGTCCCGACAAACAATTCCACAAATTCCGAAGCCGAAATACTAAAAAACGTTACCCCTGCTTCCCCCGCAACGGCTTTTGCCAACAACGTTTTCCCTGTCCCTGGTGGGCCAACCAATAAAACTCCTTTGGGAATCCTCGCCCCAATCCGACTAAACCTGTCAGGATTTTTGAGAAATTCGACAATTTCCACTAATTCCGCCTTCGCTTCCTCTGCGCCCGCCACATCCACAAAGGTGATTTTTTCCGATTCTCCTTCGATGTAAATTTTGGCCTTGCTTTTTCCAAAGGCTAACGAATGCTTTTCTTCGCCCCGATATAGGAGAAACTGCATGGCAAAGACCAAAATTAAGGGCGGAATCACCCAAGCAAGTAAGGTGACGAGCCAACTCGGTTCAGGAGTCGGTTGCGCTTCAAAAATCACCCCTTTTTTTTGCAATCGCTCAGGTAATTGGGGATCATTAATGGGAATAGTTCCGAATATTTGCCCTTGCTCATTTTCTAGGGTCTGTTGAGGGGGCTGTTCCGTTTTTCCTAAAAAATGAAAAGGATTATTGGATTCATCCGTTGAACGAAGGGGACTTTGGGGCAGCCTTAAAAAATCCTCGGTCGGTTGTAGCGGCGATCGCTTCAGTTGATACAAAATTAATCTATCACCCACTTTTACCCGATTCACTCGTCCCTGTTCCACTTCATTCAAGAATTGGCTGTAGGGTTGGAGGGGAATTTGTTCCGAAGTACGCGGCCAAAACAGCGCAATCAAAAAGAGAACCCCCGCCCCTGCCAGGAGTAAACTTCCGAAAGGCAACAAATTGAATCGTTTAAAGGTATTTTTCCGATTTAAATTCATAAAACTGTTTCGAGTTCTCTTTTTTGAATTTTCTAGCTAAAAAACGAGCCTTCAGCGCAATTATAAAACTATCTTAGCGTAAGCCTTCAGCGCATTTTTTCACATTATGGCTCAGGCAAAAAAGAATTAGAAATTGTGGGAGCGAAGTCTTGTCAAACGCTGCTATCTTTGTTATGCTGATTAAGCATGAAAAAACGCCGGGATAGCTCAGTTGGTAGAGCAGAGGACTGAAAATCCTCGTGTCACGAGTTCAAGTCTCGTTCCTGGCATACCGTATTCAAATCTTAAGCATTTAGGTCTTAAGCAGTAATCCGTTAGACTGCTACCGATATCTCGGAATCAGTCCAATTAACGACACTCTGACGAATTCTGTTGGGCATAGTGATCAATGCTCGCCTGACCAGAAAAATTTTTATTTACGGGGAGAAAAAAATTACACTAGATGCCAGCGATTAATTTAACAACAAAAACGATTTTTAGTCCCGTTACATGAGATTAGCCACCAAAATTGAAGCCATTTTATATTTAAAAGGTCAACCCCTTTCGATTGCTGAATTAGCCGAATCTACCAACTGCGATCGCGCTGAAGTAGAAGAAGCTCTCATTGAATTAATGGATGATTACGCTCACCGAGACAGTGCCCTAGAAGTTATCGAAACGGAAACAGGCTATAGTCTACAATTGCGTTCAACCTTTCAAAATCTCATTCAAGCCTTTATTCCTGCTGAATTAGGAACCGGCAGTCTCCGCACCCTTGCCGCGATCGCGCTAAAATCCCCCATCTTGCAAACTGATTTAATTAACCTACGGGGCAGTAGTGCCTACCAACACATTCAGGAATTAGTAGAACTCGGATTTGTAAGAAAACGCCGCCAAACAGAGGGAAGATCTTACTGGCTGGAAATAACTGACAAATTTCATCAATATTTTGAGATTGACAAACTCTCACTAAAATTGGAATAAAAGTAACCCACTTTCTAGGAGGAACCGCTATAGTGGGAAGATAAGATCGGAAGCAATGTCCAAAATTAACTTAGGAAATTAAAGAATGGTATTTAACTTTGATTTTTTTACCTCGGAACCTGAAGAACAAGAAACCAACACGTTGATTCAATACCTACAGCAGCAACATCCCGAAACCCTCGCCTGGATTGCTCAATCTGCCAGCCCTGAAATCAAGGAAATTATTACACAAAATGTCCAAGGTTTGGTCGGAATGCTTCCTTCAGGCGACTTTCATATTCAAATCAGCACTGATCGAGAAAATTTAGCCAATCTTTTGGCCTCAGCAATGATGACAGGTTATTTTTTAGGACAAGTAGAAAACCGTAAAAATTTAGAAAGCAATTTTCGCCAATCGGATTCCTTTAAATCCAAGCCGTTTAAGCCTCAAGATAGTTAATCCCTCTTTATGTTGTATCCATTAAAACAGTGAGCAGTAACTAGTCTCAAACCATTCTTTACTACTCACTGCTTAGCCGTGTCTAGAATTAACCGCCCTTAGCAAAACTTCCTAAGACTAGGGCTGAGAGCAAAATACCAGGAATTAGCAAAACTACCAGCATTAACAGTTGATCAGTCGTCATAATGAGTCTCACCTCTTCAGGAATCAATGCGATTTATCTTTACTAACGCTAACAGAATCAATCAAAATTAGTAAAAAATCAACGAAAATTTTAAGAGTTAACTTTTCGGCGATCGCGTTTTATCGATAGTGGCTTTACTTTTACCCGTAATCTCGACCACTTCCCTATGGGTAGAGTCAGGAGACGGAGATAACAAACTATCGGAAAGTAAAAAAGTCTGGGTTAGTTCCTTTTAGTTTTAGTTGCACATCGCGTTAATTTATGAATCATGCTGGGTCTCAAAGTTTGATCCTCCCCTGGGCGATCGCCTTAATGGTTATTTTTCCTGTTCTCATTTTGGTCTTGGGAGAACTCATCCATCGTTATCAACGCCGCGATCGGCCCTTAGCTGCCACCCTTGTTATTCTTCGTAACTTAGTTGTTCCTGTGTTGGCCTTGTTGCTGTTTATGCAGAAGGTATTGCAACTGGATCTGAGTAGTTCCCTCGTCAAAGCCGTACAAACGCTCTTTTGGGTCTGCCTCATTCATGCCAGCCTATCCCTCTTAAATGTCATTTTATTTGAACAGGCTCAAAGCAATACCTGGCGATCGCGGGTTCCCAAACTTTTAATTGATCTGTTGCGGCTATTTCTGATTCTGGTGGGGAGTGCCATTGTTTTAGCCAATGTTTGGAATGCAGACTTAGCAGGCTTAGCAACGGCTTTGGGGGTCAGTTCGATTGTGATTGCTTTAGCCCTTCAAGATACCCTGGGAAGCGTCATGTCGGGGATTGCCCTGCTGTTTGAACGCCCGTTTTCCGTAGGAGATTGGTTAAAAGTGGGCGATATTGTCGGCCAAGTCATTGACATTAACTGGCGTGCCGTGCGCTTACAAACCCTAGAGCGGGAAATGATCGTCATCCCCCATAAGCTGATCAGTGGGGAAATGGTACGCAACTTTAATCAACCCGTCCGTCTTCATGCAGAACGGTTTCGAGTGGGTTTTTCCTACCAAGATGCACCGAATCTCGCCAAGCAAATTTTAAAAAGTACAGCCATCGCCACCGAAGGCGTTTTAAATGATCCTGAACCGCAGGTTTTCACCATTTCCTATGATGATTTTGCCATTACCTACGAAGTGAAATTTTTTATTGAAGATTATGCCCAATTAGAAGAAATCCGCGATCGCTTTGTTACCAGGGTTTGGTATGCGGCTCAACGGAATCAATTAGTCATTCCCTTTCCCATTCGCACGGTTTACCACTACAACGGGCCCACAGTGCAAGCCAAACAACAGTCTCAAAAAGTCGCGGAAAGTTTGCAGTCTATCCCCGCCTTTGTGCCTTTAAATAAAGAACCGCAGCCGTTACACAACACCTCTGATGGAATGCTGTTGCAACATTTTGGCGCAGGGGAATATATTGTCAAAGAAGGTGATGAAGGTCATGCCCTTTATATCATTGTTTCGGGTCAGGCCAAATTACTCACCACCGATCTCCAAGGCCAAGAGCAAGACGTTTTACCCTTAAACATTGGCGAGTTTTTTGGTGAAATGGCTCTTTTTTCAGGAGAAACGAGTCCGGTGTCCATTGCGGCGGTAGGAGATCTAGAAGTCATGACCCTCTCGTTAGCGGTGATTAATCAAATGATCGAACGTCAGCCCAGTTTTGCAAGGGAAATTGGCCAAATCTTAGAAATTCGTAGACGCGCGATCGCCACCATTAAACAAAGCAATGGCCGTTAAGACTGCTGATCCAACTTGAGAACCGCCATGAATGCTTCTTGGGGCACATCCACCGTTCCAATCGATTTCATGCGTTTTTTCCCTTTCGCTTGCTTTTGCAGCAATTTCTTCTTACGGGAAATATCTCCCCCATAACATTTAGCTAACACGTCTTTGCGTAAAGCGGGAATATGCTCACTGGCAATCACTTTAGACCCAATGGCCGCTTGAATAGGTACTTTGAATTGATGGCGAGGAATTAACTCTTTTAATTTTTCCGTCAGAGCACGACCGACATAATAGGCTTTATCCCGATGGACAATCATAGCCAACGCATCGACTGGATCACCGTTAACCAAAATATCCAACTTCACTAAATGGTTTTCCCGATAACCAATCAGTTGATATTCCATGCTGGCATAGCCTCTAGAACGGGATTTAAGCTGATCAAAAAAGTCCGTTACCACTTCCGCTAAGGGTAATTCGTAAATCAACGCCGTCCGACTTTGGGTAAAGTATTTCATGTCCACAAACACCCCGCGACGGTTCTGGCAGAGTTCCATTAAGGTTCCCACATAGGTTTCTGGGGTAATCATTTCCACCTTAATGTAGGGTTCTTCCAATTTCAGCCGTTTTTGCACGGGAGGAAGCAAGCTGGGGTTATCAACTTCAATAATTTCTTCATCCGTTGTTGTCACTCGATAAACTACCGATGGCGCAGTCGTGATCAGGTCGAGATTGTATTCCCGTTCTAAACGTTCCTGCACAATTTCCATGTGGAGCAGTCCCAAAAAGCCACAACGGAAACCAAACCCCATCGCGCTAGAGGTTTCAGGCTCATAGGACAAAGCCGCATCGTTCAATTTCAGCTTTTCTAAAGCATCCCGCAGATCGGGATATTGGTCGGCATCAATGGGGAACAGCCCACAGAAAACCATCGGATCGGCTTCGGTGTAACCCGGTAACGGCTCCTTGGCAGGTTTTTCGGCTGAAGTGATGGTATCGCCCACCCGTGCATCGGCAACAGCTTTAATGGCAGCAGCAAAATAGCCCACTTCTCCGGCATGGAGTTCGTCTACTTGAATTTGAGTGGGAGATAAAACCCCTAATTCATCAATGGTGTATTCCTTTCCTGAAGCCATTAAGCGAATGCGATCGCCTTTTTTGACCCGACCATCCATGACCCGAAAATAAACGATCACGCCTCGATAGGCATCATAGTAACTGTCAAAAATCAAGGCCCGTAGCGGTTGATCGACCGTATCAGCCGGTGGCGGAACTAAATGGACGATGGACTCTAAAATATCATCAATGCCAATTCCTGCTTTGGCCGACGCTTTAATAATTTGGCTACAATCCAAACCCACCACTTCTTCAATTTCTGCGGCAATTCGCTCAGGTTCCGCACTGGGTAAGTCAATTTTGTTTAAAACCGGAATAATTTCTAAGTTATTATCCAAAGCTAAGTAAACATTCGCCAAGGTCTGGGCTTCTACGCCTTGGGTGGCATCCACGACTAATAAAGCTCCCTCACAAGCCGCCAGCGATCGCGATACTTCATAGGAGAAATCAACGTGCCCTGGGGTATCAATCAGATTTAAAACGTAGTCTTGACCATCTTTCGCCCGATAATTCATCCGAGCCGCCTGTAATTTAATGGTAATCCCCCGCTCTCGCTCCAAATCCATATTGTCGAGAAACTGTTCTTTCATTTCTCGTTGTTGAACCGTTTCCGTAATTTGTAACATCCGATCCGCTAAGGTAGACTTCCCGTGATCGATGTGGGCAATAATCGAAAAATTACGAATATTAGAAACAGGAACGTCAGTCATGCGTTAGTCACAAGCATCAAAAAGGCTTTTCTATTGTAATCGTTTTTCGGTCGTCCTTTCTTGGATAAACTTGAAAGTGTTGAAAATAGGACGATTGCTGATTTTAGATATGATTCGTTTGATGCGATGGAAAAAATCTAGACTCTGGGTTGTAGCTTTTAATGATGGCTGAGTGTTAAGAAAAATAAGTCTTGAATTATTAAGAGCCTATCCGAAAAGTCAATAGGAACGAAATTGGTACATTTTAGCGAACGCTAACTTCACTAGCTAGGTGGACGGTTATTTCCCTAGCAAATGCTCGGATAACTATCTCTCAAATGAGTC
>JAYKGY010000135.1:0-80873 GCA_035285545.1 Snowella sp. | reverse complement strand
CAATGCCCCAATTTTTCCCCTTTGGTGGTGAGGTAATGGGAATTGTAATCATTGGCTTCAATCAGTAAAGGAACCCGCTCCACAATCTCTAATCCGTAACCCTTCAACCCGGCGATTTTGCGAGGATTATTCGTAATTAAGCGAATTTGTTTCACCCCCAAATCATTTAACATTTGGGCCCCCATGCCGTAATCCCGCAGATCTGCCGGAAACCCAAGGCGTTCATTGGCCTCCACTGTGTCATAGCCCAAATCCTGTAAGGAATAGGCTTTTAATTTATTGACTAACCCAATGCCCCGCCCTTCTTGACGCAGATAAACCACCACCCCTAGCCCGTGATTTTCCAGCATTTTTAACGCCGCTTGTAATTGCATCCGACAGTCACAACGCAGGGAACCCAACGCATCCCCGGTTAAACATTCTGAGTGCATTCTCACCATCACTGGCTGCTGACTAAACTGGGCGGGATCGCCTTTGACAATAGCAATATGTTCCGTTTGGTCTAATAAATTACGATAGGCATAAAGTTTAAAACTCCCGAATTGGCTGGGAAAATCACATACTGTTTCCCGAATCACAAAGCGGTCATGTTTCAGGCGATAACTAATTAAATCCGCGATCGTAATCAGCTTTAACTGGTGTTTTTGAGCATAGTCAAACAACTGCGGTAAACGAGCCATGGAGCCATCAGCATTTTGGATCTCACAGATCACCCCGGCTGGATACAGTCCCGCTAACCGAGCCAAATCCACAGCCGCTTCCGTATGGCCTGCCCGCTTTAATACCCCACCATCCTTAGCTCGAAGGGGAAAAATATGGCCGGGACGAGTGAGATCATCAGGGTGAGTACTGGGATTAATGGCAATTTGGATAGTACGGGCACGGTCTTCTGCGGAAATCCCCGTGGTTACCCCTAAACGCGGTGAAGCATCGATACTGACGGTAAAAGCGGTTTGGTTACTATCCGTATTCTTCGTCACCATTAAGGGTAAATCCAGCGTATCTAAACGCTCTCCTGTCATAGCTAGACAGATTAAGCCCCTCGCTTCGACCGCCATAAAATTAATCATGTCTGGGGTGGCAAACTGAGCCGCACAAATCACATCCCCCTCATTTTCCCGATTTTCGTCATCTACAACAACAATAGGGCGACCGGCCTTAATGGCGGCTAAGGCTTCATCAATCGGATCAAATTTGATAGAAGATAATGAGGAGATTTCCACTAGAAAGAAAAAATCGAAGGGACTAATCTGATTGTAACCTGTCATTTAGCCTAGTCATTGATACGAGGCCCATGTTTATTTATCAAGCACGGGATTCAAGAATTCTTTTCAATAGCCCCATGCTTTCAATTAGACTATCTTTATACATATTAAAAAATAACTCTTTAGAAAAAGGAATCTTGGGATCAATATTGACAGTATAAATTAACAATAATTGTTTAGAATTAATTGGCTGTAAACTGAATTTGCCTTGAAGTTTATTGAGGAAGTCCCCTTTAACAAGATTAATCTTAATTTCTTTCGGATAAGATTCTTTAACCTGCACGCGGACTTTTGCTTTTACACCTAAAGTATAATCACCTTGATAGACTTGATCAAGAATTTTTTGATTTTCCTTAGCTTCGATAACCTTACTGGATATCACAGTAGGAATAAAGTTATTGATCTTTGTATAATTTGTTATCGCTTTCCATGTTTTTTCTAAAGAACTATTCACTAAAAGCCGAATTTCATAATTTCCATTGTTTCCTGTAATAGTTATATCATTATTATTTTGGCTGATGAGAGAAGGGGAAATTGCTAATGAAGACGAAAAATTAGGAAGAGATTTTCCCCAGCAAGGCTCTGGAATTTGAAAGCATAAAAAAATAAAAGCAATTATCGTCAATATGTTTATTTTACTTTGACGGGTTAGATAAAGAAATATTTTTTGATGAAGCATAGGAGAAATTTTTATCATTTAAATTAAAGTTTGAATTTCAAGAGAGATTAAGGAAGCGTTATTTCCTTAAATAAATGATTGATAGTTTGCTCAGGATCAGACGGTTGGTAAGTAGAGGTGATACGGTGTTTTAATTGTTGATAAGCTTCCGGTTGCTCTAACCATTTTTGAATAATGGGTAATAATTGACGGGGCCAACGAACAGAATGCTCAATGTTTCTTGCTTTAAAATATCGTATCGCTAATAGTTCTTGAGGCATGATTCCCCCCAATAGGTTAAAAATCATTGGGCATCCGCAATGGATAGATTCGATCGAGGTTCTTGCCCCCGGACGCGCAACAACGACAGAACTAACCTGTAATAGCGTTGCCATTTTATCGGTAAAGGGTAACACACAAAGCGAGAAATCTGGATGCCGCGATCGCCAATTTTCCAATTTGGATCGGATTGTAACATTTTTCCCACAAAGCGCAATCACTTGAATTTGGTCTTGCAAGGGTAAAAGTCGTCGTAAAAAGCGCAAATGATTATTAGCTCCTGCCCCTCCTGTCCCTAACAAAATCGTAAACCGTTCAGGCTCAAGATTAAGTTCTTGTTTTAAAAAAAAATTTTTTTCAGTCTCCGTTAAAGGCGGTTGATAAAATGAACGATTCAATAACGTTCCCCAAGTAAAAATCTGTTTAGGATCCAGCTTCATTTGTAATGCTTGATCAGTCACTTCAGGGGTTTGTGACCAAAAAACATTCACAATCGGATTAATCCAATTATGGGTAAATCCTCGTCCGCCATCAATTTCTGTGCAATAAGTCACAAATTTTACTTGATTTCCTAAAATTTGTTTGGCTAGATCAAAATATTTTAAATTGATTTGACAATGGGTAGAAATAATGACATCAGGACGAAATTCTTTAAGGCGTTCTGTCCAATATTTTTTTCCTATGAAAAGGCGATAGGGACGAATATCTTGAAAATATTGATGATATTCTAAAATTACATAAAAAATAATATGTAATCGTGGAATATTTCGTTGAATAAAATTATAGAGTTTAACATCCTGCCGATAGAGCCAATTAGAGTTTTCTAAAAGATACTCAATTTCTACTATTACACGATTTTGACAAAAATATTCAAGCCACTCTTTAATAGCATTTGCCGCAGCATTATGGGCATAACCTGTATTAGATGTCAACAATAAAATTCGTAATGCTTGAGATGTCATAATTTTGATTTTTTGCAATTATTGACTGTTAATTCTTGAATTTTTTAAAATATTTATCAACTCTTGAATACGATCTTGAGCCGAGACAGGATAATGATAATAATTTTGATGGGCTTGACACATGATTTGATATTGCTCTGGATATTTAAGCCAATTATTAACAATAGCAAGAATTTGCCGAGGATGAGTCATGGTAACTGCTATTTTTTGAGGAACTAAAGCACGAATAGCAAGAAGTTCTTGGGGCATAAAACCTCCAATTCCATTGAAAATAATTGGACATTGACAATATACGGATTCCGCAGTGATTAAAAATCCTGGGCGTTGGATATTAGCCTGACTAACCTGAAGCAGTTGGGGAATTTTTTCAGTAAACCCTAACACGCAGCTTTGTAAGCTTGGATGATCCTGACACCATCTTTTAACGATTATCTTAGCAGATTGATTATTTCCACAAAGAATAATTACTTGAACTTTATCTGCTAATGGTAAAAGTACATTAAGTAAATCAATATGATTTTGGGAGCCTGAACCATTCGTCGAAAACAATAAGGTAAATTTATGCGTGCTTAACTGGAGTTCTTGGGTTAAAAATTGTTGTTTTTCTAAGCTTGTTAATGGCTTTTGGTAAAAATTTTCTCGTAGTAAATTTGAAGAAAGCCAAATTTTTTGAAGCGGCATTCCTAACTTAAGTGCTTGTTGCTTTACAGCTTCAGTGTGGCACCAAAAAACATCCGCTTTGGGATCTACCCAATGATAACTAAAACCATAACCGCCAGTATACTCAGGGCATAGAGTAACACAAAACGTCTTTTCTCCCAAAATGGATTTAGCGACCGAAAAATAGCGTCGATTATACCCACTGAAAACGCTAATAATTATATCAGGACAGTATTCTTGAATTAGCTTTTTATAGTAACTATAAATTACAAGCGTCTTCATCCACCACATCACGTAGGGAGTTTCACTAATCCAAAAATATACATGATGAAACCAGGGAGCATGGCGATGAAGCCAACTATAAAATAGGACCGCGCCATCCGTAATCAGATTAGTTTTTGCATAAAGATCTTCAATCCTAACATCAATATTATTGTCTTCTTGTTGAGCTATTTTTTGTTTCAAAGCAAAAGCTGTCAAATTATGAGCTGCGCCGCCACCGATTGTTAAAACTAAAATTTTTTTAGCCATCTTTGATTTTTCTCAAGTTACTTTAGATCTAAGGCAGTTTTTTAATTATTGATTTAATATTGGTTTCTAGCCATTTTCGAGAAAGCCAAGAATATTTCAGAGTACTAACGCCTAATCGTCCCCACTTTACGCCTAAACGATATAGCCAAGATTCTTGAATTTCGTTAGGTTGAAGATAAGTATTATGTTTTTTCATGTTTTGATAAACATAACAGTTACTGCAAGGAATATCTTCCCTAGTGGAGGCTTTTCCGAGTAGCATTTGTCTGGCGTAGCGCAATTTAGGATTATTCAGCGATTGTTTCAAAGGTTGTTCAAATGCGTTGCCGTAATCTCCCCAGGAATTAATACAACAGCCTAAAATTCTACCATCCCAGTTAATTTGTG
Organism: Snowella sp.; assembly: GCA_035285545.1. Classification (GTDB taxonomy): domain Bacteria; phylum Cyanobacteriota; class Cyanobacteriia; order Cyanobacteriales; family Microcystaceae; genus Snowella. The sequence goes on along the minus strand of JAYKGY010000135.1, from coordinate 76,131 downwards.
GAGATTGAAACATTTGCTTACAAAAATATTGATTCATATAATCCCTTTGATATTTTTGTAGAAATTCACTCTGGCTGGTTACTTGGCTATGAACTTCAGAACGAAGATTTTCAGGCTGTTTTAAGGGTGATATTTCTTCATCCCACGAGAGCCTAAGATAAAATTCCATATTTAATTGCTGGGCAAGTTGTCGAGCTTTTTGAATCTCGTGTTCATTATGGCCAAAGGCGACAAATTGCCAGAGTAAAATGGGAAAGTCAGTTTTATATTGTTTTTTAAACTGATTAATAATTTTAATGTTTTCAATCACTCTTTCAAAGTTGCCTCCAATGCGGTATCTAACGTAAGTTTCTTGGCTAGCTCCATCAATTGCACAAGTAATGACTCGAACTTGATATTTAACGAGCGATTCTAATACTTCAGGCTTTGCTGTGTTTAGATTCGTCCCATTGCCAATATTTATCAGGACATTTTTTTGATAGGCATATTCCAACATCTGTGGCAATTGCGGGTTTAATAAGACTTCTCCCCAGTTAGACAGTTCAATAGACATGACCTCTGGATTATCGGCAATAATTTTTTTGAAATTCTCAAGGCTAACAAACCCCGCCCCTAATTGTTCTTTAATAATTCCCTGAGCCGTGGGGCAAGAAGGACATTTGAGTTGGCAATGGGTAGAGAGATCAAGACGAATGACTTGCGGTGTAATTTGAGTCATAAGATTCAATAGGCAATCAATGAGAAATTTGACGGTCTAATTTTAACAGGGGAGAATAGCGATAACTCGCGATCGCGGCTAAGAGATTTAAAAAACCCATGACACTGAGTAAATAAGCAATCCCCCGCCCTGCTCCTCTCCCTAACAACCAGGCAACCTGATCTAGTAGCCAATGATCACCTTGAAAAAACGGCTCAAACACACTATCGGCCAGCCATCCTGCCAAGCCTAAAGCGAATAGGCGGAATGACCATTCAATGGCTAAACGAGTTGCAAAAACTTGTCCCTGCACGGAGACTTCAACTTGTTTTTGCCAAATAGTTTGACTAAAACCCAAAATAATTGGACAAACCAGCGAATAGGAAAAAATACCGATGATAAAAATAGGAAAACTTTTTACAATTCCATCAACTCCAACCCCCCAAAGTAACCAGCCTTGTAGCGCAATCCCCCCTATAATCGGTAACACAAAACTCGGTGGATTACGCCATAAACTCACGATCAGGCTCCCCACCAGCCAGCCCCCTCCTGCCATACTGAGCAAAAATCCTAATTCCTTCGCTGTGGCAAAACTTAAAATCAAAGGCGTAAACAAAACTTCTGTCACTCCTAGAGTGGCATAAACCATCCCCATCAGCAATAACAAGGCTAATAACCCAGGGCGTTGTCGGATATATTGCCACCCCTTAATAGTTTCATTAACCAGCAAATAATAAGAAAAATGAGAGCTAGAAGGCTTTGTATTGGTAATTTCAGGGAAACGGACAGTAATTAGGATGATGAGCATAAATAGAAAGCTTAAGCAATCCAGCAAAACTAGCCCAGGTAATCCTAAAGAAAGGATAAGCCACCCTGCTGCAAATGGTGCGCTCAGTTGAGCCAAAGAATGGCTTACCAAAACTAATCCATTGGCTCGACTTAAAAAAGTCTTGGGTACCATCAGCGTTGTCGCCGCTAAATACGCAGGGACATGGAAACTATTACAAGCGGAGCTGAAACCTAACAAGCCATAAACTTGCCAAGAAGCGGTATTCTCCCACTGTAATAAGCCACTTAATATCAAAATGCCAGCCATTGACCCTGTATCACTAAGAATCATGATCCAACGCCGTGGATAACGGTCGGTTAGATACCCTGCTAAGGGAGTAAGAAGGATCGGTGGCAGATAAATCGCTAGGGTCATCCCTGCAAATTGAGTGACGGATTGGGAGTGTTGATAGACGACAACCCCTAAGGCAAAAAGCGTCAATTGGGTGCCAACATTAGAAATAAGTTGACCAAACCAAACCCATAAAAATAAGCTAATCTGATTAGAAGCATTACTGGAAAAACCCTTCAGTTTAAAAATCATTACTTTAGAACAAATTTATTGTATTGTTAAGCTTATTGATTCCTTCAGTAGCAACTGCTGATGTCTTACCTATAAATAACATCAGCACCTAATTGTGTAACATTAAGCACGTCATAATCAAAAAAGAATATGGTAAAAATTTTCTGAACTGTACAATTATATCTTCGTCATACTTAGGGATTCATTAATTATTAATGCAACCAAAATAACGCAACTAAGCTAATGCTCAATTTTGGGTAGTCCCTTACTTAACGCAGTTTATACTATGAAATCAGTATTGGCGATTTAGTGCTTTAATAACATCTACAGTCCTAGTAACCCTATTTAAATATCAAAAGTAGTATTACGCTAGATTCGTTTATGAGTGTCAGTCCGCCGCCCAGCAGTTTCCCAAACCCTTGTCAATCTTTTGAGTCTGAGCCGAGTGAGCCTGTAAGTGTTAACCCTAATGAGGCAGCCACTAATTCCTTGACAGGATGGTTACAGTTTCGCCAAAATTTATTGTCTTGCTGGTCAGAAGCGACCTATAGTCTAACAAGCTTTGAATTTTCTTTATTACGTCAGCACTATTTTGTTTGTAATTCTCCTGACACGGTTCGTCGGGTTTTTTTAGAAGAGCACGATAACTACGACCGTAAAAGTCCTCAGATGCGCCATGCTCTAGAGCCACTACTTGGAGATGGTTTATTTGTTAGCGATGGTCAACTCTGGCGAGAACGACGGGAGTATTGCACGCCTGCGTTTGAAAGTGATTTATTGCCTGATTTTGCTGCCATGATGGTTGAATCAGCTCAGGAATTGGCAGAAAATTGGCGATCGCTACCCCTCGATGCTCCGGTAGATATACTAAATGAAATGGCTAAATTAACAGCCCGAATTATTGGCAGAACGATTTTTGGAGATGATATTGCTGAAAGTGAAGCATCACAAGTTGTCCAAGGATTTTCTAATTATCAACGACATATTGAACATATTCAAATTGCAGATGCCTTTGGCTTATCTTTTTTGAATTGGATGACAAATCCATTTAGGCGTATCGCTTCTCTAAAGTCTGCATATCAAGTTCATGAAGTGATTGACCGCATTATTGATCGCTATTCTCAACAGAAAAAAAATGAGCTATCCAATCTACAAGAAAGTTCACGATTAACCCTGTTGTCTTTGCTATTAGAAGGTCATACAGGGAAAGCAGATAGTCCGAAGAAATGTCCTCTCGGTTTCTCTGCTGCTCGTAATGAAGCGATCGTTATGTTTATGGCTGGTCACGAAACTACCGCTAATGCCCTAGCGTGGACTTGGTATTTACTAGATCACAGTCCCCTGGTTGCCGCAAAGTTACGCGAGGAGCTTGATCAAGTTATCGGGAAACGTCCGCCAAAATACGAAGATGTAGTGAATCTTCCCTATACGCGATCCGTTTTTGAAGAAGCGATGCGGTTATATCCGCCGGTTCCCGTCCTCAGTCGTCAGGCAAGAGAGAATGATTGTCTTGACGATATTACCATTCATCCAAATACCATCATCTTAGTGATTCCTTGGCTCTTACACCGTCACCGATTGTATTGGGAGAAGCCCAATAGTTTTATTCCCGAACGGTTTTTAAATCCTTCCTCTCGCCCCGATAATTTTGTTTATATTCCTTTTAGTGCAGGTCGTCGAGCCTGTTTAGGTAAACGCTTTGGGATGATGGAAGGAATTCTTTGCTTAGCAACTCTTGCACAACGTTTTCAACCTCGCTTAATTCCTCAACACCGAGTTAGTATCGAATGCCGAATCACATTGCGCCCTGAAGGCGGGCTTCCCATGTACCTAAATCCTCTAGAGTGATGGATAAAAGCAGACAGGAAAAGCTATGGCTATAGAATCTTACCGAAAATTTTGGATTGCCAAAACGATGGATTTTTTATCTGTTGCTTGGAATATTGAAGCATTCGGAGCAACCCAGATAAATTGTCCCCAACGAAAACCAACTTTGGCAGAATATAAGGAATTGTGGATTGCCAGGCTCTTGGAATTTCTTCCGATTTCCTTGGTTTCTGATATTGGTGCCTATCTAGGTGAAAATGCAGCTTGGCGGGCAATTCAGGATAATCAATACCAGGTTAAAAATTTACATCTTAATATTGAGCGTCTTCAAGGGATTAACGATTCTGAGTTACGGAAACACCGCATTATTGAATGGGCTATCCAAAGAGGGCGGATGCATGCAGAATTCACCATATTGCACAAACTTGTCCATGAAGGTTATTTAGAGATTGTTGGACAAGAAAATCTTAAAAACATTTCTAAACCAGCAATTTTTGTGAGTTGTCATCTTGCAAATTGGGAGCTTGTAGGTCATATTATGGCCTCGCTTTCCAATCCATTCTGTGCTTTGTATGCTCCTTTAAAAAATCCTATTTATCAAAAAATAGCTGTTAAAAGCCGCCGAAAGTGGAGAACTGACATCGAACTAGTTCCTGCTTCAACCCGTGCTATGTTTCAGTTGACCCGTGCCCTGAAAGCTGGTAGTAATTTATTGTTGTTTATTGATGAAGAAAAAGGTGGTTATGTTTGGGGGCCAAGTTTAGGCAGAAAGTTACCCTATGCTGGGAATCGTTGGTTAGCAGCTCGTCTAGCCGTTCAGCATAAGGTCGATATTGTTCCTTTATATATTGAACAAGTTGATAATGCCCGCTATCGTGCTGTTGTTGAACCTAAACTTCAAATAATTGATAGTGATAGACATAGTTGTGCTAAATATCTGGCTGATCAGATGGATCATCATCTCAATCAATGGATTAAAAAAAGGCTTGAACAATGGTACTGGCTTGCCCACTTGGATCTTGATAAACCCTGTCCCTTTTAAAGAGAAATTTATCATTTTAAGAGAATGCAAAAAGAACAGCTTACCTTACTAGAACAGGGTCAATTACGGCTGATCGAGCTAATGAGTGTATTGCCAATTTCTTGGACTTCGGCGATCGGTCATTATTTGGGGAAACGGTCAGCGAAACAAGCAATTCGTAATGGGGAAAATTGGATACAGGATATACACAAGACCCTTCAGCATTTGAGAGGGATAGAAGACTTTAAGTTACGAGAGCAGCAAATTATTGAATGGACAGGAAGAATTGGCTGTCTCCGCACTCAATTCACTATCTTGCAAAGACTCGTCCAAGAAGGCTACTTAGAAGTTATTGGGCAAGAAAATTTACAAAATATTTCTCAGCCAACGATTTTTGTTAGTTGCCATCTAGCTCATTGGGAATTAGTTGGCCACACGTTGACTAGGCTTCCTAACAGAGGCTGTGCATTATATGCACCACTCAAAAACCCGATTTATGAAGTGATCGCGACTAGAGTTAGACAATCATGGAAAACCAATACTGAATTAGTATCTGCTTCACCCCGTGCCATGTTTCAGTTGACTCGTGCTTTAAAAGCAGGAAGTAATTTATTGCTATTTATTGATGAAGAAAGAGAAGGTTACATTTGGGGGCCAAGCTTAGGACGCAAATTACCCTATGCTGGCAATCGTTGGTTAGCGGCTCGTCTTGCAATCCGCCATCAACTGGATATCGTTCCCTGTTTTGTAGAACAGATCGACGAATTTCGTTATCGTGTGGTCATTGAACCCAAATTGCAACGAGGCAATGGGGATGCAGAGAGTTGTGCGCGGTTTTTAGCTGATCAAATGGATGAACGAATGGATCAATGGGTAAGGGAACGACTAGAGCAGTGGTATTGGTTATCCTGGCTGGATTTGGATAAACCTTTGCCGCGTTTTTAAGGACTTTTATTCTTGAAATTTGCTAAATTCCAAGTTTTAACCCACATTCCGCTGTTTAGATAGGGGGATTCAAATAAAATGAAAAACAAAGAGGCAGCGATCGCATTAGAGCGGAATGTGAGCTTATATTTTATTGATTGAAATTGCGATTGAACGATTCCTGTTTTAGGTACACAAAGCGAGGCGAGAAGGGGGGGAGATTTTGGGCTAAGTTAAAGCGGGTATCGTAGTCCCAATTGCGATTCGGGGCACCATAGCGTTGGTTTGACCAAGTTCCTCTCACATGAAGCGGTGTGCTCGTACTCACAAATGATCCCCGATAGGCCAACAGCACTCCCCCCCAATTTTCGGAGAAACGCGGATAATTTTCCAGACCGCCATTATAGCCAGGGGAAGCCGTTGAGTTGGTAATATCTGTGCCCGCTAAAAAGGCTGTATTGATAGTGGTGGGGGTAGGGGTTACTTTGCCATTGCTGTTGCTAACGTTACAGTTTGCATTACTATCTTTGTTAATCGCGTTGTGAATATTAAGGCACGCATTAGAAAGAACGTTTAAAGAATCCGCTAAAATGCTGGCGGGTTGCCAATTTAACGTATTGTAATCCCCTTGTAGATAGACCGCTTGATCGCTGACAAAGGTTAGCCCCGTGGGATCGAGGATGGTGGTGGTTTCCCCCAAGCCGGGTAACTGTCTGCCTCGGATGATGGCAAATCCATAGGGGCTTTGGTTTCCTGCTGCTGATGGGTACGTTGTCGTGTTAATCGTCGCATGGAAAACGAGACCTTCTTTGCTGTTGTCGGCGGCGGCTAAGCCTAGATTTTGAAAAGAGCCGACGGGAGCGTTACTATCGGCGGTTGCGGTGGTAAAAATTCGTTGATTGGCGGAATAACCTTGACCATTATTGGTATTCGTCACAGTGCCATTCGTGAACTCAACAGAACGTCCTAGATGATTCCAGATGGTCAAACTTTCAACGTTGATTTGTAACAGCCGCATTTCCCGCCCTTCGCGATCATTATAAAAACTCGGCACGTTGGTTGTTCTACCAATATCTTGAAAGGGGGCACTCACAAAACAGCGATTATCTAAGGCCGCGATCGCGGCAGGATTTGAGGCAGTTAAATTGGCTTTCAGCGTATCCCTTTGAGAAGTCGTTAAATCGGTAAACGTATCTACCACAGCATCCAGGGTTGTCCCCACCGTAAAAGAAGGATTGCCGCCATTAAAGGGAATCGGGGTTGTTTGGGAAACCATTGCCAGGTAAAGCGCATTGGCTAGGGCGGCTGTTTGCTCTGTCGTTAAGGTAATTCCTGATCCAGGATTAACTGGAGTAGCAGGGGAACAGGGACGATAATTCGCATCAGTAATAGTCGCTAAAGCTTGGGAAACCAAAACAGGCTGAAGTAAACTGCGACGTTCTCCTTCCGTTAAAATTCTCGTCGCGCTGACAGTGCCGCTAGTGGTGCGTGATGTAGCCGTTAATTCAAAGGGAACAGTGGTAGCGGAAGAATCGGGAGTATAACGAATTTGTAGATCGGCTTTTTGGGCATAGTCACCGCCCAGATCTAAGATACTGGCATCGGGAATCGAAAGTGCATCAATCCCTAATTTAATTTGGCTTCCCCATCTAGCCGCAATGAGATTAGGATTCATGGCCGCTGTGGTTGGGGACGTACTCCCCGTGCCCCATTGTAATAAGGGCGAAAAGGGGGTCGTGAGTTCTATGGGAGTTCTAATCCGCACTCGACCATTGGGATAGGTACTATTATCGTTTTTGCGGGAATTGAATAAGTTGCGCGAGGCAGTGACTTGGCTATTAATGCTTAAGGTCGTATTTGCGCCTAAATAAAGATTGCCATTGGTATGAATGGGGCCACTCAGGTTCATGTCAGCCCCTGGCAAAATTTCCAAATCATTGAGATAAAAGGCGGCAAACTGAAACATGGGAATCAATCGGGCTTTAATGGCCATTCCCGCGATCGCGTTGACTTGATCGGTCGGCGCATTTGTCTTTTTCGCAACGGCATTGATTGAATAGCGATATTCCAACATATTGAGATTTTGAAACGTATCGCCTGGAGGAACCGTCCCAATGCTCGGTTGATCGACTCCTCCGACTTGAGGATTGTTGGAAACCACGTAACTAAAAGCCGTTAAGGTATCACTGGTATCACGGGGAGCAGCTAAGCGTTGAGACTGACATCCATAATCGGCTGTCCCATTATTAGCAGCATTATTATCCATACAAGCAGATAAGGCTGTCGGCCAAGTACCACTCGGACGACGATAATCAATGTAAAGGCTGCGTAATTGCTCGGCCCTGGTATTTAAAGCGGCTTCTACCCCATAAAAGCCACTATTGCTGTTCGCAGAAGACCTCATTGTTACCTGATGAATTTTAGTGAGCAAAGAATAGGCAATCAGCAATCCTGATAGGGCGATTGATAAAGCAATAACCAAAAAAAGCATATAGCCTTGATCCGCACTAGTGGGCTTTTGGTAGAGTTTGATCAAACTTCGATAAAGCCAAGTTAACTCGATAGATTTTTTATTCATAATGGTTAATTAAGAATTCGCATTAAAGAACAATAAAAATTAGCAATAAAGATTAAAAATTTAAGATATTACGAGGAAAAAATTGCTGGGTTTCTTGAAGATTATTCAGGGTATTAATCGTACTCATAGAAAGGGAAGAATTAGACGAAGAAACTGGTTTGGGCTTAACCGTCACGTTAATTGAATCCACTTGAGACCAGGTGTAAGGATTGGTCAGTCTGATAGCGGTGGTGGTGGTTGGCGGATCATTATTGCAAGTTGGTGTTCCTGTTTGCGTTCCGCTAATAGCCGGAATTGCCCAACAGATAAATTTGGCATTGGTTGTACTGGTTAAATCTTGTCTCAGGGTTGCGGTAACGGTGAATTGACCAACTTTATTGACTAAATCAACGGCAGGTTGGTTATTAATAATGAGTTGTAATTTTTGTAATTGCTCTCTAGGACAGGATGAGTCGGCAATGCTAGTATCGCTACATCCCAGTCGATATTTTCGTTCTTCAATTAACAGTAATTGGGCAGATGAACCAGCCGTATAATTATTCGCTAAGGTTCCCGTTACCCTTAAGGATGCTGCACTAACTGTTGTCTCTACAGTAGTGGGATTAGCAATAGGCGTAATTGAGCTATTGAGATTATTATAAAAATTTTCGCCTGTATAGTTTAAAAATTCTCCTTGTCCGATTCCATCGTAAATAAAAGCGCGAACCGTTCCCCCATTCGTATTACGATAATTTTTCCACTGTTGTAGGGTATCTGGCCAACTGTCATTATCACTATCTGTCAGATCACAGCCTGGAAAGGTGGTTATGGTTCTATCGACAATAAAAATCTCAGTTTGGTTGCCGGCTGTAACGGCTCGACAGATCGGTAATTTGACCGCAGAAATTAAGCGGCGAATAGTGATTTCTGAATTAAACGTGGGGAAGGTTGGGGGATTGAGATTGGGGGGATTGGGATTGGGCGGATCAATGGGATAGGGGCGAATTAAAATGGTGGGAAAACTACCATCGAGGCCCTCTCCTGCTTGTTGAATCGTGGGGCCGACAATATTAAAGACGGTTTTAAGGGTTTGGCTAGCATCATTTCTGGCCGCATCGTTGAGATAGAGTTGTCGATTCCAGGCAAAACCCCAGTAGGCTAAGTTGATCAAGATTGCGGAGATCATTGTGCCCACCAGCAGTTCCGTGATGGTTATGCCTTTGGGGACAGACAAGGCTGTTTTGGCTGGATAGTTGAATCGGGGAAAATAACGATTGCTTCTAACGAAGGCTCGAAAAGACGGTTTCCACTGAGTAAATTTGTTCATACGGCGCATTTGCTTTTTCAATTCGGATGAGGATTTCCCGTGAAGGGGGAGGATTGCGGTCAGAGGAGGTCGTCGTGCAAGTTGGCGTTGGATCAGAGACATTCGCTAAATCCAGACAAACGTATTGATTGATTCGGTAGGAATAGCCTGAGTGTTGTCGCGTTGTGAGGGTATTTCCGAGCGGAACAGTCGTAATGTTCTGTCTTCTGAGGTCTTCTAGAGTGTTGTTGGCGATCGCGATCGCTCCCGATAGCATTCGTTGATGGGTATTTTCCATACTGAAGGTCATAAAAGCAGGCAACATGATCGATAAAGTCGTCGTTAAAAACAGCAAGGCGACCAAATTTTCCGTCAATGTAAAGCCCTGAAACTTCCGAATTAGATACATACAAACAATGGGTTTAAGCATAAAATCCTCACAGAATGAGTCTTGATAGCGATAGAAATCCACTCAGTTATTCAGGAACACTAATTGCGCCCCCCGGATAAACCGTAATAGTTTGAGTTTCATTGGTTCGAGAATTCATTAAAGTCAACTCTAGATTGGCATTCACGGTGGTATTTGCGTCAAAAAGTGTGATAAAGCCTCGACTATTCACACAAATTGTCCAATCAATCGGTTGAGACGTTGCCGCGTTTTTTCCTGACATCGTTATGTCTGAAGCAAGCATCAAATCTTCTGGAAAAAAAAGACTTTCATTGACCCAATTTTTAAGCATGACAACCGTAGCATTCTCGACCTGATCCGTTCCTAAGGGTTGCCCTAGTGTAAGGGTTAAAATATCAGGATTAATCGAGACAATATTATTGTTTTGGGCATCTGTCCCCACTTGAATCGCATCTCCTACCGCAAAATCATTCGTATTAGTTACGCTTAATTCTGTTGTGGTTGCTAAAGCCTCGGCTGTCAGTTGAGCGATCGCTTGGCAACTGCCACTTTTGGTTAACTCAACTTGTAATTTTTGGTTTGGATTAACTGGATCGGGTCTAATTCGATAGGTTGAGGTTGTTGCCATTGCCCGTACTCGTACCAGCTTCAAAATACCGACAATTTGATCGCGATTATTGCCTAAAGGATTTTCATACCAAGGTTTAGCATTAACCACTAAGGCTGCGAAAATACCGAGCATGGAGCAGAAAATTAATAACTCAAGTAACGTATAGCCACTTGGTAAAATCGATGCTTTTTTTGTCTGATTTTTTTGAAAAAATTTCTTACAGATCAAAAGAATTGGTTGATTTTTCATAGTACTTAATTTTGGCTTTTTAATTTTTATTCACGATATGAATCACGAAAGAATTTAGAGTCTATTTATACACTAAAAGCCTTAAAGACAGGTATTTGCAAGACATTTATAAGTACTAGGTGTGAAATCAAAATATCAAGATTATGCTAAAAAAATAAAAGACCCACGAAAAATCATTGCTCGAATTTCTTGTTATCAGCCAATAGAAAATAAACACTATAAGTAGCTAGATACTTATAGATAAATGGGAATAACCACACAAATATTATTTAATCTGTATATTGCCTATTACATCATGGATAAAATTAATTTGCAATGATCAAAATCACAAAATGATAAGTTTTATTTTTGGGATAAATAAGGTAATTATTTTGATGATTATTTTGAAGAAATACGGAAAAAAAGTCTATTAAAGCCCTCAGTTTTGCAGCTATTTGTCAATTTTCTTTGACTATCTTTTAAAAAAGTCACTTCATCAAAGTTCTACAGAACGTAAAAGCTATAAACCCAAAAAAGTGCTGGCAAAATTTTAATTTTGTAGTAAATTTTACAATATCAAGTTATTGATATTACAGATTAAAATGATTGAGATCATACTTGTAGTGTGTTTTAAATCACGATTTTTTTGAGCGGGGATTTTTAAGTAAATTGTTTACCGCCCAAAGGTTATTTTTGATATTTTCATCAAATGATTTTACTTCGCTGAAACGGGTCAAACAACTGACTAAAGAATTCCTTAAAAATTTTAACGAGTCAAAGTGTTTAATAGGTGAAAAAAGAAGTTAATGGGATTCCAATTCAAACTTTAATCGATGTGTTAATGAAATCTCTTATTTTGGGTACTATAGTAAATGTAGAGTTTTTGCTCCTATTTCTAGGCAGAAGAAAATACCATCGCGCCTATCGGTATTTAATCCATTGGTTTGGGAGTCATTAGAGAAAATCATGGCCTTATCACCTGAGTTATTCACCCCAGTCGCCCGCTATTTAGAAGAGCATACAGAAGCCCAGAGAATTCAGAAACTCACGTTTTGTCTCTGTAAAAAATATTGGGAAAATGACCCAAACGTTATTAATAGTATTTCCTTGGAGCAGTTATTGTTGGAGTTGGTGCAGGCAAAACCCACCATTGAGCAATTAACTTTCTCTATGTATAAGTTGGTCAAAACCTTAAATCGGCCGAAGGTTTATGCAGGCGTTGCCAAATTAATTTTGGATCAATTGGGCCCCGTTTATCAGCAGATTTCCAAAAGCAGTCAGCAACAACAGGCGGCGGAGGGAGACTTAACGGTTTTAAATCAATCTTTTAGTAAAAAAGAAACCCAGATTGTTGATCAAGATTTTTTAGCGGAACAAATTGCCCATAAACTGACTAATCATTCGGAGTCTAGCCGTATGATTAAGCTCCTCTACGCTGCTTGTAAGGATGCCTGGGAAAATGATCCCGCAGTGATTACCCAATATGGGGTGAAAAATTTGATTGTCGAACTCCGCGATATGTACCCCACTAAAGGGGAAATTCAATCGGTTTTTAATCAATTAGTCGCTAATATAAATAAGCAAACCCTGTATCTCGCGATCGCGAACCTGATCCTATCCCAAATGGATTGTTTATACGACAACTTTGATGCAGACGAATCCGTAGAAGAGGGACAAAAAAGCCAAATTCTCAAAACACAAATTTTACAAACCGATAAACCCTTGGCCCTGGTTAACGCCAATCGTCAGCGAGACATTCAAACCTCGATTATTGACATCAACGCCGAACCCATTGCCACCGTTTTAAAATCTTCCTCCAATCTTGATACCCCCGCCCCTGGCGTAACGCTCAAAACCTATAATCTCTTTGAAATGCGCTTAGAGATCATGCAATACACCAACCCACTACGGGCCAAAATCCTGCTGTTTTCCATTCTATTTCACAGTTGGGACAAGCAAGGAAAGGATTGGGATATGCTCAGAGGCTACGGCTTAGGCGATTTAATCGAACAGGTGCTCATCAGCGGAAAAACCATGACCGAAATCGAAAGTAAACTCTACACCCAAGCTAAAACTTTTTCCGATACCGAATCCTATTTACAAACGGCAGGTACTGTTGTTCAATCCCTTAAATCGGCCTTTTAACGACCTTTTAAAATCCTATGAATGCAAATGAGTTAATTCAACGTTATAGTGCAGGGGAAAAATTATTTATTGGGCTGAAGCTACCTGGAATTAATTTAGCAGGGGCGGATTTGATTGGTATTGTGTTGACAGAAGCCGATTTGCATAATGCCAATTTACTATTTACCTATCTCAATCGGGCAAATTTGTCTCAAGCGAATTTAGTCGGAGCCAATTTAGCCGGAGCCAGTTTAAACCAGGCGGATTTAAGTGGAGCCGATTTGCGGGGTGCTAATTTACACGGTGCCTTACTACAAGGGGCAGTTTTAAAAGATAGCGATATTACCCTGGCGATGCTGTTAGATGCCAATTTGATTGGGGCTGATTTGCGGGGATCGGATTTAAGCGGCGCAACTTTAACCGGAGCCTGTCTGCGGGGAGCCAATATGCGTCAGGAGAAAAAAAGTTATTACACCAACTTGCAAGCGGCTGACTTTGGGCGGGCTGATCTTCAAGGAGCTAATATGAAGGGCGTTGATCTGAGCCGAGCCAATTTAAGCGGGGCCAATCTCAAGGAAGCGAATTTGCGGGATGCGGATCTCAGAAAAGTGGATCTGACCAACGCCAATCTCCAAGGAGCCTTATTAACGGATGCCAATTTAACGGGGGCACGCTTAGTGGGCGCGAATTTAACCAATGCCAATTTAGTTAGAACCCAATGTTCCCAATGCGAAATGATGGGCGTGAATTTTCAAGGAGCGATTATGACCCATGTGAATTTAACGCAAGCGAATTTAAGTCAAGCAACCTTAACGGCAACCCGTATGAATCACGCCGATCTCAGTCGAGCCAATTTATCGGGGGCGAATCTAACCGAGGCAGAATTGATCGAAGCCTTTTTAGCCAGAGCGAACTTAATGGGGGCTAATTTTACCAATGCCAATTTAAGCCGCGCTGATGTGATGAGTGCCAATATGGCCGGGGTTAATTTCCGAGGAGCCACCATGCCCGATGGTCGTGTTCATAATTAAAGGTTGGTATAAGCTCAGTTTCTGCGATCGCGGGCTATTATGAAGTCATTTCTGGAAAAGCTGGGGTCATGAATAATTCAACGATTTTTCATTTAGCCATTCCTATCAACGATATTCAGCAAGCAAAAACCTTTTACTGCGATCGCTTAGGCTGTGAGGCAGGCCGAGAAACCGATAAAGCCTTGATTCTCAACGTTTATGGCCATCAAGTGGTCGCCCATATTACCGATGAACCGTTAATTAAACAAAAAGGCATTTATCCCCGTCATTTTGGCTTAATTTTTTTGGAAGAAGCCCATTGGCAAGCCTTAGCCGAACGGGTTAAAGCCCAAGGAATTTCTTTTTTTATTGCTCCTAAATGGCGTTTTGTGGGAGAAATTACGGAACATGGAACCTTTTTTCTAGAAGACCCTTTTTCTAACTATCTAGAATTCAAGTTCTACCGTCATTACGAAGCTATTTTTGGAACAAAATCCTTTGCCGCTATCGGCGATCGCGCGTCGAGATGACCAACACTGGAAAATTGAGACTTTTCATCGAATTACCAAACAGATCGGTAAGATTGAAAAATTTTGCGAGAGAAATACCCAAGCTATCCCTAACCATTTCTTTTGTTCGTTCGTGCTTTTTCTCCTGTGCAGAATCTACAGCTCGATGACTGAATCCCTAATCTCTATACGGTTTCACGTCAGCGATTTATTCCCATAATTTGTCAATTGATTCTTGAAGTGAGACTTCCTTTTCTTGAGCTTGATGACTGCCTATTCCATTCTTTTTAACAATGCGTAAGTCCTATCTTCATTGCTAAGGAACTGCAACAAACTTAATTCATAAGAATTCCTGAAATGTAGTAAGATTAGCCATTAAATCTGGATTAATGTAATAGGAAATGTCTGTGTGCAAAATTACCTTGCTCTGATTAGCCAGCGTCTGAGTCCAGGACTCCGAAAAATTTTTAATAATTTTAGTTGGTTATTAGGGGAACGCCTTTTGTCGATGGTGATTTCCTTAGTTATTAATATTTATGTGATTCGTTATTTTGGGCCGACAATATTTGGACAGTTTAGCTATGCCATTAGTTATGTAGGTCTATTTGAGGCGATCGCGAAATTAGGGTTGGAACCCATTGTTATCCGTAACCTGATTGTTCAAGAATCCCTAAGCTTTGAAATTTTAGGGACAGCGTTTATTTTGAAACTTTATGCAACGGGCTTAACGATTTTTTTAGCCGCAACATCTATTATTTTTACCACAAAAAATCAAGAAACTCAAATCTTAGTTTGGATTGTTGCACTAAGTTTGTCATTTAGTACTTTTGATGTCATTGACTTTTGGTTCCAAGCCAGAGTTTTAGCAGGCTATATGGCCTTTGTTCGCAGCCTTCAACTGATTATTAGTTCTCTGATTAAGGTTATTTTTATTCATTTTCAATTCTCTATTATTAGCTTTGCTTGGATCTTATGTATTGATGGGTTAATGAAAATCTTGGGGATGCTAGGTGCCTACAAAAATCAAAAACAAAGCTGGTTTAATTGGAGAATTAATAAATATCAAATAAAGTCTCTTCTTAAAGATTCTTGGCCCCTCATTTTATCTAGCTTAATGGTAACAATTTATATGAGAATTGATCAAATCATGCTAGGAAATATGGCCAGTTTGCAAGCCGTCGGAGATTACGCCGCAGCAATTCGTTTTTCAGAAGTATGGTATTTTATTCCTGTCATTATTTGTTCATCGGTTTTTCCTACCATTTTACGGGCAAGACAAAGAAGCAACACTGAATATCTCGAACGCTTACAACAACTCTACGATTTTATGGTTTGGTTGTCTTTAATTATCAGTATTTTGGTTAGTTTTACAGCTAATTTTCTAGTAGATACCTTGCTAGGGCCTGAATATCACCAATCCGCCACAATTTTAATTTGGCATATTTGGTCCCTTCCGTTTGTTTTTCTGGGAGTAGCCCTGGGAAAATACCTAACGGCAGAAAATTTTACCCGATTTAGTTTTGCAACAACCTCGATAGGAATGATTACCAATATTATTCTTAACTATTTTTTGATTCCTTCCTATGGTGCCGTTGGAGCCGCGATCGCGACCATGGTTTCCTATTCCATTGCGGGCTACTTCAGTTCTCTAATTTATCGTCCTTTACACCAAAACTTTTGGATGTTAACAAGGGCTTTATTGATCCCCTTCAGAGTCAAACAAAATCTCTGGTATTACCAACAAATTCGAGCGATGATTACTAAACATTAAAATTATGACGACCTTACGACGAAGACTTTCTCGGTTCCGCCGTCGCTGTTTGGAATCTATTGGTGTTGATTATTATTCTCGTCCTGCCATTGAGCAAATGGATCTCAAATTACTCCCCTATTTACCCTACCCAAAAGGATTTTATATTGAAGTCGGAGCCAACAATGGCTATCAATATAGCAATACCTATTATTTGGCCAAATTACGTCAATGGAGAGGGATTTTAATTGAACCAATTCCTGAAATTTATGACGAATGTGTACGAGAAAGACCCGAATCTATTGTGTTGAATTGTGCCTTAGTTTCGGAGGATTATCCCCATTCTACGGTGACAATGAAGTATGCCAATATGATGTCTTTGGGAAGCGGCTTAAGCCGGAAAAATGAGCAAGAAGAAGATGAACATATTGCTCAAGGAATGATTTGGGAAACGAAACATACTTCCACTTATCAAATCGATGTTCCCTGTCGAACCCTAACTTCAATTTTGGATGAATACAAAATTCAAGAAATTGATTTATTTTCTTTGGATGTTGAAGGTGCAGAACTGACCGTTTTAAAAGGCTTAGATTTTAGTCAATATCGCCCTAAATTTATCTTGATTGAAACCGAGCAAAAGGCGGAAATTGATGAATATCTGACTCCCTATTATCAAGAAGTTGAGCAATTCACTTTTCATGATTATTTATACCGCAGCAGGCAGACTCCTTTGATAATTCCCTCTTAAACAAGATTCCCCCCTGAGTTATTTGCAGAACCCAAATATTCAATGTTTAGGGGACGCTGATCATTAAGCCGAAGCGAGAAAATCATTCCTCTGGGAAAAAGCCTAGTCAAATCGGCGCGATCGCGAAAAATTCTACCACTAAGGAAGCCCATGCAAGCCAAGCCGAGCGATTTCTGTGATATCATCTGTTTGCCGATAAAAGCCATCATTAGGTATTCCCTATTTCGTTAGATATCGGGTAAAATCGAAAGTCTTAAAACTCAACAATTCAAAAATGTTAAATATCTAATCCAGTCGTGCATTTAATGATGGTTTGGTAAGTTGAAATTTTAATCGAGGTATGTTCGTTTTTTGGATCCTATTTTATCCTAATGAGAAAATGATAAAACTTCAATATGAAACAAACTATTTATGAAACAGATTGGCTAGGCTCTCGCCCTGTTTTCTATAACCTCAAAACTCGTCAAGTTTCCTATAATATTAATGATGTCATTGACTTTAAAAACCTAGAATTTGATGAGGAAGGCTTTAATCATTTTTTAGATTGCGGATATTCAATTTTGGGAGTAACTCCCATTAAAAATGTTAAGATTTTACGATATTCTTCCCAATTAACTGTTCAAGATGATGGAAGTTTTTTAATTGAACATTTACCCGATCCCGTAGAAGATTGGCTAGACAAAGTATCTGATGAAGGCGAAGTTTTAGAACGATTAAAAGCAGCAGTTGAAGCATGGGAAAATTCCGTTGACGGAGAAATTATTATTCCCACGAGTGGAGGCTATGATTCTCGTCTTTTAAATTTATTAATCCATGATAAATCGAGAATTCGTTCTTTTACCTATGGGGTTTCTACCAATCAAGCCCAGTCCGTAGAAGTAGTTCATGCCCAACTGATCGCGCAAACTTTAGGGACAAAATGGGAACGAATTTCGTTGGGAAATTTCCATCGCTATTTTGATGAATGGGATCAAGAATTTGGCATTTCTACCCATGCCCATGGCATGTACCATATCGAGTTCTATCAGCAAATCAGAACTAAGGTACAAGGGAATAATCCTTTTTTAAGTGGAATTATCGGAGATCTTTTATCCGGCAAGGTTACTATTCCTGAGATTAAAAATTTAGCGGATATTCGGTATTTGTCCTATAGTCACGGGTTAAAAGCAACTTCGCGCTACAGTCGTTTTAAAAATACATCCTCTGCGTTACTCGAAAATTATTACCAAAACAATCAAGAAAAATTAAACTCCTCGGTTTTCCGAATGATTGAAATGATTCGTTTTAAAATTATTTTACTGTCCTATTTATGCACAATTCCCCGCTCTTTTGGGTTTAAACCTTGGTCACCCTTTTTAGTCCCGGATATTGCCCTTTCAATGTTGACATTACCTCCGGAAAGAAAAGCCAATCGTCTTTGGCAACAGGAATTTTTCCAAAAATATGGGTTAGATCTCGAATCTTCAAATGTGCCTAAAACCTACCTCAATAATTTAAATGTTCAAGCCTGGAAACAGGTGCCATTACAGCCCTTAAATACAGCCTTATTAGCAGATTATATTGAGCCTGATTATGTCAATCAGATTAATCGACAATTGCAGCAACCGAGTCTGTTTCGCAGAATGTTACTAGAGTTAGAGAATGTGCCCAAGGTTTCTGGTTTATTGTACCGTTCGGGTGCGAATTCCCCCCATTATCAAGCCTATGGAGCCTATTTAACACTGAAGCCTATTGAAACTGCCCTATTAAAAAAGCTACATGCCTAGCGTCGGGATAAAAATAGTTTTTTGTATTATTTTGCTGCTTTTCCGAGTTTTATGCCTGATCTGATTGTTAAATCATGAAAATTTTAAATAATTTGCTCAATATTTCCTGTTTACGGAAATTTAGTGGGCTTAATTAATGCTTCAATGGTGAAACTGCTAGCCCATAGACGGACAGGATGCCCATCTGACAGTTGATGTTTAATTGGATATTTAATGGCAAACAGCTACTAATTACAACGATTCTAATTTTTGACGTAATTTACTGCTAATGGCATCGATCGCGGTAACAACGACCAATAAAACAATCATAAAAGTTGCTGCTTTCGTTCGTTCAAAGCCATTAATATAGGTCACCAATTCAAAACCAATCCCCCCTGCACCGACAACGCCAAAAATGGAAGAAATCCGAATATTGTACTCGAACATATACAGGGTATAGCCGAGAAAAAGGGGTAAAACCTGCGGGAAAATGCCATATTGGGCGATTTGAAAGCGAGAAGCTCCGGTTACTTTTAGGGTATCCAAAGAGTTCGGATCAATGGATTCGATCGCCTCTTGATAAAATTTAGCTAAATAACCGATGGTGTAAACGCTAACGGCTAACATCCCAGACACTTCCCCTAAACCGACCGCTGCAACAAAGACAAGTGCCAAGACAATGGAGGGAATAGAGCGGATTGCATTCTGCACAAAATTGGCACTCCAACGTAGCCAAATCGGAGAAAGATTATGGGAACTGGCGATCGCAATGGGCAAGGACATCATTGCACCCAAGGTTGTCCCAATAATGGAAATTTGAACGGTTTCAATCAATCCTTTGATCGCTAAATCCAAAACTGACCAATCAGGAGGATAAAAATCACTTAAAAAAGTTTGGGCATAATTTAAGGCATTATCAATAATAGCCGCATCGATATTTAAGCCTTGCCAAGCCCAACGATAGACAAGAATAATAATTAGAAAAATCCCGATATTTTTAATTAAATTTAACCGAGATTGATGACTCAATTTTTTAAACATTTTTATAATCAGTAAATTTAAAATTCAATTTTTTTAAATTAAGTAGCGCAACTCCATAAAAATTTAACACTATTAAATCCCTACGGAAAAAATTCGTGTAGAGACGTAATACTATTATGTCCTTAGCGGTATTTGTTTTTAATTAAATTGACTTACTTAATAAGTAGAGAGTCGTAATTAAACATAATTAAATATAAACAAGGATTATCGGTCTGATCTCCCCTTATTAAGGAAAGTGCTGATAAGCGGGGGAATTTTATGAAAATTAATGATGGCCTAGTTAATATTTAATCCCCCAATAAAAAATTGTCCTTGATTTTAAAGGACTAGGAAGATTGCTAATGGTTATTTTCAGGATGATGTTTAAGCTAATTTGAATTCATAGGGTAAACAGTCATGAAAATGCTGAGTAAGATTCTGCGAAGATCCATCATAGGCGATCTTGCCACTATCTAAAATAATGGCCCGTTTGGCAAAGGTTTCTGCCATCTTCAGATCATGCAATACCGTCACAACGGTTAAGTTTTGTTCTTGATTTAATCGGGCTAAACTTTCCATAACTTGATTGGCCGCAATCACATCTAAACCCGTAATCGGTTCATCGGCTAATAAAATTTGAGGGGATTGGATCAATGCCCGCGCGATCGCGACCCGTTGCTGCTGGCCACCACTGAGTTTTCCCACTTTTTGGTCAGCATATTGCTCTAATCCCAATTCTGCTAATAAATCGATGGCAACACGGCGATCGCTATTTTTAAACCCCCCCAACGTTTGCCAGGCAGAACGAGACCCCAAAAGACCGCATAAAACATTCTCTAAAGCTGACAACTGACGAATTAAGCCACCTCCTTGAAAAATCATTGCCATGCGACGACGGATATTCCCCAAAGTCTTAGGCGTTAGCAGACAATCTTCTACTTGGATTTCACCCCGTTTGAGGGGAATTAACCCAATCAAAGCTTTTAATAAACTGGACTTCCCTGCCCCATTCAACCCCAAGAGGGCGACAAATTCCCCTTCTTTAATTTGACAGGAGATATCATTAAGAATCGGTGCTCCCGTCGCAGAATAATTCAAGCTGGAAATATGATTACAATGAATGATCATGAGATTATGAAGAAAAATTGTCAGTGATTGTAAGTAATCCCTGACTGAATAAACGACAAAAATTGAAGCGACTCCGGTACTTTCCGGCACCTTAAGGGTTAATTTTGGCTCTTTGTAAGGCTCGCTGCATTGGTGCAACATGCTTGTCATGATCAACCTTCACCAACTTCGTCGAGTTGTATAAAGATTGAAACATTGCATTATTGCTCGGCTCATTTAATTTCAAAAAGGCTGCCACAATTTTGTTGCGTAACGATGCCGATACATCATCATCAATGACAATCCCGTGAGCAGGCACGCCCGGAATTCCCCAAAGGACTCGTAATTGTTGCGCTTCTTGAGCCGTAATCCAAGGTTCTTTGAGGGCATATTCAGAAACGGCTGCCACATCGGCTTGCTTTTTGAGAACGGCTTGCAGTGCGCTGGGATAACCATCTCCGTAGATGACTTTGCCGAAAAACTGATCAAAGCGATCCGGCTCAGAAACAAATCCCCCTCCCACAAAGGAACTCGTCGGAATAATAAAGCCAGAACCCGAAGTCCGCGAAGCAAAGGCCATCGTTTTACCCTTTAGTTGTCCCAGGGTTTGTTTTTCGTTTTTTAAGGGCTTGAGAGGGCTATCTTTACGAACCACCAAAACAGATTTGTAGGTATGCCCGCCAGAGTAATCATCACGGACTTCAGCAAGATATAATTTGGCTCCTGTTGTTTGGGCTGTTTTGATCGCGGCCCGACTGCCGAGAAAGGCGACATCCGCCCGATTGGCCCTAATCGCTTCAACCGCGGCACTTTCATCCGCAATAATGCCTTCTACGGGCACGCCAATTTGTTTAGACAGGAAACTGGTGACGGCTTTTACTTTGTTTTCGAGGTCGGTGCTTCCTTTCCGTGACGCAAAAACAATCACCAGACGGTTTTGGGCAGCTTGGGCAAGCTGGACAGTTTCTTTGCTGTGGTTATGCGCGATCGCGGGTTGTAAGGAGGTGTTGGCGATTACCGATAGGCCAATCACTCCCATTGCGGACACGAGACCCAGACTTAGCCCCATTTTGAAATTCAATGTCATCGGCTTTTTGCTAATTACTCTCAATAATTTACTCTGTTTATTAGCTTATTGCAAAAGATTCTCAAACCTTTATCTAATAAATAAAATATATAAAACAATAGAAAACTCATAAGTTAATCTTTTAAATAAGTGGGTTTAGGGGGTAAAATTTTCTTAAAGAACTGGGGGAAATAGGGAAATAGGCCAGCGTAATCCTTGTCTATTGGATAATGTTGTTGGGTAGCCCAGCGACGATTCATCCTTTAATCCCATGCACTCTCCTCAACCGCCTGCCAATTCAAGCCTTAGTCTTGCAAATGAACTTGCAAAAGAACGAAATCGAGCCGCGGCCGAACGTACCCTAATGGCTTGGATTCGGACGTGTTTATCCCTCATTAGTTTTGGATTTGGCATTGATCGGGTCGTAACAGCCCTGCACCACAACTTT
Source organism: Snowella sp. (assembly GCA_035285545.1). Lineage (GTDB taxonomy): Bacteria > Cyanobacteriota > Cyanobacteriia > Cyanobacteriales > Microcystaceae > Snowella. Next base: position 53,674 of record JAYKGY010000135.1, on the reverse strand, counting down.
CAGGAGGGGATTAACTCTCCCCATCTTTCTCGCATTTTAGGTTTGGCCTTTATTGCGATTGGGACAACTGCCCTATCCGCTGCTTCGATGGCTCATCGTCAAGATTTACAGCGCATTGATCGGGGAGATTTTGTTTATACTTCTCGTTTATCCCTCAGCTTAGTCGTCGCGATCGCCTTAATTGCCGTTGGTGGCTTCGCTTTTATGAGTATTTTGCTTAAAGACGGCTAAATCCCTGACCATTCCTCTTTTCCTTGGGGGTCAACGGATTCCAATCCCCTGAAGGAGATAGACGCTAACGAGAACCAATAGGTCTTAAAATTTAATTCTGTGAATTTACGAGATCAATATCGCCATGAGTTCTTGGGAGAAGCGGGGATCAAGGCTACCCCCATCAAAAAAGATATTCTCAGCACTAGTAGCGATTCCCCTAATGCGATAATTTATCCAATATGCACCAAAATGATGACCTAAGCATTCTTGAGGATGAGTTTGAAGACCCCCTAGACCAGTTAGATGATGATGGACTAGAGGAATCTCCGCCTGATCCCGAAATGATGTTGCCGCTTCTTTCCGCGACCGATGCGCCCCAACGGATGCTGGCAGCACGCGCTTTTTGTGAAATCCAAGAAGAACGAGCTATTCCCTATTTAATTCAATTACTGAATGATAACTGTCCCTTAGTACGAGTCAGTGCGGCCTATGCGTTAGGACGAAATCCTCATGGTGATGCGGTTACAGCTTTAATTGAACTGTTACAAAAAGATTGGAATGGTTACGTTCGTAAAGGAGTAGTTTGGGCTTTGGGGAATTGCCGCGATCGCCGTGCCCTTGATCCCTTGCTCCATGCGTTGAAAACCGATATTTCCGCCGTGCGTCTGTGGTCGGCCAGCAGTTTAGCCCAAATTGCTGCCTTGGATTATGGCGATGTCATTTCCACTCTTCCACCCTTGATTGAAGGATTACGACGGGATGCGATGGCTGCGGTTCGGAGTAATTGCGCCTGGGCCATTGGTCAACTTTGTCGGGAATTACCCTCTAATGTGGTTTATGCCACTGCGATCGATGCGCTCCTAGAATCTTTGGTGGAGGATGAAGATTACGGCGTAAAAGAAGATGCTAAAGCCGCTTTACTGCGATTGGGAGATCCCCGTGGTCTCCAAACCATTGAAGATTTGCAACTCGAAGGGTTAATTTAGCTGACAAATTACTAATTTTTTGAAGAGAATTTCAGGAAACCGCGATCGCTATTCAGCCGATTCTGAATCTAACGCTAAAATTTAAAGACCCTACTCAAAACTGAACGCATGGAAGCAGACCTATTGCCCACCGAGGTAATCCTAACGCAACCCCCGCAGTCATTGGGGAAAATTCATCTCGATTGGATGCCCCAGCCAGGCAATCATTTAGAACTCGAAGGTAAAACCTACACCGTATTGGAACGTCGCCACCATTACCAATACAAAATTGGCGGTTATCGCTTAAATAAAATCTCTCTTCACGTTCAATCCGCTACGCCCCCCAGTGAAACAAGCCTATGGCAAGGAAATTTAGTGATCGGGGATAGTCAGTGTCGCTTCAATGCCCATTCGGAAATTTTACGGTGTGCCGTCAACCCTAGTGGCCCTTGTAAAGGCTGTCGATTTTATGAGCCGCTTTAGTTTTTGCTGAGTGGAATCTGAGCGGAATGTTAAAAACTATTACAAATTTAGGACGAAGGGGATCGCCATGTCAGAAAATAATTGGGCAGGTTATTTGAACAAAAGGTGTAGAATGCGCCTTTTTCAGTAACTCGCTGGTTAATAAGGTAAACCTAAGCACCATTTAATAACTTTTATTTTTTGGAGGAATCCATCAATGAGTATCGTCACGAATTCAATCGTGAATGCTGATGCAGAAGCTCGCTACCTCAGCCCCGGCGAATTAGACAGAATCAAGTCTTTTGTTACCACTGGTGCCGCTCGTCTTCGGATTGCCGAGACCCTCTCTGGTGCTCGCGATACCATCGTTAAACAAGCTGGCGATCGCTTATTCCAAAAACGTCCTGACGTAGTTTCCCCTGGTGGAAACGCTTATGGTCAAGAAATGACTGCAACCTGTCTTCGGGATATGGACTACTACCTCCGCTTAGTAACCTACGGTGTAGTTGCTGGTGACGTTACCCCCATTGAAGAAATCGGCTTAGTCGGTGTTCGTGAAATGTACAAATCCTTAGGCACTCCCGTTGACGCAGTTGCTCAAGGTATCCGCGAACTGAAAGAAGTTGCCTGTGGCTTACTCTCTTCTGAAGATGCAGCAGAAGCAGGTGGCTATTTTGATTATGTTATCGGCAGAATGAGCTAAGACGGACTTAAATCCCCGTTTTACTTCAATTTAGCAAACATTAACCCTAAGCAAGATTCTAAGGAAACACAAAAACTATGCAAGACGCAATTACGGCTGTAATCAACTCTGCTGACGTTCAAGGTAAATACCTCGACAGTTCCGCTATCAGCAAATTACAAAGCTACTTCAGCACCGGAGAACTTCGTGTTCGTGCCGCTAGTGTTGTAAGCGCAAACGCAGCAACCATCGTTAAAGAAGCGGTTGCTAAATCCTTATTGTACTCTGATGTTACCCGCCCCGGTGGCAACATGTACACCACCCGTCGTTATGCGGCTTGTATCCGTGACCTCGACTACTATCTCCGTTATGCTACCTATGCCATGTTAGCTGGAGACCCCTCTATCCTTGATGAGCGCGTTCTCAACGGATTAAAAGAAACCTATAACTCCTTAGGTGTACCCATTTCCTCTACCGTTCAAGCGATTCAAGCAATCAAAGAAGTTGCTGCTAGCTTAGTGGGTTCTGAAGCGGGTAAAGAACTCGGTGTTTACTTAGACTACATTAGCTCTGGTTTAAGCTAGAACATCTCCACATCGACAACCTATAGCGTTGTTTATCCTTTAGGTTCGGGAGTAAGAGAGTGAGTGCTAGTCAGTTAAAGGCTTATATCTAAGTTTTTCTAGAAATAAGTTTTGACCGTTTAGTATTGACTCCTGACTCCCGACCCTTGCCGTATCTAGAGTATTTTTTGACCAAAAATTTAAGGAGATCTTAAAATCATGCGGATGTTTAAAGTAACCGCTTGTGTTCCTAGCCAGACCCGTATTCGGACACAGCGCGAATTACAAAATACTTATTTCACCAAATTAGTTGCCTATGATAACTGGTTCAGTGAACAGCAACGGATTATGAAAATGGGTGGAAAAATTATTAAAGTTCAATTAGCTACCGGCAAACCTGGCACTAACACGGGTTTAGTATAATCCCCTTGATTTGCCAATAGTCAATCACTCTAGTTCGTCGAAGGGAGGTCAATGCGACCTCTTTTTGCGTATTTAAACTAATAAATCGCTTCTTTGGGCTTGACAAGACCGATCACCCGTAATCCTGAGATCACCCCTGCTCCAATGACGGCTCCGGCGAGAGAACGAATCAAATTTTCAAAGGGAATAATGGGAATCAGGCTAATCCAAATTTCTTCCGGCCAATTAAATAAATAGTAGGTAATCATGGCGGAATTAATATGGGCTAACCCTGAAATCATCCAAGATCCTAAAAATAAACCGGCTACTAGCAAAGCAATATTGGCACTATTAATCCAACGGGCAAATAGGGTACGAGTGGGCAAGGCAAAGAGTAAGAGGGCTGACCAGTCCACAAAGGAGCCGGCGATCGCGGTGGAAATCGCAACCCCATTTTGAGCAATGGCATGACTTAAATACAGTAAAAGCTCAATGGTTAAAATAATCGTTAAAACAATCCACCAGTATTGTCGTCTTGACGTTAACACCATTGTTCCTGCGGCAAAACTCGCTAAAGCGGCACTGAGAACGGAAACAAAGGGAACACCTGCGGTATAGGGAGCCAACAATACACCAACTAAGGTACCAATACCACTGGCGATCGCGCCACCAATCGGGCCAAGAATCCAACCAATGAGCGGGAAAACACTCTGACTTAAGGGCATTCCTCCCCCTGACCCTAGAATAATCGAGAAGGGAATAAACGCAAGGGCCGTGACCACTGCCGCTAGGACGACAATATAGGCAAGCGGTGCCCCATCTAGGGATGCACTCCCCAGGGTTTTAACGTCTCTTTCTTGGCCGTCGGGTGGGAGGGAGGAGGACATAACGCATTCTTTGGAGATTCTAAGCTTGTAAAATTATGAAAGATTATGTTCCCATTATTTAAGCATTAAAGTGTCGCTAAATTGCTTGAAATTCTCGATGGGCAAGCTCTATCAGTACAATATAAGTGAGTAATTACTAAAAATCTTGGGTTATGATTCATCTCAGTCACACGGCAGCTAAAGAAATTAAACGAATGCAAAATAGTCGGGGACAAACTAACAGCTATTTTCGGCTTGGCGTAAAATCCGGTGGTTGCTCTGGCTTTTTCTATACCTTTGATCTCACTGAATCCGTTCAAGACGGCGATCGGCAAACCGAAAGCGAAGGCATTAAAATTCTAATCAATGAAGATAGCTTATCCTATATGGAGAATTTGAAATTAGACTATGCCGAAGATTTAATGGGCGGTGGTTTTCGATTTAATAATCCTAATACAGTCAACCCTTGTAGCTGTGGTTTATCCTTCGGTTTATCCACCTAATTCTACAGCCCAATGCAAACGCGATTAGACCTGTAAAATATCAATTTTCCTTAAAAATTAGCGTTTAATTTAATTGATTAATTGTTTAACAAAATCGACCCATTGATTGATTTGGGTATTCTGTATGGATATTCTTTGCACTCGCCCTGGATGCGATCGCCTAAATAGCTTTCCCGATTTGGATAACCGTAACACCCTACAAACGGCTCAACAAAAATTTTGTATGAGTTGTGGAATGCCGTTAATTTTGGCGGGGCGATATTTACCCGTTAGATTACTAGGGCAGGGCGGCTTTGGGGCAGCGTTTCTGGCATTGGATCGGTTTACGCCAACGATGCGGTTTTGTGTGGTGAAGCAGTTTCAGCCGACAGGAAATTTAAGTGATCAACAATTAGCGATCGCGCAGGGATTATTTGAACGGGAAGCAACCGTATTAGAGCAATTGGGGAATAAACATGAGCAAATCCCAGATTTATACGCTTTTTTTCCCCTAATTGTAGATAATGCCCGAACAGGGAAACCCGATCAATTTTTCTACCTGGTTCAAGAATTTATTAATGGGAAGAACTTAGAACAGGAATTGGCTGACAAGGGACAATTTTCGGAAGCGGAAGCACGGTTTGTTTTAGAAGAAATGCTCAAGGTACTTCAGTTTGTCCATAGTAAAGGCTCGATTCATCGGGATATTAAACCGTCCAATATTATGCGCGACCAAGAAGGGACGTTATATTTACTGGATTTTGGTGCGGTTAAACAGGTAACAGCGGGTAATGTGCCAGGGGGCGGTTCAACCGGAATTTATTCCATGGGATTTGCTCCACCTGAACAAATGACAGGAAATCAAGTTTATCCCGCGACGGATCTGTACGCCTTGGCTGTGACCTGTTTGTATTTACTCACTGGTAAAACCGCTGATGAATTATACGATCCCTACCATACGGCTTGGAATTGGCGATCCTTTGCACCGAAAGTCAGCGATCGCTTCGCCCAGATCTTAGACCGATTATTATTGGCGGCTCCCAAAGATCGGTATCAATCCGCAACAGAGGTTTTAGCGGCCTTAAATGCGCCAACAACGCCTCCTCAACCGACTTCCCAAGGGGCATCAACCACGCTCCAGCCACCAAAGTCTAGCCAACCAGTTCAGCCTACTAATCCTCGCGCTCAAGTAGCTCCTGTTGCAACTAAATCCGCTAGAAAATCGTTTTCGATCGTGGAATTACTCAGTAGTGCCGCCTTTACGGGTTTTGAAGGTTCCTTAATTTGGCTAGCTGCAACGAGTATTTTTCCTGGGGCAGGGATTAGTGCCGGATTTGCTGGAATGGCGATCGCGAGCATAATCTTAGCCCAATGGCGACGGATGATAGAACACTGGGATTTACTGATCATTGCTGGACTTAGTGCCCTACCGTTTTGGTTTTTCCCTGCCTTACAAAACGCCCCCCTTATTACCCAACTCAAACCCGCTTTAATCCTTTCTTCTCCCTTATTTCAAAACGCTTTTTTTGTGATTATCTTAATTGCCGGATTTGTCGGTTTGAGCCTAGTGGCGGTGACGGCTTTATTTCGCTTGATTTATCAGGTATTATCCCGATTGCTATAATCAGGAAACCTGAGAAAAGAACCAAACTCAATAAAAAATCGAAGCAAGGACTGGATAGTAAGTTAGTCAACTTAATTAAAAGCAAAAATTGACGGCATTTAAAGTAAATTTTTCGCCTTCAGTTGTAGGTATCGTTCGACTAATTGATTACTCATTTGATGGGCCGGGGCATCTAAGACTAAAACCCCCCGCTGCTTGAGTTGGGCAAAAGCAACCTGGCGTTGAGCGAGAAGATCGATCGCGACAGCACGGGTATAGGCAGCTTGAATCCTAGTATCAGGGTTAGAGGCTACAAGCGAGGAAGAACCGGCAGCTAGAGTATCAATTTGAGGATCCCGCAGCGCAATACAAAAGGGTAAATACCGAGGCGTTAGGCGCATCATGGCTCCTAATAGTTCAGCAGAAGCGGTTTGATCCACAATATCGGTAATTAAAACAATTAGGGCACGACGGGTTTGTTGATTAACCACTTTAGACACTGCCCCCAGATAGTCCGGTTCTAATAGCACAGGTTGAATGGGAGTTAATCGTTCGATTAAATGGGAGAGATGGTGTTGCCCGCGCTCAGGTGCAATCCAAGCTGTAATATCTCGATCAAAAACCCCGATACCGACACGATCGCCGCGATGAAGGGCAGTCAAGGCCAAAGATAAGGCCGTATTTAGACCCCAATCAAAACGTTTCAACCCCTGTACCTGGGCCGTCATTAAACGACCCCGATCCAAAAGAATCATGACCGTTTGTTCCCGATCCGGTTCTAGCACTCGGACTAAGGGACGTTGACGACGGGCGGTGGCTTTCCAGTCCATATAACGCAGGTCATCGCCGTGCTGATATTCCCGCAATTCTGCAAATTCTGTTCCTAATCCAATTCTTCGGGCTTGTCGCATCGTGCCGGAACTTTCCAGGGTTAACCGAATCGACAGCGATCGCAACGATAACAGATCGGGATAAACGGCCACGGATTGACTCGCCGAAACCTTCCAACCCTGCCACGCCAACCCCCAGCGGCCTAACTGACGAAGATGCAGATCTTTCCACTCGTATTGACCCCGTTGTTGGGGATAAACGGCATAGGTTAAGGTTTGTTCCCCGTGGGGGGCTAAACTCGCCTTCAATTCAGTGACTGATACGGAAAAATTTACGGGATAGTCATCCTTTAACCAAACCTGAGCGGGATATTGCTGATTTTTAAGGATTAATTCAACGGGATTATCTTGACCAATCGAGAGCCGAGCCAGGGGAGAACGACTAACTTCGACGCGATGGAATTTCACCCGATAGGCATCTATAAAACCCAAGATCAGTAAACCCAGATCGTAGAGCAACAACACCCTTAACGCAGCCGCCTGGGAAAAGACGATGGCCATCCATACCGCGATCGCGCCACCGAGCATTAAAAATAAATAAAAGCGGAACGTCGGAATCATCTAACTGATACCCTTAAGCACCCAAAACGCGCTAGAAAGTCGTGGTCACTTCATGATACTGACGAAATGAAGGATGCAACAATGGCATTACAAAAAAATGTTGAGTGACGACTGTTTACTAACTTTGGGTGATTTTAAATTGAACAGAGATAAGCTATTTTAAAATAAAAAGTATTTCAGCGTGACTACCTACCAGTCTGTAGAGAACGAAACGATTAATTTAACCAATTGCGATCGCGAACCCATCCATATTCCTGGCGCGATTCAACCCCACGGGCTTTTATTGGTGGTATTACTCGCCGATTGGCAAATTACCCAGGTGAGCGATAATGCGGAAGCCGTAATTGGGCTAGCCAGTGACGCAATGTTAGGGCAACCCCTCAGCCTTTTATTAGAAAACGAGCAAATCGCAGCCATAGAAGGCTGTTTAGAGCGTCATTTTGAACAAATTAATCCCCTAAAACTTTCCCTGACAACGGCTAATGGTGTCCAGCCCTTCAATGGGATTGTTCATGCCTTAGACGATGATGCCATTATTTTAGAATTGGAGCCAAATGGGGCCAATCATCTGATTAATCCGCTCCAGTTCTACCAGTCCTCCAAAAAAATTTTACTCAAACTCCAAAGTGCGGCCAATATCAGTGAACTGTGTGAGGTTATGGCCAAAGAGATCCGTCAACTGACGGGTTTTGATCGCGTGATGGTGTATCAATTTGATGAAACGGGAGCCGGCAATATTGTTGCAGAAGATCGATTAGACACCCTAGAATCCTATTTAGGCTTACATTATCCCGATTCCGATATTCCGCGTCAGGCCAAGCAACTCTATACCCTCAATCTGTTGCGTCTGATTCCTACGGTGGACTATGAGCCGATCCCTATTATTGCCCTAGACAGCGATCGCCACACTCCCTTGGATCTGAGTTTCAGTGTATTGCGGAGTGTATCCCCTATCCATATTGAATATCTAAAAAATATGGGAGTCAGTGCAACCATGACCATTTCCTTGCTCAAGGAGGGGAAACTGTGGGGACTCATTGCTTGCCATCATCAAACGCCCTATTTCATTCCCTACGAAACCCGAAACCTATGCGAATTTCTCGGTCAGGTGATGTCCTTGGAGTTAGCCGCTAAAGAAGCCAATGAAGATTTGGACTATAAACTGTTTTTGAAGTCGGTACAGGCTCAATTAATTAACACGTTAGGCCAGGCGGAAAATATTACCGATGCTTTGGTCAAAGACCGCAATAGCCTGTTAGCCCTCGTCGGGGCAGAAGGCGCGGCTGTTTATACCGAAGGAAATTTGGTCAAAGTGGGCAATACTCCCCCCGAAGAAGCCTTATCGGATTTAATTGATTGGTTAGACGATAAGTTTCAAAACGATCTGTTTGTCACCCAGGTGTTGCCCCAGATTTATCCGCCCGCGATCGCGTTTAAACAAGTCGCTAGCGGTTTATTAGCCCTCTCCATTACCAAAGTTCAAAAAAATTACGTCCTGTGGTTCCGACCTGAAATCCTCCAAAAAGTCAATTGGGCAGGTAATCCCCATAAGCCACAACGCATTGAAGCAGACGGATCCCTGACGATTTTTCCCCGCCAATCCTTTGAATTGTGGCAAGAAACCGTTCGTTTGCAAGCCCTTCCTTGGAAACCCTGGGAAATTGAAGGAGCCGTTGAACTGCGGAGTGCGGTGGTGGGGATTGTGTTACGCAAAGTCAATGAGTTAGCCGCCATTAATTTAGAACTGGAGCGGAGTAATACGGAACTAGATGCCTTTGCCTATTTGGCTTCCCACGATCTCAAAGAACCATTACGGGGGATTCATAATTATTCCACCTTTTTGTTAGAAGACTATGCCGATGTACTGGATGAAGAAGGGGTTGATAAGCTCCATACTTTGGTGAAATTGACGAAACGGATGGAGGATCTGATTAATGCGCTGTTGCATTTCTCCCGTTTGGGTCGTCAGGAGTTAAATTTTCAAACCTTGGATCTCAATCAGTCTCTGCAATCGATTGGGGAACTTTTTACCGTCACGAAAAAGCAGGACAATATTGAAATTCGGATTCCTCGGCCCTTACCGCCCGTACTCGGCGATCGCGTTCTTTTAGAAGAAGTCTTGACAAATCTTGTGGGCAATGGGCTGAAATACAATAACAACGCTGAAAGGTGGGTGGAAATTGGCTATTTAGAGTCAGAAGTTTCCCCAGCGATCGCCTCAGAAAATTTCAAATTCTTAACCTTTTATATTAAAGATAATGGGATTGGTATCCAAGAAAAACATTTTGATACTATTTTCCGCATTTTTAAGCGATTACACGCCCTCAACAAGTATGGCGGAGGAACGGGAGTGGGTCTAACAATCGTTAAGAAAATTTTAGAGCGACATCATGGAAAAATTTGGATTGAATCTGTCTATGGTGAGGGAAGTACTTTTTACTTTACTTTGCCGACGACAAAACTATAGAATCCAGAAGACAATAGCCGCGCATTAAAATGGATGATTTGATTTTAGTAGTAGAAGACAGTGATGAGGACTTTGAAGCACTGCGTCGTGTGTTGCGGGAACTCGCCATTACCTGTTCGCTTCATCGCGTTTGTGATGGGGAAGATGCCCTTGGCTATTTGTACCAAAAAAATTCCTTTGCCGATGCCCCCCGACCGTCTTTAATTTTGATGGACTTGAATTTACCCGGTACGGATGGGCGGGAAGTGATCCAACAAATTAAACAGCGGGATAGGCTCAAAGCTATTCCTATCGTAGTTTTAACGACTTCTGCTAATCCGAAAGATATTGAAACCTGTTATTTTTATGGCGCGAATAGTTATTTAGTGAAGCCGATGGGAATTAAAAAATTAAAAGAGACGATCGCTATTTTTTATCAATATTGGTTTGAAGTCGGAATATTACCAAGCATGGAAAATTAAAATTTAATCTAAGATTTACTTGTCTGAAATTTCCCTATTCCCTATTCCCTATTCCCTATTCCCTATTCAGTGTTTTTCGATCAATCTATTTTTTTGCCAAGAAATTCATTAAAATCATTTTTTTATTGTCCATTAAGAAAATTGCTAATTGAGACACCAAAAACTCTCTATTTTTAAGTAAAATAAGTGGTTAAGTTGTTAGGCATTTAATGGCCATTGCCATTTTGCTCAACGCTCTGCAATAAAGGGATCAAGCCGAGTGCATTTGTCTCTTAAATATTGCTTGAATTATCGTACCCAGCTTTTATTTTTTTCCAAAGAATCGCTCTGCTACGATTAACCATTAATCTTAATTTTGGCTCATGTCTAATTTTGCGCTACCGAGCATGTCCCCTGCTTTGCCATCTCTGAAAAGTATCTTAATTGTGGATGATTCAGAAAGCGATCGCTTGACTTACCGCCGTTATCTTCAGTCGAATTTTGAGTTAAAAACTCATCAAATTATAGAAGCAGAGACCTTAGAAGAAGCCTTATCCTATTGGCAATCGCAGCGTCCTGATCTGGTGCTGATGGATGTGAATTTACCCGATGGGGATGGGTTAGCGTTTCTAGAAGCAATTAGAGACATCAAGCAAGCGGGCAAACTTCCGGTGATTATGATGACAGGGCAGGGAAATGAGCGCATTGCGGTACAGTCGATGAAGCTAGGGGCAAGCGATTATTTAGTGAAAGAAGATATTAACCCCTCTAGCCTGGGTCGGAGCGTTCGTAATGCTTTTAATCAGCTATGCCTCACTCGACAATTAGAGCAGTTACAATCCCAGGAATCCTTAGTTGCCCAGATTTCGCTGTATATTCACCAATTCTTTCAATTAGAAGAAATTTATCAAGCCATCGTTCAGGAAGTCCGCAGTTTACTCAAAGCCGATCGCGTTGCGGTTTACAAATTTAATCCCGATAGGAGTGGGGTAATCGTTGCCGAATCCGTACTTCCGCCTTGGGACTCTTGCTTAAATACTCAGATTGAAGACTCCTGTTTTCAAAATAACGGGGGGGGAAATTACCAGCTAGGGCGAACTTTTGCGGTATCTGATATCTATGAGGCGAATTTAACACCGTGTTATTTGCAGTTGTTGGAACAGTTTCAGGTGCGGGCCAATTTAGTCGTTCCCATTCTTTTGCCGAATCATTTAGCCCAACCACCTTCGCTCTGGGGATTACTGATTGTTCACCAATGTTCGGGGCCCCGCGATTGGCAGGAATCGGAACGCTATTTGATGCAACGTCTGGCGGTACAGCTAGCGATCGCGCTCCAGCAGGCCGAACTCTATCAAGATTTACAAGCCCTCAATAGTTCCCTAGAAGATAAGGTTGCCGAACGGACGACAGAACTCCAAACCCTACTCACTCAACATCAAAAAAGCGAAAGAACCTTTCAGCAAATTTCAGCGATCTCACCCGTCATTATTTATATCATCGTCCTGAATTTAGATGGCTCAACCTATTTTGAACATATTAGTTCCGCCGCCGAAATGGTTCATGAAGTGAGCCTTGAAAGCATCTTAAATAACGCCCAAGTTGCCTTTTCTCAAATTCATCCAGATGATGTAGAGGGCTATCTGGCCGCTGCTGCTCAAAGTGCCACAACCCTAGAAACGTTTCACTATGAATGGCGAATCATTACCCCCTCTGGCAAGCTCAAATGGTTGAGGGCCATTAGTCAACCTGAACGACGAGCCAACGGAACCATCGCTTGGTATGGAGCCATTGCCGAAACAACAGAGCAAAAACAAACGGGACTCAAGGTTCAAGAACTTAAGGAACGTTTATCGTTGGTTCTCAAAGGCTCTAATGATGGTTGGTGGGATTTGGATCTGCTCACCAATGCGCTTTATTTATCCCCCCGTTGGTGGCAAATGCTCGGTTACGAACCCGATGAATTCGATCCCTCGTTAGAAGTATGGCAATCGTTGATTCATCCCGAAGATCGCGATCGCGTGAATACGGTCTTTTATGAAACCTTAGCCGATAAAGCCATAGAAGCGGCCGAGCTAGAATATCGCCTGAAACATAAACAAGGCCACTATATACCCGTGTTATCTAGGGGATTTACCCTACGGGATGAAAAGGGTCAGCCCTTGCGAAATTCTGGAACCAATACGGATTTAACGGCGTTAAAACAAAAAGAGCAGGAACTCCAACAAGCATTAGCCGCCTTGCATCGCTTAAATCAAGACCTAGAAGAACGGGTAGATCGGCGTACCGCAGCCTTACAACAGAGTGAAAAGCGTTTACGGGAAACTCAACAATTTGCCCGTTTAGGAAGCTGGGAACTCGATGTTCTCTCTGGCAAGATTACCTGGTCGCCTGAACTCTATGAAATCTTTAAACTCAATCCTGACGACAACGAGTTAAGCTATCACGACCTCACCCAATATTTCCATCCCCGCGATCGCGAGCTACGAGCAAGACTCTTTCAACAAGCTATTGAAAACGGGAATCCCTTTGAAGTCGATTTTCAAATTATTCGAGCCGATAGATCAACGGGTTATATCCTTTCCAAAGGACGGCCCAGTTTGAACGAATTTGGTCAAGTCACCCGTGTTTTTGGCTTTGCGATGGACATTACCGAACGAAAAATAGCGGAAGAGAATCTTCGCAACAGTGAACAACGATTTGCCACCCTCGCCGCCGCCGCCGCCGCCCCCGTTGGGATCTTTCGGATCGATCAGCAAGGAAATTGCATCTATGTCAATGATTATTGGAGCCGAATCACCGGACGAGAAACCCAAGCCGCCTTCGGTCAAGGTTGGATCGACACCCTCCATCCCGATGATCGAGAACGAGTTTTAAGCGTATGGAACGAACAATTTACTCAACTGGGGTATTATCAAGCAGAAGCAAGGTGTTTAAGACCCGATGGAACGATTCGTTGGTATTATGGGCAAGCCTTACCCGAACGGACTGCGAATAATACTATTATTGGCTATATTGGAACCTTAACCGATATTACGGAACGGAAACGCTACGAAGCAGAACTCACAGAAACCAATGCCCAATTAGCCCGTGCAACCCGCCTGAAAGATGAATTTTTGGCCAATATGAGCCATGAATTACGAACGCCACTCAATTCCGTTTTAGGAATGGCAGAAAGCTTACAGGATGGAGTCTTTGGAGAGATCAATCCCCGACAATGGGAAGCCTTGAACCTGATTGAACGGAGTGGCAGACATCTTTTAGAGTTAATCAACGATATTTTAGACCTCGCCAAAATTGAAGCGGGTAAATTAGAGCTACAATGCGAATTCGTTTCTGTGAGTCAACTGTGTGAAAGCAGTATCCTGTTTGTCCAACATTTGGCTTTTTCTAAGCAAATTCATTTGCAAACCCAAATTACTCAACCCCTCGATCCAGTTTGGCTAGACGAACGACGGATGCGTCAGGTCTTAATTAATCTCCTCAGTAATGCGGTAAAATTTACGCCAACGGGGGGAAACGTTACCCTAGCGGTTCATTTAGAATATACTGAAATTTTATTTTCGGTCATTGATACAGGAATTGGTATTCATCCCCAGGATCTCGACAAGCTCTTTCAGCCGTTTATCCAAATTGATAGCAGCCTAAACCGTCAGTATGCGGGCACCGGGCTAGGTCTAACCTTAGTCCAACGCATTACGGCTCAGCATGGAGGAAGGGTTTCAGTCGAAAGTGAGGTGGATCACGGGAGTTGTTTTACCGTTCGTCTACCCTATATTACCCCCGATATTTCAGAAAATCCCGCTGCGCCTGTTTTCTTGCCCGTTACCACCTGGAGGACTCCCCCAACGGATGGGCAAGTGTCTCCATTAATTCTTGTGGCAGATGATCATGAAGGAAATCGGAAAAGTATGGACGATTATTTAAGCCAAAAAGGTTATCGTCTATTATTGGCCCATAATGGTAGAAAAGCGGTAGAACTAGCGGTTCAACATCAACCCGATTTGATTTTTATGGATATTCAAATGCCGGAAATGGATGGGTTAGAAGCCACCCGACAAATTCGTTCTCACCCCCATCTAGGGGAAACCCCGATTGTTTTATTAACCGCTTTGAATTGTGCTGAACACCGCGATCGCTATCTCGCCACAGGAGCCAACGACTATTTAAATAAGCCCGTCCGCTTCAAGCAGTTGATCGAAACCATTCAGAAATTTTGTGGTCGGTGCGAGGTATCCCAATGATTCTGGAGCAAGCAACCCTTCTCGTCGTGGATGACCAACTGGATAATTTTGATGTTATTGAAATGGCATTAACCAGCGAAGATTATCAACTTTACTATGCGTCTAATGGTCTGAAGGCATTGGAATTATTGGAAAGTATCAGCCCCGACGCTATTTTACTTGATGTCATGATGCCGGGGATGGACGGGTTAGAAGTTTGCTATCGTCTTAAAAACGATTCCAGATACAAACATATTCCCATTATTATGGTGACGGCCCTCACCTCAAAAGCCGATTTAGCCCGTTGCCTCGATCAAGGAGCCGACGATTTTATCAGTAAACCCATCGATCTCGTGGAATTGCGGGCGAGAGTTCGTTCCCTCCTGAGAATTAAAGCCCAACATGATGAATTAGAAAATTTACTGAAACTGCGGGAAGAAACCTTAATGATGCGGGCAGATATGTCGAATATGCTTGTCCACGATCTCCGAAATCCCCTTGCCACAATTATGTTAGCCGCAGGGATTGTTCAACGCTACATCCATCGACCCGATCAGCAACCGATTATTTTAAAAAAAGTTGATCAAATTCTGGATTCTGGGCAACGGTTACAGCGCATGATTGATAATTTGTTGTTAATGGCGAAATTAGAAGCGGGAAAATTCCTGTTTGATCCCGTCCCGACCGATCTCCATGAATTCGGCTCATCGATCATTACGGATTTTCAATTAATTGCGGCTGCGTCCAATATTCAATTAAAAACCGAGTTTCCCGAACCCGGCAATCTAATTTTTATTGACACCACTATTTTACGGCGGATTATCGATAATTTAGTTGCCAATGCCTTAAAGTTCTCGCCTGCGGCCAGTCAGGTTACCCTCGGCTTAGATTATCTTCCCCAGGATCGCCTTCAAATCAAAGTTGCCGATGAGGGGCCCGGGATTAGCCCAGAAGCCCAACAGCAAATTTTTAAGAAGTTTGAAGTGGGTGTATTACGGCAGAATGTTTCTCAGATTGGTCTAGGGTTAACGTTTTGTAAAATGGCGGTTGAAGCCCAGGGCGGCTCCCTCGATATTCGCCCCAATTCCCCCCAAGGTTCAGTCTTTATGGTAGAAATTCCCGTTTCTGAGGAAAATCCTAGCTATAGCCATGTTCACTAAGGAAAGCTAAATTAATATCTGCTGGCTGCGTTGATGATTGATGATAGCCCAGTAATTTTTCAACGTATTTCCCCAATATATCTCCTTCCAAGTTGACCCAATCCCCGGTTTGTAAATAGGCTAAATTCGTTTCTGCATAGGTAACCGGAATAACCGCCACTTTGAACCAACTGCCCTGGGGATCGCAATCGGCAATGGTTAAACTAATGCCATTCACGGCAATGCTCCCTTTAGAAACTAAATAGCGGGCTAGGTAACGTTGCCATTGTGGGGTCAATTCGCTGGGGGCACCAAAGGTTAATTCCCAGGCATTTTCTGTGGCAATGGATTGGATTAAACAGCCCACGCCGTCCACATGACCGGATACGAAATGACCGCCAATTTTCCCACCGACTCGTAGCGATCCTTCAATATTGACGTAGGCTGCGGTTTGGCTCGCTTTCCCCAGGGTTGTACGACTTAGGGTTTCGGGAGAGACAGTGGCAATAAATCCATCATCGGTGAGCTTTTCAGCCGTTAGACATACGCCATCAACGGCAATACTATCTCCCAATGCAATATCCGGCATAATTTGCTGTGCCGTCCTGGGGAGCAGATGTACCCAAACGCGATCGCGAGAAAGGGAGTTAAGTTGTCCTAGTCCTTGAATAATTCCAGTAAACACAGTCCGTGGGGGATGAAAGTGTATGTGTTGAGCATAGCATCACCCCTAACGGAATCGTTAATCCTTAAGTGGAGAGAACGAAAAATTCTAAAACGCCGGCAAAGGTAGCCGCTGCTAGACCAATTTTCAGAAAACGGAAGCCTTCTGAGCAGAGCCAATCTTTTTGCTTCTGGAGTTGAACATAGATATGTAAAGCCCCCATCATAAAAAAGAGGAAGGCAACTAAGCCCATTTTCCGCTGTTCGGTCTCACTAGGAGAGCTTGGCCAAGTGGTTTCCTGTAACATCATTGCTTTTCTCCGAGGGCGAGTTGAGTTGTCACGAAGAACTTATTCCTAATGTGATCATAAACAATCTGAAGGAATATGTAAAGTTTAGTTACAGTATATTGACAATAAGCTGGCCCTATGGATTAGGTGATCGCACCTATTGATCTGGCCAAAGTGATGAGGTTAAAGGAGACAGAAAGCAACACCGAGCCGTTTGAGGTTAATTGCTCTCGACCTTAGGAAAGTATAAAAAATCACCCTGTCCAGCCCAGCTTGAGCGTATAATTTCAAAAAACTTAACCCTACATTGTAAGGAGAATAGTATGAAAATCGAACATCCGAATGCCTTAGAATTGACCGCCGAGGAACAGCAAGAATTAACTCGTTTAAAAGCCCTGATCGAAAAAGCGATCGCGGATGGGGTTTTATCCAGTTCTGAAGCTCAAAATATTAAAGCGGCTGTCTTAGCCAATAAGCCCAGTTCAGAGCTACTGTATCAAGAATTGCAACTCTATCGTCAACTCGTAACCGAAAAGGTGAAACAAGGCTTAGTCGTGGCGGAACACTTTGAATAGGCTGGAATTTACGTTAATCGCTGATCGAGAAAATTATTACGAAATTTATCAAAAGATTACAAAGATGAAACATTTAGGGCTATCCTCAGTCTTTAGGCATAGTGTCCTAGTTCTTTTTTGGATCAGCGATCGCGGTTTTAATGTGACCGCTTCACCCTATTAGCCATCATGTTACCTTTTGTTTTCCCCATTCTTGTTGCCCAGGCGATTCCTATTCCGGTGAGTCCACCGAATCCGCTCCTTACGCCACAACGGACGATTCCGCCTCAAATTGCCCCTGCTCCGACCACCGAACAGCCCCCCCAACCCCAGACCATTAGTGTGGCCCAACCTGTTCGCCCCTTACCTGGCAAATTAGATAATATTCCTGTTTTTAATAGTAATAATCCCGAATTAATTTTTAACGAAGGCATTATTTTATCGACCTTACCGTCTATTGGGATGGGGAGTCCTTACGCCCATTTGAATTTTCCCTTTAAAGGCCGTTTTGATGTCTTTGCCCATCATGTGATTCAAGATACGCCTCAACGTCAGGGACGAAATCTACACCTGGGGATTTTATTGTTTAACGGCAGCAGAAAGCCAGTTACTATCGATGTTTTACAGGGAGCAAGCTATATTACCTCGGAAGCTCCGTTTTTAGATTTACCCGCCCAGGTAGAAGATCCCAATGGCACCGTTTTTGCCGGGCCAGGCAGTCGCAGTATGGTCGATATTTTGCGGGGTCAACGCCAACCCACAATTCCGCCCCAAATCGTTTTACAACCAGGGGAAAGCCGGATGTTACTCAATGCCCCCATTCCCGTTAATTCCACCAACCTAACTCGTAATGGGATTTCCGCCTATTTTCGATTAAATAGTAATGGCGAAGTCTATGGGGCCAGTATGGCGATGTATTCTAGACAGGATGCAATGGGCGTAAATGTTCCGCCGAGTCTCGAAGATTGGACAAATTTATTAAAAACGGCAAACTTAATGACTCCCCGCGATCGCATTCCTCGCAATACCCAACGTCGGATTTATAGCCGAGTCGCTGGGGTTTCTATTGGTTCTCAGTGGCAAGCGAATATTACGGATAATCCCAATGGGGCTAATCTAACAATTCCCTCAGCCGGTCAAGCCTTTTCCTATCCCATTAGTACCTTAGAAGGGGGAAGAATGGGAACGAATCAGAGCCAAGCGGCCAAAATGGCGGTACGTTATCCCGATACGGCCTATGAATCCCACGGCAATTATGGAATGCAATACACGCTTAGTTTACCGCTCTACAATCCCACCTCCCAATTTCAGCAAGTCAGCTTAGCCATTGAAACCCCCTTAAAACAGGATCAAATCACCGATGGACAACTCAAGTTTCTGGTGCCTCCGGCGAGAAATGTCTTTTTCCGAGGGACGGTAAAAATGAGCTATCCTGATGATAATGGGATACAGCAAACTCGTTATTTTCATCTGGTTCAACGTCGCGGCCAACAGGGCGATCCCTTAATTACGTTAAATATGCGCCCAGGCGATCGCCGTACTGTTCAGGTTGAATTAATCTATCCCCCCGATTCCACGCCTCCCCAGATTCTGACCGTTAAAACTCGTTAATTTGTCAGATTCATTAAAAAATAGCCATAAATAAACCTGGCGTTTGCCAGGCTATCTTTATCACTCTAAACCGCGTTAATTGCATCAACAATAAACACCGCTTCTAAAGGTTTTCAACAATTATTGAGCCAATCCACAGGTTAAAGGACAAGCAGCATAAACCGAAGAATGCGTAACAGCGGCCTTACTTTGTAGCCAACTGAGCCAACGCACTTCATGGGGATGAATGCCTTTGAGGGTTAAAATACTGGCCCCAACAAAAACTGCAATTAAATTAAGACTAATTAAACTCCCAATGACCACCAAAACCGCACTCATGGGGAGGACAGATTGTAAAATAACCGTTGCTAATACCCCAATCGTCGCCATTAAAACAACAAGGGGAAAACCCACGACCAAAAAACAAACGGTTAGGGTAAAACTCCAAATTAAAAAGCTTTTAATAATCGTTAGGGAATAAAAATTACCGATCGCCCCTCTTGATGATACTTCCATAGATTTCTCTCCAGCAACAACAGCAACAACAACAAACATCACCTCGACTTACGCCTTGGGTGTGATTTTCAGTATAGGGAGATTCTCAGGAAAATGAGTAATTTGTAAAATAAATTTACATTCCAAGGGAAACTTTGATGGCAAGGAACTCATCTCAAAAGGGCTACTATTTGACGGGCAAAAATCCACAAATTCTTCATGACGATAAAGATTTTATCAAATCCAGATTGGTATCCTTTGCTCCCTGGGGAAACTCACAAGGTTGATGCGGCCGGTTGGGGGAAGCAATCCTGAGTTTACTCAGCAATCAGTTAATATTTCTTTACAAAATGGAACGACTTTCTCAGAATCTACACAATGTTGAAGTTTGCGATCGCTGAAGCGGGGGCAACTGTTAATTAATTTGAACTTTCGGGCATACTGTCGGAAGAGAAGTAAATTAATGCTTAGAGCCTGAAAGCGGAAAATCGCGATTATTTCAGATTTTGCAATCCTGATTAGGTGTATCACTGATGACGCAAACCCCTCGTCCCTCTGCCCCTCCCTTACCGCCCTTGCCTGTTCCGCCCATTCCCGGAGGAGCCAATTACGATCCAACGAATGAAAGTGTGGTTGGGGCAACCCAATTTATGCCGCCCCCTGCAACGATGCCACCGCCGCGACCGGCCGCACCGCCCCCTCCCCCCATCAGTACGGGCACACCGAGTACTAATGCGAATCAAAACCGAGGACGCTCACCAGGACAGCCCAGTTTAGCCGAATTAGTCCAATTAGCTTTTGAACAGGGTTATTCTGACGTTCACCTGGGGGTCGGAGAAGCACCGAGGATGCGCGATCGCGGTGAAATGATGATTTTAAACTTCCCTGACACCGACAACAACACCTTCATGAGTTGGTTACGGGAAATTATGAGCGAAGAAGAAATTCAACGCTTTAAACGCAATCTTGAATTCGACGGTGCAACCCAATACGAATTTGCGAGGGTACGGATCAACGTATTTGACAGTTTGCGCGGGCCCGCGATGGTTTTGCGGTTAATTCCCCTCAAAATTCTGACAATGGAGCAATTGCGCCTCCCCGAAGTCTTTAGAAACGTTTCTGATTCTCATAAAGGCTTAATTCTGGTAACAGGGCCAACGGGTTCAGGGAAATCAACCACAATGGCTGCCATGGTGGACTACATCAACAAAGAACACGCCAAACACATCATCACCATCGAAGATCCCATTGAATTCGTACACCAAAGCCGCCGATCGCTCATTAAACAACGGGAAGTGGGGATGCACACCCTAGAATTTGATAATGCCCTGAAAGCCGCCCTACGGGAAGACCCCGATATCATTCTGGTGGGGGAAATGCGGGACAGAGGAACGGTCAACACGGCTCTGAAAGCAGCCCAAACGGGTCACTTGGTGATGGGAACCCTCCATACTAACAGTGCGATTAAAACCCTAGAGCGGATTTTGACTCTCTATAGTGCGGATGAACAACCGGCAATGCGAACGGCGATCGCGGAATCCTTGGTCTGCGTCATTGCTCAAGGTCTTTGCCGAACCACCGACGGAAAACGGGCCGCCTTCCATGACATTTTAATTAACACCGAAACCGTTAAAGATTATATTCACCAGGGTAAATATGATGAAATTGCCGAATTGATGAAAGACGGTGAATACGATGGCATGATTACCTCTAATCAATCCCTCTTTAACCTCTATCAAGAAGGCCGAATTACCGAAGAAACTGCCCTAGAAATGTCCGCTGTTCCCAACGAATTAGCCATGATGTTACGGGGTCGCGTTTAATTTGGAATTAATTTTAAAAGCACAAAAAGTTTAACAAGAAAAAAGTTGCTGGGTACATTTATTAATTTTAGATGTGCCCTTATTTTTTGGGAAATTGTTGATGAAAAGTATGGGTGAAAATTTCGTAGTAATCCGTCGCTGTTTTTTGCCATGACCAATAGGATTGGGCAAACTCAGAAACCTGGAGTCTTAAATCTTGCAATTGCTTAGTATTTTCTAAAATGATTTTGATTTTAGCTGACCAACGCGATACCCCATCATCACATTCAACCTGTTCTGAAAACATCAAATGTTCTGCGGCTTTACAAGCTTGGGCCGTTTCTGTTCCCACCATTACAGGCGTTCCACAGGCCATCGCTTCTTGCACCACAAGGGGAAAACCTTCGCCTTTACTGGGTAAGATCAATAAATCTGCCGTTTGATAAACTGGCGTTAATTGGGCTTCTCGAAGATTATGCAAAACCGTCACATTGGGAAGTTGCCACGAGGTCGGATCTAACGCTCCCCAGCCGGCAAATAACCAGTGAACTTCTGGAAATTTTTGAGCTAATTGTTGCAGGATTAATAAGCCTTTTTTTTCGACAAATCTGCCGACAAATAAAAAGATTGGTTGATTTAACGGTAAGTTTAATTCCTGACGGTGTTGTTTTCTTGTGGATTCATCAGTGGGCATAAAAATACTGGTATCAACTCCATTCGGCAACAGTAAAGCAGGACGACGAAACCTTGTTTTATCTGAAAAATATTGTTGAACTACATCACTAATAAAAATGACGCGATCGCTGTTACGGAGAATCCAGCAACCCAAGGTTGAATTTAAAAAACTGAGTAACAAACGAAAAACAGGATTATTGTAGGGAATGAACCCAATGTGTTGAGTAATCATTAAGGGCTTTTTTTGTAACTTAGCAAAGATAAAAGCGGCTAAATTACTCATATACAAATAATCATGAATATGAATAATATCGGTTTGTTTAATCTGTTGCCAGAGGGTTAATAATGCCGAAAAGCTCCAAATTGGATAGGGAAGTTGCAATCGTTCTTCAATTCCGTTAAACGCTGGCATCGGTAAACAGTGTAACCCCTCAATATCAGTAGGAGGCTCATCTACGTTACTGGCTAACCAGGTAATTTGAATTCCGCCAATTTTTAGTAAATATTCCGCTAATTTTCCCGCAACAATTTCTACCCCGCCTCGATGATTGGGATAGTAATGGGTTATTAATAAGATTTTTAGCGGCTGATTATTATTAGTTGTCATTATCACTTAAATTCGTTTTTGATTGATTAACCACTTTCTTTTTAAAACTCCAATTGCGATGAAGCAGATAATTATAGGGCGTGAGAATCACAATTAATAAAATATTTGCATAGATATACCAAATATTAATAAAATCTACCAAAAAATACATGATAATCACATTTAAAATATAGCTCGACAGCATCACGCTATAGTATTTCCACATTTCTCGCCAAAAGAGTTTTTTATGAGTTTGGAATGTGTAGTATTTATTCAGAGCAAATCCAATAAAATTCGTCACAACAATACTAATCACGGTTGAAATCAAATAATTGATGCCTAAAAGAGATGTAAACCCATACATAATAAGCAAACTTAAACCCGCACAAAATCCCCCAACCCCTAGAAATTTAAAAATTCTTAGATTGAGTAAATTATGTAAAAAGGTAATGATAGGGATCTTTGGGAGTGACTCAGAATTATCGTTTTTCGGCAAATTCGACATTATGTTATAAAAATTTTAAATTCAAACTTTTATTCAATATTTAATAATTTATTGGAATATTTTTCAGCTAAAACCGCATAAAATAAGCCGCTAAATAGGGTTTGGCTACTCATCAAAATCAACGCCATACCCGTAATCGCAGGACGGAAAGCATTTAAATTAGCAAAATCCCCACTAATCCAAGCTTTAACCACAGAAAATTCAAGAATTAGCCCTGATATTAATAAAAGTCCTGAAAATAACAAAATCCGCTCTAAACTGACGGTACGAATCAATTTTTCAATTCTGGCAGAACGTTGCTTAACCCGATGGGTCAGGGTATAGAGATAGGCTAATAAACCTGTAAAAAGAATCTCATAACCGATTAAAAATAAAAGCGCGGCGACGACAATCCAGTGATCATTAAACTGAAAGCCGGCAAAGTTAACGGGTTGCCCTTCTGGGGTTAAATTCAACGCCAACGCTAAAATTCCACCGAGTACAAAACAAATGATTCCAGGAATCCAGTAGATAAACTTCGGCGCAAACAGCAAAATATACTTTAAATGTCGCCAGCCATCTGACCAGGTTTTTAAATGGGGTCGGCGATCGCGGCCATCTTTATGCAAGGTAATCGGAATTTCAGTTGCTTTCAAACGCAAAATTGATGCTTTTACCAACATCTCCGAAGCAAACTCCATGCCCGTTGATTCCATCTCCATCTGCAAGAAAGCCTCTTTGGTAAAGGCTCGCATTCCACAATTCACATCGGAAAAGGGAGCTTGAAATAACCAATCGACGATCATGGTTAAAACAGGCGTTCCTAAATAACGATGAAGAAAGGGCATCGCCCCAGGCATAATTTTTCCCCGCAAACGGCTTCCCATGCAAAGATCGTAGCCCTGCTGGAGTTTTTCAATCATGGCGGCGGCTTCCCGAAAATCATAGGAATCATCCGAATCCCCCATGACAATATAGGTTCCTTTGGCTGCCCGAATTCCCCAAATTAACGCCGCTCCGTAACCCCGAATAGGCACATCGACCACCCTAGCCCCCAAGGATTCTGCTAACTTTTGCGAGCCATCCGTCGAGCCATTATCTGCAACGATGATTTCCCCCGCAATTTGCAGCTTGTCAATCATTTCCTGTGCTTTAGCAATACATTGGGGCAGGGTTTGATATTCATTTAAGCAGGGCATGACAATCGAAATGTCGGGATTCGGCATACGGATCAGAAATGATTAGTCCAGATAAATTATTCCTAATTATAGGACTGAATGATCTTCAGATTTGGCCGATATTTTAAGAACGAGAGGGACGGGGGAACAACATAATCCGTTCTTTGCAGTTTTCTTGTAAGTATTCAGGACTAATATCAAATTCATTTTTAATCGAATAGTTGCGTTGAGGATAAAAGCGGGAATTATATAAAAAAGTATGGGGGCTGAAATTGACCAAGCAATAATCCTGATTATCCTTTAATTCCGATAGAGTTTTAACATCCACATTTTGAGCTAGGTAACCATCTAAAAAATTACTGCGGGGATAGGTAAAATCCCATCGAGTTAGGGAGAGGAAAATAAAGAGAATAGATACAGAAACTAAGCCATAATGTTGTAGTTTAATCTGATAATAATTACGATTTCTATTAGAATTTTCTGCTTCTAGTTTGATTAAATAAAGATTAAGAACAATCAAAACGATAATCCAGTAGGAATAGTAACGGAGTTGATAGGAAAAGGGCATAAAGGCCGTGATCACTGATAAGCCTATCATTAACCCTAAAGAAATTTTCGTTATATTATTTAAATGACGGCAGAGAAACGCAAAAACAAGTAGATTAAATACAACATAAATAGCAAAATAACCGCCAATTCCGAAACTATCACTATCAAGGGGAACAAAATCCATTGCAATTGACCAAGGCCAAGGACGGCGAGCATCAAAAGCCCCAATTTCTAATAGGGAATAAACCCACCGTTGAATGGGAGACATGGCTTGAATTTTTGCCGACATATAATCAGAGGATGGCACAGAAGCATGGTTTAAAACAAAGCCAAAAAGGGATATTTTGAGGGGATAAAACGGATTTTGATAAGTCAAGATATTGAGAAATTCAGTGAAGAAAATAACAATACTCGACAGGGGGGCTAAAATAGCGATTTTATAAAGATTCTGTCGGTTAACTTTTAACGGATTCCAAGTGATTTGGAGATAAAGAATACGGGCTAGAGCTAAGCCGAAAAATAGGGCAACAATGGGAACCATTAAAAATTTAGTATTAGACGCGATCGCGCCCCCTAGAATAAAAAATAAAATATTTTGGCGAGTGATATTTTTTTGATCAATATAAAATAAATAGGTACATAAAATAACCATACTTGCTCCCACATTCCCAAATAAATCCACATAGCAAGCCGTAGCTGCAATATGAATCAGGGGAACTGCCAAAAGCGCGATCGCAATTAAATAAAAGGGAATTTTAAACGCAGTTTTAACAAATCCCAAGAATCCAAGCAAGCTTAAAAAACTCACTAAATTAGCAACTTGAGGATTACGTAATCCTGCCATTGACCAAAACATCCCCTGTAAAAAATTGGCTAATTTGGGAAAGGTTTCATAGAGTAATTCTCGATCTGCATCCATTAAATAATTTTCGGCGGTGACAAGATTCCACATCCTCGCAGCAAAGGGAAGTTGATACATCCAAGTATCTCCATTGCCATCGATTTGAATAAAACAACGAATCAATAAGCAACCTAAAATGTAGGTACTGACCCCCATTAAAACCGTATTAATTGTGAACCAACGCCAGGGAGAAGATTGCTCTTGTTGGGTAAATTGAGAAATGCGTAGCAGTTGACCCAGAACGGGAGAATTCAATATCAGAGCAACAATTGTCCAGATAATAATCGTTTGACGACTAATACGTAAGGTTCGACTATCAATTAACCCCCAATAGCCCAAATACCCCAGCATTAATGCTAGAGCAATGATGATAATTCCTATTAATAAAACGCGATCTTTTTTAAGTTTTTGAATTAAGGGATAGGGAGATAAAATTTTTTGATCAAAAATCACCCACAGGCTTAATACTAAAATTAATAAACCAATACTCGGAATAATCATAATAGTTGTAAAATTCTTTATTTATAACTCGGTGTGCATGTCTTCAGGACTTCTTAAAGGGCGTAAATATAGAGGATGGTTATAGTATTCTAAATCATAGGCTGTATGGGTATAGCTTTTTCCCCCATCAAAAGCAATAAATAATTGATGATAGGTAATTCCCCAGGATAAAAAAATTAAAATCAGAGAAATAAAATTAAACCAAGAAGCTTTGAAAATTTTCTCGGAAATATTAAAATAACGAATACTAATTAAAATCAAGCTCAATAATGAAAATATCAACAAAATTCCAGCCCTCGCCTGACGACTTTGGGATATGAGAATAATAAAGCTATAAAGCAACACTAGACTGAAATTAGTTAACCACAATAATTGCAGGGGATTATTTCCTTGATTGAATCTAATAGAGCTTAAGTCAAGTTTGAATTGTTTAAAATCCCATTGTTTTGATTGGTAATTTTGATAAATATTAATTCCTATAATAACTATATTCACCAATAAAAAGACGGCTAATGCTATCCCAATAACATGAACAAAAAAGTGGGGAATCCATTCTTGAAGGGGATGATAATATTCGGATTGGGTGACGCGATAACGACTTAACTTAAACAGTTGCACCCAACCTTCCAAAAACGTTAAACAACAAATTGCAAAAATAATCGTAAAACTTAAAAAAGCATCAAGCCGCTTTTGCCAAATTAATCCCATACTGGTCGCGATCGCGGTTAAAAAGAAACTGGGTAAAGCGTATTCCCGAATCGTTCCAAACATCCCGATTAACCAAGCTCCACCGATTCCGGCCAAAATTTCTCGACGATACAAGGGACGAAAATCCTGACTAAATAACCAAATGGGGATGCAACTAAAAACTAGCAAGCCAAGCATCACATAATTTTCCGTCATTACCCATCGATTTAACCCAAAAACAATCGGTGAAGATAAATATAAAAAAGTCAGCGTTCCTGCAAATAATTGACTTTTGGTTGACCATTTCGCAAAAATAAATAGAATAATTGCTTGAAAAATTAATAATCCTAAATTGGCTAATTGAAAGACTTGTTCTGGATTCCCCGAAATTCTTAATTTTAAAAATAAAACTAACCAACTGTGATAACCAATGGCTCGACTATTATCTAATAGATCTGCATTCGGTAGAAAAACATCCTGTAAAGCTTTACTAATATTACCGATATAATTAGCTGATTCAATGGCATAGTTGCGATAACCGATATCATCCCAAGTATGAATAGAAACCGTATTATAAATGGCGTAAATTCTAAGGGCTAAAATACCAATAATGGAAATAACAATAACAATGGCAAGAATAATTTGTAACCAATTTTTGGAGATAAAAATGTTTTTTGCCATCGGATTTTACTGAGGGTTTATGATTTTTTATTATCTGCGATATCCGTAAACCACAAAAAGGCGTGTTGTTCGTGACGGTTATCATTAAAGATTCTATAGGTAGGAATAAAGGCGCGATCGCTGGGCCAAGACTGTCGATGTTCTTGTTCTAAGGCTTGGGTTAGTTGGCGCGTTTCTCGAACGGTGGTAAAGGAGCCAAACTGGGATAATTTGGGCATCCAATCTAAACCTCGATAGGAATTTAACAAGCTTTTAATGCCTGTAAAATACTTAAGAGCGGGGGATTCAGGCGCGATAGATTGCAGATACAAAGCTAAGTTATAGGCATGATCAAAATCCGTACTGATGTGGCCGCAGTAGGACTTACGATAGGCGAGGCAATGATAGAGTAAATTTTCGACTTCTTGCGGCGATCGCTGACTAAAGGCATATTTCACGCCCGCGAGGGTACGGTGCAAATACCAAGCCCGCATATCCTCAATTTCCGCATTGGGGCTTTGGGTAGTACGCTCATCGGGATAGTTCCAAAATAAACCCAGAACCCGATCAACCGCCTTGCTCTTGATATAGGGCATCACCCGATTTTTAAATTCCGTATCCCCTGCGCCTCGAAAACTTTGATCGTAGTAGCCAAAACGGTCGTGGATGGATTTACGGTACAAGGCTCCCACCCAAGAGAGATAGCAGGTTTCCAGATACACCAAATCCTGTTCGTAGCCTGTGCGGTCATAGGTCATGATGTCGTTTACCCAACGTCCTTGTGGGTCAACATTGGTCACTAAACTGTGGCCAATTACCCAATCTAATTGGGAATCGCGGTCTAATTCGGCGGCGAGGACTTCCAAACAGTCGGGCAGAATGGTTTCATCCACTCCCAAAAAGGCCAAGTACGGCGATCGCGCTAATTTAATGCCCCGATTCCAAGCACTCTGAATGGTTTCCCGTTGGGGTGATCTCGCATACAAAATCGGATAACCCAATTCAGGAGCCAATTGTTGAAAGACTTCATATTCATTCGTCGGTGAACCGCTATCGACTAAAACAACCTCGGCTTCTCCCCGTTGAATCAGGGTTTGATATTTCAGCGTTTGTAAAAACAGGGGCAACTTGGCTGCCGCATTATACAGCGACACAATGATTGTGGCTCGGTAGTCCTTATTTTCTCGGCGATCGTCCCAAATTTCGTATTCATCCTTGGCAGGATTGTGTAAATTATCTAATCTTGCCTGCTCAATTAATTCAAAACAACGGTTTTCTCGTTCCGACGGTTGGCTATACAAGGCAGAAACGGCTGCGGCTTCTTTGCTAAAACCCTTCTCTTGCAATATCCGCAATACAAATGGTAAATCGCCAAATTGATCGGTTCCTAACGCCCGCATTGCCCGTAGTTTATAGGTTGCCGTTACTAGGGTATTGCCCCGTAATTCTTCAACCCGTGCCAACTCTCGCCACAAGCGGACGCGATCGATCCGATAGTTAATGGTTAATTTACCCCGCACACCCAGCAATTCTGATTTGTAACCCGATCCAATTCGCCAGAGATCTTCTAATTTTTTCTCTAATTCCTGACTGGTTTGCTCTGGTTCATTAAAAGTTTTGGCATACTTTTGGAGTAATAAAGGAGATTTTGCTAGTTGGGCATTATAGTCATTTCTCAGGGGATCTAATAATTTATCTTTAACGGGGCAAAGAGTAGATTTAAATTGTTTAACGGCTTTCTTCACCGTGGGTTTTACTTGAGAACGGATGGGATGGAGAAAAGAGGTATTCTCCTGAGTAGAACGCCAATATCCCATTAATTGATTGTACCAAGCACTTAATTCATCCCGAATTTCCTGATTGCAATGACTCGGTTGTTCATAAATTTCAGCTAAAGGGGGATCATTAATGACCCATTGCGTCGATTGAATACTTTCGACTAATTGACAACGATACTCAGAATAATTAACTAAAATTTTCTCAATTTCTGGTAAACAAGTGTGGGGATTGGTAATATCAACCTTGACGAAAGGAATGTGGCTAAAATTCTCTTCCAAAAAGCGACAAACCCCTGCTCCGCTTCCGATCACTGTCGGACAGCCTGAAAATAAGGATTCCAAGGCAACCAAATTAAGCGTATCGTAACGGGAAGGAACAAACGTAATTCCTTTTTGCGTAAATAGGGTCATTAAATTCGCTTGCGTTTTGGGCGGAATAAAATGAATTTCCTCTTTACGATAATGAATCATGGATTGTAAAAAGCTTTGGGAAGAAATGGTTCCCGTTTCATCAAAACTATGGGGGCCAATAATGTTAGCTTGCTGATACTGAGCGCGGGGCAACCAAAGCACTAGATCAATAAAAATATCCGGGCCTTTGCGGCGTTCGGTTCGTCCAATAAAATTGAGATTTAAAGGATCATCAATGGAAACTTCGGTAACGGGTTTGGGTAAATCAAAAAAGTGTAAGGGATGATAATAATGGGTCGTTAAAGGACTAATCTTTGCCCACTCTTCAATATAGCTTTTACTAATGCCATAACGGAGATCAACCGTCGCGTATTGTTTTTCTTCTTCGACTAATAAGGGAATATTCTCTTTGCCTTGATTAAACCAATCTAATAACAGTGTGGTTGAAATTTTACCATGTAACGAAAGGGCAATTTTATTAAATTTAACTTGATGGTATTTCAGCGCGGCATGAAGGAAAATTCCCCATTGTTCATAATCGGGAGAATCAATAATATCAAATTGCATTCCTGCGACAGAATAAGCAATATTACTAGCCCGAACAAAAGAGGTATAAACCCATTTAGGGGGATTAACATCAAAAAAGTTATTTAAATCCGCTTTAATATATTTTTCTTGGAAGGGAATTGGATGGGCATTCGTTGGGCGTTGGACGGTTGAGCTTTCTTTTTCGGCTAAATAATAAAAGTCAATTTGGGGATTTTTTAAAATAATGCTGCGATAAAAGGTTTGACCTCCACCGACTTTGGCAAATAGATCAAAATCCGCAATTAAAACTTTCATGTTATTAAATCTAAATAGGTTTGATATAAACGACGATAATCGTAATTTTGAGCAAAGATTTGAGCATTTTTTCCAATACTTTTTAATCTTGCTGGATCTTTGAGTAAATCCCTAATTACATCAGGATAGTTTTCTACGGTATCACAAATAATACAGTTAACCCCCGACTCAACAGGGTAGCCCCGAAAGCTGACCGTTGTTCCCAGAATCACTTTACCATAGGCCATTGCTTCAATAATTTTCACTGACATTCCCGTTCCTGCTTTTAGAGGAGAAACGATTAACGCCGCGTTTTGATACAGATAATTAAGTACCTCATCGCTAACTTTTCCTAAAGATTGGAAGTTTTTCAGGCTCTCTTGTTCCCAACATCCCCCCGCGATCGCGAAATCATAATTGAACGGTTGCCCCTTTAGTTCCGCTTCTGCGACCCAATGACGAATTTGCTGGACGGCTTCGATATTCGGTTGGTGGCGACTACCGACAAAAAGACAGAAATCAGCAGGAAGTTGGGCTAGAGTTTCTAAATCTTCAGGATTTTTAATGTTCGGTTCATTTAAACAAAATTGGCTAATTTTTTGGGTATCAATGCCAATGGGAACGCAGTGGGAATTAACCCCATATTGCTGAAAAAATCGTTGATCGGGTTCTGATAAGGTCACAACCTCATTGGCTTGCTTTAAGGCTTCAATTTCTTCGGCTAACGCAATTTTTCCAAGTACAGAGTTTTCATCTAATTTTTGAGACAATACATCATGAGCCGTTAAGATTAAGGGAATTTCTTTGTTTTGACAGATTTTGCCGACGATTTTTGCCCAAAAGGGATATTCCAAAATAACAACATCCGCCCAGTTCGTGATTTTTTCGATCCACTCATGGAAAGCAGGATCAAAACGGAATTGATAATAAATCCAAGGTATCCAATTAGTTTCAGGATTATTCTGGTCTGTAATCTCAATTTTTTCTGATAATTGCTCAGTGATTAAATCTACGGATGAACGCCAAGATTCATAGGCATCTTCATAAATGCCTTGGACTAAATTGGCTTGTTCAAAACGAGGTTGAAAATAATCATAATAAATGTCGCTGTGCC
Organism: Snowella sp.; assembly: GCA_035285545.1. Classification (GTDB taxonomy): domain Bacteria; phylum Cyanobacteriota; class Cyanobacteriia; order Cyanobacteriales; family Microcystaceae; genus Snowella. The sequence continues at coordinate 21,979 of JAYKGY010000135.1, read as the reverse complement.
AGAAGGGTTTACGATCGCCGATGCTAAAACAGGCAACATCGTAGTTTTGCGATCGCAGGTAATCGAGCAATAAACCCACGCGCTGACTGGCTCCACTTTTGCGTTCTAGGATATCTGCCCAAGGAAACAAAACCGCAATTTTTTGAGTTTGATTAAGGTTGTTAAGGGTTAAAGCGCGATCGCCGAAAATATCCGTAAATACGTTATTGAGCGTTGCATAATACTGTTTACTGGGCTGTGAATTCTTTTGATTCCCTAAATAAGCGTAAACAGTCGGTTGATTCGTTAACTCTCGTAATTTTTCGGCTAGTTTCTGCTCAGGTGTAATTAATACTTGGCATTGATTTAATAAATTGGTTTCTAATGCTAATTCATTTAGGTCGCGATCGCGTTTATTTTGTAAGGCATAATCAAAGGATTGAAGGGAATTAACTTCAACAATTTTAGAAATCTGGCTCAACCCTAACTTTTCAATTAAAGCTATAGCAGGAATTTCATTGAGGAAAATAGTGTTAATTGATATAGCAGATAAGGACTGTTTTAAATCTTCAGAGGTAGGGAAACTGTTTAACTCTACTAAATCTCGGATGAGGCTAGTTCGATGGCAATACAAATCATCAATATAATCTTGAGCATTAATTTGGCTAGGAATTTGAATATCCGTCAACGAATCAAGCAACCAATATTTTGCAAAGTTAAATTGATCAATAATAATTCTTATTTTTTGACTGAATAAATCTAAATCCTGCTCTTGATATTTTCGAGGATTTAAATAAAAGATCCCATAGACAGCATAGCTACATTGGAATAAGTAGTTAATAATTGTTTCGGATAATAATGCTAATTCCTGTTGTTTTAGAATTTTTTGAATTTCTAAAATAATTAAAATGTTTTGATCAGATTTAATTAAATTGAAAGCCTCTTGCGTTTCTTGAGCATTATCTAAATTTTTATTTAATGCTGAAGTATTTTGAGGAGAGAAATCAGGCTTTTCTAGTAAACATTTTACAAAAGTGTCAGGGGATTGTTTAACTCGCCATTCTAATTTATAAGCATTAGCGGCTTTAGTTAACTCGTCTAAATTATTAATGGCTTGAATAACAGAACTAGCTAATGTTTCAGGAGATTCAAAAATGACAGCCCTCGATTCATCCACTTGTTGGGCTAACCAACTATTTTCAGGAACAACAACGGGTTTTCCTGCGGCTAAAGCTTCTGTTAAAACGCCAGAAGTTCTTTGATAACTCTCAGGATTGTAGGGCAAAATTACCAAATCAGCCGAGTTCAATAGCTGATAATATTCATCAGGAAGCATGGCTTCTTGAATTAATTGGACGTTCCTACTGGGATATTGTTCTAATTTTAACTTTGCGTCTAAAACAACAGACTCACCACCATTAATATTGAAATTAGATTGAATAGTAAATTTAATTTTTTCAGGTTCTAAATAATCTGTCCAAAGATTCTCAATTAAACTGGGTAAATGATGATAACCTTTTTCAGAACGCGCATCTCCTAAATAAACTAAATGAATAGGTTTATTGATATTTTCCAAGACTTCATTATTTTGAGTTGCATGATCTCGTAATTTTTCTTGGCGGAAAGGAATTGCAACTTGTATTAACTGAATCGGACTAAGTTCATTATGTCTGCTGACTAAATCTTCTGTATCGGTATAGAAGCGAATTTTCTCAGGCCAAAATTGTTTTTCATAAAAGGTATTTAAACAACTTTTTAAGCCCATTCCCTGAGCATTAAGGACTAAGGGATCTTCCGTGTCCCGCCGCAATAAAATATGAAATTGAGGTAAATTATTAATATCCCAAGATTCTAATAAATGATAGATAGCTTCTAGTTGTTCAATGCTGAGCGTATGAATCAGAATATGATCTTCTGGAGTAAGATTTAATTCTTTTAGGGTATTTTTAAGACTGTCACTAAAGCTTTTAGCTTCAGGAATAGTGATCAATTTTTGCCAAAAACGATTCAGAATCTTCAAAATAATTTTGAACCCAAAACGAATTAAACCCCAAATAATTTTTAAAATCCCCCAGACTGTATTTGATAAAGGTATAGAGCGCAATAACTGAATATCTTGATTAATCCAATCTATTAATCGACTGGTGCTACCTTCGACTTTTTCTAAAAATAAGGATAATTTCGGCTGAGTAATTCGCCATTTTAAAAAGTAATAATTTTTGAATTCTACAAGTTCTTGGCTCCAGTTCTCGAATGAGCGATCGCCGAAAAAGTCATTTAAGGTAAGTAGTAACTGCTGAAATTTCGATAAGGATGGTGTAACCGTGGGTTGATCAAACCAATCCCGTTCAAAGACAGACAGAGTTTTAATACCTTCAGGATAAAGGGATTCAGGAAATGCACGATTGGCAACAGTGACGGGTTGATAACCTAACCGTGCAGCCGCTTCAGCAACCGAGACACTACATTCATAATGATGCCCTTGAAGACTACAGAGCGAATGATCAATAATAATAAATTTATTCACAATTGGTTTTTATCAAAAAATAAGCAAAAATAAAGAAAAGAAGAATTAAATCACTAAAATATCATAATATATTCTTTTTTCTGCCAATAAAATTAGATAACATAACTATTGCTTTTTTATCAACTCAATTAAAGCAATTTACTTTTTTCACCGATCCTGATGAAATAAGAGTAATTCAATTATTCCAGACGAGTAACGAATGAAAGGGTTTAAGTTGGGCCGAATCGGGATATTTGTGGGAGTGATTATCGCGATCGCCGTTTTAATTGTCTGGATCAGCCCCAAGGCCAACAGCCAGCGACCCAATCCCTTACCCCAAGATCCCGCTATTCAGGTTTACTTTAACCATAATTTAGCCAAAGATGCAGACTATACCGATCCCTATCGCAACATTAAACGAGCAGGGGATAATTTAGAGCAAATTATTCTGGATACTTTAGATAAAGCCGAAAGCACAATCGATTTAGCCGTACAGGAATTGCGGTTGCCGTTAATTGCCCAGGCATTAGTGAAGAAGCAACAAGCCGGTGTTAAAGTCCGAATCATTTTAGAAAATCTCTATAATCAGCCCATCGCGACAGGGAGTACAGCCGCCGGAACTGATGATAACGAACGAACCCGCGATCGCCGTGAAGATTATCTTGCCTTTGTCGATCTCAATCAAGATGGTCAATTAAGTCTGGAGGAAATGCAGCAACGGGATGCTATCACCATTTTGAGAAATAGCCAAATTCCCGTGATTGATGACACTGAAGATGGTTCTAAAGGCACAGGCTTGATGCACCATAAATTTTTAGTGGTAGATGGCAAAACCGTCATTGTTACCTCTGCCAATTTCACCCTGAGCGATCAGCATGGAGACTATACCCGACCAGATACCAGGGGGAATGCCAATAACCTATTAATCCTTCAATCCCCTGAACTCGCTCAATATTTCACCGAAGAATTTAATTTCATGTGGGGAGATGGGGCTGACGGACAAAAAGATAGCCGATTTGGGATTAATAAACCATTTCGGCCAACAAAAACTGTTACTATTGGTCAAACGCAGGTTTCCGTTAAATTTTCTCCTGATTCGCGCAAAGTTGACTGGTCAGACACCAGTAATGGACTCATTGCTCAAACCCTTTCCCAAGCCCATCAATCCGTTAACTTAGCCCTATTTGTTTTAAGTGAGCAAGGCTTAGCGGATGCGTTACAAGCTCAACATCAAAATGGGGTGGCAGTCAAAGCGTTAATCGATCCTGAATTTGCCTATCGTCCCTACAGTGAAGGGTTAGATCTATTGGGGGTAGAACTCACGCAAAATTGCCGAGCCGAGTTGAATAATCGTCCCTGGTCAAACCCAGTTCAAACCGTTGGCATTCCCAATTTACCGAAAGGGGACAAATTACACCATAAAGTTGGTATTATAGATAACCATTTAGTCATTGCGGGTTCCCATAATTGGTCGGATGCGGCGAATCGGCTCAATGATGAAACAGTTTTAATTCTCGATAATCCGGTCATTACTGCCCACTATCAACGGGAATTTGACCAGTTATATCAGCAAGCAACCTTGGGGATTCCCGATTTTGTTCAAGCGGCGATCGCGAAAGAAAAGCAAACCTGTGGAGCGAGATCAATCAATTCGGCTCAACCGTCGAGTCCAGTCTTAAGCCCATCAGCCAGTTCCAACCCATTAATTAACATGAATACGGCAAGTAAAGACGAGTTAGAAAGCTTACCTGGCGTGGGTTCCAAATTAGCTGATCGGATAATTGCGGCTCGACAGGAAAAACCATTTACGTCCTTAGCGGATTTAAAGCGAGTGTCTGGCATTGGAGACAGTAAGCTACAAAAACTCACCGGAAAAGTCACTTGGTAGTTTTAATAAAAATTTCAATGACATCATGTTTTGACAAAAAGCTCTGTCAGCAGCCATTTAAACCCATTGTCGGCGTAGTGTTGACCGGATTAATCATTTTTACGAGTTTTTTGGCTATCGCTACGGGTGAGAGATGCGGTAAGGGTTATTGATTTTGTCGCTTGTCTAGATTTTTGAGCTTGCTACCGTAAAAGTTTCGCAAAATTAATTAAAATTTCTTAATATTATGGTAGTTAATTTTTTTAAGGAGCGCAAATGACCATTACATTTACCAAAGAGAATAAGGATGTGATCGTAGCTCAGGGAGCTAATTTACGGGAGAAAGCGTTACAGAATGGCATTGATATTTATACGCTCAAAGGAAAATTAATGAATTGCGGGGGCTATGGCCAGTGCGGAACCTGCATTGTGGAAATTGTGGAAGGGATGGAAAATCTTTCTCCTAAAACTGATTTTGAGCTACGGGTCTTGAAGAAAAAGCCAGAATCCTACCGTCTAGCCTGTCAAACGATTGTTAATGGTGCCATTAGAGTTAAAACGAAGCCCTAATGATTTTTATCTCACTTTAATTCCCAGAAGAGAATATTAAGCTACTTTTTAAGCCATTAAAATTATTTTCTTCCTTGAGCGAGGGGGGATCTGCCTTAACCAGTAGACCCTTCTTTTTTAGCATTCACTCAATGGATCAGATGACCAGGATTGATAGGGATGGCTAACTAGGTTGGCATTATAGTATCGGGGATCATGGGTCACTTCCTCCCCAATCCATTCGGGTAGCGCGATCGCTTGGGTTTCTGAGGTTAATTCCACCTCGGCAAGAATCAATCCCTCATTAGCTCCTTTGAACTCATCAATTTCCCAGACCCAATTTTCTTGGGGAATACGGTAACGAATTTTTTCAATAAAGGGAGGACGACAAAGCGTTGCAAGCATCTGTTCGGCATCTTCTAGGGGAATGGCGTATTCAAATTCAGTCCGTACCATGCCTTGATTTTTGCCTTTAATGGTTAAGTAAGCCTCATTGCCTGCGATACGAATCCTAACGGTTGTGAGATCTTGGGTGGGAATATAGCTTTGTATATACCGTTTGCCCCTAACCAGGGAACGCCAACTTTCCCCCTGAACTAAAAATTTACGTTCAATTTCGATTGCCATTGGAGAAGGCTCAAAAAGATACTTACAATTATCCTATGGGTATGGATGATCGATCGCGTTTAACCGTTGCCCCCCTTTTCCCTGGTCTCATTTTTTGGTAGTTTACTATCAGAAAGTTGTTAATATACCCCTGATAGAGTCAGCGGATTCGTTGTTAACCCTTGGCTAATGTCTAAAAATTTATAGGAGAACCCGAAAATGTCTATTGTCTTTCAAATTGCTTTAGCAGCGTTGGTATTGTTTTCGTTTGTGATGGTAATTGGTGTTCCTGTCGCCTATGCCTCTCCCCAAAATTGGAATCAATCGAAGCCTTTACTGTATTTGGGTTCTGGAATTTGGGCGATTTTGGTGATTTTAGTGGCAGTATTAAATTTCTTTGTTATCTAGTTACGTCTAGAGAGTGAGTAATGACGATTGGTGATGGCTGAAAGCGTTGGCTACTGGCTTTTTACCAATCTCTTTTATTTTTTTATTTTTTGACCCAGCATGACAGTTTTTGAAGGAACTTTTACGGACGATCCCAGTAGTTTTAAGTTTGCGATCGTTATTGCCCGTTTTAATGATTTGGTAACGGATAAATTGGTGTCGGCGTGTCAGGATTGCCTGAAGCGGCATGGGGTCGATACGGAACCAAGCGGGACGCAAGTGGATTATGTCTGGGTTCCTGGCAGTTTTGAAGTTCCCCTCGTAACGCGACAGTTGGCAACTTCGGGACAGTATGATGCCATTATTTGTCTAGGGGCTGTGATTCGGGGACAAACACCCCATTTTGATTTTGTTGCAGGTGAGGCGGCTAAGGGAATTGCAGCGATCGCGCAACAAACGGGCGTTCCTGTCATCTTTGGGATTTTAACGACTGATACCATGCAACAAGCTTTAGAACGGGCAGGTATTAAGAGTAATCATGGCTGGCATTATGCCCTCAATGCGTTAGAAATGGCGAGTTTAATGCGTCGTTTACGTCCTGCTTTAAAAAATTGATGGGTAACCCGATCTTGGCTATCGGCTGAGGTATGGTTAGGGTTAAATGTAATTGATTGTAGACCGCGATCGCGGTTCTATTGCTTGCTACTGTTGACCATTCAAATAATTGAATAACCCGATCTTCCATCTTTTTCTAAAATCTTGATTAGTTGTTTGCGTTTGAGAGACGGTATATTTTTAAGCATAAACTTTTCTAAGTTCGTAGCTTTCTGACGCTTCAGAATCTTTTATTATTAAAAATTCATGTAATTCTTCAATACAAATAGGAGTAGTGTAAATATTTTCTTTTTGATGATAAATTTCTAAAAAAGAACTAATTGCTTCTTTTAGTTTATCAATTGATTGTTCTGGTGTTTTTCCTTGTCCAACTAATCCATTTTCTAGACATAATGAAACCCAATATTGTTTGCTTTTTTTGATAACTACAGTATAAAAATTCATGTTTTAGCCGATAAATCTAAAGATAAATTCTAAAAAATAGCTTCTGTTATAAATTGTGAAAATAAATATGCTTTTAATTGTTCCTCAAAATCAAGAGCATACTTTGCTTTATCCCAGTTTTTAGATTTAAGTATGGGTTCAATCATGAAATTTTTAGGCGAATTAGACAAATTTGTCTCACCAAAATTAGCATTTTCAAAATCAGCTTCTATAAGATTTGCATGGGAAAAACTAGTTCTTATAAAACTTACGGAAATAAATCTAGATTTTTCAAGATTTGTGCAAGAAAAACTAGTTTCTGTAAGATTTGCTTCGGAAAATTTGGCTTTTGTAAGATTTGCAATGAAAAAATCAGCTTTTGTAAGATTTACCTTGTCAAAAATAGCTTCTGTAAGATTTGCTTCAGCAAAATCAGCTTTTGTAAGATTTGCTCCCGAAAAATCAGCTTTTGTAAGATTCGCTTCGGAAAAATTAGCCTTTGTAAGATTTGACCCGTAGAAATTAGCTTCTGTAGCAATTGTCTCGTAAAAATTAGCTTCTTTAGCAGTTGACTCGTAAAAATCAGCTTCTATAACATTTGCTTCAGAAAATTTAGCCTTTACGAGATTTGTTTTATAGAAAACTGCTTTTACAAGATTCGTTTTATAAAAATTAGCGTTATTGAATTTTCCTTCTGAAAGATTCGCTCCATTAAGATTTGCTCCGCTCAAGTTAATCCTTACATTTTTAGGATCATTTTCAGTATTACGTCGTCCAATTACTGTAAGTGCAGCTTGAATCTCTTGAGGAATTTTTGAACCTGATTCTCTATTCTTAGACTTTTCTCGAACAAAAGCAGTTAAAATTTCCATAATTGTCCAATGATCTTTTTTAGAATCCTTGGCAATTCTTTCTAATGAATAGATTCCTCCCAGACGAACTGTTATACTATCTTCGTTTCCAAGTTGTTCAACAGCCTTACTAAAACGTTCTGTTATTTGCTTAGAATCTGCTAATTCTAAGTTTTTGTCAGCAGTCTTTTTCTCAAGTTCCAGTTTGTCCTGAGTAGCAATAAGCTGTTTGTGCGAGATTTCAGAATTTCTCCATGTAAAATAAGCAGTTACAAAGAAAAATAAACCACCAACCACCTGAATTAAAGTTCCTCTCGCTTTATCTTCCAGCGTTATCTTTTCTTGAACTGAGATAGAAGGATCATTAGGAATTTGATATTTTGGGACTTTCCAAATAATTCCAAGGATTACAATAAAAAGAAGAATAGTAATAATTACAGGAAAGGACTTTTTGAATTTATTTGAAGAAGTAATATCTGAAAAAGAGTAATTTCTAATTAAAGGAGCTTGATTAATTTTTGCAATCTGTCGCCATATAAATATGCCAAAATCAGTGACATAATAGTTTTTATGTTTCGATAGAGAATCTTTATCGTTTTCTGACATACTGAAATGGCATTACATAATAGGGAAAATCTCTACATTAAAACTTCACTTTGAATAAATTGATTAGCTTCAGGAAGATATTCATCCGTTAAATCACGAACAGCGATCGCCTTAACAGTTGTTTGTTTATCCTGCTCAAAAGGAATCGTAACCTCGAAAACAAAAGCATCTTCTGATTGTGTAAAAACAGTTCTTAGATCAATCTCACCGTTTTTAATTTTATTAAATCTTTCCCCTGAAACAGGCGCGTATATCCAAATATCTCCAGTTTCAGAACTATCTACCCAAAGACCAATATAAATTTGTCCTGATAAATTTTGACAAGAAAATAGACAAGGTTGATCATAAAATTCATAAACTTCAATCAGTCTTAAAATACCTAGTAGGGTAGATTTTGGTAAATAAGTTTCCATTGTCTGCCTCCATTCTAAAGAGCTTTGGCTTAAAAAATTTTAAGAAATCAAAAAATACTGCCAAGGTTTTTCATCTACGGCAACCCACCAAGTATAGTGTAAGCGACTGTTGCGAGATGGTGTATTTTGAATTTTTCCTGAATGTTTATTAAGTATTCCCACTGCAATTTTCATTCTTCTTAATCGGGGAATCACTTTTTGCATTCGCTGAATTTCTTCAAAAGAATCGTAAACGGATAATCCACAAGCCTGACATTCTGTTATATTTTCAGGGCATTTTTTATCTAAATTTAAGACCCTCCAAGAAGAAAAATCCTCTGGTTGAGGGAATGTATGGTTTTGCTCAATAAATCGATAAAATTTACCGCTAGGAGCTAATGCAGATGGTGGCGGACAATTTTCAGGAAAATGGTTAGGCCACTGCATCATCTTAGTTTAGCAATATTACTAATAGCTTACAAAACTTGCGATCGCAGCCAAGCGACAGGTAAATACAACATCTTTTGAGGAGTTGGTACAAAAGCCCGCTTGTTAAACACATTATAATTATTTTTCTCAATCACATCCAAAATGCCTTGATAAAGCATTAAAGCCGTCCAAACAGGCCAACGAGAATCCCGATTTAAAGACCGAATGCCCCGTTCTGCTGCTTCGTAATACTTTCTGGCTCGCTGAATTTGGAACTTCATTAACCCTTGCCAACGCTCATCGTTAACACCGTTAAATAAATCCGCTTCCGTGTAACCAAATAACGCCAAATCCTCTAACGGTAAATAGATCCGTCCCCGTTGAGCATCTTCCCCCACATCCCGCAAAATATTCGTTAATTGATTAGCAACCCCTAACGCGATCGCCTCTTCCTTGGGAATATACATTGAAGCCGATTGCCAAGGCGCAGGACTCACACTCGTATCTAGCCCTAAAACCGCGCTCGACATAAGCCCGACCGTACCCGCAACCCGATAACAATAAAGGTCTAACTCCTCAAAGGTTTCGTAACGACTGCGATAGAGATCCATCCGTTGACCCGCGATCATATCCCGAAATGGCTGAATATCCATTGGGAAACGCTGTAGCGTATCGACTAAAGCCACATCAACGTCATCAATGGCATGACCCGCAAAGATAGACTCTAAATGCTGCTCCCACTGATCCAGTGTTTCAGGCGTAGTAGATTTTGCTTGAGGCCCATCCACTAACTCATCAGTCCGCCGACACCAGACATAAATTGCCCAGATCGCCTTCCGTTTTTCGGGCGGCATCAACAGCGTACCGAGGTAAAACGTTTTCGCGTATTGAGCCGTAACTTGGCGACAAAGTTCGTAGGCCTCATCAAGAGGGGCCAAAGCTTTAGGAGATGGGGTAGATTTAGGCAATTGCAGCATTAAAGGCGGACGATATTCAGGGGTCAAAGACCAGTTATCGAAGCCGATGACTGAGTTTTTAGAAGAAGTTTGACCGTTAGCCATTTAGCATTGTCTCATTCAAGATGTCGTTTTGTCAGTGAAAAATTAAAGGAAGCTATCGTTTCCTCATTCATCGCGCTTAGCCTGCTTCAACCAGCGTTGCCGTTTGGGGAACTTTATTTTTCGTAAAAGCCCCATAATCTTCTGCTACCGCTTGAGCCGCCTGTTTACCCGATAAAACCGCCCCTTCCATACTGCCGAGATACATTTGCATGGTGAAGTCACCCGCTAGGTAGAAATTGGCAATGGAGGTTCGTTGATCGGGACGACAAGCCTGTCTGCCTGGGGTCGCTTTATAAACCGATCGCGGCGTTTTGACCACATGGGATTTGAGTAATTTCGTTGGGTTATCACCCGTAAAGTGCTGCGGGAACAACTTTTTCAACTCATCCAAGGTTGCTTCAATAATTTCCTCATCGGATTTACTGATCCAATCGTGGGCAGGGGCGAGGACTAATTCCAACATGGAACGGTCAGGATTGCTGTATTCCTTACAGGTGTTGCTCATGTCGGCGTAAACACTCAACAGCGGCGATCGCGAAAAGAGGAGATGATCAATGTCGGTTAATTTGCGGTCAAACCAAAGATGGAGATTGATAACAGGAACCCCTTCTAGTCCTTCAATTTGCTTAAATTCGGGAAATTCTCGCCAAGGCGCAGGAACCATCGTTTTTAAGGGATCAACGGGCATGGCAGAAATATAGAGGTCAGCCGTAAAAACTTCATCGGGCGCACCATCTAAACCGCGAATCAGGAAACCTTTTACCGTTTCGTCTTCATTGAGCAAAATTTCTTTTAACGGTGCATTTAGCCGAACTTCGCCACCGCGTTCAGTAATGTAGTCCACAATAGGCTGACAAAGACGCTCTGTAGGGGAACCATCCAAAAAAGCCATTTTAGAGCCATTTTTTTCTTGCAGGAAACGGTTTAAGGCGGTCAAGAGAATGGTGGCAGAGATTTCATCGGGATTGATAAAATTCAATGCCTTAGACATAGCAATAAACACTTCTTTTTCGACGCGGGGCGGAATATTTTGTTTTTCCATCCACTCCGACCAGGTATATTTGTCCATTTCTTCGACGTAACTTTGCCCCTGAACGATCGCGGGGAGTAAGCCTAAACCGAATTTAATTTTTTCGGGCCAGGTCAACATATCGTTATTGCGGAGGATGGCGACCAGACCGTTAATCGGGGCAGGAATATCGGGGAAATCAAAACGAGAATAGGTTCCAGGCTTTTCAGGCTGATTAAAAATCATCGTATGCTCTTTCCATTGCAGCCGATCTTCAATTCCTAACTCTTTAAAGAGCTGCAACATATTGGGATAAGCCCCAAAAAAGATGTGGAGTCCTGTTTCATACCAATCTCCATCTTCATCTTTCCAGGCGGCAACTTTACCACCTAGTACATCTCGACGTTCTAATACGATGGGGGTGAATCCTGCGTCGGCTAAATATTTGGCGCATGATAGGCCCGCTAACCCGGCTCCGGCGATCGCAACTCGCATTGATAGTTCCTTGTGTCTCCGTGTCGTTGAATCACTGTGGTTATTATACGTTACATTTTGTAATACTTTCTTAAGTATTGCAGGGAACTTTCTCTTTTGTTGTTGAACTTCAGGACAGCGATCGCCCCCATCTGATGGAGACGTTTTATTAAAGTATCTTTGAAAGAGCGACCACCGAAAGACTTTATGTAAAATTGGGTAGAGAAATTACTGGATTTGATCGGGATCAACCCCCAAGGATCGCAAATAATCAGCTAACGTTTCCGCTCGTAATTTTTCTTGTTGGGCTTCTTGTTGGGCTATCTGGGCTTGCTGCTGGGCTATTTGAGCTTGTTGTTGGGCTATTTCCGCGATCGCGATTTCTTGTAAAGCCGCTTCTTGGGGTGTAGGCACTAATTCTTGATTTGGCGTAAAGTACCGTAATTTGCCTTGCTCAATGCCCAAATACAGTTGAAGTTCCTCGCTCCATCGTTGATTGGTAAGAGTTAAGGGAATTTCTTCATATTGATGGCCGATGAGCCGATAACCCATAAATTCCAAGCTTTCAGGAGAAAACCAAAAGTATTCAGGTGTTCTAAAGCGGTCTTGATAAAGCTGTTTCTTAATGGTTCGGTCTACATTTTCTGTACTGTCGGATAATAATTCAATAATTAAATTGGGATATTGGCCATCCTCTTCCCAAACGACCCAGGAAGGTCGGGGATGATTACTAACCCCATTGACCAAGAAAAAGTCTGGGCCCCGAAAATCCCGATTTTTCAATTGCTGCCGACTAAAATAAATGGTCAAATTTGCTCCAATAAAATAATCCTTTCTATCGCGCCAAAACCATTCTAAACAGGTTACAAGCAGTAGTAATTGGGCATAATGGAGAGAACTTTCCATTTCAGGTTCATCACTCATCAAGAAACGAGCATCGGGCATTTTTTCGGAGAATTGTAGGGCGGTTTGATACATAAATATTCTCCTAACGGGGCAATAAGGCTATATTAGCAATAATTTGCAAAAAATTCAGGGCGGTGAAGGAGCAAAGTCAATAGGGATTTGAAAAAAGAAAACTTCAAGCCTCTCGCTTTCGGTTGTCATTCGAGTTACATCCGACCTTACAGGCGGTATTTCGCCAGCGTTATTCTATTTGTCCTAATTTGGAACTTTTTTAAGGTTGATATTTCATATTAACTGTTGTTATTGTTTTCTCACGATGAATACGACTGAAATTGTGGCCAAATTGACTGGCTCAGGCATGCAAAATAGCTATCTGATGACCTATATGGCCAGTGTCAGGGAAGAATTAGACAAATTAGGCTTTAAGCTAACACCAGAGGTGATGGCTCAACTTGGAAAATTTACTGATAACGCAACGCCACCAGACCCCGCTAGTGCCGAAAATTACGAGGAAGTTGCAGCGATCGCAGCCAAAGTTAAAGACCCCGCCTTTGAGGCCAGTCTAAAAAATACTTACAAAGTCAAAATGTTGGAAGTCTTAGCTGCCCTAGAAATTGAACTTACCCCAGAGGCGATCGCGGCCTTTAAAGCAGAAATGGACAAGAATCCCATTCCTTTTGCCCCCATGTTTGCTTCTGTTCTTTAAGTATGAGTTCAATCCGAGTTTCCCATCTGTAATGGCTGAAAAAATTAAACAACTTCAACAATTTCTGCGATGGTTTTGGCAGATCGCCAAAATTTACTTTGTCTCTGCGGCCTGGTGGCGTTCTTGGGGACTGTTAACCATTGTCCTTCTCTTCACGGTCGTTAGTCGTCCACTGGGGCTACAATCTGCCATTTATGGTGCTAAAATCACTACGGCCTTAAGTCAGAAGGATTTTGCAGCTTATAAAGCGGCCCTGCTCATTTCAACAGGGTTACTCGCAGGTGTTATTCTCTTAGCCCTCAGCCAATCGGTTATTGAACAAAAGTTTAAATTGTACTGGCGGCAATGGTTAACCAATAACTTTTTAGATCGATACTTTAAAAATCGCGTTTTTTATAGCATTAATAGTGATAAAGCCATTGATAACCCTGACCAACGGATTTCCCAAGATATTACGGCCTTTATCGATCAATCCTTGGGCTATGTCTTGGGACTTAGTGGCACATTGATCGGTGGATTTTTATATATTGGCACTTTATGGAATATCAATAATTATCTGGTGTTTATTGCCATTGGAACTGCGATTTTACAAACGTTGATTTCCTATTTGCTCGGTCGGGTTTTAACGCCACTCAATTTTAAATCCCTAGAATACGAAGCCGATTTTCGCTATAGCTTAGTTCATGTCCGTAACAATAGTGAAGCGATCGCCTTTTATGAAGGAGAAGCTCAAGAAAGAGGGGAAGTCGGTTCTCGATTTTCGCGCCTGTTATCCGTTCTTAATGCCAAAATTCTCCCGAATGGGGCCTTAAGTGCTTTTAAATTTGCCCTCAGTATTCTCACCAACTTAATTTGTACCCTGCTGTTGGCTCCTCGTTATTTCAATGGAGAAGTAGAACTGGGGGATTTTCAACTTTCTGTTGCTGCCTTCGGCCACGTTGTTGGGGTATTTAACTGGTTTTCTAGTAATTTCAACAGCTTAACCCAATTTGCTGCGGTTTTAAAACGCTTGGGGAGTTTGGAAGATTATTTTATTAAGCAGGAGAAACCGATCGCTAAACAGGCCCCATCAGCCGTTATTGAGACTATCATCGAACCCCGTCTTGTTTTAAGCCATTTAACTGTTCAGACCCCCGATCAAAAGCGTACCCTTGTTACTAATCTGTCTGCTGAAGTGCCTGATAGTGAAGGAATTTTAGTGATGGGCGCATCGGGTTTAGGCAAAAGTTCGATTTTACGAGCCGTTGCGGGACTGTGGCATCAAGGGGATGGCTATATTTATCGTCCTGCAACCACAGAAATGCTTTTTATCCCCCAGCGTCCCTACATGGTATTAGGCTCGTTACGCAAACAAATTTTGTATCCCCATACTCAACAGAAATTTACCGATGCTCGTCTTCAGGAAGTATTAGCGCAAGTGAATTTAGGTAATTTAATTGAACGGGTCGGTGGCTTAGATACGGTACTCGATTGGGCCGATGTCTTATCCCTGGGAGAACAGCAACGTTTGGGATTTGCCCGATTGTTTCTCCATTCCCCCCGCTATGCGGTTTTAGATGAATCTACCAGTGCATTGGATGTGGCTAATGAAAAACACCTCTATCAAATGTTGCGAGATGACGACATCACCTATATTAGTGTGGGTCATCGTCCAACCCTCATTCCTTACCATCAGTTCGTGTTGGAAATTCTAGGAGAAGGAAAATGGCGTTTATTTCCGTCTGATAATGCAGGAGCCGCGATCGCCTTTAGCTAGCCCCCCCAAAGTTAATCTTGGCTAATCTCGGTCTGCTTAGGCTTCAAAGTCAAATTCATCAAAATCTTCTAAACGGGGTCGTCGTTTTTGCGATCGCTGCCAGAGGATCGGCATCAGTGCCCCTAAAACTAAACCAACACCAAAACAAAAGATCAATAAAATACTAATGGGTAATTGAATGGATTCCCAGAAAGTGAACCTTAAGGCTGTTGGGGTGACATTTTGAATGGCGAATACGGCAAGCGTCCCAAACCACAAGGCCATGATGAGGGAAATTACAAAATTGATAAAAATAGCCATGGTGCTTGCGATTCAGACGCGATGTTAATCTTTCTATTTTATCGAAACTAAGGAGAAGAAAGGGGAGTATCTAAATCAGGGCTAGAAGGCAAGGGCATACTAACGGGGTCTGCCACAGGAGTCGGCGGTGGGGCTATCAGACCTTTCCAATCAGTCATTAAATCCCGCGCAGTACTATAAGCAGAGCTATCTTTCGGAATTAAACGGGCTAAACGAATGGCTTCGGAATAAGCAGATACACTTGCCTTTTCTTGCGCCAGGGCTAAAAGTTGGTAGCTCCAGTTGTTGATCGATTGGGTTCGTTGAGATCCGGCTTCGGTGGAGGAAGGAATGCGGTTAACTAGGCGAATGGCGGCAACGAGGGAATCGGGGGTGCGTCGTGCTGCTAGGGAATTAGCCCTTTGGAGGTCTCTTTGAGATTGGATTTCCGATTGCCAACGGCGGATATTCTTTTGGGCTTGGGAATGGAGGGCGCGACCTGAACCAATTTGGGATGCAGTGCTAATGGCCGATTGATAATCCTGGGTATTGGCCAAGGCGATCGCCTGATCGAGAATGGGTTGATCTTCTTGGGTTTCTACGGTGGTGCGCCAACCTTGGATTTCTTGGCGAGCTTCACTGTAAAGGGCGCGATCGCGATTAATTAAATTCGCTTGACTAATGGCTTGTTTGAGATCGGTGATATTCCCTGAAGCCGCGAGTTCTTTAGCTTTGTTGAGAATCGGACTATCTTCCGTAACTTGTACTTGTCTTGTCCAGTTAGCAATATCCTGACGGGCATCTCGATAGCGAGCGTTGGAACTGGGAATTTGCTGGGCTTGGGCGATCGCCGCATTGAGGGCATCAACGGTACCGGCTTCTGCGGTTTGTCGAGCTTGGGCCAATAGGGTCAAGTCCTGAACTTCTGTTTTCCACCCTGCGATTAACTGCTGAGTCGTTTGATACAGGGGACGGTTTTGATCGACAATTCTTTCGGCGGTCGTAATCGCTGACTGTAAGCTTTCTAGGGTTCCGGCCTGGGCATCGGTTCCCGCACTCGCTAAAATTTGCCATTCACTCAAATCCTCTGCCGGAAAAATATTTTCGGGTAAACGTTCCACCGTACTCGCCAGGGTTTGCCAATCCTTATCGTCAATGAGTTGTTGAACATACTCCGAAATTTTTTCTTTGGCTTTTCCAATGAGGCGTTGTCCTTCTTCGTAGGCGTAACTACTAGAAGGGACTTTCGATGCTTCAGCGATCGCTTGAATCCAATTATCAATGCCACCGCGACGGAAAATATTAAAGGCAACGTCTAGCTTTTTGCTTTCTTCCTGAGCAATTTGAATATTTTTAATGGTTTCGTCGTATTTCGTCGTTGCCCAATAGCGGTTATCTAAATTGAGCAGTTTGACTGCCTCACGGAAAGCATCGTTCCAATAGGCTTTACGTAAATTACTCTCGACGTTGGCATAGATTTCTTCGCCTTTTTTCCACGTCTCTTGCCAAGTAGCAATGCGTTCTTCTACTAGCTTATAGGCTTGGACATTATTGGGAATTCGTTTAGCGGTTTTAATGGCTTCGTCTAACTTACCCGCTTGATAGGATTCTTCGGCCAAATCTAAAATTTCATCGGCCCACTCTTCAATGCTGCGATTCGCTTCTCCATAAAGGGGGTGATCTTTGGGGAGAAAGGCAACTAATTCGATTGCGCGGAGCAAACTATCAACCGTTCTTTCTTCTGCTGACAATTGGGCACAGTAGAGTCGCATCGAAGCCGAAGCAATGGGCCAGAAAACCCTTGAGCACTGGGGCGTTTTCGGTAACTTCAATAACAATGCGGTTGCACCAAAGCCAACACCGCTAGAAACCAAGATCAGAATAATAGCCCAAAACTGAAGCGGAAAACGTTCTGCTGTATCCTGAAGCTGACGGAACAGACGTTGATGAAGTCCCTGGGGTTCTATTGCTAAGAGTTCTGGTTCGGTTGGAGGCGTTGGATTAGACGGGAGCAAGTTATTGGAATTTATAGTCATTGGCACACCCACAGACAGGGGCTAGAGTCACTATGGATAATTTTATGCGTGATTTTAGTATAGGTCGATCAAATTTTGCCCATCTTAGCATTACTTGGGCAGCTTGAAAAATTTGAAGGAGCGCGATCGCTGAGTAAATCCCGAAAAAATAGCAACATTTCCGCCAATAATCCCAACGAATTTCAGGTTATCCATGCGAGGTCTTTGTCAAAGCTTAGACTGCCCATTGCCTCAATACGCAATCAATAAAAAGGGGTAGCAAAACTACCCCACTGAGTTTAATGACATGAATTAATCGCAGAGACGAGCCTTATCGATCAACTGACCCCATAATAATGTCAACACTCCCTAAAATGGGCATAATATCGGCAACCTTCACGCCTTTGAGTAAATGGGGCAGAATTTGCAGGTTATTAAAATCAGGAGCGCGAATTTTCCAACGCCAAGGAAAGACATCATCATTCCCAATAATAAAAATGCCAAATTCTCCCTTGCCACTTTCGACCCGCACATAATGTTCCCCTTTTGGAATCTTGAAGGTGGGGGGTACTTTTTTGGCGATGTATTGGTATTGAAAATCATTCCATTGGGATTTTTTACCCTCTTGCATCCGTTTGGCTTCGAGATTTTCGTAAGGGCCACCAGGAATGCCTTTAAGAGCTTGGCGAATAATTTTAATTGATTCGCGCATTTCGCGAATACGGACGAGGTAGCGAGCAAAGCAGTCTCCTGCGGTTTCCCAGGCTACTTCCCAATCAAAATCGTCGTAACATTCGTAATGATCCACTTTCCGTAAATCCCATTTGACTCCCGATCCCCGTAGCATTGGGCCCGATAATCCCCAATTAATCGCTTCTTCACGGGTAATCGTGCCCACACCTTCCACCCGACGACGGAAAATGGGGTTATTGGTAATTAATTTTTCATATTCATCCACTTTGGGAATGAAGTAATCACAAAAATCTTCGCATTTATCGATCCAACCGTAGGGCAAATCAACGGCAACTCCTCCAATACGGAAGTAATTGTTGTTTACCATCCGTTGCCCTGTTGCAGCTTCCCACAGGTCATAGATCATTTCCCGCTCTCGGAAAATGTAGAAGAAGGGGGTTTGTGCGCCCACATCCGCCATAAAGGGGCCAAGCCACAGTAAATGGTTCGCAATCCGATTTAATTCCAGCATGATCACGCGGATATACTGGGCCCGCTTGGGGACTTCAATATCGGCTAATTTTTCGGGTGCATTCACCGTAATCGCTTCATTAAACATCCCTTCTGCATAATCCCAGCGGCTCACGTAGGGAACATACATGACATTCGTGCGATTCTCGGCGATTTTTTCCATCCCCCGATGGAGATAGCCAATTACGGGTTCACAGTCCACGACATCTTCCCCGTCTAGGGTAACAATGAGACGTAAAACCCCGTGCATTGAGGGATGATGGGGCCCCATGTTGAGGATCATGGGTTCGGTTCTGGTTTCAATTTTCGACATACCCTAGTAATTGCCACCTAAAAAAATCTGCTATTTGAGCATGATAAGACATGGCTAGGTTCGTAAGCAAGGCGGAATTTCAACGAAGACGGTATAACTTATCTATTTATCCGATAGGGTAAAGTTATCTAGTAGGAACTATCAAGGCGATCGCGCTACAATTTTTCCCATTCATCTCGGTCAATATGAGCTTGTTTCAGGATTTTGCTTAATAGACCGATGCTAATATCTCCCTGATGAGGATTAGGAATTGTAAGTTTGAGTTCTCCCTTAACCAAGTATTGATGTTTGCCGCCTGAATAAGGCCCTTCAAAGCCCGCTTTCTTCAAGAAAATAACCAGTTCTCGCCATTTTAGGGACTTCCAAGCAGGCATTAGGCAACCTCTGGTAATGAATTTAAGCTGATACCATCAAGCACGGGAAATTGATGACCAAAACGAATTCCCAAGATAACCCAACCTTCTAAAGCATCTTGCAGGTTGTCTCGACAAGCTTCTAGGTTGTTGGCTTGACTCCAAACACCTTCGCAATCAGGAATTTCTCCGTAAAAAGTACCGTCTTCTAGCAACTCATAGGTTGCCTTTTGCATAGCTTTGGCAATGTAGTCGGTGATCATTACTGTTTGCTCGAACGAATTTTAACCAGTTTAGTACTGATATATTGTAAAGTTTTCTGATAGTCTTAAGGGTCTGAGGTGAACCATATTTAATTTATCAACTAATAATACAAGTGGCGATCGCACTACCATTAAAGCGCAGTAAGTAAAGCACTCTACAAGATCGGCGATCCAACCCATTCGACGCAATCTATTTTACAATTTCTTCCAGCATAATTTCTAATTCAGGTGGAAAATTGCCTAGCTTAATGTTGGGAATTTCATCATAGAAGTTCTGATTGATTTTGTATAAGTCTTGATTATGTGTAGATTTTTCAACAAGAATAAGGAAATCTTTTTGAAGTAAAATATCTACTAATTTTTTGATCCCCTTAGAGTAACTAATACTACACTTTTGCTTGATTAAGTTGAGAGAACGTTGGCTCGTATCAATAAAGCTAATAAGCGTAATTATATCTTTTTTGAGTTGCTCTATTTTTTTATTTTCTTTAGAAAGATTAATGTTGGTAATGTCATCTATATTGCAATCAGTAAATATGCAAGATGAATCAAAATGGCTATTTTTAATATGTTGTGTTTGAGGGATGTTAAATTTCTTGAATTTTGTGTGATAAAAAACAACTTTGCTGTCTTCTGGAAACTTACTTTTATGAAAATTCATATAGCTGTCAAAGTGGCTATCACTAATAGTAACATTACTAAAATCAAGTGCTTCAAAATCACCGTAAATATAAAGCCCTGATAATGTATTTGATTTTGCTAATTCATATACATCTTTAATCATTAGCATTCGTTGGCTTCTATCGCTAGGAGATTGAATTTTATTTAATAAATGTAGAAGAGCAGAAGTACTCTTACGCATATTTTCTTTTTGAATTTCTTTTGTTTCATTCTTGAAAGATTTCTTTAATTTTCTTATGAATCTTGTAACAATTCTCTTCATATCTAATTTTTTCTGCTTGCAGATACGGACAACTTCGTTAAAAATTTCTCCTTGCCCTTGATAGCAATCCTTTAAGATTAAGGTGATTTTGTTGGTATCTAGATCTAATTCTTCTTCACCAGCTAAACTATAGAGAAGAGAACGAGACTTAATAAGATTTGGTAAAATATCATATCTAATTCTGACCTTATTATTTTCATTAATTAAAAGTGGATTTTTAAGATGATTACTAATATCTTGACTACTTAATACTTCTACGTGCGTACTAAAGTCTTCTTGAGGCATAGATCCATTATAATCTATAACAATGGATTCTAAAAGCTCAAACATTTCATCTACATTTACATTAAGAGATTGTTTTTTAATTTCTCGCTGAAGTAAATTAATTAAAAGTTTATCTTTCGATTCATTAACAATTAAATATTTAGATGATGGCAAAAAATTTTGATCTGGTCTATCAATAATCTGACAGACCCAATCAACAAACAGCGGAATAATATGATTATCATAAAAAAGCCTATTGTCTTCAATAAACCTATTAGCTTCTTGAGCTTTATTTTCATTACTCTTATATTTTTTTTTCAAGAATTTTTCTAAATTGGATTGCTCGAAACCACGAAGTTTATAGTAATCCATCGAAACAAACAATTCATCTTGAATTTCTTTGATTTTCGGAACAAAATGCTCTCTTGTTGTAACAATAATTTTAGTTCTTAAAAAGCGCTCATGTAATAATTTTAAAGATTTAAAAAATAATTTTAAATTGAAACGTTCTTTGAATGCAGATTCTATTTCTTCAATTGCATCTATAATAACAACAATATTACCTATGATAAAATTGAGTTTAAAGTCTTCAGATGAAATGTTATTAAACTCATCAGTGTCTTCACGATACAGATCGTATAAATCATCCAAAGATCTTATTTCTTTATTGTCAGAGTCAGAAATAGAAAATTCAACAACTCTTTCTCCCTTAATATAAAAAACCTTCTTCCGGATTTTATCCTCGCGCAAAATTGCATATTTTAAGGTATCGCAAAAGGTTGTTTTGCCAACACCACCTGAACCAGAAACTACGGAAATAGATGAAGAGTTATCATTATCTAGATCATCTAAAAACAATTTTATACTCTCTTCCGAAAGAAGAGTACCATTATTGTCTTCGCCTTCTTCAACATCTTTATACAACTTCTGATCGATAAAATCATCTCTTTTATAAGGCTGATTGAAACTATCATCAGTCATCGTGCTATCCCATATAATATCATCAATATAATGAACATCGTTACCAACAATATTAGCTAAATTATATTCAGCTAGTTGGTTATAAATATATTCTTTTTGCTCAACAATTTTCTTTCCTATTGTTTTTTTTAGCAAAAAAATCTCTAGATTGTCTGGAAGATCATTGGCAAACTTTTGACTAAAAGAGACAAACACATTCTTCTTAGTTATGTTTTTGCCAAGAAATAAATAGCCATTTACGCT
>JAYKGY010000134.1:0-3256 GCA_035285545.1 Snowella sp. | reverse complement strand
GGACTCATTTGAGAGATAGTTATCCGAGCATTTGCTAGGGAAATAACCGTCCACCTAGCTAGTGAAGTTAGCGTTCGCTAAAATGTACCAATTTCGTTCCTATTGACTTTTCGGATAGGCTCTAAGCCGTTCTCAAATTATTCTTAAAAACGATACTCCTTCTCCTTGAACCCGATGACTGCATATTCTATCCTTTTTAACAATATGTAAGTCCTATTTTATTAAGTTTTATCAGGAAATAATGACTTTTTGGTATTTTTTGGTAACAATATATACAGAATCTTCAAGAATCTGTGAAAGTAATGGCTAATGGCTGGGTTTACCCTAGATGAAACCGAGTATGTAAAAAAATAGCTCAAGTCTATGATTCAAGCTGATTAAAATCAAAATAAGCAATAAAAACTAGCAATTATTTAAATAGGATATAAAAATGAAATTTCCCCCTCAATCGCCCCGATTTACCCAAAAAACGATTAATCCGATTTTTGTTGCCATTGAGTCCCAACAGCAAGAAACGGAAAAAGGCGCAGAGTTTCGGTATCCTCGTCATATTTTTCAATATCAGCCCCAACTAGATAACACTGCCCCTAAGGTTATTCAAATTGATAATTCTGCTGATTTTTATACCGAATTAGAACAACGGAATCTTTGCCCCCGTCTGAACTACTATCAATCGCCCAATCAAGCCGCTAATCAAGTAGCGAAGCTCCACCTCAACAATATTCGTCAAAATTTAAAGCAACGGATAGATGCAGCTAGAAAAGCAGGCAATGTCGAACTGGTCGATATCCTAGAACAAGAATGGCAGGAATTATCAATTCATTAAAACCCACATTCCGTGGTTTGAAGAGAGATAAAAATAATTAGGAATCAGGCAGAGGAAGGAGATAGTATCGGCGACAAGCTTGACTAAAAAAACATAAAATATGGTGTCGCTGCCATAATCAACCCCAAAGCCGCAATCCGATTAGGAGACTTGAGAAAAATACTGGAAGTGAAGAACATCGGGTCTTTAAGAAAGCGAAATCCCCTTTCCACTCTTTGCTATGCTTTATATTCCCTGAGAGCATCATCCGCACTCAACTGGTCGCGGTCTAAGACATTTGTGGCTAGAATAAATCGACCACAGCGGGTTCGTTGAGCTTGGATTGCCTCTGAGTTAGGCAGGAGAGTTGCTGTCACTCGATAGCTAAGATACCGAGGAGTCTCATTTTTACAAGGTTTTCCCGCTTTGCCATAGTAACGTTTTTCCACTGCCTGAATCTGGGAGCGTTCATGTCAAGTCATCTTATGGAGGTCTTGATGCCTCTCTAAAGCTATTTTTCTTTTGCCTACTTTATAACCTTCCAAGTCGTGTACGGAGAAAACAATTTTGTAGGGACATCATATATTATGTCCTGAGCGGTAGAACCTATTTGTTTGAATTAAATCGATTTACTTACTTGCTTGCTATTTGTGTTCCTTAAAAAATTTGACGAGCCAATCTTTTAAAATCCAAGTTGCTCGACAATCATCTTCGTTATAGCGCATGATTAATTCTAAAAAGTTGCGATCGCCGACTTCTAACCATTGGTCATACCACCACACCGATTGATCGCCACTGGCATTGGAATCGCGCCACTGAAACCCTAACCAATTGGCCAAGGTTTTGAGGGAATAGTTTTCTACTGGAAGAATCACCGAATTAACGACATAATGATGTAAATCGACACAGCGTTTTAAGATCTGCTCCTGTTCTCGTCTCGTTGTTTTATACAGTTGCGCTAAACGTTTAATCGTTTCCACTTCGTATTCCGAAAAATGAAAAATCGGAGCCGTTGGATAGGATTTCACTAAGGCTAAAAACTCCTGCCAAATTTTGCCCTCATCCTCTGGGGTTTCTGCAAAAAAGCCATGAAACGTTTCCTGTCCCGTTTGATGATTAATCACCAAAACCCCTAATAAATAATCTAAATTGCGTTCGGGTTCGGCTTCGATGTCAAAATACAATTCAATCGGGGCAGTAGGTAAGCTGGATTTTGGTGAAGACTGTTTGGCGATCGCGCGATTGTCAATAATTGCCTGGGCTTGGAGTTGCAACTGAGAAGTAATGGCTTTACCGAGGGTTTCTTCCATGCTGCCAGAATGGGTTTGGGCCAAGGATTGAATCGTGATCACGCCTAAACTTTGCAAGGATTCATAACGACTAGGGGTAACACCTGGAACGAGGGATAAATGCTGTTGGGATTGCGCGATCGCGTAGCAATGATCGTACCAATGGCACAAACTACAGCGTTGACGGGAAATAAAAACTTCAGGTTCTTGGCGTGGAACGAGGGTTTCTAAACAATCAGCAATGGTGGTATGTAAGCGGGGCAACCATTCCCCTAGATCCACTTGATAACGGTTTTGACGACGTAAAATAATTTCAGCATAGGGCGGAAATCGATCTTGCCAAACCGCCAACAGTTGGGCATAAAAGGCAGCGAGAATCTTGTACTCTGGTTTCGGGCGACGACCCAATTGGATACTGACGGGAAGATAAAACCAGTTTCCCCAACGCGATTTGCCCGTTTGTTTGATCAATAAATGGGGATGGCCTAGTAGGGTTAAGCCCTCCCGTTCAGGGGTACTTTCCCGTAAATCGTGGGCAAGATAGCCTTCATAAATACACTCTGCCCCCTGCTCCATCAGGAATTTTGTTTCCGCAATGCGAGCTAGCCGATTTTGCCGGGGGGTTTGGGGTTGGTGGTAATGGGGATAGTATTCTGCCAGAACTGAAGCGATATGTTTCTGGCTTTCTTGCCGTAATTTCAGCAAAAAGTCCCGTTCTGAACCGCGTTCTGCCTCATTGCCGTAGAGATTGAGAAAAGCACGGCGTTGGCAACGTTTGTAATCGAGTAGCAGGGAATCTGTCAATAACATGACCTGACCCGTCGTTTACCCATACACAATAAGCAAAGATGCCGAAGGGTTAAGCTGCTAACCCAGCGCGACATTACATTTCGCCACAATTCAACGAGAAAAAGATTCATCCAAACAATTACAAAATAAATGCTAATCGCTAATCTGGGAAATAAGAATCAGTCTAACCGTTTCTTGAGATTAGTTACTATTTATTATCTATTATGCAGGTCTATCCTAAAAAATGGGGTTCTTCTGAATAAAGAGTGATAAGTAAAACTCATAATGAAAAGCAAGCTAAAAAGCGACGACGCATATTTTCAAAGTTAAGAAACCCATAAGCCTGACGCTTAATCAGTTTGAGACGATTGTT
>JAYKGY010000133.1:0-23049 GCA_035285545.1 Snowella sp. | reverse complement strand
GCGAGAACCTATAAAGAGCTAATTGATGGAGTGACATCGGCTATGTTAGAGGTTACTCAACAAGATATTCATAGTTGGTATACTCATTGTTGTTACTGTACCTCATAGATTAAAGAAACGCTATAATAAAACTTGAAGTTAACTTCTTGATTCACCATTTAAAGTTAGCAAAAACTGAAAATGATAAAATATTTTTGTGATATAACAGCCTTACAAAATGGGAAATAATCATCAGCAACCCCAAATTATTATCATTGGCGGCGGTGCGGCCGGCTTCTTTGCCGCTATTGTTTGTGCCGAAACCTTTCCCCATACTCGTATTACCTTGTTAGAGGCTGGTCGTGAATTTCTGACGAAGGTAAAAATATCCGGTGGCGGACGGTGTAATGTGACCCATCATTGTTTTGATCCATCCCAATTAGTTCAGTATTATCCCAGAGGCGGTAAGGCTTTGCGGGGAGCCTTTAGCCGGTTTCAGCCCAAAGATACGATCGCTTGGTTTGCCGCCCATGATGTTACGTTAAAAACCGAAGCAGATGGACGTATGTTTCCGATTACCGACGATTCTGCAACGATTGCCCATTGTTTACTCGAAACGGCGAAGGAACACGGGGTTCATTTGCGTCCCCATAGTGGGGTTAAGTCCATCCAAAAACGAGGAGAACAGTTTCAGGTAGAACTTAAAACGGGAGAAATTCTCAACGGCGATCGCGTCCTCATTGCAACTGGTAGTAATCCCATGGGATATCGTTGGGCCAAAGAATTAGGTCATACCATCGAGCCGCCCGTTCCCTCCCTCTTTACCTTGAATATCAAAGATCCCCGTCTAGCGGATCTCGCAGGAATTTCAGTAGAAACCGTCCGGGTGAGTTTAATCGGGTTGGATAACCAAAAACTAGAACAGATGGGGCCGCTGTTGATTACCCACTGGGGCGTTAGCGGGCCGGCCATTTTAAAGCTATCGGCTTGGGGTGCAAGGTTACTTCATGACCACCATTACACAATGCCGTTAATGATCAACTGGCTGCCTAATCATAATGCGGAAACCCTACGACAACTGTTATTCAATATCAAACAAACCCAACCCCGTAAACAAATTGCGACGGTTTCCCCCGTTGACCTACCCAAACGCCTCTGGCAAAGTTTAACGGCTGCTGTTGGGATTGATGCCAAAATGCTGTGGGCCGATCTCTCAAAAAAAGTTTTAAATCAGTTAATCCTTGAATTGCTCCAAGGTCAATATCAAATTACCGGAAAAGGGGTTTTTAAAGAAGAGTTTGTAACCTGTGGTGGCGTGAAACTCAGTGAAATAAACTTCAAAACAATGGAAAGCAAACACTGTTCCGGTTTATTTTTTGCAGGAGAAGTTCTCGATATTGATGGGGTAACCGGCGGCTTCAACTTCCAGAGTGCCTGGACAACCGGATATTTGGCCGGTCAAGCAATGGGGAATTGTTAACCCCTGGCTTAAATCCAAAACGCGATCGCCGTTAGTCTGGGCTGAAATTCAAATAAATTTAAATAAATTTAAT
Organism: Snowella sp.; assembly: GCA_035285545.1. Taxonomy (GTDB): domain Bacteria; phylum Cyanobacteriota; class Cyanobacteriia; order Cyanobacteriales; family Microcystaceae; genus Snowella. Next base: position 21,517 of record JAYKGY010000133.1, on the reverse strand, counting down.
GGGTAAGCTCACCTTGACCATTGTTTTTTTGCCATAAACGCTCGTAATAGAAAATTCACCTTTCGCTAAATCAACAATTTTCTTAACAATCGCTAACCCTAAGCCTGTACCGGATTGCTCCTGATCTTGCCGATCAAATTGCATAAACGCCCCAATCTTCGCAATATTCTGAGGTTCTATTCCCCTGCCCCAATCCTGCACTGTGATCTCTAGCATTCCGTTAATGACTTGGCTCTGAATCAAAATCTCCGTACCTGGCGAAGAAAACTTGAGGGCATTATCAACAATTTCTTGAAGAATAATCCAAAAATACCGTTCCGATAAACGTACATCCATTTCTTGCCAATCGATAACTAAGTCATCTTTACGATTTACCTTGGCAGCTTGGGCTTTTAATCGGGATTGTACGATATCAAAGGGCAATTTTGCTGATTCCCCAGAGGGGATTTGCTGTTGAATAGAAGCCAGTTCCAACTCTAAATATAATAGGAATTTATTGGTAGATCTTTCCACTTGCTGGACTGACTGCTCGGCTAAATCCAAAAGAACTTGAACTTCTGCTGTCTCCATTTTTGCGAAATTAGCCTTTAACAATTCAATAATGCTGGAAATTCCACTAACAGGAGTATTTAATTCTTTTGATAGGCTAAAGACTAGGTTTCCAGTTAATTCCTGTAAATTCCGTCCTAAAATATTGATAGTATTTCGCTGAATAACTGAAAAAGCTTGAATTGTGTCGTATTGCTGTTTAATCCGGAGCATGGACTTAACCCTAGCAGATAATTCAATCCGATTAACGGGTTTGCTCAGAAAATCGTCCGCACCGGCCTCTAAACACAAGGCCAGATCAGCCTTCGTTGATAAAGCCGTTACCATGATGATAGGAACTGCTTTCCATTGAGCATTGGCTTTAATCTGTTTACAGGTTTCGATACCATTTAACCCCGGCATCATTACATCCATTAAAATCAGGTCAGGATTGACGGTATCAAGGATTTTCAGGGCTTCCTGACCATTTGCTGCATAATGAAGATAATAGTCTTGCGCGCTCAACAGTGTTTCAATGACATCAAAATTATCGGGTTCGTCATCAACCACAAGAATAGAAGGGATATCCATTAATCTTTAACCCAATACTGGATAAGCAGGTGCATTATTAATATTACCTTACTGTCTATTTTAACAGCTTTACTCAGTCAATTATGCTTTTTTAGGCTAAAATTCAATTCAAATACTGATTCAAATTACGCAATAAATATCAATAAATTTACTTAGTTAAAATACAGTTAAAGTAACCAAAGTCGATAAGTCAGTGATTTTTCTGATTGACAAAATAAAATTGATTGAATTTTATGAAGCTTGGCGTTTTTTGTCTTCGGGGAAGCTTGAAAATTGACGATAAAAAGCTCAATGAAGCTAATTATATTCCAATAAAGTCCAATATTTATCACTATCAGGAAATTGGGCTGCAATCATCGTTTTTCCAGGATCAATCACAACTGAACCGATAAAAAGACCGTTACTGGGGGTTAATTCTGTCCATTTATTCGTATTTTTATTGATCACAATCACTTTAATCGCTTCATCAACTTTTAATTGAAAATAACTGGCGTGATTAACGGCTAAAGTCTGCTTTAACGGTAGATCAACCGAGGCTTCTTTTTCGGTAAACGTTCCATATATCCTCGGAAACGGTTCTGCGGATGCGGTGCTTTGAATTTTATATTTAATCGCTTGATGATAGATTTCTTGCTGCTTAGATTTCGAGAAAATAATTAATTGATATTGGCCGGCTCTTGGAAAAGCCACATTGACGCTGGACTGATCCCCTTGTTTTTGTACAAAGGTATAGTTGGGACCTAATTTATTTCCAGACTCATCGATGAGTTGAGCCGTTAAGACAATATTATCGGGAACGGCTAAGCGGATTTCTAAGCGTCCATGACTGGAGATCGTTGCATTACTGTTATGGGTTAATAATCGGAGGCGATCGCGGAAAAAGGGAGCCGAAACATTGGGAAAACGATCAAACTCCGCTCTCGTGTAAAGTGTTGGTAAAAGCTGCCATTGGGATTCTACCGGAAAATGACTATAAATTAATTCATCGGGTAGAGTCGCAAAGTAATAAGGGTTATATTTCGCCTTAAATTGCTGATTATCAATGGTTCCTGCGCCCCAGGTGACATCCACTAAATACCAACCGCCGTTAACCTTGACCCCATTCCAAGCATGATTAATGTCTCGGTCTTCACCAACGAAATAGCTAGAGCCTTTGGCATAGCCTTCGATAATAACGGCTTCTAAGCCCATTTCCTGAGCTAAAGCTTGATACAGATTGGCATAGCCCGAACAAATGGTCAGTCGGCTACTGAGAACCCCCTTGGGACTTAAATTTCCCCGACGGTCTTGTAAAACCGCTTGCACGTCGTAGGCAACATGATGGCCGATCCAGGCATAGATCAAACGAGCTTTTTCCGCTTCGGTGGTTGCGTAACCGTTGAGAATAGCAGCTAACTCCTTCACAGAATTTCCGGTATATTGAATCGAGGCAGCCTGTCGATCCAACTGTTCAGCATTCGGTAGAGCCAAGGTTTCGGCATAACCCGCAACAGGATTCGTGACTCGCTTTGTCAGCACCAAGGGAGAGGAGAGAAAGCGATTTTCTGTAACCGCATCCGCTAGGGCTTTAATTTCCTTCTGTGAGGCTAAATCGGGTAAGGCATCTCGATAGACATAGGCCCCACCCAAGCAGACTGCCACCAACAGCCAGAAAGGGGAAAAAGATCGCTTCGGTTTAGGCTTTTGTCCGCGTCGTCGTTGCCATTCCCGATAGTCTTTGTTGGTTGCCATTGCGTTTTTCCTGTAATCCCACGATTGACCCTGACTCAACTAGACAGCATCTTGATTTTTTTCAATAATACCGCCGCCTAACAGAATCTCACCGTCATAAAAGACAGCCGCTTGGCCAGGCGTAATCCCAAATTGAGGTTCATCAAACACCAGTTTAACGCGATCTCCTTCGAGGGGGATCACACTGACAGGAACGGGGCTAGAACGATAGCGGACTTGCACTTCACAGCGAATGGGAGCCGAGGGTTCTGCAATAGACACCCAATTTAAGCGATTAACATGACAGTCTAGACTGCCCGCACTAAGGCGATCGCCGACCACAACCCGATTCATCACTGGATCAAGTTGTACCACATACAAGGGTTCAGGGGCTGCAATCCCAATGCCTTTCCGTTGTCCAATGGTGTAATGATGAATGCCTTGGTGTTTACCCAAGACTTTACCGGAGAGATCGACAATTTCGCCTTCCTTTGCTGCAATGTATTTATTGAGAAAATCCCGCATCGAACCGTGAGATTCGATCAAACAGAGATCTTGACTGTCGGGTTTTTCTGCCGTACTGAGGGCAAACTCATTGGCAATTTTGCGGGTTTCCGTTTTAGTTTGGTGACCCAAGGGAAAAAGGGTTGCCCCTAAAATGTCTTGATTGAGGTCATAAAGAAAATAGGATTGATCCTTATGGCGATCAACGGCTCGCAGCAATTGGTAGCGTTGAGTGGTTTCGTCATATTGAATCCGAGCATAATGCCCCGTCGCAATTTTATTAATCCCTAAAGTTTCTTGGGCATAATGCAACATCGGCCCAAACTTGACCGCCTTATTACATTGAGAACAGGGCAGAGGCGTAACCCCATCCTCATAACCCGATACTAAATAATCCACAATATAGGTCTGGAACAGATCACGGGTATCCACAATTTCATGGGGGATGCCTAATTGTTCACAAATCGAAGCCGCATCTACCATCCCTTCAGAACAACATTGTCCCTTCCCTTTCATCAACCACAGCGTTAACCCCACGACTTCATAACCCTGACGGTGTAACACAGCCGCAGCAACGGAGCTATCGACCCCACCAGATAAGCCAACAACGACTTTTTTAACCATTCTCAATCCGGAAAAATGAGCAGACTTAACAATTGACCTTACTCTAGGCTAACATTTCAGTTTACAATTCAGGGGAAAGCCACCGGACAAAAGCTTTTTTTCCACTGCTCTTTTCGTCTAAGGTGTGAGGTCAGTTGAATTATGCAGGCGTGTTGTTATGAAGCTTTCTGCTTTGTCTCCTTTTTTCCTGAGTAGCCTTTTTCTGGTTGCTAGCCCGTTACCGAGTTATGCCCAAGTCGCATTAATCTCAGAATTACCCACGCCATCGCTGCTGAGAGTGCCCCAGAGTTTACCGCCAACGATTTATAATCCTGCCGACGATCATCCCGAATTACCAGTTCCCCCCAGTACCGATCTGTCTACTATGCAGGCTGAATCTCCACCTATTCGGGAATATATTTTCCAAAGCGGAAGAACGGTCACTCCCCAACCCCAAGCTCAAACCGTTTCTCCTGGATTTCCGACTCAACCGATACCGACCATACGGCTTTGAACAAGCGCGTGACTCTGATCCCAGTTAAATTGAACAAAAGGGACAATCTAACTCTCGCGAAAATCTTCTAGCTTGACTTTTCAAGAGAAAGAAATTGTAGGTGGAGGGATTAACGCAATGCCATGTTTTTGATTGAATTGGGGATCACTTAATCACGCCAGTTAAGGGAGAACTCGCACTAGCATAGGCTTTAATCGGCATCCGTCCCGACTGGTAGGCTAAACGACCTGCGATGGTTGCCATTCCCATTGCTTGGGCCATTGCCACGGGATCATTGGCTAACGCGATCGCGCTATTAATTAACACGGCATCTGCCCCCATTTCCATTGCTTGAGCCGCTTCACTAGGGGTTCCAATGCCTGCATCAACCACCACAGGAACCTTCGCTTCTTCGATAATAATGCCAATATTGGCCGCATTCCGAATACCTTGACCCGATCCAATCGGTGATCCCAAGGGCATCACGGTGGCACAGCCCACTTCTTCTAACCGTTTCGCTAACAGGGGATCGGCATTAATATAGGGCAGAACGGCAAACCCCTCTTTTACCAACTGCTCAGCGGCTTCTAAGGTGCCAACAGGATCGGGCAACAAATATTTGCTATCGGGAATCACTTCTAACTTAATAAAGTTGTTATCTTCTTGGCCTAACAGTTTGGCCATTTCCCGTCCTAAGCGGGCCACCCGAAGGGCTTCTTCTGCGGTTTGACAGCCAGCGGTGTTGGGTAACATCCAAATTTTTGACCAATCGATCGCTTCCGCTAACCCTTCATGGCCAGAGGCTTTGGTTTGTACCCGACGGACGGCAACGGTGATAATTTCGCAACCACTCGCAGCGACACTCTGCTGCATAACTTCGATGCTGGGATATTTGCCGGTTCCGGTTAGTAAACGGGAATGAAATTTACGCCCCGCAATGATCAAATCATCCTGATTACCCGCATTGACATCAGAATTTGGGGAACTAACAGAAGGGCTACTGAGAATCGTCATAGGATTTGATAAGGATCGTGATATCGAGATGAGGTTAGGAAAAAACGCGATCGCGGCTAAAGGCAGTTAAGAGGGGATCGGTAGTTTTATGAATGATGAGATCAGCAATCAGGGACGCAGTAACAGGAGCCAGTAAGATGCCATTGCGATAATGACCCGTCGCTAACATTAAATTATCCCAGGGACTTGCTCCTAAAAATGGCCATTCATCGGGAGTACCGGGCCGAAATCCCCACCAAAAGTCTTCAATGGGCCAATCTGCCAGGGGAGGATATAACTTAATAGCCCGTTCTAAAAGCGTCTGAATACCTTGGGGCGTATTGTGGGGAGTCCAGCCGACTTCTTCACTGGTCGCGCCGATAATTAAGCGTCCCTCTTTGCGGGGAACCAGATAGGTGCTAGGGCCAAAGAGAACTCGCTTTAGGCGACAGGGATCTTGATTGGGCATCCGTAAGGCTAACATTTGCCCCTTAATCGGACGGACGGGTAGGGGCATTAATTCCTTTGCCCAGGAACCTGGGGTTAATACGTAGGTATTGGCTCGGTATTTTCCCTTATTAGTAAGCAGATAGTCAATACGGTCAGCAGTTTCACGCCAAGATTGAACTGTAACCCCTTCTTGGATGGTAATGCCTAAAATCTCAGCCGCTTGTCGTAGCGCGTGAACGAGTCTGCGGTTATCCACTTGCCCGTCGTCAGGATACCACCAACCGCCCAGAACTTCTGAGCCTAATCCTGGTTGGAATTGATGAATTTCAGTTTGATTCAACCAATGAGCGTTAGGAGTATGACTTACTAATAAGCTCGGTAATTCAAAAACGGGGGATAAAATGCCGCAGGGCAGATGATTAACGTCTAATTCCGTCAAGGCTTCCAGTTTACTCACCCAATCGGGATACAAACTCCGCGATCGCAGACAAAGATCCAGCAGGGGGCCAGGGGGGATCTGTTCGGCCTGGGGGGCTAACATGCCAGCAGCAGCGTGACTAGCAGCTTCAGCAAAATCGCGACTGAGAACGGTTACTTCGGCTCCCTGTTGTCGTAATTCGACGGCGATCGCTAACCCGATGATCCCGCCCCCAATGATGATAATGTCGCTGCTTGCGTTCATGGCTGTGCGCCTAATTGACCCCTTCTTTATTACCTTACACGTTTTTTGACTGGCCCAGTAGGACTAGGATTAATTGAAAAATATTCTCAAAAGCTATTGACATTTTTTCTCAACTAACTTTATAGTGACTGAAAGTGTTCTTCTCTCAAGGATTCTGTAGGTGGGGTTGCTCGATGAAATTCACGAGTCATCCCTCTTTTTTTGCCCTAAACTAGAGGGTTAGCAAACCTTTATTAAAGCAACGATTTGGTAATGATGACGGCCCCAAACTACGACGTAATTGTGATCGGCTCAGGCATTGGTGGGTTGGTAACGGCGACCCAACTGGCAGCAAAAGGGGCAAAAGTTCTGGTTTTAGAAAGCTATGTGATTCCAGGGGGAAGTTCGGGCTATTTTGAGCGAGAAGGCTACCGTTTTGATGTCGGGGCTTCCATGATCTTTGGTTTTGGTGAAAAAGGAACGACCAATTTACTCACCCGTGCGTTGGCCGCCGTAGGAATGAAACTGGAAACTATTCCCGATCCGGTTCAGATTCATTATCACCTCCCCCATCAGCTTGACCTGAAAGTGCATCGGGATTATGAGAAATTTTTGCAAGAACTCACGGATCGCTTCCCCCAAGAAAAAGCAGGGATTCGTCGCTTTTATGATGAATGCTGGCAGGTATTTAATTGCCTCAATGCAATGGACTTATTGTCCCTAGAAGAACCCCGTTATTTAACCCGCGTTTTTTTCCAGCATCCCTTTGCCTGTTTGGGATTGGTTAAGTATTTACCGCAAAATGTTGGGGATATTGCTAGACGCTATATTCAAGACCCCGAACTCCTCAAGTTTATCGATATGGAGTGTTATTGCTGGTCAGTGGTTCCAGCAGATTTAACTCCCATGATTAATGCAGGGATGGTTTTCAGCGATCGCCACTACGGGGGAATTAATTATCCGAAAGGGGGCGTGGGTCAAATTGCTCAGACGTTAGCAGATGGGTTAGAAAAAGCGGGCAGTGAAATTCGCTATAAAGCCACTGTTAAACAGATTTTGCTGGAAAAGGGGCGGGCCGTTGGCGTGGAATTAGTCAATGGGGAAAAAGTTTATGCTAAACGGATTGTCTCGAATGCGACTCGCTGGGATACCTTTGAAAAATTATTGCCCTCGGAAGCCTTACCCAATTCGGAAAAACGCTGGCAACAACGCTATCAAAAATCTCCCAGTTTTCTTAGTCTGCATTTAGGCGTTAAATCCAATGTTTTAGCCCCAGGAACCGAATGTCATCATATTTTGTTAGAAAATTGGAAGGATTTGGAAAAGGAACAGGGAACGGTTTTTGTCTCGATTCCGACCCTACTTGATCCGAGTCTTGCCCCCGAAGGTCATCACATCATCCATACGTTTACCCCTAGTTGGATCGAAACTTGGCAAAACCTTTCTCCGAGTGAGTATGAAACGAAAAAAGAAGCCGCAGCAGGACGTTTAATTGAGCGACTGGAAGCCATTTTTCCTGGTTTAGATGCAGGGTTGGATTATATGGAAATCGGGACTCCTCGCACCCATCGACGTTTTCTCAATCGTCAGGACGGAACATACGGCCCCATTCCTCAGCGCAAATTAGCGGGATTGTTGGGAATGCCCTTTAATCGTACTGCGATTTCAGGATTGTACTGTGTCGGAGATAGTACGTTTCCAGGACAGGGGTTAAATGCGGTGGCCTTTTCGGGATTTGCCTGTGGCCATCGGATTGCGGTTGACTTGGGGTTTTAGGGGATCGGTTTGTGGGATGGGTTTAAATTGCGTAGTAGGTAAAGATTTGTAAACTTTACCAATTTCAGTATTTTTTCCCTTGAGGATCTAGAGAGAAAAAGTTCATTATTTAAAGAGAATGTAGTGACATTTACTGACTTTTTTAGATTTTCTGCCTCCCATACTTGCAGAATCTAAATATTCCATCAGTCTTTATGTTGATTTTCTTGGGTTCTCTATGGTTTCTGCTCCTACCCGTTTTTTATTTCCCCTGCCCTCTTTTCCGATGTTATTAGGACAACGTCTGATTCATTTAATTGGTCATTGTACGGAGTCCCAGCGTTTACTCCCAGAAATTGCAGGGGTGATTGGTACGGCTTTAGAAACAGAAATCTGTGTTTTACTGGTCGGGAATCCGGGGGAAACGGCTTTTCAGGGAGTAGTTTGGACACCGACCCAAACGATATTGCTAGGAACCACCGCTCGTATTTTGGAACATTCTTGGTTACAAGCGATTCAATCCCACCATCATCCTGTTTTATTGAGTCGCCACAAAACGAATGGGACAGCCAGCAAAATTCAACTGACAAAAGCGATCGCGCTCCGTTCAGGCTTAGGGTTACGTACTGTATTTCAAGGGCAGGTGAATGGCATGGTTATCATTGGTTCTTCCCAACTCAAGAGTTACTCGTCGGATGACGAAGTTCAATTAAGAGAAATCGTGGATACTGTCGCGATCGCCAACCATTTATTACAAACCAGTCAACGGGAAGTCAGCAGCCCTAAGGAACTGACGAAAAACAGTGGGGGTATACCAAGAGCCTTGGCCACAGAAGAAAACCCGATTATTAAAGCCTGGTACGAAGCGACTCGCCAAAAGCTAGAGCAACAACGGCAATGGAATGATCAACTGATTCATAATATCGTCACCATTATGAGTGACCAGACCCGCAATCCGTTGGCCATTATCCGTATGGGAATTGAAATGCTCCGTAAAGCCCCACCATCCCCTGAGAGCTTAAACCATCGATTAGATGTCATTGAGAGAGAATGGCATAAATTAAACGAAATTAATGAACAAATTCTGCAATTAAGAACTTTAAAGTTTAATCAGGTTAATCTTCAGCCCAAAGATGTCAATGTTACCCAATTTATGACGCAATTAGCTAAAGATTATCGATGTAAATGGTCGGATAACCCAGATAGACTAACGTTGAAGGCGACGATTCCTAAAAAGCCGCTAATCCTTTATTCCGATGTTGCCTATTTGCAACGGATTTGTGACGAGTTGTTGAACAATGCCCAAAAGTTTTCAATCAAAAATACAACGGTTGGCCTATCGATGACTCAAATGTCAACGGATTCAGTCAATGAATTAGTTTTGGAATTAAGTAATATTACAACCGCAATTGAGCTTAAAAATACCCGCTATTTCTTTGATCCGTTTTATCGGGAACAGTGGGTCATTGATTCGGCGATCGCGGGCATTGGGCTAGGGTTAACCATCACCCAAGAACTGGTAGAACAGCTTAATGGTAGGATACAGGTAACTTGTGAACCCATTGAGGTTCCCAATGCCTGTTTAATTACCTTTACCCTGACCTTTCCCCTGGGGCAATGGTGAATCAACCGTCCCTGATCCATGTTGATTGAGCAAAGTCCTCCCCTTTCATTATCCTGGCAACGCGCTCATTATTCACCCTTCCAACGACAGCTCGAAATTTTTAAGGTCGCTGTTCAATTTTTGTCCTTTATTCTTTGGGATCAATTCACCCGTCATCACACCACGGCTCAACGTCAACGGCGGGCTAATTGGTTAGTTCACCAACTGTTAATGCTCGGCCCCACCTTTATTAAAATTGGTCAGTCCCTTTCGACCCGTGCCGATCTGATTCCACCGGAATATATTCAGGCTTTGAGCCAACTTCAAGACCGAGTGCCGGCTTTTTCTTCCCAAGAGGCGATCGCGGTTATTGAACAGGAATTAAATCACCCCCTTGATCAACTCTTTCAATCCTTTGACCCCATTCCCCTCGCCTCAGCCAGTTTAGGGCAAGTCCATCGCGCCATTTTACCCACCGGAGAAAAAGTCGTTGTCAAAGTTCAACGTCCTGACCTAGAAAAGTTACTGAATTTAGATTTTGAAGTCCTACATCAATTAATGCGATCGGGAAAACGCTGGCTACCAGGGTTTAAAAAAATCACCCAAAAATACGAAATCGAAGCTATTTATCAAGAGTTTTTTACCTTATTGTTTCAGGAAATTGATTATATCCATGAAGGCAAAAATGCGGATCGATTTCGTCAAAATTTTGCCAATTATCCCCGTGTTAAAGTCCCTTCGGTTTACTGGAATTACACCACTCGAAAAATATTAACCTTAGAATATTTACCAGGGATTAAAGTCGATGATCGGGCCAGCTTAGCGGCCCAAGGAATTAACCTAGATAAGGTTATTGAAACGGGGATTTGTTCCTATCTTAAACAATTATTATTAGATGGTTTTTTTCAATCTGACCCGCACCCTGGCAATATGGCAGTCAATGCCCAGGGAGACTTGATTTTCTATGATTTTGGCACGATGGCGGAAGTAAAAACCATTGCCAAAGATCAAATGATTCAAACTTTTTTTGCCATTCTCCGAAAAGATGCCGATAAAATTTTAGAAACGCTGGCTTATATGGGATTAGTGGAACCCCAAGGTGATCTGCGATCGGTTAAACGGATTGTCATTTTTTTATTAGATAATTTTCGAGAAAAGCCCGTTGATGTCAGAGCCTTTGAACAGATTAGTGATGAAGTTTATGTGATGTTTCAACAGCAACCTTTCCGTTTACCGCCCCAAATGACCTTTATTTTAAAATCGATCATGACCTTAGACGGCATTGCTCGCGCTCTCGATCCTCAGTATAATTTGATTGCTGCTAGTCAACCCTTTATTGAAAGTGTCGCGGTGGATAAAACTCAAGGAAGCTCCTGGCGATCGCTGGTAAAACAGGTACCGACCGTTATTTTTCAAAGCTTAACCAGACCGAATCGAACCGAAAAGTTATTTCAGGAATTAGAAGATAAAATTGAGCGGGGAGACTTGCAACTCCGTATTCGTTCCCTCGAAAGCGATCGCCTGTTAAAAAATATCCATTTAGGCATTAAAAGTTTAATTTATGCTTGTCTAACGGGTTTCTTGTTGCTTTCAGCATCTATTTTGTTGACAACCGTTTATTATAAATTTGCCCTAATTGGATTTGGCTTGGCAGGGCTATTTAGTTTGTTTTTATTACGCTCCTTAATTAAATTGGCTATTCAAGAAAGGGTAAATAATATTGTTACTAAATAAACAAGTATTTTTTAGGATGATTTCAGCCTTGTAAAAGCTTATATTAAGTAAGCTAATTTAATTACAAGAAAACAAGTTCTAAAACTCAGGAAATAATAGTATTATGTCCCCACATGAATTATTTCTCCGTAGGGATTTAACACTGTTAAATTCTTTTGATATTTTATTTATTGCTCTATTTATCAAGATTCAGTTTATGTCAGAGACCCTATTAAAATTAACCCGTCCCCTTCCTGAAGAATTGCCCGCTATTGTGGAACTGGATCAGCTTTGTTTAGGAGGAATCTGGACAATTGAGGGATATCAACGGGAATTAGACAATCCGAAAACAGGTATTTTTCAGTTAACCTTTAAATTCGATCCGCAAAGTCCAGAAATTTTAGTCGGTTTTGGCTGTTTTTGGAGTATTTTAGAAGAGGCTCACATTACCTTACTGATGGTACATCCTGAATACCGAGGTAAAGGTTTTGGAAATCTATTACTGTATACCCTCTTAAAAGCGGCGGTTAAACAACAATTAGAACGAGCAACCTTAGAAGTAAAAGTATCTAATAGTAAAGCGATTACTTTATATAAAAAATTTGGTTTTAAAGTAGCAGGAAGACGTAAAAAATATTATCAAAAAACGGGAGAAGATGCCTTAATTCTCTGGCGCAGTGATCTCGCTAAACCGAGTTTTTTAGAAAAATCAAATCATTGGTATTCACAAATTCAAACTCAATTGCAGGAACAAAACTGTATTCTAGAAGAAGGCTGGTAGTGTCATTGTATCTGCATACTAGCGAGTGTCGTTGCTATTAGGAAAATTCACTGATTATGCCCTCATTTCGTTCGGAACCGTTTCTTTGGATTCATTTAGCAGGAATTGCGGTGGCTCCGTTGGCTCTTTTGGTGACATGGCTCGCCCTTGCAATCGGTGATCCCATCACCCCCTATGGGTTAGAGTTAGCTATTTTAGCGATCGCTGCCATCATTCCCATTTTGATCATGCAGTGGAGCCGTCCCTTTGAAATTTTTAGTTTATTGATTATTTCCCTGCGTCCAGAGGTGTTAACGACCGAACAACGAAAGATTTTAAGGCTGTTTAAAACACCAAAGCAGCGTATTTTTGCCTTATTGACGGCTTTATTAATGTTTGCTGTATTGTGGGGGATTTATCTATTCGCCCCGGTTGCTGCGTTATCGGTTACCCCTTTTCCCCAGATCCGAGTTTTAGGGTTAATCATTGCCGCGATCGCGTTTCTGGTGGCCAATCTTTTTACGCAAGTTCCTATCAGTGTTGTGGGCGTGTTACTTACCAAACAAGAAGTTTTTAATACCGTTGAACCCCTGACCGTCGAACAAATTCCCCCATCCTTTACCGTCCCTGGGTTTCGAGTCAGAAAAATTCCCTTTATCCCTGAAGCAACCGAAGCGGCTTCCTCGGTTAAATCCGTTTAAACTTGTCAAAATTTAATCATAAAAAAGGGGGAGACTCAACGTGTTCGCCCCTATTTTTTGATGAATTTCAAATAATTTTCAGAAAACCCCTATCAAAATTTATGACTCAGGAGTCTGTTCAAAAGGGTTATTCTCCGGACTCTGGGCTGATTCACTAACCGATTGAATAGCATCTATTCCCCCAGAAACAGCTTCTTTTCCTTGATTAACCCAATCTTCCACAATATTGGTGGTTGATCCCACCAGATTTTCACCTTTTTGGGTCGTTTCTTCAATAAAATGAGAGGCTGTTTCGGTTATTCCTTCACTAGTGGATGCAGCCGTGTCTTTACCTTGATTTAAAAGATCACCGACTAAACCCGTAGCGGATTCAAACAGATTGCTTCCTGCTTGAGTACCGTCTTCCACTAACGTTGTCGCAGTCTCTCCTAAATGGGTGCCAGCCGATTGAACGGCATCAATACCGCCAGAAACAGCATCTTGTCCTTTATTGAACAGATCGCCGACCAAACCTGTGGCTGAGTCCAAGAGATTACTCCCTGCTTGAGTGCCTTCTCCGGCGAGATTGCTAGCGGTTTCTCCTAGATTTTCACTAGCCGATTGGGCTGCATCGATACCACCTGTAACGGCATCCTGAGCTTTATTGACCACATCACCGACCAAGTTAGTGGCAGAGTCCAACAGATTACCACCAGCTTCTGTTCCGCTAGAAACGGCATCTTGAGCTTTATTAACGACATCACCGACTAAGTTAGTCGCAGAATCTAACAGACTGCCGCTAGCCCCCGTGACGCTTTCCGTTAGGTTACTGACCGAATTGCCCAGGGTTTCTCCTGTAGATTGAATGGCATCTTTGGCGGTATTCGTCGCCTCTCCAATCCCTGGATCAGATTTGCCCCTTGTCATTGCCCAGCCCGCTAAACCGACAACAGGAATACCTAATAAAACGATCCACATCGGAAAAGAATTCGTTGGCGTTGTAGGAGCCGCAGAAGTCGTCGGAGTTGATGAATCGGTGCTTGTCATAGAGTTTGACTGGGCCACAGCCGATTTGAGAGCCGGTTCACCGGTCAAAATGTTTGGTGCAATTGCAAGAGCCGCTAATAGGGCTAACGTAAAAGAAGATTTTTTGTAATAAGGCATTTTTTTAACCTGAATAACACTCCTAACCATCATGCTGAAAAGTTTATCAATAGAGCTTAAGTTTTTTACCAAATTTCCACAAAAATTTAGTTTTCTTAAGATTTAATCCAAGGTTAACCCGAAAGCTTTTTAAAGATTGTATTGATGGGGTTCATCATCGGCTTTCCTCAGGGAGTCAGTGATCTCCGCGATCGCCTTACCTCGCCGTACCTGGGATATAGTAGAAAAGCACATTGTCCTCCCACACTCTCTTGAAATTATCCTCATGATCGATAAACAGAGCTTACAACCTGTTGATAAAGTTGCAATGAGCCTCATTGCAGGGCTAACAGTAGTCATGGGAAGCTTAATAATTAGCGAAAAAGTCTGCAATCAAAACTGTTGGTTTGAAAATCGACCCAGGATTAAAAGTTTTAGTTGGCAAGATCAAGTGATTGGCTCGGAAGATAAGGCTTTTATCTTGACGTTTGACCGTCCGATGGATCATCAAGAAATCGAAAAAAAATTAACCATTATTCCCCCCTTGCCAGGGAAATTTAGTTGGGCTGGTCGTCGATTAGCCTATACCCTCGAAACCCCGATTCCCTACGGCGAAAAGTATCAAGTGCAACTCTCTGGGGTCAAAGAACAGTTTTTAGCCCACAATAAGGAAGGGAAGGAGATGAGACCCTTTGTGGGAGAGTTTCGGAGCCGCGATCGCGCTTTTGCCTATATTGGAACCCAAGCGGAAGAAGCAGGACGACTGATTTTTTACAACTTAACCCAACAGGAAAAGACGCTGTTAACCCCCAAGCATTTAACGGTGGTGGATTTTAAGTTTTACCCTAACGGCGATCGCGTTCTGTTTTCTGCTGCGGATAAATCCCTGGGGTTTGACGGACTGCGACAACTGCAACTTTATAGCATTCCGATCGAAGGAACGAACAACCCTGAAATAGTCTTAGCTCCCCAGTTAATCCTCGATAACAAGGAATACCAAAACAATCAATTTGATATTTCGGCGGATGGCAAAATTATTGTCGTTCAACGGGTTAACCGAGAGAATCCGGCTGATTTTGATTTGTGGATGATTAAAGACGGCGAAGAACCAACCCGATTAAAAGTAACTGGAGGAGATTTTCGGATCGCGCCCGATAGCCAAAGCTTAGCCGTGGCCAGGGGAGAAGGAATTGGGATTTTACCCTTACAACCCGACTCAAAACCCCTAGACTTTCTACCTAAGTTTGGGCAATTATTAAGTTTTTCCCCCGATGGTTCGGCGGCGGCGGTGGTCAACTTCAATACGGATAATGCCAAAATGCGATTTAAGCGATCGCTCTTTTATGTCAACAATCAAGGCATTCAAAAGGAATTACTCAACACAGAAGGCTCCATTATCAACTGTCAATTTAATACGACCAATACAGAACTTTATTGTCTACTAACCGATTTAGTGAAAGGCAAAGAATATCAAGAACAGCCCTATTTCACCAAAATCAATTTAAAAACAGGACAAGTTGTTCCCCTCGCCGCTTTACCAGAATATCGAGATACCAAAGTTAGCCTGTCGCCTGATGGTTTAGCCTTACTATTCGATCAAGTATTAGCGAGTAATGCCAGCAATTTTAATACCAGTTTAAGTACGAGTGCAGGGGAGTCCGTTTTAGGCGGTAAATTATGGTTATTGATTCCGCCCCTCGAAAATACCGGTGACAAACAACCTGAATTAAAGGAATTACCCCTAGCTGGTTTTCGTCCTCAATGGCTACCTTAAGGTCTATTGAGTTCAAATCGCTTTTTAAATCTGGCAAAATAAGTGACTGGGTAATTCATCAACCGCATAGTTAATTTTGCTGACAGTATTGATTGGTGGCAGTTACCAGTTCCTGTTCTTTCTTGCCAATGTGCTTGACTTCATCCTGGGCAAGTTTAGCCGTAGGAATATCTTTATTGTCAATTGCTTTCACAAAACTCCGCGTTGTTGAGGCATTTCCTTGGTAAATATCCGCTAGCCCTTGTTGATATTGAGCGAGTTGGGGATCTTTTAGCTCTAACTTTTTCAATTGTTCTGAAGCTTTTTCAAAGGCATCTGCCACTTGCAACACCTGTTGGGGATCTTTGGTTTCCCGACTTTTCGCGCTTTCATCGGCCATTTTTTTGGTGATGAGAAAGATTTTTTGGCATTGGGCTGTTTTGGTTTCTGCACAGCCATTTAGCAACACCGCGATCGCGAGAAAAACAGGAATAAAAGGGGTTAATTGCTTAGAGGAGTCGGTAACAGGCTTAATCAAATTGAACATTAGCAAGGATTGAAGATAGGCATCAGATTCAAATTATGCAAGAGATTTACCCCTTTGGGTATGAGGTAATCCTATTTTAGGGCTTCAATTTAACCGTTTGCCTAAAGTTGATGGGCTAAAAAAACAAGGAAAAAGTGGAACCTCCCCCTTGCTATTTAATATTAATTGAAGATCTGTTCCCTAAGCTCCGTGGCGTTGTTGGTGCCATTGCCAAGCATGGGAAATAATTTTGCTCAAATCGGCGTATTGGGGATTCCAACTCAGGGTTTCTTTTGCTTTTTTGCTACTACCGACCAAAATGGGAGCATCTCCCGCACGGCGATCGCTTTCTTTGACCGCTACCGTGTGACCTGTGACCTGTTGAGTGGTTTCAATGACTTCGCGGACGGAAAACCCATTCCCATTGCCTAAATTAAAAATATCGCTATTGCCTCCTTTGAGTAAATATTCCAAGCCAAGAACGTGAGCATCAGCCAGATCACAGACGTGAATATAGTCCCGCACCGCCGTTCCATCAGGAGTATCGTAATCGGTGCCAAAAATCGATAAAAATTCGCGTTTCTTCAGTACGGTTAATAAAGCTAAGGGGATCAGATGGGTTTCGGGATTGTGGTCTTCCCCTAATAGTCCGGTCGGTTCGGCTCCAGAGGCATTAAAGTAACGGAAAATCACGGATTTTAACCCGTAGGCTTGATCAAAATCGGTTAGGATTTGCTCCACCATCCGCTTACTCGCCGCATAGGGACTGAGGGGATTGATGGGATGATTTTCCGTCATGGGCACTTCTTTTGGCATTCCATAGACAGCACAGGTGGAGGAGAAGACAAATTTTTTGATATCCGCCGCAATCATCGCTTCTAGCAGGGTCAAGGTGCCCAAAACGTTGTTACGGTAATACATCGCCGGTTCTTGAACCGATTCCCCGACGGCAATAAAGGCTGCAAAGTGCATCACCGCGTCAATTTTACGAGTCGCAAATAAATTATCTAAATAGGCGCGATCGCTGGTATCGGCAACGAGGAGTTCTACTTTTAATCGGTCTTCAATCAATTCCCGATGGCCATAGGAAAGGTTATCCAGCACAATGACGTTATAACCCGCTTTTTGCAGTGCCAAGACCGCATGGGAACCAATATAGCCCGCCCCGCCAGTTACGAGAATAGTTTGTTGAGACTCCGCCATGATTACCTCGTTATTAATGCTGTTAACACTAAAATTTGTTTGTATTAAAAATACTTATTTTTATCTTATCAAGCTTTATCAACCGGACTGGTTCATTCTAAAATATCATGTTGAGCAAGAGCGATCGCCAAAATTTAAGCAACTTCTTGATTTTGGAGTGCAAGGTTAATTAAACCTTTAATACTTAAATCCTCATCAATGGCTGGCCAATGGATTCCATAACCAGAGGGAGAAATTTTATAAAAGTTTCTTTCTGCTTCGGTGGCGGTATAAAGACGTTTAGAGATTTGTTTAATGGGAATTTGATAGGTGGCAATGTCAAGAGTTAGGGTCATCCATTCTTGATTGAATTCAATAGATTGTACGTTATAAAATTTATTCATTGTTGTTGCCTCTTAAATTGTTGCCATTCTTCGACAATATCATCGAAGTTATTCATAATAATTTTGCGGACTGTTCTGGTGTCCCTGGGCGACATACCGTAACTGTAGGCTTCCTGAATGTCATAAAGTTCAATGTTTAGCCAATATTTACATTCACTATCGCCTTTTTGGGCATGAATATGAACAGGTTCATTGCCTTCATCGGCATAAAAGAAAAATCTCCAGCCTTTGAAATATAGGATTGTTGGCATATTGGCTTGTCTAAATTATTTGTTAATAGAAGAAATCGGCACAGGATTGACTTCTAAGTTTGAGAAAAGTTTTGCCCAGGAAATGGGGACGGCAATAACATCAAGGGTTTCTCCATTTTGAAACATTTCGAGGAGATAGCCTGCTTCGGGTTCGTTTTCATTGGGTTCGAGGAGTTCGACAATCACTCCGCGATCGCCTTGATGAAAGTTTGTGTTCGGGACATCTTGAGAGAGTTCCACCGATTGAAAAAGCGTTCTTGTTTTCATGAAGTTTCTAAGCCATCTAATTCTGTTTCAAAAAAGGCTTCGTTAATGGCTAATATTTCAGCTTGGATATGGGGATCGTTTGCCATTGTTTCTAGCTCATGTTCGGGGGTTAATCTGGCAATATTTTGACTGAGTTGTTCGAGGAGCCATTGTTGTTGATTCACGGGCAAGGCAAACAAAGACGTTTTTAGTTGTTCTAGGGTTTGACTCATGGGATTCTAAGGGTTTGTATGAATAGGGATAGTAGTGAGAAATTGAAGAATATGTTTATCTGAATCTTAGCGAAAAAATTTCCCACAATGGATTCAAGCGTTGAAACTCTAATCCATCATGTTGAGCAAGAGCGATCGCCGCTTAGGTTCTCTTATTTTTAATCGGGTAGTTGTAATAGTTCATCGCCAATTAAGTCGGGTAGATTTTCTGTGTGAACGTGTAAATGGGTAATCGAGCCAACTAATTCGGCTAAAATATCGCCTTTTTGATCATCGCTAAGATTAGATAACGTTAATTGATGGAGAAGGGTTAAAACGGTATTACATTCTTCTCCTAATTCTGATAATAAAGTTTCTAAAGTAGGATTAAGAATTGATGAGTTTTTTGTTTGGAGAAGCATTTACTGAACTGTTTTTAAGCGTTTTTCGGCTCTGGCTAAGTAACTATAAAATCGGGAATGGGTAGACTATCTTCTTCTAGTAAGAGTTCTAAAACTTCCTGACCATTTTTAGCGGCCTCTTCATAACTGTCACCATGAGTCCGAAATTTTTGCTCTGGAAAATCAGGAAAATGAACTAAGTAACAATCATCTTCATCTGACCAAATAATTACCATTGGATAATGTTGGTTTGTCATTTTTTTAATCCTCTTGATTAACAATTTTAACGGCTTCTAGGATTTCTTTTTCTTGGTAGGGTTTAGCGTCGTTACCATCTTTGCCTGCAAGGGTGATACGACCAGGATACCGAGGATGCAGCCACTTAGTATGACTTCCTTTTCCAGAATACTCAGAGAATCCAGCTTTTTTCAAGATTGCCTTCAGTTCACGAATTTTTTTAGGCATTTTCCTTTAATTCGTAGATTAGTAATGTCAATTTTATAATGCTCGCCTGCCAATCTAACGACATCAACGAATGGGGTCAAGCCTTTGGGCGCAAGCAGTTCGATAAGCTCACTGAACACCTTGAACTCCTACCTCCCCAGTCCCCCAGTCTCCCAGTCCCCAAAGTCCCCCTATCCTCGAATCCGCGCAATTATCCGTTGGACAGTGGCAGCATCAGGGGAACGTAATCGTTGCAGAATGGCGAGGGATTGTTCTAGGTAGGCTAAACCCTGTTGATAATCCCCTTTTTCATCAGCCAATAATTGACCCATCATGGCTAGAGTAGCGGCTTTGCCTTGCACATTCCCTATTTTTTCTTTGATTTCTAAAGACTGTTGATAAAGGGCGATCGCCTGGTCAATTTCTCCCTGATTCGCGTAAATTATGGCTAAACAGTGCAGAGTAGCGGCTTTTCCTTGTACATCCCCTATTTTTTCTTTGAGTTCTAAGGACTGTTGATAAAGGGCGATCGCCTGGTCAATTTCTCCCTGATTTGCGTAAATATCAGCTAAGTTGTGCAGAGTAGCGGCTTTGCCTTGCACATTCCCTATTTTTTCAAATGTTTCTAAAGACTGTTGATAAAGGGCGATCGCCTGGTCAATTTCTCCCTGATTCGCGTAAAGTATGGCTAATTGGTGCAGAGTAGCGGCTTTTCCTTGCACATTACCTATTTTTTCTTTGAGTTCTAAGGACTGTTGATAAAGGGCGATCGCCTGGTCAATTTCTCCCTGATTCGCGTAAATCATAGCTAAACAGTGCAGAGTAGCGGCTTTGCCTTGCACATCCCCTATTTTTTCTTTCAGTTCTAAGGACTGTTGATAAAGGGCGATCGCGGTTTCCTTTTCTCCTTGATCATCATAAATCCAAGCTAATTCATGGAGAATACTGGCTTGCCAAGCTTCTAACGGTTCTTGATTTTCGGTTAACAATAACGCTTCGTTTAACAATCCTTTCGCCTTGTCCCAAACCCCATGACTACGATAACAAATGCCTAAATCTTGCAAAACTTGGATATAGGGAATACGGTTTTCCTCCGTTAAGGCTTGACCCGATGGACAGTATTCCATTAATAAACGCTCTAATAAATCGATTCTTTCTCGTTTTTCAGGTAACGTATAACTTTCTAAAAGGTTTCTATTTTGTAAGGTTTGATCAATCGCTTGCTCCTTAACTTGCTTCGTCGTTTTAAAGCGAAAAACCATGTATCGCCAAGCCCAAAAATCAGGGGCATATTTCGCTACACGGGTTAAAGAATAATCGGGTAAAACCAATAACAACGGATGGGGAACAGTGGTTAATAAACTATCACGAATAAAATTCAAATCTTGCAACATCGGCGGATAACTGCCTGTCATCCCAATAGAATGCTCTAAGCCTAAAAGCATTACTACTAATTTTTTCTGAGGATTACCTTTAAAAGCCTTTAATTTAGCAATTAACTCATCCTGTAAAAAACGCAATTCAGGATCAGCAAACTCCAAAATCAAAAACTCAATATTCTGACAATCGGGATGATTTTTTAAAATGTCAATTAATAAGCGTTTATCTGACTCAAAATTAATTTCAATAAAACTTAACGTTAATTTTTGGTCAGTGAAATCCAGAAAAGTCAATAATTCTGCTAATGTTTGTTGATTGGTTTCGATAAAGGCTTGGGTCTCATTCGATGATAAGGCTAGAACCATCTTTAACGACCTCCTTTAAAGCTTCTTGAAACGCATTAATTTGGTTCTCCGCGGTTAGCAGTGAGAAGTGTATAATGGTATACATTATATGAGGACTGAACTATGTTGTACTTTCTCGAAAATCTTCTTAAATTGCCTCAAATTAGTGTACAAAATATCATACAAG
>JAYKGY010000132.1:0-12666 GCA_035285545.1 Snowella sp. | reverse complement strand
CTAGGGGGTCATAAATGACACAATCATTCAACCAAGCAGCGATAGAATTTGTCCGTTGTTGATTGATCCAAAATTCTTGACTCAACTCAGCTATATCATTCGTTCCCATCAGTGCTGCTGTCACTTCCTGATCGGGGATAGAAAGTAAATAATTGATGAATGCCGATAGTTCAGGCTCAAATTCTTGATTAAGGTTACGGCGATCGCGGACTAAGGGGACATGATTAAAGGGAACGAGAATGGTTCGTCGGGTTAGTCCACTGCTGTTGTCGCCTTGGAAGATGGGGAAGTTACTACTGACTACCACCATCCCGTCATACTTGAACTGGAATGCCTTTTGTCTTTTTTCCTCGGCTCTGAGGAAGTCTTCCCCCGTAAGACTTTTGAATCGTCCTAGACTGCCGACTTTTTTATCCTCATCAGGAAAGACAATCAACCGTTTTTTGTAGGCATTAGCAGCTTCAAAGCGATTGCCACACCAGTCCTCTAGGGTTGAGGTATGGGTGTTATTCTGACCGATCAAGTCCGTCAGCAAGCGCATGAAGGTTCCTTTACCTGTTCCGCCTGGCCCTGTTAAGTGTAAAAACTTTTGAAGGTCAGAGCGTCCTTTGAGAACGGCATTACAGAAACAGAGGAGAAGTTTTTTAATTTTAAGATTGTTATCAGTGGCTTCCGTGAGAAATTTATCAATCGTGTTCCAATCCTGAGCCAATGTATTGTGTTCCCTTGGCATAGACCAAGTAAAACGATAGCCAGGGCTATGGAGTAATAATTTGCCCGTTGCGACTTCTAACACCCCATTTTTGAAAGGAATTAACTCACTCGGCGATCGCTCGATCCATTTGCGAACGATAAGAAGAGAGCGTAACTTTTTAAGAATATTGATAACGTATCCATGAGTTCCATAGCCGATGATTCCTTTCGCATCGAGAATTTGGCTGATGATTGCTTCGATATACTCATTGGTTTCTGAACTCCAGACCCCTGAAAAGTCAGCTTCATAGCGCATCCACTGACCCGATTCATTGTTGTAAGCAAGTTTTGAACGATATTCTTCAGCGATATCCCGCGCAATGATGTCGGCAGGGGTTATTTTTGATTTTTTATTTTTAGGTAGTTCGGCTTGGAGTTGTTTTTCCAGTCCTGCTAACCACTTGTGATAGGGAATGGCTGTATTCATAATTTCCTTGACTTTTTCGGGGCCATGATTGGCTAGAACGTCATCAATACCTTTCCCTAACGATATATCCCACGCTGGGATAACGTAAACTAAACATCCTTTTTTCTTTAAAACAGTAGCCAGCCTGATCAATGCATTTTTTACCCCTTCTTTAGTTATTAGATCTGCGTCAAAGCAAATGTTAAAAGGACGACCTTTAACAGCTAGTACGTCTAAGTTAGGGACAAGACGGCCATCTTTTAAACCCATCTCCACGCCTGCTAAGCCTAACGCTGTGTAACCACAAGTTTCATGGGCGGCCGTCTTTTTAATTCCTTCGTCAAGCGTGATGGGTTCACTCGGATCATTGATAATCGCAGTCCAATCTCTCACAGGGAGAGCGATCGCGTCGTAAGGGATATTTTTTGGCGTTAGGTATTTGGCGGGTTTTTCATCTTCAGGGCTTAATAAGATGGGAGTATCAGGTTTAAATTGGCCAAAAGCTAGTGGTTTTAATGTGATAAGGCTGATCCCACTGGCGAACCATCCCAAGGGGTTATGGGTGGGATAACCTTTCCAACCAAGTTTTTTAGCAATTTCTTGGCGATCATTAAGGGATTGAAGACATATTTTAGTAATTTCTGGAGAAATTCCACTTCCTTTTGTCCATTCGTCCCAATGTTTCTGATTAATTGTTTTTGGGCAAGTTTCTTCGGGGATAGCGGGAACATCACTTTCAGGGACTTCATGTGCTTCAACATCAATCGTTAAAAGTTGTTGGCCATCATTATCATTGTTTGCTAATATAACCGTATCAGCCGCTAGATTTTCTATAGTCATAGCAAAACCCCCCTCCCAGAGGGTTAAAAGTTTAATTTTTTTTTAGAAAGCCCCTTCTATCGCCAAAATTTCGGGGGTTTTCTTTTTTGGTATTATACATCTCTTCCTTTCGTACATTAGGTTAATTTTTTCCTAATCTTGGTCAGACGTAATCTTCTTAACAATTGTTGAATTGCTTGGCGACGAAGATCGGGTAATGAGGTTTGATGAATTGCAGAAAAAGCTTTTGTTATCTCTCAGCCTTAAGTCTTTTCAAAGAAAGCTTGTGAACGGCCAATACTTAATAAAAAATAGATTTTTGCGTTTCTATTAAGTATTGAAAAGTCGTTAATTACTTACTCATCAAAGCATGTAGAACAATTTGTTGATTGAAGCAATCTCACTTTAATCACTTAGTGAGATATGACTGTCACAACAAACTTGGAGA
Source organism: Snowella sp. (assembly GCA_035285545.1). Classification (GTDB taxonomy): domain Bacteria; phylum Cyanobacteriota; class Cyanobacteriia; order Cyanobacteriales; family Microcystaceae; genus Snowella. The sequence continues at coordinate 10,240 of JAYKGY010000132.1, read as the reverse complement.
GAAATAACAATTTAGGTTGTTGAAAATAGCATCAATAACCCAAGCGAAAAGTCATCAAAAATTAGATGGAAAAAACTATTCAATTGCAGGTTCAAGTAATAAAAACTGCAAATATATATTGATGACAAATCTACTGGGCTAGATAATCCAGAGAAAGTACAAAAATTATTTGTTTGTGGCATAAACACGATGTCAGTGACATCAACTTTGTATTCCTCTGTATTTAACCGGCTTGGAACGGACAGGGTTGCAAAATGAACCGTGGCTACATTAATACTGCTGTTAGCTCTTGCGAGTCGCTAGAGGCTGATTTCATAAAACTAACAAATTATTTCAAATTTTGTCAAGGGAGGTGCTGATGCGATGTTGGGAAACTAATATGTTTACTTGCTGTCATACTTAATAGTAAATATGTAATTTTGTTAACTTGTTAACATGCAAACATGAAAACATTATCTATTCTTTCTCAGAAAGGTGGCGCAGGAAAGACGACTTTAGCGATTCATCTCGCGGTTGCAGCGGAATTAAGTGGTCAACAAACGGCATTAATCGATATCGATCCTCAAGCGAGTGCTACAAGTTGGGGAGATAGTCGGGAACAAGAAAGTCCTGTTGTAGTTTCTGCTCAATCGAGTCGGTTAGAAAAAGTCTTAGAAGCTGCACGAGAGGCTGGTGCAAAACTGGCAATTATTGATACGGCTCCCCATTCTGAAAGTGCTTCATTGGTGGCAGCTAGAGCGGCTGATTTTATTTTGATTCCTTGCCGACCCGCGATTTTAGATTTACGAGCAATTGGCAGCACAATTGATCTAGTCAAAATTGCCGATAAACCTGCCAGCATTATTTTAAATACAGTGCCTCCAAGAGGTGGTTTAGCGGAAGATGCTAAAAAGGCGATCGCGATTTATGAGATTTCGGTTTGTCCTGTCTATATAAAAAATAGGGCAGCCTTTTCCAATTCATTGACGGCTGGGCTAACGGCTCAAGAGTACGAACCTCAAGGGAAAGCCGCAGCAGAAATCAAACAACTTTACAAGTGGATATGTAAACAAATGAACATAAAATAATGATTAGTTGTAATAATGTTGTCATGCAAACATGTAAACAAGTTAATAAATTAACAAGTTAAAATACCAACAAGTCAACTTGATGGAATATAAATTTGTAATTATGTTGACATATAAATGAAAAATATTGTAAATAAAACATCATGCAAAACTAATAACAAGTTATTTTGTTAACATGCAAACATGTTTATATGATAAATTATGGACATGTTATTAAGCTAAAGTGTTGGATTGTAAACATGGTAAAGAAAACGAGTTTAGCATCAGCTTTACAGGAAGCCAGCGGTAAAGCCACTCCTGTCCCGCAAGAATCCTCTGTTTCTGTAGAAGGGAAGCCAAGTAATAATGCTGTTCTTCCGCCTAGTCGTCAGGGAAAAAAGGCAATTACGGGTTATTTTGATCCAGCCGTTTCTCGGCAACTCAGGCAGCTTGCCTTAGATCGGGATAGCACTATTCAAGCTTTACTTTCTGAGGCTTTAAATGAACTTTTTATCAAATATGGTAAAAATCCGATTGCTTAGCCGAAATATGTGTAATATCGAAGATTAGGCAGCATTAAGTCTGTTATAGATACTATTTAGTAGCTTTTCAAAAACTTCACGCTGAAATTCTTCGTCGTTCATGAATTGCATAAAGATTTTTTCGTTACCGTCCATGCGTTCAATGAAGAGATCTTCAAGGTGTTTGTAGAAGACTGGGGCAAAGTTTTCTTTGCTATTAACCTTGGCGGCTTGTTTGAGCGAGTCATTGGCGATCGCGGTTTCGGTGATCTGCTCAAAAAAGAGTTGATCAGCCAAGGTGAAATCTGTGCCAAACCGTTCATTAAGAGAGTTGATGAGATCGGATAGGGGAAGGCGTTGATCTGTGCGGCCTGTGCCGACGGCTGTGGCTCCTCTGAGGGGTTCTGGTGTTTCGCCATCGTTTAGGTTAATGCTACCTTCGCTGACTCTTTCAAGTCGATAAAATTTAAGTTCGATATCCCCTGATAAATCAATTTTGGGAACTTCCGTATTACGGGGAAGCTTTTTGAGCAGAAAACGACCATAAGCATAGAGTTTTTCTAGGTCAGAATCTTGATAAGGGATGATTTGGGCAAGAAATAGGTAGAGGTTACGGAAGCTGGTCAGTTGCTTTTTAAATTGCTCTTGGTCTAAATCGGCGAGATTAAGATATCGGTCAATGATGGGATCAAGGAGGCTGTTCAATTTTTGGTGTTCGCCACCCGTAAGAGATGTTTTAGGACGGAACCAAATTTCGCACCATTGGTTTACATCATCGTGGCTAAAGAGTTGCCAAGTGTAGAGTTGATGGGAAAGGTCATTGAGTTGCTGGGGGTCTGCACCTTCACCGATGGGGGTTTCTTCATAATAGGGTTTAAAGGCTTGGTAGATATCTTCTTGGCTATTGACAAAATCTAGAACAAAGGTATCTTCTTTTCCTTGGGCAGTACGATTGAGGCGGGATAGGGTTTGGACTGCCTGGACTCCTGCTAAACGTTTATCGACAAACATGGTGTGGAGCAAGGGTTGATCGAATCCTGTTTGAAATTTATTGGCAACCAGTAAAACTTGATATTCCTCGCTTTCAAATTTCTTGGGGATTTCTTTGCTTTTAATGCCGCCATTCATGTTGACTTCGGTAAAGGTCTGCTCTGGATATTCTTGGAGGGAGACGGAACCTGAGAAGGCAACCAGACATTTAATGTCGGTATAGCCTTTTTCCTTCACATATTTATCAAACGCCAGCTTATAGGTAACGGCTTGTTCGCGGGAACTGGTCACGACCATTGCCTTAGCACGACCACCGATCTTATGGCGGGTATGGTTGCGGAAATGCTCAATAATGATTTCAACTTTTTGGGCAATATTGTGGGGATGGAGTTCGACAAAGCGAGTGATTGCCTGGGCAGTTTTACGGCGGGGTAGTTCGGGATCGTCTTGGGAAAGTTTAATGAGTTCGTAATAGCGTTTGTAGCAGGTGTAGTTGGCTAATACGTCTTTGATATAGCCTTCTTCAATGGCTTGGCGCATGGTGTAGAGATGGAAGGGAGCTTCCCCCGTGTCGCCAGGTTCATCGAAAACTAACAGGGTTTTTTGTTTAGGGGTGGCCGTAAAGGCAAAGTAACTGAGGTTCGGTTGTTTGGTGCGTTTTAGTTGCTCTCTGAGCAGTTCTTTTTTGGCAGCATCACTGAGATCTTCTTCGTCGAGGTCGTCTTCTAGGATTTGGTTGGCGATCGCGGCTTCAATGCCGTCTTGATTGAGAATTTTACGGAGTTCTATGGCGGTTTCGCCTGTTTGGGAGCTATGGGCTTCGTCAATGATGATGGCAAAGCGTTTATTGGCAGTATTGATATTAAGCTTTTTACCTTTCTTCTCTAAGGTCTTGATCGCTTGGGTAATAAAAGGGAATTTTTGGATTGTAGAGATGATGATGGATGTGCCATCACTGAGAGCGGTTGCAAGTTGTTGGGTATTTTCATCAATTTTTTGGACGACTCCTGCTTTGTGTTCAAACTGGTAAATAGTGTCCTGTAGCTGTTGGTCGAGGACAGTGCGATCTGTGATGACGATGACGCTATGAAAAATTTTTTGGTCTTGCTCGTCGTGGAGGTTGGAAAGGCGATGGGCAAGCCAGCCGATGGAGTTGGATTTTCCTGACCCTGCGGAGTGTTGGATTAAGTAGTTATGCCCTGATTTGTGTTGTTTGCTGTGGGCGATCAGTTTACGGACAACATCGAGTTGATGATATCTGGGGAAAATAACGGTTTCTTTGATGTGATGTTTAATCCCATTTTCCGTCTTGATGTCGATTTTTTCGGTTTTGATATGGAGAAATCGGGCCAAAATATCAAGGATGCTGTCGCGTTGTAGGACTTCTTGCCAGAGGTAGCTAACACGGTAGCCTTTAGGGTCACTGGGATTGCCTGCACCGTTTCTATTGCCTTTATTGAAGGGGAGAAAGTAGGTGTTTTTGCCGTCGAGTTTGGTGGTCATGTAAACTTCTTCTGTCCCGACTGCGAAATGAACTAAACACCGTTCTTTGAAGATAAATAAAGGATCTTTGGGGTCTCGCTCGTTTTTGTATTGATAAATGGCATTTTCGGCGCGACTACCCGTAAAGGCGTTTTTGAGTTCTAGGGTGGCGATGGGTAGCCCGTTGATGCTCAAAATCATGTCAGGAATGCGTCCTGTTTTGATAGTCACCTGACGGGTACAGGTAAGGCGATTTTTTCCATACAGGGCCAAGGTGTCGGGGTTCATGCCTGTATTGGGTTGAAAGTAGGCTATCTGAAATTTTGTGCCATAGCATTTGAATCCGTTGCGGAGTACATCAAGCATTCCTCGGCCTTTGAGTTCTTTGGTGAGGCTATCGATCAGGACTGTTTCAGCATTGTGGGGGTTGGTTTTGCTGAGTTTCTCCCATTTTTTGAGTTGAGTATTTTGAATAAAATTAACGATTTCGCTAGGAAACAGGGCATTTTCAGGGTCATAGTCGCTGGAGTTGCCTGAGTGGTAGCCACAGTCTGTTATAAGTTCGTGTTCGATGATTTCTTCAAAGTTAATTTCAAGGTGCATGGCTTACTAGGGTTCGGGTTGAGATAGATCAAGCTCTAAGAAATCTCTAGGGCTAATAATCAAGGCTTGATATTTTGGCTGAGAAGTTAGGATTAGTAAATCTTTATCTCCAGTTATTAAAAATTTAGCATTAGAATCTTGCACCAATTCTAAAAATTTGTTGTCGTCAGGATCTCGACAATCGTTAATTTTTGATTTTGTTTGAATAAATTGGCTAATATTTTTGATACTTATTAAAAATTCTTCTCGTCTTGAATCGGAAATATATTTATCAAATTTAGTTTTATAGATACGCTCAGATATTTCTTGATAAGTTTCGTTAGTTTGTATCAAAATAAAATGCTGTATTGCTTTGGCAAAAGCTTGATAAGCAATTCCATTAGGGCTAAGAACTGCGCTAATTAAAGCGTTAGTATCAATAACGATAAATCTAGGATTCATCGGCTAGTAGCTCTTCTAATATTTCTTCAGTTAATCCTTTGGCTTGAGCTTCTTTACCAATTCGATTAAAGACGGTCAAGATATCTTCTTCAACTGTTTCAATCGTTAAATTTACAAGAGTATCTTGATCAACTCCCATTCGTTGAATTGCTTCGGCTACTTCGCTAATTTTGATTTGCTTGATTGTTTGTATCATGATATTACATCCCGATAGTGCTTATTGGTTTTCTCTTTGAATGGTTTAGTTAAGAGAAACTTGGCTTACAAAAGTTTTATTGACCGATGTGTTTTAAAAAATCTGAATAGCTAGTTATGATTGTTCTAGAAAATTTTTCTAGGACTAATAAATCTTGATCTCCTGTAATTAAAAAATTAGCATCACTGTCTTGGGCTAAGGCAAGTAAATAATTATCTTTTGGGTCTCGACAGATAGAGATTTCTGATTTTGTTTGAATTAGTTCTCCAATTTCTTTTAGAAATTCAATTAGGCTGTCAGTTTTGTCCTTACGAAAATATTTTTGAAGTTTGGGTCTTTGAGTGACTTCATATAGTTCATCTAAAAGTTGTTGTGAATAAATTGGCTGAATTGTTTGATTGATCAATAGTTCTTTGAGTTGGTCAAATTGCTTGCCAATCAAGAAGCTAACCCAAATATTTGTATCAATGATGACTTTATACATTAGATTCTTTTGACTTTAGGTAGGCTTCAGATCTAACGCTTTCAACTTCTTGGGTAATGTCTTCTAGGGTTAACTCGTCGGTCTTAAATTCGTGAAGAAACGTATTAATTTTTTGGGTGCGGTATTCTTTTTCTAAGATTTTGCGAAGTTGCTGTTTTTCAATTTCTGATAGTTGGTCAAGTAAGTTTAAAATCTGTTGCAAGTTTGCTGAAGGTTGAGAAATTGTTGATTGCATGGGTTTTCTCCTTGAATGGGTTAGTTAAGAGGAACTTGGCGCACGTCGATTTTGCCTGTGACGGCATTAGTGATGAGGGCAGTACGATATTCTTTTAAACGCTCAATTGCTTCTTGAACCTTAGCTTTTTGTAGGTCGATTTCAACTGTTTTTTTATCCAGATATTTTGCGATTGCTTTTTGTTCATCTTGTGATGGTTCAACAACAGGTAAGCTAATCAGAATACTTGCATTAATTGCTGGATAACTGACCCCTGAAGAATAAGAAACTATTTGACCAATAAAACCCTCACTTTGCAACAAATACCCAATATAAGCAGAATTTATATTATTTTTTGGTCTAATTACAGCAAAACCAGTAGAAACAATTAAGTTATTAGGTGGATCTTTTATTGAAGCAATTGCCTTTAAATATGTTCTAACTGTCGAAATGATAGTATCTCCATCTTTAACTCTTCTCCTTGCACGAGATGGAGCTTTTTCAAAAATCATGTTTTCGTATTGAGTAATACCAGAAACTAAGTTAACGCTAGATATATCAACATATTCAATTTCATAATCATTAGCAGTATTCTCACCTAAAGCTTCATCATTACAAGAAGCAATATTTTTTAATCGTTTCACTTCCCAATGTTTAGGGATATTACCTAGCCAATTAATACCAGAATCTTTCATTGGAACTGTAGGATCTAGACCTTTTGTTACAGCATGACTAATAATTGCAGTTCGCTTTTCATCGAGTTTAGCTAGAAGGGCTTCTTTTTTGGCGATAAGATCATCTATTTGCTTAGTTTTGTGGTCTAGAAAATTCGCGATCTGTTCTTGTTCATTTTGTAAAGGAAGTGAAAGAATTGTATTTCCCAATTCCTCAGCATTCAAATGAGGTTGTGCTGCTCTACTTTTTGCTAAATATAATTGACCTTCTAAAATATGCTTACCTAATAGATTCCATGCAATATATTTTGGATGTGAATTAGTAGGGGTTATTACCATGTCATAGCCAGCAATTGCACCAGCCCATTCATCAGTAACAATTGCAGAATCTCCAGTATAAGCACCACTTCTAACTACTAAAATATCTCCAGATTTTAACTCTGGTTTTCTTGACCAAGGTACTTTATCAGGATTAACTTTTTGCACTTTTGAACCATCAATTATACCTCTATAAATATCAGTTGCTCTGATAATTGGTAAACCATCTTCTAATTTTTCAGGCGGTTCACCTAATCCATATTTTATATTACCAATAAATTTTATTCTGGAAATATTCCAATGTTCAGGAATTTCCCCCAACCACTCAACCCCAGAATCTTTATATTTTTCATAAGCCTGATACCTACTCATCAAGATTCCTCCTAATCCTCAATTTTTAACTAATTAACAACTACTCAACCCCATAAAACTTGTCGAGCTTATCCAAAATTTGTAAACCAGTTTTAGGATCTCCCATCGATGCTAAAGCCTTAAAGCGATTATGAGCATCAAACTCAACCAGAGCAATTGTAGATAACTCTTCCATCAACTTATTCACACTAATCCCTCTTTGTTTTGCTAATTCCTTTAGTCTTGAATGTTTATCATCAGGAATTCTGATTGTTAAAGTTCCCATATCTAGTTAGCTCCTAATTAAATCTTGGGGATTAATAATAGTTAAATCTGGAAACACTAAATTTGTTCTTAGAAAATCTTTAATATTATTCGTTACAATTGTCGAAGCATTACCAGCGATCGCTAATTCAACTAAATGATTATCTGCTTCATCAACTAAATTTGGTCGCCATAAATAATAAATAAAAATCCACTCACTCACACTCATCAAAGCAGCAAAAAGATCCTGAATTTCTGCTTCTGTAAGCTTAACTTTTTTCCTGATTTCACTCCTATTTAATACAGACTCGTATTCACAAAATAAAGCATTGCCCATTAGAGGTACATACTGACCCGTTAAACAACGCCGAATCACCTCACGACTGGCTCCAGTGGTTCCAATTAAGGCACTGATAAACACACTCGTATCCACAACAATTCGTATTGGCATATCTAAAAGATAGCATATACGCTGTCACGCGATCGCCCCCAACATGGCCATAATATCCGTCTCCAAAGCCTTAATATCCGCCTCAATATCAGCCAAATCTCTAGGGGGCTGATAAACATAAAAATGTCGATTCAAGGGGATCTCATAACCTACCTTCGTCTTAGCAAAATCAATCCACGCATCAGGCACATGGGGCAACACCTCCGCTTCCAAATAGTCTAAACAATGGGATTTCACCAAATTCACCAACTCCAATACATCCGCATCCTTCCCATAATCCAACGGTAACGGCAACGCCAGATCATCAGGCAACGGCACAATCTCCGTATCTCGCAGATTGGGATCAGGATCAGGATTGCCCTTTTTGTCTCGACAGATCTCCGCATCAGGATCAGCCTCCGACAACGCCGTTAAAATCGCCTTTCTTACTGCTGCCGATAATTTTAACCCCGCCGAACCCAAGACCCGATCTAAATCCTTCTCAAACACCGTCCGAGATAAATACAACTTGTCTGCATCCAACTTGCTCAAAGCCTCTATGATGCGTTGTTGTAGATTCTTGCCCTCCTCAATTTCTAACTCCTGCTGCCGAGCATCCTTGCGCTTTTGACTCGTTGCCAAGCCTTGAAAAGCTGATTGCTCCTGTAATAACTCGATTCGTGCGGCAGAAGCCTGAAAATTTAACCGTAAAGGACGTTCTACCGTAATTTTGAGAAAACCAAAATCCTGATTATTAAAAATCTTCGAGCAGATTCGCTCAGTGAGCTTGCCATCGATTAATACCTCACTTGTCCCATTCTGACCAAAATCACCATAGAGCCGTACTAACTCCGTAATATGACTATCCGATAATTCATTGCGTTTATCTCCTTGGCTTTTCTTCATTTTTTGGAAATGACGAGTTCCATCAATAAGCTGTACCTTGCCCTTACGATGATCGGCTTTCTTGTTCGTCACTAGCCAAATATAAGTAAAAATGCCCGTATTATAAAACATCTGGTCAGGTAGAGCCACAACCGCATCTAGCCAGTCATTTTCAATAATCCAACGACGAATATTGCTTTCTCCGCTGCCTGCGTCCCCCGTAAACAACGGCGATCCATTAAACACCACCGCAATTCGTGAACCATCTCCTCCCTGCTCAGGTGCTGGATTTATTTTCGAGATCATGTGCTGGAGGAATAACAATGATCCATCGTTAATGCGGGGTAAACCTGCACCAAAACGACCACTAAAACCTAATTCTTTGTATTCATCCTCAACAAAACTTTGTTCGGGCTTCCATTCCACACCAAAGGGTGGATTAGCAAACATATAGTGAAAATGCTTGCCAGGATGCCCATCATGAGGCAAATAATTATTCCCTTTGGGCTTGCTATCCTTTAACCCCAAGGTATCCCCATAAATTAAATTTTCAATGGGTTCATCCTTGATCAATAGGTCAGCACAGCAGATCGCGTAGGCTTCTGAATTGTACTCCTGCCCAAATAACCCCAAATTAACCGACGCATTTTGTCGTCGAATAAACTCCTCTGCAACCGATAGCATCCCGCCTGTTCCTGCGGTGGGGTCATAAATCGTTTTATAAATGCCTGGGTCAAAGACATCGGACTCTCCACAAAAAGCCAGATTGACCATGAGCTTGATGACCTCGCGGGGGGTGAAGTGGTCTCCTGCCTCCTCATTGGCTTGTTCATTAAACTTTTTGATTAACTCCTCAAAGACCTTCCCCATATCGAAGTTCGATAACTTGGTAGGAGACAAATCTAAATCGGGGCTACAAAAATCTTTGATGATCAGGTACAGTCGATTGCTTTCCTCTAGTTTGTCAATTTCCTTATCAAATTCAAATTTCTCAAAAATATCCCGCGCTTTTGGCGAAAATCCATTGATATAGTTTCTGAGGTTATTCGCAATCCCTTCTGAGTCGTCTAACAATCCCTCAAAGGTAAATTCGCTCAAGTTATAAAAGGGCTGTCGGCGATCGCTTCCCAATGCCACCTTAGCGAGGGCCTTCTCAAGGGCTGCATCCTTCAATCCTGACGCTTCAAACTTGATTTTTGCATCCAGTACGGCTTGCTTAGAGCCTATCCGAAAAGTCAATAGGAACGAAATTGGTACATTTTAGCGAACGCTAACTTCACTAGCTAGGTGGACGGTTATTTCCCTAGCAAATGCTCGGATAACTATCTCTCAAATGAGTCC
>JAYKGY010000131.1:0-6069 GCA_035285545.1 Snowella sp. | reverse complement strand
CTAGGGGGTCATAAATGACACAATCATTCAACCAAGCAGCGATAGAATTTGTCCGTTGTTGATTGATCCAAAATTCTTGACTCAACTCAGCTATATCATTCGTTCCCATCAGTGCTGCTGTCACTTCTTGATCGGGGATGGAAAGTAAATAATTGATGAATGCCGATAGTTCAGGCTCAAATTCTTGATTAAGGTTACGGCGATCGCGGACTAACGGAACATAATTAAAAGGAACGAGAATGGTTCGTCGAGTTAATCCACTGCTGTTGTCGCCTTGGAAGATAGGGAAGTTACTACTGACTACCACCATGCCGTCATATTTGAACTGGAATGCCTTTTGTCTTTTTTCCTCGGCTCTGAGGAAGTCTTCCCCAGTAAGACTTTTGAAGCGTCCTAGACTGCCAACTTTTTTATCTTCATCGGGAAAGACAATCAACCGTTTTTTGTAGGCATTGGCGGCTTCAAAGCGATTGCCACACCAGTCCTCTAGGGTTGAGGTATGGGTGTTATTCTGACCGATTAAATCCGTCAGCAAGCGCATGAAAGTTCCTTTACCTGTTCCGCCTGGCCCCGTTAAGTGTAGAAACTTTTGAAGGTCAGAGCGTCCTTTGAGAACGGCATTACAGAAACAAAGAAGAAGTTTTTTGATTTTGGGATTGTTATCAGTGGCTTCCGTGAGGAATTTATCAATTGTGTTCCAATCTTGAGCCAATGTATTGTGTTCTCTTGGCATTGCCCAAGTAAAACGATAGCCAGGGCTGTGGGGTAATAATTTACCCGTTGCGACTTCTAAAACCCCATTTTTAAAGGGAATTAGTTCACTCGGCGATCGCTCGATCCATTTACGGCAAAGTAACTGGTGACGTAAAATTTTAACAATGTTAGCAACGTAAGCATTCCCACCAAAACCGCTAATTCCTTTACTGGTAAGAACTTGATAAACCAAACTTTCGATAAATTCTAATGATTCTGGCGACCAAACACCAGGGTTGTCAGCTTCATAGCGCATCCACTGACCTGATTCGTTGTTATAAGCTAGTTTCGAGCGATATTCGTCGGCAATATCACGAGCGATTAAGTCCGCAGGGGTGATTCGTTGCGACACAGATTTTTCGGGCTTAAATTGTTGCTCTAAACCCTTCAACCATTGCTTATAGGGAATGGCTGTATCCATAATTTCTTCAACTTTTTCGGGGCCATGATTGGCTAAGACATCATCAATGCCTTTGCCTAAAGATAAGTCCCACGGTGGTACAACGTAAATAATACATCCTTTTTTCTTTAGGAGCGTGGCTTGACGAATTAAGGCTTTTTGAACCTCTCGCTTAACTGCAATATCAGCGTCATAGCAGAAAATTATTGGACGGCCTTCCGTTGCGATCGCTTCAAGATTAGGAACCAAGCGGCCATTCTTAAGCAGTCCCATCTCAACCCCTGGAAGCCCTAATGTAGCGTAACCACAAGTTTCTAAGGCTCCTGTTTTCTTTGGCCCCTCGGTAACTTTGACTGGATGACTAGGATCATCTATTACTTTTTTCCAATCCCTGACGGGAAACGCGAGAGCATCGTAAGTTTTGCCTGTAATGTATTTCGCAGGTTTTTCATCCTCTGCTTTAATGCGGACTGGTATATCAGGTTTAAATTGGCACGGTACTAATCGCTTCAACGTCACCAAGCTGATCCCGTGTGTTATCCAACCCAAGGGAAGATTATCAGGATAACCGTTCCATCCCACAATTTTCAAAATTTCTCGACGGTCATTAAGCGATTGAAGACATAATTTAGTGATTTCTGGAGAAATACCACTTCCTTTCGTCCATTCGTCCCAATGTTTTTGATTAATCGTGCTAGGGCAAGTTTCTTCCGGGATAGCGGGAACATCACTTTCAGGGACTTTATGACCTTCAACATCAATCGTTAAAACCTGTTGGCCATCATTATCATTGTTTGCTAATATAACCGTATCAGACGCTAGATTTTTTATAGTCATAGCAAAACCCCCCTCCTAGAGGGTTAAAATTTTATATTTTTTTTCTAGAAAGCCCCTTCGATCGCCAAAATTTCGGGGGTTTTCTTTTTTGGTATTATACATCTCTTCCTTTCGTACATTAGGTTAATTTTTTCCTAATCTTGATGAGACGTAATCTTCTTAACAATAGTTGTATTGCTTGGCGACGAAGATTGTCTCAGGGTGTTCGATTACTTTGGCAATGACTTGTGTTATCTCTTCGCTCTAATATCTTTTCAAAGCAAGCTTTTGAAGAATTAATACTTAATAGCAAGTTAATTTCTATTAATAGCTATTAAGTCTAAACTCCTTGCTCATCAAAGAATATAGAGTAATTTATTGATTTCAGCAGTCTCACTTTAGTTATTTAGTGGGATATTGCTTTCACAACAAACTTGGACAAAAATGACAATTTAGGTTATAAAAAATTATGTTGATAACCCAAACAAAAACGCCATGAATCAAATGCCGAAAGGTATTTTTTGCAGGTTAATCATGACGATAACTGCAAAAAGATATTAATGGCAAAGCTACTGGGTTAAACGATCCAGAGAAAGTACAAAGGTTATTCTGTTGTTTCATAAGTAGGTAATAACGTTAGCTTGTACCCCTCTGTATTTAACCGACTTGGGACGGACATGATTGTATTAATCAATCATGGCTACATTAATACGTTTGCTGATTTTGCTAATGGTCAGAAGTTATCTTTTCTAAAATTAACAAACTATTTTTGATTTTGTCAACGAAGATTTTGATTCTCTTCGAGATTGCTTCATTCTGGGGGTCACTGTTACACATAGGGGCAAGGTAAAAACTGACTACAACGAGTGCTAATTTTACCTCCAGAATGGTTGTAATCAAGATTTTTCAAGGTTATTGATTGTGCTGTAACCTCTGGCAACTAACTGTTTATAGGCAAAGTATTGAGTAATTCTTGATGATTCTTCCAATCGGGTAGAAAAGAATCCATTAATGCAACAAAATTCTTGTTGTGGGTAGGTTCGAGTAAATGGGTCATTTCATGAACAACCACATATTCGAGACATTTTTTGGGCTTTTTGGCGAGTTCTAGGTTTAAGCGGATATTTTTAGCGGTTATATTACAACTTCCCCATTTTGTTTTCATTTTTTGTACAAAAAAGCGATTGACGGTAACTCCCATAATGAGTTCCCACTTTTCGATTAAGGGCGGGATCGCTTGTTTTAATTGCTCACGATACCACTGGGCAATAATCGCTTCTTTTTGGTCTGGGGATGTTTTGGGCCGTACTTGTAGCAGAAGGGTTTGATGGCTCCGAGAGATTTGTGGGGGTTTATTCGCTTCGACAATTTTTAAGAGGTAGCGATCGCCCCAAAGATAATGACTTTCTCGATTGACGTAATCATGGGCAGGCTCCCGCTCTTGAGACTGAATTTGTTGGCGTTGTTGTTTAATCCAAGGCAGTTTGGTAATCGCAAACATCCGAATAGTTTCGAGTTGGAGATGGCTGGGGGCAGAAATTAAGACATCGCCATCGGGGGGATGCACTTTCAGATACATATTCTTAATGTTCTTGCGTTGGACAGCGATCGCCAAAGAACCGAGGGTAATAACTTCATTCATAGAAAAAATGTTTAGTATTCTGGCTGATTTTCAAGAATGATAAAAATTCGTTCGACTTCATTGCCGTTGTTGAGGAGATCAAATAACGCTTTTTTGATGACGTTCTCCCTAGCTTTTTGTCCTCGCCAGCCATCAGGTCGGACTTGTTTGACTGTTGCGTCGATTTGAAGGGCTAAGGCTAAGTTGTGATCAAGGTTATTGTATAAGGCCAGTTTACCAGGGGTATCCAGTTCAGGGGGAGTATTGTCTTCTTTGCCTTGTCTAACTTTCTGAGCGAGTTCTGCGTAACGTTTTAAGAGTTCTTCGTAGGCGATCGCTTCCCGTTTACGAGTTTGGATCAGATCATCGAGAAGAGCCGACATTTTGGCATAGTAAGCAGGGTCATTAAGCTGTTCTTGGACAATAACACGACGGACGTTATTTTCAATGGTTTCCGCGACGTTACGGCGATTATTGCGAATACCAGGCGGCAATTGATCAACAGCTTCTTGAATACTGGTTTTCAGAATCAGGTCAACGAGGGGAAGATGATCAAAGTCGGAAATTTTGCGCGGTTCATCAGCTTCAATGTAGGTGTCAATGAGGTGGCGCATATCAGCCTCATAGGGCTTGAGGTCGAGATATTCTCCACTGGCTGCACGAATGACATCCCGCAGATTTTTGTAATCATTCACTTTCTGCTTAATTTCTACGGCTTCTTGGGCAGAATATCCCGCACTTTCCAGTTCATTAGCGATTTGGGCGTAGGCTCGAACTAAGGCAGCGATCGCTTGATAGAAGGCGTTACGTCGAAAAGCTCGTTCATCAATGTCGGATTGAATTTCGGGATTGCCGCAGAAATAGCGGATATAGTCTTGGCTATCCTTGGGCGGTTCGACGGGTTCACAGAGGAAAAAGACGGCTTCAAGGGCATTATCTAGCTCATCTTTGGCTTTACTCAGGCGTTCTTGAATGACAACTTGGGGAATAAGCCCCAGTTCATCTTTGGCAAGTTCGGAAGTATAGACACCAATGGCCTTGGTAACACTGCCAAAAAGGTCTTTGTAACCCACAATATAGCCGTAGGTTTTATCGTCTCCATCTAGGCGATTGGTGCGACAAATGGCTTGGAAAAGCCCATGATCCTGTAGTTTTTTATCGAGATAAATGTAGGTACAACTGGGAGCATCAAATCCTGTCAGGAGTTTGTTAACCACAATTAACAATTTCATTTGAGCAGGAGATTTTTTGAAGGTCTCTTTGGCTTGTTCCTCATAGACTTCGGTTCTACTTTTGCCACCGTGAGCAGTGATATTTTTCAATAGCTCAACATAGGTGTTGTAAATAAACTCCTTATCGGTTTCGCTGTCGGCCCCTGTATCTTCAGTGGTGATGTCTTTTGTTTGGGGATTGTAGGAGGTGATAATGGCGCACTTATTTTTCAGGGGTGTTTGTTGAAAGAGTTGAAAATATTTACACCCTTCGTAGATGCTGGAGGCGACTAAAATGGCAGTTCCTCGGCTATCACTTAAGCGGGGTTTAACACTGAAATCAAAAATAATATCCTGTACAATTCGCTCCATGCGGGATTTGGAACTCAAAACTTTTTGCAGGGTTCCCCATTCTTTTCGTAAGCGGGCTTTTTGCCATTCATTCAGCCCTTTAGTTTTGGCATCAAACCAAGCATCGATCTTATCTTCCGATCCCAATCGTTGATCAATATCTCTGGCTTCATAGACGAGATCCAAAACAATCCCATCTTCGACAGCTTCATTAAATTTGTAGGTATGGATATATTTTCCAAAGACTTCACGGCTATCCTTTTCATCTTGGCTAAGGAGCGGAGTTCCCGTAAAGCCGATAAAAGTAGCTTGGGGCAAAATTGTCTTCATGGTGGTGTGTAGTTTGCCGCTTTGGGTGCGGTGGCATTCATCAACAAAGATAAAGATTTCGCCAACAGTGGAGATTGGCTGAGCTTTAAGGTCTTTGATAAAGTTTTCAAAGTTATTCGTGGATTGCTTACCGAATTTGTGGATAAGAGAGCAAAGGAGACGGGGAGTTGCTTTAGTAAGCTGATTAATTAAATCCCGTCCACTACTACTTTGGTGAATTTCTTCCCCTGCATCAAAAAAGACATCTCTGATCTGGTCGTCGAGTTCGGTGCGGTCTGTGATGATGGCGACACGGGCATAGGGATTATTTTCCAGTATCCATTTGGCCAGCAAAACCATGACAATACTTTTGCCACTGCCCTGGGTATGCCAAATAATGCCGCCTTCTTTACGTTTGACGTATTCTTGAGCCGCTTTAATACCGAAGTATTGATGGAAACGGGGTAATTTCTTAATACCTGCATCAAAAACAATGAAGTCATGGATTATTTCCAGAAGACGTTGGGGATTGCAGAGTTTGAGCAGGTATTTATCGAGTTGGATACGGCTATCATCTTCGGGGTCTTCTTTCCAGGCTAAGTAATATT
>JAYKGY010000130.1:0-9156 GCA_035285545.1 Snowella sp. | reverse complement strand
GACTCATTTGAGAGATAGTTATCCGAGCATTTGCTAGGGAAATAACCGTCCACCTAGCTAGTGAAGTTAGCGTTCGCTAAAATGTACCAATTTCGTTCCTATTGACTTTTCGGATAGGCTCTTATTGCTAAGGTCTGGCATATTTTAGCGTTTTATTGCTACCCATACCAATACTTATTAACAGAAAAACTATCCCTGCTGCAAGAAGGCTATCAGGCGGGGTTGGCTGGTGGAAATATAGAATTTGCTGCTTATAATCTTAATGGCTATGATTATCACGCTTTTTGGAGTGGCTATTCCCTAAAAGCCTTACAAGCCCAAACGGAAAATACTTATCAACGCTTATTAGAACTCAATAGCTTTTCGATTTCTCAATATAATTTTTTACTAGGGCAATTGATTCACGCCCTCACGCAATCAGCCGATGCTAATTTAAATTATTTTGAGCAGTCTTTAAATGAAGAAGTGTTAATTAATCTTGCGTCACAAAAACAAGATAAAACGAGGATGTTTGTTTTCTATATTTTTCGAGGAATAATTTGCTTTTTGTGGAATCAATTTGATTTAGCTTACCAAGATTTTGTGCAAGCCCGACCTCATATTTCAGGATGTCAAGGTCAATTTATAGAAGCAATTTTTTATTTTTTTGATTCTCTCAGTATTCTTAAATCTCAAATCGGGACTGGCGGGAAGAAGGAAAAGCCAGAACTTTGGCAACGGGTTGAAAGTAATCAAGCTAAATATCAATTATGGGCAAATCACGCCCCGATGAATTTTTTACATAAATGGCAATTAGTCGAAGCAGAAAAATGTCGAGTGTTAGGACAAAAAGCCGAAGCAATAGAGTTTTATGATCAGGCAATCGCGGGGGCTAAAGCAAATCAATATCTTCAAGAAGAAGCCCTCGCCAATGAACTAGCCGCCCAGTTTTATGGGGAATGGGGCAAACCGAAAATTGCACAGGTTTATTTAATTGAAGCCCATTACGGTTATCTCCAGTGGGGAGCCTTGGCAAAAGTCGCGCAGTTAGAAAAGCAATATCCCCAAATTTTTGAGCGAATAAGGGAGTTAGGCATGCCCTCTTTACCGCAAGCCTCAAACGCCCTCTATGCCCAAGCGTCTGTCTTAGATTTAACAACGGTTATGAAAGCATCTCAGGCGATCGCGCGTGAAATCGTCCTCGAAGATTTATTGCAAACCTTAATGAAAATTCTTTTGAAAAATGCAGGGGCACAGTTAGGTTACCTGCTATTATCAACAGAAACGTCAGGGGAAGAATTAAACAATTTTTATCCTGCTATCTATTGTAATATTGAGCAAAATGAAACCCAGTTTAAATTTACTGATTCAATTCAAAATATTTTGCCTATTTCCGTCTTAAAATACGTTATTCGCACCCAAACGAGTATTATTTTAAATCAGCCGACTCAAGAGGGGCATTTTCAGCAAGATCCCTATATTCAAGCTTTACAGCCCCTATCGCTGGTTTGTTTTCCTTTGCTCAATCAGGGGCAATTGGTCGGTTTGGTTTATTTGGAAAATAATTTAAGCCTTGGAGCTTTTACAACAGAACGCATTGAGTTACTCCAGTTACTTTCAAGTCAAGCCGCGATCGCTTTAACGAATGCCCAACTATATGCCCAGTTGAAAGAGAGTGAGCAGCAACTCAAACAATTCCTAGAAGCGTTGCCCATTGGTATCGGGGTCGTGGATGGGGAAGGTCGCCCTTACTACACCAACCAACAGGCAATTAAGATTTTAGGGCAAGGTGTTGTTCCTCAGGTTTCTGCTGACGAACTGAGTGAAGTGTATCGATGTTATCTAGCAGGAACAAATGAACCCTATCCCAATGAAAAACTCCCTGTTTATCAAGCACTTCAGGGCAAAACGGCCTATTCCGATGATATCGAAATTCACCATGCTGATTATGTGATTCCCATCGAAACCTGGGCTACACCGATTTATTCCCAAGTAGGTGCTATTCAATACGCAATCGTTGCCCTACAGGATATTAGCGAACGTAAAAAAGCGGAACAAACGCTTCATTTAGCCCTAGAAAAAGAGCGGGAGTTAAATAGTTTGCGATCGCAGTTTTTAACGATGATCTCCCACGAATTCCGTACACCGCTTACCGTGATTGGTTCCTCTATTGGATTGATTAACAATTATGGCGATCGCTTAAAAGCAGAACAAAAAGAAAAATACATTAATAACATTCAAAAAAGCGTTCAACAAATTACCCATCTCCTCGATGATATAGTCACTATCTCTCAAACCGAAATGAATGAGATGCAATGTAACCCTGTGGTTGGGGATATCGTGGCTTTTTGTAAAGATCTCGTTAAAGAAATTCAACAACTCAATGTGGGTTATCACCTTGATTGTGTTTGGAATTTAGGAGAAATAAACACCCCGCAATCCTATTTCGTTGCTTTTGATACTCGCTTGCTACGCCAAATTCTTGTTAATTTGCTCAATAATGCTATTAAATATTCCCCTGACAATCCTGTCATTCGCTTTGAAATCACGGCCAAGGCTCAGGCGTTAATTTTTGAAATTAGCGATCGCGGTATTGGTATTCCTGAAGAGGAACAAGGCTCTATTTTTGAAACCTTTTATCGAGCCTCCAATGTGGGTCATATTGCAGGTATTGGCTTAGGGTTAGCCATTACCCAGCGATGTGTTAACTTATATGGCGGAGAAATTAGTCTCCAGAGTCGAGTTAATGAGGGAACAACCATCCGCGTTTGTCTTCCTGCCAAATTAGGCACTTAAACGTAATAATTTAGGCATTTTTGGCTTTTTGTTCTTCTACTAGGGCAATACCGCGAGAGGTTCCTAAACGGTTTGCCCCTGCTTCAATGAGCGCGATCGCCTGGTCTAGGGAATGAATCCCGCCAGAGGCTTTAATCCCCACCCGACCTTTAGCAATCTTTTTTAACAAAGCCACATCAGCGATCGTTGCGCCCCCTGACCAACCCGTACTGGTTTTGAGGTAACTTGCTCCCGCATCCATGCAAATTTCCGCCGCTAATCGTTTTTCCGTTTCTGTCAATAGGGACATTTCTAAAATCGTTTTAACCGTTTGTCCGGTTTCCTCACAAATTTGGGCGATTTCTTGATAAATTTCCTCTGTCTTACCGGCTTTTAACCAACCTAAATTAATTACTAAGTCTAATTCCGTTGCTCCGTTGTCTACGGCTTCTTGGGCTTCGTATAATTTCACCGCCGAAGTCGTTGCCCCTGATGGAAACCCAATGACTGCACAGACCTGAGTACGCTTATTTTTAATCAAATCCACCGCTTGACGGACAGCACTGGGATAGACGCAAATGGCGGGAAAGTTATAGTGATTTGCCTGGGCGCAATATTTGGCTAATTGTTCCTCTGTCGCGAGGGGATCGAGGAGTGCGTGATCAATATAATCGGCAATATTGATGTCTGTGTAATTGGCCGCCATTGGGGTTTCTCCATCTGAAGTCTTTTGTTATTTTCGCAGACTTTTAACCGTCCAAATCCTGACTCATGACCGCCGCGATCGCCGATTGGGCGTTATCTTGAAATTCTTTGATATTCACTTGACTCAGTAACCAGACTGCTAACAGTAATCCCACCGCTTGGAGAACAAAGACTAAGCCATAGGCGAGAACGGGAGAAGTAAACACAACTTTGCCCAGATTTAAAACAAAACCTCCGAATACGGTCGCTAATCCCCTAGACATCGCCTGAGCTAAACCCCAAGCCCCAATAAAGGTTCCTGCCGTTTCTGCTGCGGTTAAATCCAACATTAAATTGGTTGCCCCAGCGGTGATCATCCCCGATGCTAATCCGAAAAAGAGCAAGCCCGATTTTAAGAAACTTTGATTAGCAGTAAATCCTGCCAAAATAATTAGTCCTAAAAAGGCAGCCGCTAAAATACACCCTAATTTAGTCGTTTTTTGTTTACCTAAGCGGGGAACCACCAAAAAGCCTGTTGATGCAATCCCTAGTAGGGTTCCGGTTCCAAAAAAGGCATTGAGTTGCGTGGTTTCTGAAATGCACATCCCAAACACTTCACCGCCGTAGGGTTCCATGACCGCATCCTGCATAAATAAGCTAATGGTTAAAATCAGCAGAAATCCAAAGAATAAACCCGTTTGCCGACTGGCTGTTAACACTTTTAGTGCATCTTTCAAGGTAATCTGATCTTCGCGTTCTACATAATGCGATCGCGTACTAAAGCGAGAATATTTTTTTTCAACGCCCCAGGTTGAGATAAAACACAGCAGTAACACAATGGCAGGCATGATGATAAAAACCGGATTAACTGCTTTTTGTAGCACTGCAATATCGGTTACTTTGTTCACCTGAGTTGGGTCATAACTCAAAATGGCATTTCCACAAATATCCGGTGTATTCAACAATCGAGAACTAACGATCGCGCCAATCACGATCCCGACCATTAACATTGACCAGACAATGCCCACCAATTTAGACCGATTATCCTCATCGGAAACATCCACCAGCAAAGCGGCAAACGGGGTCGAACTGGCACTCAATGCCAAACCATAGCCTGCAAAAACTGCCGCTAAGATAAAAGCCCAGGCATAACTTGGGAGACTCCATCCCGTCGTCTGTAAGCTGAAACCTAATTGCCAAACCACCTGTAGGGCTAAAAAAGAAATCACTGTAAACAGAACAGCCCCTATCCAAACAAAGCCGCTGCGATGATAGCCAAAGACTTTTTTACTATCCGATAATTGCCCAAACCAAACTCGCGTCGGACTGACGAACTGATACATCGCGATCGCGATCGCCGCAATCCCAGGTAATACGTTTAATTCATCAATCATGATGCGGTTAAGTACTCCCAGGGTTAACAGGGACATAATCCCTAAGCCCAGTTGAAATAGACCTAAGCGAAACATGGTTAAAATTTTTAGTTTCGGTGGAAGAATCGCGGGAGGAAATAATTCTGTACTAGCCATGCAATGGTAATGTTTTTTTAATAAAAGCGATTGATTACTTTAAAAGATTATCCCATCCGTAAGCGAACCGATAATAGCCTAGCTATTGTAAAGCTTGACCTAATCTTTGTTTATAGGCTTGTTTTAGTAACTTTGACAATTAACCCAAAACCAAAAGGTTATCACCTCTTTAGGATGGACTTAATTAAATGTGATAAATTTAAAAATAAGAAGCACTTGACTATACAGCTTATGAATGTTAATGAAGTTTTGAACACTATTTCTTGCTTGTCTGAAGAAGAGCAATTTTTCATTACTGATCTTCTTAATAAAAGAATGCGTGAACTAAAACGTTCGCAAATTGCGGCTAGAGGTAAACAAGCGGAAGAAAATTATAAGCAAGGTCATATTACATCAGGTACGGTGGCTGACTTAATGAGTGCTGTAGATACTGATGATTAATATTGTTTGGGATGACCCATTTTTAAAAATTCTCAAGAAGTGGAAGAAAAAACATCCAGATTTGATCGCCAAATTTGAAGATAAGTTAACCCTATTTTGTTCTGAGCCATTTCACCCTTCATTAAAAACTCATGGATTAAGTGGAAATTTAAAAAGCTATTTCGCTTTTAGTATCAATTACGAACATCGGGTTATCTTCAAATTTATGTCTGAAGATGAGGTATTACTCGTCGAGATAGGAACACACGATGAAGTTTATTAAATTTTCGGCGTTGCATAATAGAGATATGAATGGAGGAAATCAATGGAAATGAAGCCTAAGATTCAAGATCCTATTCAAAAGAAAAAGGTTGAATTGCTGAGACTTGTTTGCTCAGAAATGCGAAGGCTCGATCCAAAACAAGCTTCAAACTTATTTGTGTGTTTGTATTGCGAACACGAAGTCAATTCAGGACAAGAATGTCCCTGTTGTAAAACACAAGAGTTTGTAGTTCCAGACAATCGGCTTTCGCAACAATATTTAAACTCACAGAATCAGGATGATCGTATGAAAGAACTTGTTAAGAATTCATTAATGATGAAGATTAATAATGATAGCAAATAAGTCGATACAGCGTACTTGTTAAATGTTATGCAAGTAAGTAGTCATGCAAAATAAATTACCTACTAGACAAGCCTAGAAGCCTTACTATATAAGGATCGCTATGTATAAATAATTTTGCCGAGGTACTTACAATCATGGATTTTATCGAGTACGTTGGCTATATGATATACGCTTTTTGATTATTGGCAAAGGAATACATTTTTTCTTCGCTCTGCTCTGCTCTTAAAATAATTTGAATTTCTTCATATACGAGCTTTTTGTAAGCGAAACGAAAAAAGCAATTGCTGACTATTTTTAGAAAGCTTGATGGCGATATAATTTAAGATATAGACCTTGCAAAAAAGGAACAACAGCCTTGAGTCAAGCAGAAATTACAGATTCTTTACTAAGTAGCACAGGTTTTTATAGCCTTTTTCAAAGCTTAACGCCCGAAATTCGACAAGATTTTCTACAACTTTTATTTCAAAATAATTCCTCTGAATTAGAAGACCTTATTCTTTATTTAGCTTGTGAAAATTCTCGAAAAGAAGGATTTTTATCTGAAGTAGAGTCTCAATCTCTTTTGAAGAGCTTACTACGGAGATTTGGACTACGTTTACATCTTTGAGCTGGCATCATCAATTTCGAGATACAACTTGTTTCTTGATTCATGCAAGAGGTCTATTAAATCAAGATTTAGGTATAGACTGTTTATAAATCTGAAAGTCATCTTTAATTACACATTTAACAGCAGAGGAAAATTCGCCTAACTTGGAAATTGATTTTTCAATGGATTGTTTTGCCTCTTTAGCTAATTCTTGCCATTCTGAGTTTTGAGGATTACTATCTGCTAATTTTATTACTCTATCTAACAAATATACTTGTTCAATTTTTTCAAACCTAGTTTTACTCAAAGTCGGTCTATTTAAACCTAATGCCTTAATAGAGAATTCTCCTCTACCGTCTTGATCAATGCCGACAGGAACTTCAACTCGAAATTGAATAAATTTCTCTGGATCTTCTTTGCCTGGATCAATAAAAATAGGATTTTCTTGATTCAGATCCATTTTATGATTTGTCGCACGTTCTTTAGGATTACTAAGAGGAAACAAATTTTGTTTATGTCGTTGATTGCAAGCTGTACAGGCTAAATAAAGATTATCCCATTCGTAGGCTAACCAATAATAGCCTGGACGTTGTAGAGGTTGTCCTGACTCTTGTTTATAAGCTTGTTTCGGTCGAAAATGTTCTACATCACCATCCTCACCAATTTTTCGTTCACAAAAACAGCATTTTTCGCCTTGAGCATCAATTAATGCCTGTTTTACTTCGGGATGACCATAAATATTGCTCTTGAAAGTAAACGTTTTTTCTCCTGTTTGATAACTTACTGGATTACGGCTATAGGATAAACAGTGAGATTTACGTTGTTGTTTTCCATCGGTTTGGAGTTTATTGGGCGCAGTTTTGTTTTTTTGAATACGGATCACTGGGGTTCTGATTTTTCTAGAAGTTGAGCAGCACGACGAATAATATCCATTGCTTGAATATCTTGCGGGGTTTCGCCTGTGGGTAAATGACCAATTTGTTCGGCAATTTCATTAAGTTCTGTCTTATCTTCTTCAGTTAATTGAGGTTTGGTTAATAATTTCTCTCGACGTTTTAATAATGGATCAAGTTTAGCAGGACGAGCAGAAGGAAGTTCAAAAACGCTGGTTAATAGTTGATCAACTCGCCAATTATCAATAATTTCAGGGTTATTATCAATAACGACGCGATCGCCTTCTCGACGAAGTAAAACAATATTGGCATCCTGAGCCGCTTGAACAACGAGAGGACTATGGGCAGTAACAATAAATTGAGTATTAGGAAAACGTTCCGTTAGAAAATCCATAATGGTTCGTTGCCATTTAGGATGAAGATGTAAATCAATTTCATCGACTAAAACAATTGCAGGTTCAGATAAGGGATCTTCACTATCGGGATAACGTTCTAACATTCGAGCCGCTAAATCGACCATCCAAGCAATAACACTTTGATATCCTAAACTCAGATTTGATAAAGTTACCCACCCATAATGCGTCTGAAATTCGGCTGTTGGTCTTGGAATTTCATCTGTTGGTGAAGCAATACGAATATCATCAACATCAGGTAAAAGATTTTTAAGCATTTCTTTCACTAATGTCAAACGCTTTTGAAATCGATTATCTTTATGGTTAGAACGAGCGGCTGCATAATCTGTTTGAAGTAACCATTCTTCTGCATTGATGAGAGTAGCATCATCCGAAAATAATGTTGAAGTTCTATCAGAGGATAATAATTCAGACAAAGAAGTTTTTCCGATTCTTCGATTAGCCCCATAGCCGTAACATTTCAATTCAAATAAGTCTTTTTCAATAAATGAAGCTTCTCTTTCAGAGGATGGGGAAGGATTTATTGAAAATCGTAAAACTATTTTTTCTATTCGATTCTTGATAATTTCAGGTGATAAATTTCTAAAATCATTTAGAGAAAGCCCATATATTAAATCAGCATTAATTTTTACTTGTGATTTATATAGGGTTCCTAATTCTTCTTCAGATAAAGAATAAAATAAAGGAAGCAGATGTTCTTTGCTTAACGTTCTTAAAGAAAAATTAGGTACTCCTTTTGCAAGGTAAGGCTCCATTCTTGCTAAGCAACGTAGCAAAGTTGTTTTACCTACTCCGTTATCACCTAAAATTACCGTCCATTGGACAGGATTACCATTCTTATCTGATAAATCTAAAAACTGTTTATCCTTAAAACACAAAATATTTTCAACCTCTAAACCTAAAAAATAGGCGGGAGGAATTTCCTTTGGCAATTCAGCAGGTTGATTCTTTTTCCGAGGTCTTGCCATAGCAGTCAGCAAAATTTAAAGCTTTACATTAATCATACAAGCCAATAAAATTCTTTTGCTTAAATCGAATAAAAAAAGATGGTGTTTAAACCATCCCCTTTCGTTAAGTTAACTTGAAATTTTGAGAAATTAAGCTATAGCAGCCATTTTTACGTTATTAAGTAGGTCAACTTAATTAAAAGAAAAACGAGAAACGGAATATCCACCTTGTCTGGCTCGATTCTCAATTCCTTCAATCAGAGCATAGGCTAAATCTAACTCATCATCAAAGACTCGACCCGCTA
>JAYKGY010000129.1:0-79046 GCA_035285545.1 Snowella sp. | reverse complement strand
TATTTTTGTAATTCTCTACTAATTTGATCTTGATCTTCTTTTGAAGCATTTTCAATTTTACTTTTAAGATCTTGAGAAATAGGCATTGACCAAGTAGCTAAAGTTAATTGGATTTCTTCATCAATTTTAAAAATCCAAGGATCAAGATAAAAAATATTAGAATTTTCAGGATCTTTAGTAATATTAAAATCCATGAAAGCGCGAGATTCTGCTTGCTCATCATCTTCATAAAAACGGCACGCAATTTCCGCCTCTATTTGGTCACACATTTCTAAAATGTATAGCTCTTTTGCATAGGTTAAGGGATCTATAAGCAAAGTATCATGATAATTTTTTGCTACTTCCCATAGAGGATCATTTTCATCAAGTTTATTAATTAAGTTTTTTAAGATGTAAGTATCTCGACAAATATCACGAACTGAATAATCATGATGTCCTCTTGCTAATTTTTCTACCCAAGGATCATTAGGATATGCAGCTAAAAAACGATGTCCAGAGAATGAATAAGTTAAAGTAGGTTTTCCTTTTTTAAATTCAATTTTTGCAGAAAATTTCTGAGGTTTTCCAATATCATGTAAACCTGCACTTTTAGAAACTCGTTCAAGACATAAATTAGAATTTTGAGGAAAATACTTAACTAACTTTCTAACATTACTAACATGATTGCCAAGAGGTTGAAATAAAATAAACTCAGGAATCAATTTCCCATCAATTTTAGGTTTACGGAAAAATAAGCGACCAAAATCATAACGCTTAGACATTAACTTTTTCTCCTTGTAAAAGATTAACTAAGGAAGTAGGAATATAAATTTCTTCATTGGTATAAAATTCTAATGTTGGTACAGCTTTAGGCTCTTTTGGGTAATAAGCTCCAACAAAAGGAATAAAACCATTAATCGGTGATCGCGTTTCATCTAATAACCCCTTGCCGTCATCAATGTGTTTATTGATTGACCAATCATAACGGTAAAGGTTGTAAATATCACACCCATCAATAAATTGATTTTGCTGTAACAATGTTTCCATTGGAACAAGCGTTGATGGACAAGCTGGCATTACTTCTTGATGCAATTTTATTGGTTCTGAAATTTTATCAATTACTGCAAATCCTTCTTTGCCTAATTTGCAACCAAATGATTCTATATTCAGCAAAGCTTCTAAATCGGATAAAGATTCACTAACTACAAATCCAATTAATTCATCAGTAATAAAATATTCCCAAGTATGTAATTGAAAATTTTCTCCTTTTTCTACATACAATTTTGAGAAAGTATCATGGTTAAAAGAGCGCATTCCTTTACGATAAGTACGATGAACGCCACTATAAGCCCGATTAACTGGATACGCTCCTAATGCTACACAGTGACGAGGTAAAGTATAAAAAGGGGGATTCTCTTTGTTAATAGTTGTTTCAGGAATATCGAAACCATTACTTAACATGGCTACTCGGCGTAGATATCCCGATAAAGTAGTAGGCGGAACGAAAGGATAGGTGGCTATATTGAGAATTGATCCTGGCAAAATGCGAAATGTCATTGCTGCCGTTGGAATAATATTGACTGTTAGACAATACATAATTTAGGCTTCGAGAACAGTATCAACAAAAAGAGCGGCGTATTCCTGTAATTTTGCTAAAGCTTCATCACCAATCCAACGATCAAAGTGAGGTGCTTGAATATGATTGGTATTTTCTTCTGTTCTTGCCAGTCGTAAAAATTCGTTAATTGCTTTTTCAGGATTGATTTCAGAGGGAGAAATTAAAGGACGCTTACCTCTGGGAGACAAATATCGATCCAATACCAATAAAGGTGTATTGTTTAAATCTTCTGCGATCGCGATTCCTTTGGGATTTCCTGAACCAATACGAGGCAAGGAGTCTAAAAAAGCATAAGCAACAGCATAAAAGTCTTTTTCTGTAATACTTAAAGCATGATTAGAAACGGGATATAAAATACCTGGCTGATTATATTCTCGTCTGAAAGGCGTTGGAGTTTCATCGTTTTGATTGACTAAACGTGATGGGTGCATTGCTCTTTGTTTTTCAACAGGATATATTTCTTGAATTGCAACACCACCACCATGAGTAACGCGACCAATTAAAGTCCGTTTGCCAGGATCAAGTGCGCCATAGGTTGAACAAATAGGACAAGTCGGTTCCGCACAAGTTTTAGGAATACCACACTGTTGTTTATCTCCTAATAATTCTCCACTTTTCACTGGCGACCATAAAAGACAACGACGCTCAACACCTCGTCTTTTTGTTGGAGAAAGATAACATTTTTCTATTTCTCTTCCGTCTTTAGTGCTGAGTTTGACTGTTTCAACTAAATTGACGTTAACTTGTACTTCATGTCCTAAATATAGTTCTTGAGAACCTTCGAGAATTGCATAAATATCAAAATGTAAACGGGGATTATTTTTATCTGTTTTTGGTAATCCAGTAGTTGCTTTAGATTCAGTAGCCATAATTATTTATCTCCTTTGGATGTAGATGAAAGTTTACGAACTAATTCAGGGAAACGAGTGTAAAGAGAAAGCTTAAGATTATAAGCTAGATTTTTCCAATCTTTTTCTTGAGCATAATTATTTTCTAGTTCAGGGTTAGCAAAATAAGAATAGGCTTTAATTAAATCATCTGCATAAAGCTGGAGCCATTGTTTCCCAGATTCATCTTTGCCTTCTCTGTTGACAATTCCTAGTTTTTCTTCAATTAATTTTTTAGTTTGAGAATAAATGAAATAATTTTCAGCATTGTTATAAAGCCTTGCTTGAACACTCGTTTTTTTCTCATCTCCTAACGTTGCATAGTAAGCAAAAGCAACTGGATCATCTATTTGCTCAATTAACTTACTCACTTCTCGCTCTGCGTCTTCAGGTTTCATCAATTTTTTTGCCGTACTTTCTAAAGATTGAGCAAAAGCGTAAGTTAATCCTGTTAATGCTGCAACATCTTCATAAAGTTTGTAACGTTTCCATAGCGGATCTATTTTCATATCATCTCCTTTGAGTTCAAGATCTTCTTGGATAGCTTGATAATATTTCTCTCTAACTTGTTCTAATAACAACAAATTAGAAAGGCTGGAAGATTTAACTAGCACATAGTTTGCTAAGTAGGGTAAATCTTGCTGTACATAACGAATAGCATCTCCTAATTTAAGATTAATTTCTTGCCCTTTATTGCCTTTAGTAATAATTGATTGGCTATAACCTTCCATTAATCCTTTTACAAGAATTAATTGTCTATTTTTTAACAAGACGGGCTGGCTACTTTGTACATAAAGGTTAAACACCCAATCAGATAATACTTCAAAAGGAAATTTTGAAGAAATTTTGGCTAAAGCATATTGTTCTAAGCCTAATTTTTTAGATGCAACTTCTCCTTTAGAAGATCTTTCACTTTGAGAATTTAAAATAATATATTTTCCTGAAATAATATCAACTTCTCCTATTACTAAACCTCGCAAATAATCTTTTAATTTAAGTTGTTTAATTTTAGAGTCATTATTGAAATTATTAATTTTAGATTCTAATTTTAGAATAATACTATCATCTGTTACTTTCAGAGGGGAAGCAAAAGACAAAACAGAACAACAAGAACAAATAAATGGTCTGTCTTCAGTTGATGATGATTGACGACGTTGAGAGGGGCTTTCAAACATAAATCTAGCCACTCTCCATTTAGCATTATTTCGCTCTAAAGCAGTACCACAAGAATAACAAAAATCTTTACCATCATCTCCCGCAAATCTCGTTTCATAAAGTTTGGGATGAACAGTTAATAAAGGTTTAGGAATCTCATCTAATTGAGGAATTTCTAATAATCGATACATTTCTATAATACATTGTGTAAAAATATCGCCACGAGTTGAGTTAATTTGTTCCGTTGCTGATTTATTAAACAGTCTAGCGATTTCAACAATTTTTTTAAACTTCTCTGAATCTTGTTTTATATTTAATCTAATAAATTCAAAAGGGTTTCCTTGAGAGTCGGCAAATAATTTTTCTTTAATGGCAATCGAATCTAAACTAAAAATAATTTTTGACTGTAATTTCTCTTGTTGTTGTTTTAACTTTTTAAAATGTGTCTTTTTTAATCCAGTTTGATTTATCTGATCTTCAATTTCTTTAATTTCGCCCCAATAAAGTTTTTGCTCTTGAAAAATTTTAATCAAAGATTTTTGAAAAAATTCTTGATATTTTTTAGCTTCTTTCTCCTGCATTTCTTGCTTTTTTTGTAGATCTTTTTCTTTGGAATTTCGTTCTTTATCGCTTAAATCGGCATTTTGAATTTCCTGATCCAAACTATTAATTTGCAATTGGCGATAGTTTTGACGTTCTCTAACCTGTTCAATAATTGCGAGATAAAATGATGCTAAAATTATTGCCTGCTCTTGAGTGATAATTGGAATTTCTAAAGTACTAAATCCTCTATCAGCTAAAGTAATACTTTTGAGTGTTAAAATAAATGTTTGTTGTAAATTAGATAAAGTTTGTTGGAAATTATCCTTTATTGAAAAAGCTACTTCCGTAATAAACTTTTCCCAATATTCTTCTAATAATTTAGAATCTTCTTTTGTAGGAATAAAAATTTTAATATGGTAATCACTTTCATCAAGAACAGCAATCTTAAGCTTTTTTTGTAAATATTCTAAATATCGATCAATTATACTTTCATAGGCAAGTTTTGCTTGTAATTCTCCAGGGAAAGGATGTTTATATAAAAGTAGAGTTCTACCAATATTCTGATTTTTGTAAAAAACTCCTTCTTTTTGGAAAATCAACTCTTCTAAGCTTATTTTAGTATTGACACATCGGGATTGAATTTGTAATTGTCTTACTAATTTTGAATCATTTAGTGAGCGGGCGATTTCTATAGCTTCTGGATAAGCAGACAAGCCATTAATCAACTCTAAGTGATTTTCTAGAATGACTTGATTAGACAAAGCAGATATTAAAATCCGAATTTCACTCTCTTTGTTTTCATTCTGAACACCACTATTGATATTTTCTTGAAGTTTTTGAGATGCTCGACTTATCAGTTCAGTTTGAGATGTACTCATTGAAATCTGTCCTTGATTGTGTTTATTGCTGGAGAGAAAGAATAATGTTTGATCACTGCCTCCTCCCCAACGTTTAGTTAGTCTCGATTGCGTGACTCCCAATCTGGGCGATTTACAATCTCTCCTTCCTCATCAACAATTGGATTCCAGTACCATTCTGAGTCTGGCTCAGGGAAATTATCGAATCCGTTTCTTGATTCTTTCATACTTTAAAATATCGAAATTACGCAGGCATAAACCTGTAGAAATCCTTAAACTTAGGCTCGCTTCAGATTGCCTAGTCCCATTATGGCTGTCATGCCCGATAATAACAAGGTAGCTAGGTTAGAAAGTGGACGTACACTATGGGACGTAAAGGCGCATCGATTACCTTATCAATTAAAGAAACAGAAAAGCTTGAATTGGAAACCCTTGCCAATGATTTAGGCTATACGTGGGGCGATAAACCCAACATTTCCAAACTCATCACCGCGATCGCGAAAAAAGAACTCCGAATCGCTATTAATCATGACTGGACAGACCAACAAATCCAATCCCTCGAACAAGCCAGACAATTATTGATTGATACAGGTAAACTATCAGAAGCGGAAATTATTGCCCGTATACTCCAACAACGGAGCGAATTAAAATATCCACTAAAACAAGAAATTGAGAAATTCCTAGAAAATCCTAAACCCAGTTGGCGTAGAGAGATTGAAAATTTCATCTCCCAAAGACGCTCTTTTCAACTTAGCTATGTCGATCCATCAAACCGCCAATTTACCTTTACCGTCCTACACGCCGAATTGAAGTTACTAGAAAAACATCAATATCTCGTTTGTACCTGCCAAGAAAGCGAAGGGAATACTGATATTCCTGAGTTGCAACATAACTGGACATTCCGTCTAGACCGCATCCAAGAAGCTGCCGTTAATCCTGTTAAACAACCTTGGCAACCCCAGTTAGATCACGTCGCCGTTACCTTTGAACTTTATGGCAATTTGGCTTTTAACTATGGCAAAACAGGTTATAAAGCCGATGATCTCGATATTGGAGAAATTTCAGGAAATCCCCCCACCCGTACCATTACTCGCCGTGTTTTTGCTACCTTTTGGTTTTTCCGAGATATCGCGCCTTATTTTGAGAGTTGCCAAATTATTAGCCCCGATTCGGTCAGAACCCATTTTCAGGAAAAACTGCGATCGCTCTATATTCAATACTTCAATGAAACCTCTCAATAAACTCTGTTTTTAATTCAATGAACAATAACAGTCAGGATAACAATAAATTCGTTGATTAGGAAAATATAGTTTAAGAAGCGAGGGTTTAAAGTTTGTCAACCAAGACAAATTCGGGGGGATAACCCCTTAAAAACTCATTTTTTGCTAATCTTCCATTACTAAGACGATTTTTCCTGTGGTTGATCCGGTTTCTAGGGATTCGTGGGCAGCGATCGCTTCTGTAAGCGGGAAGGTTTGGGCTAGGTGAATTTTTAATTTCCCCTCATCAATCCATTGAGCCGCTTGTCGAAGAATGTGGGCTTGGTGTTTTTGGGCCTCTGTTAAACCGATTAAATTTGGGGTTAACATAATTTCCAGGCTGATGCGTAAATTGCGATTACGAGCGACTTTAAAATTGCCATCGTTAAAATTTGGCTCCAAAAGAGTGACGAGATCGCCATAAACTTTGACCGCAGGAGCCGTTTCAAAAAAGGTTTTACCACCGACAGTATCAAAGGCTAAATCCACACCTTTTCCATGAGTCTGGGAGAGAACCGCCTCAACAAAATCCGTTTGTCGATAGAGAATGGGGTAATCTGCCCCCAATTGACGGACTAATCGTTCTTTATCGGGTGAGCTTACGGTTGTTAAAACTTCTGCCCCCCTGAGTTTGGCTAACTGAATAGCCACATGGCCCACACCACCAGCCCCCGCATGAATTAACACGGTTTGTCCGGCTTCTAATCGTCCTCGATCATACAGCGATTCCCATGCCGTAATCATGACCAACGGAACCGCCGCAGCTTCAGCAAAGGATAGGGATTCGGGTTTATGGGCTACGCAGTGTTCTTCAACGACGGCATATTCGGCATAATTTCCGGTTCCGGTTTGACCTAATCCCCCCGCACAGAAATAAACGCGATCGCCGACACTAAAGTTTTGAACCGCCGAGCCGACTGCTTCCACGATACCTGCCCCATCACACCCTAAAACAGCAGGCATTTGATCGGGATAAAATGTTCCGCGTTGTCGTAGTTTCGTATCAATGGGATTCACTCCGGCGGCTTTTAATTGAATCCGTAATTGGGTGGGCGTTTGAATTTGAGGCGTTGGGATTTCTTGCAGTTGTAATACTTCAGGAGAGCCTGGTTTGGTCATCGCGATCGCTTGCATTTTTTATCTCCAACTTGTTAAAACTGAGAATTAAAGTGAATAATTGTATGGCTCAGCGTCATGTTATCAACCAACGTTATGGGTCATATTTTACTCTAGGATCGAGAACACCATAACTGAGGTCGGCTAAGGTATTAAAAACAATAATTAATACAGCATAAATAAACGTCACTGCCATCACGACGGGCGTATCTTTTCGATAAATTGATTCAATCATTAATGCCCCAATGCCCGGAACGCGAAAAACCTGTTCTGTCACTAACGCGCCTGTAAAAATGGAAGGAATATCTAGCGCAATTAAGGTTACAACCGGAATCATCGCGTTTCGTAATAAATGATGGGTTAAAACAGCCCAGGGCGTTAAGCCTTTAGCATAAGCGGTTCGGATATAATCCTGGGGAATTTCTTCTAATACGGCTGAACGGACAAAGCGCATTAGGATTGCCCATTGATAAAAAGCTAAAACACAAACGGGTAAAATAGATTGCTGAATTAAGCCGGCAAAATTATTAAAATTATTGACTTCTAGGGTGCTGTTATAAATAAAAGGAACCCATTTTAATTGCACACTAAAAATAATAATGGCAACTAATCCGGTTAAGAAAGTGGGTAAAGAAAATCCGATTAAGCTAATAGTTGTCACGAATTGATCGAGCCAAGAATAGCGTTTAATCGCCGAAATAACACCCAAGGGAACCGCAATAAAAACACTTAAAATATAGGCCGAACCCACTACCCATAACGTCGTCGGTAAGCGTTGCCCAATCAGTTCTATCACAGGACTACGGCTCGTGAAAGAATAGCCTAAATCTCCTTTTAATAGGGACATTAACCATTTAAGGTAACGAATGGGAATCGGTTGATCGAGTCCTAAACTGCGGCGAATATTTTCGCGGACTTCTTCGGTAATGGCGGGGTTGCTGGCTAATTCTCCCAAGGGGTCCCCCGGCGCGATCGCCAAAATCATAAAAATGACTAAACTCGTTCCCAATAGGGTAATCAGGGCAATCAATAGGCGTTTAATTAAATAGGAAAGCATTCACTCTTGCGTGCTCAACTTAAATCATTCAATAGTTTTTCTGGCTTTAATGATATCGGTTTCGACCTCATCCTGAAAATTATTAATTACGAAAGCGGTGATCACAATTTTTTAAGAAAAATGCTATAAATACTATAGTTTATTGAAATAAATAAATTATCATGTCGTCTTTAATTCTTACACAACATATTGAAGTAACCCCCGGTATTTGTGGCGGCAAACCTCGTATTGCGGGTCATCGAATCAAGGTACAAGATATTGTGATTTGGCATGAAAAAATGGGAATGTCGCCTGATGAGATTATTTATCATTACCCAACTATTACGTTAGCTGATGTTTATGCGGCTTTGGCTTATTACCATGATCATCGAGAGGAAATTCGCCAAGATATTGAAGCCAGCGAGAATTATGCGAAACAGTTACAGGGAGATAAACCTTCTTTGATCGAAAAACTCTTACAGGGCAATAATGGCGAATAGGATAAAGTTTCACCTTGATGAGAGTGTTTCTAATGCGATCGCTAAAGGTTTAAGGATTCGAGGGATTGATGTTACAACCTCTCCAGAGGAAGGACTGATGGGAGCTTCTGATGAAGAGCAATTAGCTTATGCTTTATCGTAAGGCCGAGTTATTTTTACTTTTGATGATGATTTTCTAGTTTTATCTTCAATGGGATTAGAACACTGTGGCATTATTTATTCGCATCAACGTCAAGCGATTGGAAAGGTTACTAGTAATTTGGTTTTGATTTGGGAATGTTTAGAATCTGATTATATGTACGGCAAGGTTGAGTTTTTGTAGAAATAATAGTGAAAAGCAAGAAGAGGGACGTTAAACAAACGCTTGTTCTTGTTAAAACGACTATATTGCTGAACGTGGATTAAGCCGACTGACGAACTTCTTTCCACAGGGTTAAAAACTGTTGCTGGACTTCGGGGGCAAGAGGATAGAGGAATTCACATCGCTCTAGAAGATCGTTTGGGATCAAGCGTAAGGGATTATTTTTAATCTTGGGAAGAATATCAGAAGGGGCTAAGCTTTCTAGTCGGGGAGAAATGCCGTTACTAAAAAGGGAGATTTGATTCGCGGCTTCGGGTTGCCAACAAAAATTTAACCAGTCTTCCAAAAGAGCATTGGTTGGTTGTGCTGATTTCGGTTGAACCCAGAGGTCTGCCCACAGAGAGGTGCCTGATTCAGGAATGACGGCTGCCAGATCCGATTCCCGATTGAGTAAGGGCAAAATCTCATTTGACCAACCGATCGCGGCCCAAACGTCACCTAATAAAAGCGGTTGTAAGTAAAAGCGATCGCTAAAAAACTTGACTTGTCTTTGGAAGGCGATTAATTCGGTTTTCAGTTGGGGCAGATTAGTAAGTTCCGTCGGGTTATAGGACAAACCTAATTTTTTTAAGGTCAAGCCAATAACTTCCCTGGGCTGATCCACACAGGAAAGGCGTTGTTGTAATTCTTTTCGCCACAGATCGTCCCAGTTTTTAGGAGTCCACCCCAAGGTTTTAAATTTATCCTTACGATAAACAATCATCGTCGTGCCCCAACGATAGGGAGCCGCCCAGATTTTCCCCTGGGGATCGGGAAGTCCCTGCTGATTGCGCTGCACCAATTGATGCCAACGGGGATTTAATTGCGACCAATTAGACAGGCTCGATAGATTTAAGGGTTGTATGAATTGTTTTTGGATAGCGTCGCTTAACCAGACATCTCCTGTCGTCACTAAATTGGCGATCGCGTCAGAAGTCGAATTGATCAGGGGAAATCGGGACAATAAACTTGATTTTCTGGATCGGGGATTTTGCCACGTTTGTAATAATTCAAAAAGTGTTTTTAACTGAGATTCTGCTTTAAAATTGACAGAATTGTTGGATTTAATTTGTTGTTGAAAACGACTAATTAATTGGGGCGGCAAAGAATTTTTTAAAAATAGAATTTCTAAGGCGGTAGAGGTCGCTCCACAACCTAGCAAACTTTGACCTAAAATCGCCATTCCGGCATTGACCAAAAAAGTGCGGCGATTCAATCTAGCTATGGGTAGAGACACTTGCATAAATCTAATCTATTTAAGCTTATATATTAAGACCAATGAAGAAATCATTAAATCAATCGGAAAGGTTATTCGTCTTTGGGAGTTTTCTTTTAACATGGAAAAAAACAAGAAGGTAGCCAAAAATAGTTATGGATAGCTCCCTACAAGAACAAATTCTAGAACTCAATTTTAAAGTCGATCAACTTCATTGCTTGGTACTACAGCTAAGTAAACAAATTACGGCCTTAAGTAATAAATCTTTGACTTTTTATAACCAGGATGCTAAACCTTCAATGTCCTTTAATCATTTTAGGGAGACTTCTTCCGGCGATAGCGAGCAAACTCATTCCGCTTCTAGATTGTTTCATAAAGATGTTTTAAACGATGAGGAGGAACATTTTTCTTTTTGGACACTCCAAGAAGATCAGCCCCTCTCTGCGGATATTCAAGTACACCGTTTGACCGCGCAAATTACGGCGGCCTATCACCGTATTGCTGCCTTGGAAGAACAATTAATTGCTCAGCGAGTTCATTCCTAAAGGATGAAAATCCGGGTTTTATTCCATCAAACAATTAAGGTCTTCTCGGTAAGGAATTGGGGGCAGCATTGGGTAAACCTGGAACGGCGGAATTGTTGGGCTGGAGGGGAGAAGCCGGATTGGGAATCGTAGAAGAATTGGGAAGACCGCCAGGTAAATTGGAAGGAGCAGAAGGATTAACGGAATTGGGCAGATTAGGCATCCCCGGAATGGTCGTATTCGGGATTGTTGGCGGTAAAGGAGTTCCGTAATTGCCGGGTAAGTTATTGGTTGTTCCTAAATTATTAGAAGTCCCAAACGGATTAGCCGTGCCCAGATTGGGATTACTAAAATTGCTGGGATTAGGAGAGCTAGGGGATTGGGCTTCCCCCGGTAAGGTTGCTAAAGCGACGCGATCGCCCCCGACTTGACGCAGTAAATCCAAAATTTGAACCACATCATTGTAGGTTGCATTACGAGAGGCATGGAGAACCATTAAGCCCCTGGGATTATATTGATGATAATTTTTGAGGGAATCCAATAATTGATTGCGAGTAACCGGCTGTTTTTCCACATAAAGCTGACCCAGATCATCCAACGTCACCACCAACATTTCTCGCATTTGGGGCGCGCCCGTACTGGCCTTGGGCAGATCCAAACCGATAGCCTGTTGCCGAGATAGGCCCACTGCCCCCAGGATGAAAAAAGTGAGAATACAGAAAATCACATCAATCATGGGAACCAGTTCGATCCGCACTTCCTCGGCGTGGGGGGATTGATCACTCCACAATTTCAGAGGACGAGTGGGATGGTACAGTTTGGGCTTACGGGATTTTCGGGAGAGGTTAGGCGTTGGAATCATAAGATTTAGGGAAAAAAGGAGGGAATCAAAAAATTACATCGGAAAACGGCTCATCAAAATCTTAACGCTCACTACGATCAGATGGCAGGGGATCGTAGCCTTCGGTATAGTGATGTTCTTCCTCATCCAGCCAACGTTGACGATAAATGACTTCTAGATCGCTGCCTGCTTTACGAAAAATTCGCATTTGATTAAACCAAAGTCCTTGAAAAATTCGGTAAAACGCGAGGCTAATAATGGCAACAATCATGCCCGCCGCCGTTGAAATCAACGATTCGGAAATCCCCAGGGTTACCCCCGCCGTCGAGGAAGTGCCTAAATCACTAATCTGAATCGAGCTTAACGAGCGAATCAGTCCGACAACGGTTCCCAATAGACCTAATAGGGGAGAAAGGGCAATAATTGCCTCTAAAACCTTATCGCCCCGTCGCATTAAAGCCAATTCATCGTCCGCCGCCGCTTCTAGGGCTAAATGAAAAACTTCCGGATCGGGATGATTGAGTCGTAATGGAGCGAGGAGAAACTTGCCAATGGGCTGATTTTGGTTATCTTTTGCGACTTTCGCGGCCAAATCCCAATCTCTGCCGGCAGTGTCAAGAATTCGATTTAATACTTGAGAACTCTTGAAAAGCACTCGACTCCAAAACCAAATTCTTTCAATAATAATGCTAATCGATAGGATAGAAAGAATCACTAGTGGCACCATTGTCGGGCCACCTTTTTGCATAAGTTCAACTGGATTCACGGTCTTTGAGTACCTCCGCTTTGTCTCCCAACTTAGTATATCGTTACAATTGTTGCACACGCATGACGTTACCGTTCCCATGCCAGTATGCCATTTTATGAATGTCTTTGACGGTTGTTGAGATTGTTGTTAAGTTTAGTAACAAGATTGGATTTTTAATCAGTCGGAATTGAGCGGAAAATGGGTTTACGGTTCAAGCAGGTGTTGGGGATGCAATGTCGATAAAACCCAAAACGATAGTGAGTCAATTTAAAAATGGTTATTGGAGAAGTTATGGTCTGTCCTTATGGGTGGGGCTGTTCCTATCGGGTTTAACGTTGGTTGCCTGGCGATCGCTGCTCAAAGACAATGATCGTCAAATTCGACAGCATGTTACCAATGAACTGAACAGTCTCCAAAACCAAATCAGTACAGAGCTAGAGAATAACGTTAAAGTGATCGAGCGCATGGGAAAACGCTGGGAAATCCGGGGAGGAATCCCGGAAAAAGAGTGGAAAGCCGATGCCGAAAGATTATTGCAAGATTTTCCTTCTTACCAAGCCCTGGGTTGGGTTGATCCAAACTATAAACGCCGTTGGCTAGTGTCTCCCGAAGTCTATGCTGAGCCATTAAATCAATCCCTATCGCCCGACGAACAAAAACCGTTAGCGATCGCTGTCCAGCACCCCTATCGTCGAATTCATCTCAGTCCCAGTTTGACGCTGCACAATCATCAAAAGGGATTTTATGTCTATTTCCTCCTTTTTGTGAATCAACAATTTGACGGCTTTATTCAAGGACACTTTAATCTGCAACGCTTTATTGCTCAAATTTTCACCGGAGAAGAAAAATCCTTATTCGGCGTTATTTTAACCGATGGGAAAGAAACCCTCTATCAAGACCTTAATCCGGACTGGCGCACCCAACAATGGAAACAAAGTCGCCTGATCACCCACCCGTCAGGAATCCGATGGCAATTAACCGTCATTCCTAGCCCCCAGTTGCTCGCTGAAACCCAGTCTCCGTTAGCGATTTTTGTCTTAGTCGGCGGATTGATTTTAGCCTGGATGTTAGCGTTGGCCCTGTATTATGCCCAAATGTCTAGACGGCGAAATACCCAACTAGAAGTGGCCATTCAACAACGCTTAGAAACAGAAGCCACATTACAGGAAACCTTAAAACAACTGGCCGTTCAAAAATCCGCCCTTGATGAAGCGGCTATTGTCGCCATTACCAACCAAAAAGGCGTTATTACCTACGTTAATGATAAATTTTGCCAAGTTTCCTGCTATTCTCGCCAAGAATTAATTGGTAAAACCCATCGCATCATCAAGTCAGACTTCCATCCACCGCAATTTTTTCAGGACTTATGGCACACCATTTCCCATGGACGAGTTTGGCATGGAGAAATTCAAAATCGCAATAAATATGGCGAATCCTACTGGGTTGACACGACCATTGTGCCATTTTTAGATGAAACCGGACACCCCTACCAGTATCTAGCCATTCGCTTTGATATTACGCCCAGTAAGCACCATGAAGAATCCCTTAGGGAAAGTGAATATCGATTTCGCAGTATGGCGGATAGTGCCCCTGTGCTGCTCTGGATGGCGGGAGTCGATAAGGGCTGTACTTTTTTCAACCATGCTTGGCTAGCCTTTACCGGACGTTTGATGGAACAGGAATTGGGCAATGGTTGGACAGAAGGCATTCATCCCGACGACTATGAACGCTGTTTAGAGACCTATACAACGGCTTTTGAGCAACGGGAACGCTTTCAAATGGAATACCGTTTATTGCGGGCAGATGGGGAGTATCGCTGGTTATTAGATGCGGGTAGCCCCCGATTTATGCCGGACGGTAGCTTTGCGGGTTATATCGGCTCCTGTGTGGATATTACGGAGCAGAAAGCCGCACGGGAAGCCCTCAAACTGCAAGTGGAGCGAATTTTATTGCTCAAACAGATTACCCAGGACATTCGGCAGAGTCTGAAGCCCTTAGAAATTTTCCAAACGACGGCGGAACAAGTGGGGCGAGCTTTTCAGGTAAATCGGTGTTTAATTCACTCCTATGTCGCGGAACCCTTTGCCCAAATTCCCATTGTGGCGGAGTATCTAGAGGACGGTTATCTGTCCATGTTAAATCGCATTATTCCGGTGGAGGGGAATGCCCACGCGATCGCGGTATTAGAGAAAGATGAGGCGATTGTTACCGATGACGTTTTCAGTGATCCGCTGTTTGAAACGGTTCGGGTTGTGGCAGAACAAGTGGGTTTAAAATCCATGCTAGCGATTCGGACTTCCTACCAAGGGCGACCGAATGGGGTGATTAGTTTGCACCAATGTGATCAACAACGGCATTGGACAGCAGAAGAAACCGAGTTTGTCACCGCGATCGCCGATCAAATGGGGATTGCCCTCGCCCAGGCCCAACTGCTAGAACAAGAAAAACACCGTCGCCAAGAACTCAGTAAGAAAAATGCAGATCTAGAACAGGCTAAGTGGGCTGCCGAAGCCGCGAATCGAGCCAAAAGTGAATTTTTAGCCATGATGAGCCACGAAATTCGCACCCCCATGAATGGGGTCATTGGAATGACCGAACTGTTATTGGCAACGGATTTAAATTCCCGTCAACGGGACTACGCCGAAACCATCCGCACCAGCGGTGATAACTTGCTCACTATTATTAACGATATTCTAGATTTTTCTAAGATTGAAGCGGAAAAACTGGAATTAGATAACTATATCTTTAATTTACGAGAATCCATTGAAAATACCTTAGAGATTTTAGCCCCCAGAGCCATTGACAAGGGATTGGAACTGGCCTATAGTTTCTCCCCGGAAACCCCAGAAATTATTCAAGGGGATGGGACGCGCATTTGCCAAATTTTGTCTAACTTACTGGGGAATGCCATTAAATTTACCCAAACGGGAGAAGTTATTTTATCGGTTAAAGCCACCGTGTTGCCCATGGATGGGCCAGACGATCCTGCCACAGCAAGCGATCGCTCAAAGGAAACCCTCACCCATCAACTGGAATTTAGCATCAAAGATACGGGGATCGGCATTCCAGAAGACCGCTTAGATCGGTTATTTAAAGCCTTTAGCCAAGTGGATTCCACCACCACTCGCCACTACGGGGGAACCGGACTCGGTTTAGTCATTAGCCAACGCTTAGCCCAACTGATGGGAGGAAGGTTGTGGGTCGAAAGTCAAGTTGGGGTTGGCTCCACCTTTTCCTTTACCCTTTTGACCACTGCCATTGAGGATAGGCCCCTTTTTGAGGAAGAGACCTTACCCCATCTCCAGGGGAAATCGGTGTTAATTGTGGATGATAATGAAACCAATCGCAAAATTTTGACCTTACAGTGTCAATCCTGGGGCATGATCCCCCAATCCGTTGCCTCAGGAAATGAAGCCTTAGCTTGGTTAAAAACCGATGCAGTCGTAGACGTGGCGATCCTCGATATGCAGATGCCCGATCTCGATGGCGTGATGTTGGCAAAAGCGATCGCGCAATGGGAAAATCGTGCCCCCTTTCCTTTAATTTTATTGACTTCCCTAAGACAGTATCTCCTCGATGATGAGGAGACGAGCTTATTTACGGCGACGTTGAGTAAGCCCATCCGTCAAAGCCAGTTGTACAATAGCTTACTGAAAGCGGTTCAAACGCAAGCGAAATGGACGACTCCCGCGATCGCGCCGCCGACGGTTGACCTCGTTGAAGCCATCGAACCTACCATTCCTTCGTTACGTATTTTGTTAGCGGAAGATAACCCCATTAACCAAAAAGTGACCCTACAAATGTTGCAGGTTTTTGGCTATCAGGCGGATGTGGCTAAGGATGGACTCGAAGTATTGCAGCAATTAGAATCTCAACCCTATGATCTCATCCTCATGGATGTACAAATGCCGAATCTCGATGGCTTAGAAACCACTCGACTCATTCGAGAACGGTATCTTGATCCATCTCCTCATATTGTTGCCATGACCGCTAATGCCATGCTCGGCGATCGGGAAGCCTGTTTAGAAGCCGGAATGGATGACTATCTGAGCAAACCGATCACGCTCAAAGGATTATCCACAATTTTTCAGGCTGTCTGCCCTCCATCCCCAGGGATTGCGAACCCCAACGTAACCCCAACACCAAGGGACTCTACAGAGGAAACGCTCCCCACAGAACCTTTAGATGAATCGGTTCTTCAGATCATGCGAGAAACCCTCTGTGATAACGATCTGGACTTGATGCAGGAAATCGTTCAAAGTTATCTGACAGAAAGCGATCGCATGGTATCAAATCTTCTCATTGCCTATCAAAAACAAGACCTCAGCGATCTGGGGCAAGTGGCGCAAAACTTAACATCCCGTAGCCATTCCATTGGGGCTAAAACCTTATCCCGCCTATCTCAACAAATTAACCATCAATGTCAGGCAGAAAATCTTACCCTGCTCGCCACTTCTATCATGCAATTGCAAATTGAATATCCTCAAGTGAAACAAGCCTTAAATCAATGGCTTAAATCGAAGATGATTTAATCACGGGTTTCAATTATTTCAAGTAACGAACTGGAAGTTAGAATTCCCTATCCAATCTGGAATGAGCTTCTCGTCCGTTGTAATTTACGGTTAAATTTTTGCGATTTTTTGTATTGTGTATCATGAAACCCTCCGTTTAATTTAATTCTTACTGATCTTTTAGGATTTTGAGTATTTCCTCCTGATTTCCCTATCCTTAAATAAGACAAAATTTACGGAACTCATGGAATAGATTGCGACTTTTGAGGGTTGAAATAGTGAGCATGTTGAAGAAATAAATGAGTTAAGAGCGTTTAATTACTGAGTACAAAAAAATCTTGGGGTTAGACAGGAACAGTTGCCAATAAACTAAAATTAGAAAAAGAATGGATAAATTTCTCAGTTTTACAGACTTAAGGTAAATCATTTCTCACCTCTCAGGAAACAACAATGAAACTGGAGCGACGCAAATTTTTACAAGGCTTAATGATGTTAGGGATTGGCCCTAAACTCTGGGGGGGAATACCGACATTTCGCCAATGGACTCGTCACCAGTCAGCTTTCGCCGCGACAACTTCCCGAAAATTAGCCCTGTTAGTAGGAATTAATCAGTACACGCCCTTGACTCCTCGTTCTGATGGGACTTTGGCAAACTTAGCGGGGTGTGTAACGGATGTGGAATTACAAAAAGAGTTACTTATCGGACGTTATGGTTTTCAGTCTGAGGATATTGTGACCTTAACGGATGCCCAAGCAACCCGTGACCAAATTGAAACAGCCTTTG
This sequence comes from Snowella sp., assembly GCA_035285545.1. GTDB lineage: Bacteria > Cyanobacteriota > Cyanobacteriia > Cyanobacteriales > Microcystaceae > Snowella. Next base: position 61,132 of record JAYKGY010000129.1, on the reverse strand, counting down.
TGGAACATTTAATCCAACAGGCCCAGGCCGGGGATGGGGTTGTTTTTCACTTTAGTGGCTATAGTAGTCGGATTTATCCCGCTTCTGAGAAAAATTCCCATACTCAAGCAGCAGATTGGGGGATTTTACCGAGTGACGGGCTTGATAGCGACAATCATCGCCAGGATCTGTGGCGAGAAACCTTGTTTTTATTAGCGCGATCGCTGGCGACAGATAAAATCACCATGATTTTTGATAGTAGTTATTATTGGCCCGCCCAGAGCTTACAGGGAAATTTCCGCATTCGCTCTAGTGCTTTACCCGGAGAGTCTCCCAGTGCCGCAGAAGTTGCCTTTCAGTCCCAACTATTGGCATCGGCAAAAGATAAGGGAAAACTTACTCGTGCCAATCCGCCAGGGGTGATCATTACTGCCACTGAACCGGAACAGATCGCCGTTGAATTCGAGGGTCATGGCTTTAGTGCAGGGCTGTTAACCTATTCTTTGACCCAATATCTGTGGGAAGTTACCCCGCCCATTCGAGTTATTACCGCTTTACATCGGATAAATGAAGCGATCGCGCCCTTAATAAATCAGTCCCCCCTCCAAAGCCAATACGGAAATAAGACCTCAACCGTGGTGTATGGGGATACTCCTCACCCCGTTTTTGGGGCTGAAGCTAAGGTGGATTCGGTGGAGGAAGGGGCCAATACCCTTGCCATTACGATCAACCTGACGGGATTATCGCCCCTCGTTCTCCAGCATGGGCTAATCAATTCCTGTTTTCAAGTGATTTCCCAGAAGCAAGAAACCGATCTGCCTGAAACCCTGATTCAAGTGACTGAACGAACGGGACTTAAGGCGCAAGCCACGCGCTTGACTCCCGACAGTAAAATTCAAGCCGGGGAGTTACTTCAGGAAGTGATTCGAGCCATTCCCCGCCATTTAGGGTTAATCATTGCCTTGGATCAACAACTTGACCGCATTGAACGGGTCGATGCGACCAGTGCCTTTGCGGCGATCGCCAATGTGACAGAAGTAATCAATGCCGGAGAACACCCCGCAGATTGTGTTTTAGGCAAACAAGCAGGAAGCTACGCCCTCTTTACCGAAGGGGGGAATTTACTCTTCCGGGCGGGAGAAGGCAGTACTGCAGCCATTAAGTCGGCGATCGCGCAGTTTACCCCTAAATTAGACCAACTATTGGCGATAAAATATTGGAATTTAACGGAGAATGAACAAAGCTCCAGACTCGGATTTAAAGCAACCTTAAGCGTTGGGCAGGGCACCAAAACCTTACCCATCCTTGAACACGCCACCGCTCGCTATCTAGGTAATCCGGCTAGCCTCATCACGCCCCCATTATCGATAGCCAATAGCCTAGAAACAGCGGGAATCGCAACCGTTGCCAAAGGGAGTAACCTCCACTACCAACTAGGAAATTCCAGCGACCAGCCGATTTATATCCTCATTATGGGAATTGATGCCAACGGGAAAGCGATCGCCTGGTACTCCCCTAACCCCGTCAATCCCCTCGCACCCAACCAAACCCAGCATATTCCTGGAGTCAATACCACCGTTAGTTGGCGGGTGTCTGGAAATAGCGGATTGGCCCAAATCCGAGTCATTGCTTCGGTGAATCCGTTCACCCAAACTCGGCAAGTCTTAGGGGCGAATCAGCCCAACGCCCTATCCTCCAATGGCAATGAACAACTGGCTCAAATTGTGGAAATTAAAAATCCCCTCCTCGTAGCCCAATCTCTTTTAGCGGATTTGCACAGTAATCGAGCCATGTCTAGTACGATGAATAACAATACGAGTGATTTTTATTGTTTAGAGATGAAATCTTGGGCTACTTTAAATTTTATTTATCAAATTATTTAGTAAATCGTTAGAATAACCTTAGGCTGAGACATTGAATGCTTATCAAATTTGCCCCTATTAGACCCTCTGCTCAGGATCGTTCTATCCCTTCACCTAGACTTTTTCTGGCGTAAAAGTTTAAAAATTTTTAAGCCTGTTTTAAGATCGGTATTTCCGTTGCTATTTTTGAAATTATTTTTATTTTTTAGTTTATGAGTGCTCTTTCCTCCTCAACCGAACAACGTCTCAAAAAAATCCCTCAAATTCCGAGTGTTTGGGAAGGCGATCGCCGACCCTTGAGTGGATTAAGAGGAGTAGAAGAAGATGAAATTGACAGCAAAGGCGATTGTATTCTCTGGGTAGATGGATCAGAAGGCTTTGTCCGTTCCATGGATATTGTGTCTCCGCAAATGGGAATTGAAGCCGTTGTGCGTACCCTCCTGCGTGCCATCGAAACGCCCCATAGTCCCGCGAAACCCGCTCGTCCCCAAAAAATTGTCGTTCGTAACCGAGAAATTCAATTCTTTCTGCGGGGAGCCTTACAGAGCTTAGACATCAATATTGATTATGTGCCTGAATTGCCGCTCATTGACGAACTGTTCCGTAGTTTTGAATCCATGAGCAAGAGCAAGCCCCCTGCCATTCCGTCTTTTTATGAACCCTTACTCAAGCAAACCAGCGTTGCCCTGTGGGATGTAGCCCCTTGGAACCTATTAGCCGATCACGACATTATTGCCATTGAACTAGAGGATCTGGAAACGCCCCCCATTTATGCCTGCATTATGGGTATGCTCGGTCAAGAATATGGCGTGATTCTTTATCGTTCCCTCGACTCCCTAAACCAATTTCGGCAGGCGATCTTATCTGAAAAATCGGCAGACCAGTTGGAAACGGTCTTTTTATCACAAGATTGTTGGTTTTTGAATTATAAAGCCCTAGACGAAGATGAATTTGACGATGAGATATTGGATTTAGAAGACTTGCCCTCCGATGAAGTAGAAGCTCTATTTGGCAGTATTCATCCCTTAGAAGGTATCCGTCCTTTCTTAGATGAGGATGAAGCCCAAATCATTTACTATGCGCTGCAAGCCTTTATCCGTTTCATCGTCGATCATCCTAAACAACTTGCTCAAGATCCGGTGACCGCCGCTCGAAAACGGTATCAAATTTCTAGCGTTACGGAATCCGGGAAAAAAGCGAAGGTTGCTGCCACGGTTTATACCATGCCTGATTTAACCCAATCCTTTTTAGACATGATGGCAGAGGAAGAAGAGGATGAGGACGAGGAGGATGATTTTGAACTCAATAGTGATTTTGTCCCTGATAAGGCTTTTCTGAGTCTGGGGATGATTCCTTGGGAGTCGATCACGCTTTTACGAAGCCAACCTAAGACGGAATATCCGATCAAAGAAGCGCCCCAAAAGGGGGATGGTCTGCCCGCGATCGTTATTCAAACAACACGCCCAAAAGCGAAAGAAATGATCGATATATTACGGTCAGAAGGCGGGATTAAAGGAATTTGTTTCAACCCAGGGGAAGATCCCTGGTCAGATGATGAATATGATTTGGGAATTATTCAAACCGAAGCCTCTAAACTTCATCTCTTTGGAGAATTTCTCGCGGATGATGCCGTTCATAAAAAAGCCCGTCAAAAATGGAATACTCGTTGCCAACAAACCCAGGGTTACTGTAGTGTCATCATTGCCATGGGCGTAACCGGAAGTTCACGGGGCAAACCTAAACCGACAGATATTTTGGCCGTTTTTGAAACTCAATTCTTAGATGCGAAAGACCTCAATATTGGCACTTTACGCCTCACAATACCGTGGGAAGATTGATGTTGTGCTTGGCAAAAATATGAACTAGGGGCTGAGTTTTCATCCATCAAAAGGTGTAATTCCTATTAAGCATGGCTTAAGAATTTCTATTATTTCTTAAGGAATGATTAACTCCCAATTAAGGAATACCACAAGCTCAGGCCTAGCCTAGCCCCTGTCCTTAATTGTCTCAATATTAATGATATTAATGTTATCGGAAGTCCCCAGACCTGATACATTGTGTAATATCAGTAACAAAAATTTATAGAGTTTAGTATGCGAGTTCTGGTTATTGGTGGTGATGGTTATTGTGGTTGGGCAACTGCGCTCCATCTTTCCAACAAAGGATATGAAGTCGGGATTCTGGATAGTTTGGTGCGTCGTCTCTGGGATGCTCAATTAGGGTCTGAAACCTTAACCCCCATCGCGCCGATTCGTCAACGGATTCAACGGTGGAAAGATTTAACAGGGAAATCGATTGACCTCTTTGTAGGGGATATCACTGATTATTCCTTTTTAATCGAGTCTATGCGTCAGTTTCAGCCTGATAGCATTGTCCACTTTGGGGAACAACGATCTGCTCCCTACTCCATGATTGACCGAGAACACGCAGTTTTTACTCAAGTTAATAACGTTGTTGGGAATTTAAATATCCTCTACGCCATGAAAGAGGAGTTTCCTAATAGCCATCTGGTTAAGTTGGGAACGATGGGGGAATACGGCACTCCCAATATCGATATTGAAGAAGGATATATCACGATTGAGCATAATGGGCGCAAAGATACCCTCCCCTATCCCAAACAACCTGGCAGTTTCTATCACCTCAGTAAAGTTCACGATAGCCACAATATTCATTTTGCTTGCCGAATGTGGGGACTTCGGGCAACCGACCTTAACCAAGGGGTTGTCTATGGGGTATTAACGGAAGAAACGGGCATGGATGAAATGCTCATTAACCGTTTAGATTACGACGGCGTATTTGGAACGGCATTAAATCGTTTCTGTATTCAAGCAGCCATTGGTCATCCCCTGACGGTTTACGGAAAAGGCGGCCAGACTCGTGGTTTCCTCGATATTCGAGATACAGTGCGTTGTGTTGAACTCGCGATCGCGAACCCAGCCGATGAAGGACAATTCCGAGTCTTTAACCAATTTACTGAATTATTTAGTATCGGTGATTTGGCCACAATGGTACAAAAAGCGGGTAGTGATCTGGGATTAAAGGTAGAAATTAATCACTTAGAAAATCCCCGTATTGAACTAGAAGAACACTATTTCAACGCCAAAAATACGAAGTTACTGGATTTAGGCTTACAACCCCACTTCCTGTCAGATTCCTTATTAGACTCGCTCTTGAATTTTGCGAAAAAATATAAAGACCGCGTTGACTATCAGCAAATTTTACCCACAGTTAGCTGGCGTAGATAAGTTATAACCTAGCGCGATCGCTGATTTATGCTGTCATTTCCCCCTTCCAAATTCATATTTTTAGGGGGATTATTTTATAAATTTATTGTAATTTTTCATTAATAACTATTAACTATTAACTATTCATTATTAACTAATGAAAATTGCGCTTTTTACCGAAACCTTTTTGCCTAAAATTGATGGTATTGTCACTCGATTAAAGCATACCGTTGAACATCTACAACGCAATGGCCATCAAGTCTTAGTTTTTTCTCCTGAAGGCGGACTAAAAGAATATAAAGGGGCAAAAATTTATGGTGTTTCGGGTATTCCTTTGCCGCTTTATCCTGAACTCAAATTAGCCGTTCCTCGCCCGACTTTAAAACGGGTTTTAGAAAAGTTCAAACCTGATCTCATTCATGTGGTGAATCCTGCGGTATTAGGGCTAGGAGGGATTTATTACGCAAAAACGCTTAATATCCCCTTAGTTGCTTCCTATCACACCCATTTACCCCAATATCTCCAGCATTACGGATTAGGAGCCTTAGAAGGGTTACTGTGGGAATTGTTGAAATTAGCCCATAACCAGGCTCAGTTAAATCTGTGTACTTCGACGGCAATGGTAGATGCTCTCGTAGAACATGGCATTGAACGGGTTGATCTCTGGCAACGGGGTGTGGATACGGAAATGTTTCAACCTCATTTAGCATCTCAACAAATGCGATCGCGCCTTTCCCAAGGCCATCCCGATGCACCGTTATTGCTGTATGTGGGACGAGTTTCTGCTGAAAAACAGATTGATGAAATTAAGCCCGTTTTAGAAGCGATTCCTGATGCCCGTTTAGCGATCGTGGGAGATGGGCCACACCGAGAAGCAATGGAAACTCATTTTGCAGGCACGAATACCCATTTTGTCGGTTATTTACAGGGATTAGAGTTAGCCTCTGCCTTTGCCTCCGCTGATGCCTTTGTTTTTCCCTCTCGGACTGAAACCCTGGGATTAGTGTTATTAGAAGCGATGGCCGCAGGATGTCCAGTAGTCGCGGCGCGATCAGGTGGAATTCCTGATATTGTGACTGATGGGGTCAATGGCTATTTATTTGATCCTACCGATAATCGAGGAGCCGTCACTGCTACTCAACGTCTATTAGCGGCAACCGAAGAGCGAGAACAGTTACGTCAAAATGCCCGCCAAGAGGCAGAACGCTGGGGCTGGAGTGCGGCAACCAAACAACTAGAAAATTATTATCAATCGGTTTTAGGCATCAATTCTTATCTTGCTGCTTAAAATTGTTGACTTTCTCACTGATTTTTTAAGAAAATTTAGCCCGCGATCGCTGTCGGTAATTCACCATAAAATAAAGTTATTCCTTCAACTCCAAAAAACTTATGACAACGCGATTAGAAGTCGAATCTGCCATTAAACAATTACCAGAAAATGAAGTGCGTGATTTAGTACAGTGGTTGCAAGAATATCTTAATAACCTCTGGGATAAGCAATTAGAAAATGATTTAATTTCAGGCAAATTAGATCACATCATTGCTCAAGTAGAAGCCGATATTGCTTAAATATCTTCTTCTAAGTCTTCATCAAAAGTATTGTCTATATCATTAATTTCAGGTAAATTTTCGGGTTCCTTAATTTCTATCTCATTCAGCAAATTCAAAACGCGATCGCCTCGTTCAATGGAAGTATCTTCTAAGAAAACAACCTCTGGAGTCCGCCGCAGACGTACCCGTTGCCCTAATTCTCGACGCACAAATCCCGCAGAGGAGCGCAAACCTTGCATGGTTTCTTCTTTCGCTGCATTGGTGCCATAGATACTGACAAAGACTTTGGCGTGCTGCAAATCGCCCGACACTTCCACATCAGTGACACTGACCATGCCTGCCCCTACGCGATCGTCCTTGATGTCGTAGAGCAACATTTGGCTAACTTCACGCTTAATCAGTGAAGAGATCCGAGAAACGCGCCGATTAGTAGCCATGAATTTTGCCCCCTGTTGAAGCTCTTGCCCTTAGATTTGTGAACTGCAATCACATTTCTATACTGTTGTTAATCCTAACATAGCCCGCAGGGTAAAAAAGAGAAAGAGAAATCCGCCTGCAAGGATACCGACGAGAGCAACGGCCGTTACTGGATTTTTAAAAAAGGGTTTTAACCAGGTAAAAAACGCAAAGAAGATTCCTAAAATTAAGCTAATCATGTAACGGGGATAGCGACCCACGTTATCTAAAAAGTCTCCCATAATTTTAAATAGCGTTATTTCAAATTTTTATCATTATATTAAGTGTTAACATTAATTGAGCCATTCGACAAGGGCTGGATAAATAAGTTTTTTCTGTTTTTTAAATTTAGCTAAAAATAATGATAGAAAATCAATGGATTTTTTTAACCTTGGGAGGCTTAATATCAGGACTATTAGCAGGTTTATTAGGGATTGGGGGCGGAACCGTTTTAGTTCCTATTTTAGTGACCTTACAGTACACCCCTGTGCAGGCTGTAGCAACTAGTAGTTTAGCCATTGTTTTAACTTCAATTTCGGGCAGTATTCAAAATTGGCGCATGGGATATTTGGATTTTAATCGGGTATTTTCTATTGGATTTCCTGCTTTAGTGACTGCCCAATTAGGGGTATATTTAGCGAGTCAATTTTCATCTTCTTTATTGTTAATAGCCTTTGGATTCTTGTTAATTATCAATATCTTTTTAGTCCGCTTACGAAAAAATTTAGAACGTCAGCAATCTGATGCTAACCCCATCAATGTTAATCCGATGGTAGCGCGTTTAGGGACAGGAGCCGCCGCAGGGTTATTGGCGGGATTATTTGGCGTGGGAGGCGGTGTAATCATGGTTCCCTTACAAATGTTGTTACTGGGAGAACAAATCAAAGTGGCTATTCAGACCAGTTTAGGGGTCATTGTGATTACGGCGATCGCGGCAACAGTGGGTCACGCCTTTAAAGGAAATGTCTTGTTTACCGTCGGTTTAATTTTAGGCATTGGGGGGTTAATTGGTGCCCAGGTTAGCACTCGCTATTTGCCCAAATTACCAGAACAGTTTGTTAGTTTTTGCTTTAATCTATTGTTAGCGATTTTATCGATTTATACCTTTTGGCAAGCTTGGCAAAAATTTATCGGAAATTAAACATTAGGAAAAATCATCATGGGTCAGGTTTCTCCAAAAATTTTAGCATTAGATTTTGATGGGGTCATTTGTGATGGATTGCTGGAGTATTTTCAAACAACCCAGCGAACGTATCACACCATTTGGCAAGATGAAACGAATAGTAATTTGGAAAAATTTGCCGATCAATTTTATCGACTTAGACCTGTGATTGAAACGGGTTGGGAAATGCCTGTGTTGCTCCGAGCTTTAGTTTTAGGTATTTCTGAACCTAGAATTTTGAACCATTGGGCTGAGGTTTTAGCAGAAATTATTAGCTGCGATCGCGTTGATAAAAAATTCATCATGCAGCAGCTAGATCACGTCAGAGATGAGTGGATCAATCAGGATTTAGACAGTTGGCTGGGATTGCATCGTTTTTATCCTGGTGTAATTAAGCGTTTACAGCAAATTCTTAATTCTGAGATTAAGCTCTACATTATTAGTACGAAAGAAGGCCGATTTATTGAGCGATTACTCCATGAACAAGGGCTATTAATTGATAGTCAATTTATTTTAGGTAAAGAAGTTAAACAACCTAAATATGAAACCCTGCACCAGCTTTTAAATCGTTATAAAATTGAACCTGAACAATTGTGGTTTGTTGAAGATTTATTAAAAACGTTACAATTAATTGTCAAGCAAACTGATTTAAATTCGATGGGTTTATATCTTGCTGATTGGGGTTATAACACTCAAGCAATAAGAGATTCGATTAAAAATAATTCTCAGATTAAATTATTATCTTTAAACCAATTTCAATCAGATTTTTCCTTTTGGTAAAAATTTAAATTGTTTCAATTTTAACCTCTCCCTTTGCGCCAACCCAGGCTAACTGACGAATTTGATTATTGCGGGCGTAATCCCGAATCTCATCCATTGCGCGATCGCCTAAATCTAACTCAACTCGTAATTTGGGATCGGACTGACGTAAGGATTGGGCATAACGGAAAGCGGCTGCTTGATGCTCAGGGGTTAAGGCAATAACGAGACAATCGATTAAGGGGGTCGTTTTGGGTAAATGTTCCGTCGGCAGCAAACAAGCGTGTAATTCTTCGATGTTGAGGGAAAAACCCACGCCAGGTAAGGATTTTTTCTGGGGATGATATAACCCTAATAACTGATCGTAGCGTCCGCCTTGGCCTAAAATATGGGATTGATTTCCTTGGATGCCAACCGCTTGAAAGGCAATGCCTGTGTAGTAATCAAAGGGTTGTAGCCAACTCAGGTCTAAAATTAAGGGAATATTTTCGTTACACTGCTGAATGACGTTGACTAAGGCTTTTAAATTTTGCACCCGTTCTTGACTCGCGCTATCTAGCTCGAAACTAGCCAGGGTTTGTAACACTTGTTCAGCATCGCCCCGTAAATCAAATAACTGCAAAGCCCAAGCTTTTAATTCGGGTGAAGGGTAATCTAAATTTTCGAGTTTAACGTAATCTAACTGAATCAAGCATTCTCGTACTTGTTGTTGTAATACTTCAGGAAATCGAGATAACAGCGATCGCGTTAATCCTGCTTCTCCTAAAATCACTTGCCACTGGGGAATTCCTAAACTTTTTAGCCCATCGGCCATCAACAGCAACATCTCGGCATCGGCCATAACTCCACCGACAAAGAGCAATTCCACACCCGCTTGATAAAATTCCAGTTGCCGACCGTGATAACCCGTAGGCGGTTTACGAAAAACATTAGCCCGATAACAAAGCCGTTGGGGATAAATATCTTCCGTCATCCGAGTGACAGCGGCCCGCGCAATGGATGCGGTTAATTCGGGGCGGAGTCCTAGCGAGCCTGCTGAACTATCTTGAAGTTGGATCACCGTTGACGGTTCGATCGCGCCTCCTGCCACTAGGGTATCGAGCCACTCTAGGGTAGAAGTTACAATACGCCGATAACCCCAGCGTTGAAAAATATTCTGTAAGCGATCATTAATCCAAGCTTTCTGAGCGACTTCAACGGGTAACAGATCCCTAGCTCCAGCAGGCGGTTGATGAATCATAACGGAGGTCAAAAAATAAAGTCAGCGCGATAAGCTTTCCTATTTTACTTTTTCTTGTTCCCAAATAAGCCGCCAAATAATCCCCCTTTGGATTTGCCACTATCCGTCTGTTTCTCAGGTGGGATCACTTTATCTAATTCCCGTTTGGCTAAAAGAATGGTCGGATCTTGCGGAGTCAGTTCAAAGGCAGTATTAATGTGAACCTTGGCCATGGTTGCCATATTATTTTTCAGGTACGATAAACCCAGTAAACAGTGGGCCCGACTGTCTTTAGGGTCGATTTTTAAAACTTCCCGTAATTCGGCGATCGCTTCGTTATAATTTTCGCGGTCATATTGTTCTTTGGCCCGCCGATAATACTGTTCTTGGGGCGACAGTTTGACGGAAGGTTCTTTTTTCGGGGTTTCTGTGGGGGGAGGAGTGGTAACCGTTGAGGATCTAACGGTTGTATCCGTTTTAGAACGAGCTATTACGGTCGGTGTTAGGGTTTGTGTTTTGGGCGCGATCGCTTGCCCTGACTTCATAATTAAGTAAATTAGATTTAATTCACTAATACAAGCAATTTTAGCGAATACCGTATTTAAATCACTGTAGAGGTCGTTAACTAACGGATGCAATAGCTGGCGATAAACTAAATCTAAATTTTGAGTGGCAGAAAATAATTTTTGAGAATCTTCATTAGCGAGAGTAATTTTATCTTTGTCGGGAGAGAGACTCTGAGCAATTTGGGAAATCACTAATAGTTGCTCATTTCGACTCGCTTCTTTAAATAAAATTTCATAGGCAGGATTAACGAGCTTAGAGAAGAGTTTGATGGCTCGCTTCTTTTCTGCTTCCGTTTTAAATTTCGTCGTATCCGGATGGAGCAGATAGGCAATTTTTAAATATCGCTGACGAATTTCTTGGACACTGACATCGATGGGTGCCCCTAAAATCGCGTGGTGATCGGTGACATCGTACCTAAATAATCCCTGCTGAATTGGAAACTCTACCATTATTCTCCCCTCTCATTCGCCTCGCCTAGTCTATTATTTTCTGAAACTTGAAAAAACGCCAGCAATTAACTATCAACGGTAAGGATTCTTATTGATCAATTTTGGATCTTTAAATCCTTAAACCACCCAGCAGAATTGGCTAAAGACTGGCTTAGCTCTGAATGAATTAGCCCATTCGTCGCTAAAATCCGTCCGGAAGCAATATTGAGAGGGCTTCCATCATAGGCTGTTACTTTTCCCCCGGCTTCTTCGACAATGACGATACCCGCCACAATATCCCATGCCTTGATCCCACGTTCCCAATAGCCGTCTAATCGGCCACAGGCGACATCCGTTAGATCTAATGCGGCGGAACCACTCCGGCGCACCCCTTGGGTTAAATGGGTTAAATAACAAAACTCTGCATAGTTATTGTCTACGGTTTCTCGGCGATCGTAAGCAAAGCCTGATACCAAAAGGCTTTTTTCTAAGGTTTCTAGGGAAGAAACGCGAATCGGACGGCGGTTTAAGGTTGCCCCTAATCCTTTTGCAGCTCGAAATAATTCTTGGCGAAAGGGATTATAAATCGCGCCAACAGTGGGAATCCCCTGAATCATTAATCCCACAGAAACACAGGCGACGGGATAACTATGGGCATAGTTGGTGGTTCCATCCAGGGGATCAATCGCCCAAAGGTAGGGATTTTGGGCAAGCTCTTGCTCATTGCCTAAATAACCCGATTCTTCTGCGAGAATGCCATGCCCAGGACAATGCCGTTTGAGATGCTCTAAAATGACTTGCTCGGATTGTTTGTCGGCTTCTGTCACTAAATCTCCCGCCCGTCCTTTTTCGGCGATCGCGTTTAAATTGCCATAGAGATCTTCAACAACAGCCCCTGCTGCCAGGACAGCTTCTGTCGCGATATCTAACAAATTTTGGAGATTTTTAGGATCAATGGTCATGGGAATATAAATTTTATCAATAGCAAAAAAGCGGGAACAGACGCAACTTGACCACCCAACAGTCCGTTAAATGCGTCCAATTGCAAAACTAATCTTCATCTAAGGGTAAGCCAAAACGTACCTTTCCACGGCCAAAATAACGACCAAATTGTAAATCATAGACCTCATCCTCGTCTTGGGTTTCGACTTCAAGATCCGATCGCGGATAGCTAACACACAAGAGAGCGTAACCCCTTTCCTGTAATTCGGGTGACAAGCCCATTGCTTCGGGTTGATAAATTTCTCCCGATAGGATTCGCACAGCACAACTGGTACAAGCCCCATTACGGCAGGAAAAAGGCAATTCATAGCCCTGAGCCTCCGCGCTATGGAGAATGTATTGGTCTTCAGGAACAAATACTGTGTGGGATTCTCCGGTTTGACGATGGTGAATCCGAATTTGATAGGAACGAGCCATAGGGATTTTTTATTTTTATTGAAGTTGAGTTATCTGCCATCATTTATTGTATGATGGAAAGCTGTGACCCACCAGGAGAGGTGGCCGAGTGGTTTAAGGCGCAGCACTGGAAATGCTGTGTAGGCGTAAGTTTACCGGGGGTTCGAATCCCCCCCTCTCCGTTCTAAACGAGATTCAAAACTAATTTAAACCGAGTTACTGTAGGTTCAAAAACCGATCCAGGGAATTAACCATTTGGGGTGGCCAACGGCGGATGGTTTTCACCCAGTCTAGGTTTTGGTAACGATTATCCATGCCCACCGCAGCAACCCAATTACTTTCGGCTTCTCCCTGTTGCCCTTCATTCCACAAGACGGCGGTTAAGGCGGCTCGCATATCGGGAAACATGGGGTATTTTCTGACTAAATCGCGCATCATTTTTAAGGCTTCGGGTTTTTGACCCATTTCATACAGGGCTAAAGCGGTATTAGCACGGGCAAAGGCGAAATCGGGAGCAATTTCAGAAGCTTTTTGAAAATCAGCTAAGGCGGCTTGCCAATCCCCTAAGCCCCCCTCTGCGTTGCCTCGATTGTTATAGGCCATGGGATCTTGCGGATCAAGGGCTAAGACTTGGTTATAGTCGGCGATCGCGGCTTCAAATTTACCTAACCCTTCTAAGGCCGCCCCTCGATTCAAATAGGGATCAGGTTGATCAGGGGCCAAACGAATGGCTTCATCAAAATCGGCGATCGCTTCCGTGAGCTTATTTTGACTCACACGGGAGGCACCGCGATTACTCCAAACCGCAGGATTGGTGGGAAAAGTTTGACTGAGTTCTGTCCAATAGGTTTCGGCTTGAGCAAAATTTCCTTGTTCGGTAGCCTCAAACGCCTTTTGAAACAACAATTCTCCCGCTTTTACCTGCTCAGGCGTTAGGGAAACATTGGCCTTTTCTTGAGCGTTAACGGGAAAAATAATAATCGCCCAAATTAAACTAATCGCAAACAATGCCCTGAGCCAACGAATCATATTGTGTAACCTTGCCTAAGTATTAATCCTTAATCTTAACGAATTATTGAGGATTCATACCTGCTAGATAGGAACGGTAACCCACTGATTTGAGCGTCGCCTGCTTTTCTAATACGGACGCTTTTAGGTTTTCTCGATAGGCTTGTACCTGGGTAAGTAAGGCCGGATCATGGCTGGCTAAGATTTGAATGGCTAACAATCCCGCATTTTTGGCATTACCGATCGCGACCGTTGCTACAGGAATCCCCGCCGGCATTTGCACAATGGAATAAAGGGAATCCACCCCATTGAGCGTTCGAGTTTGGACAGGAACCCCAATTACCGGCAAGGGGGTTAAGGAAGCAACCATGCCAGGTAAATGGGCGGCTCCCCCGGCACCGGCAATAATGACTTTAATTCCCCGTTCATGGGCGGTTTGGGCATAGGTAACCATGCGTTCTGGGGTTCGATGGGCCGACACAATAGCTACTTCGCAGGGAATGGTAAATTCTTCACAGACCGCGATCGCTGCTTGCATAGTCGGTAAATCGGAATCACTGCCCATAATAATGCCGATAACAGGGGAAATAGAAGTCATACCAAAATAATCATTGATTAAGTGAATCAACGTTGATTGTAGCTTGAGGAAGCGGCTTCTTAAATTTCAACAATTTATTTTCAATTTGTCTTGTAAAATTGCGATAATTAAAAAAGAAACTTCAATACACTTGTTCTTTAAATTAGGAAAAAGTCGTTATGAATTTAAATTCTGTTCATTTAGTAGGTTATGTCGGAAGAGATCCAGAGGTAAAATATTTTGAGTCAGGCAAGGTTGTTTGTACGTTAACACTTGCTGTCAATCGCATCAGAAAGGATGATCCACCTGATTGGTTTGAGTTGCAAATTTGGGATAAAACGGCTGAATTTACAGCAAATTATGTGCGAAAAGGCAGACTAATTGGCGTTCAAGGTTCATTAAAGATCGATACTTGGAATGATCGCGCAACCGGAGCTAATCGGTCTAAACCCATTATTAGGGTAGATAAACTAGAGTTATTAGGCTCTAAACGGGATAATGAAGCCTCAATGGGCTATTCAAGTAGCGAATTCTAGCCTGTTTTATTAAATTTGTTGCTTAGAACTCTGGCATAATTAACTGGTTAATCACCGTTAAGTCCCTATGAAATATGCCCTCGTGCATGAATGGCTAACCCCAAAAGCAACTGGCGGCTCTGAACTCGTTGTTCAAGAAATTTTGCAGCAGATTGAAGCCGATATTTATGCCCTAATTGACTTTGAATCGGTTAATCCTAACAGTTACCTATTTGGACGCAATATAGGGACGACTTTTTTACAACATTTTCCCTTAGCGCGAAATGGCGTTCAGAAATATTTACCGTTATTACCGTTAGCCATTGAACAACTCGATTTAGGGGCTTACGATGTCATTCTGTCCTCTTCTCATGCCGTCGCTAAAGGGGTTTTAACCCGTCCCGATCAACTTCATGTTTGTTATTGCCACACCCCCATGCGTTACGCCTGGGATTTAACCTTCGACTATCTCAATAACAGCCGATTAGGAGCAGGATTACCGGGCATTTTAACCCGTTATTTTCTCCATCTATTGCGTCAATGGGATGTGATTTCAGCCAATCGAGTTGATTACTTCATGGCCAACTCTCGTCATACAGCCCGTCGAATTTGGCGATGTTATCGGCGCGAAGCCAAAGTGATTTATCCGCCAGTGAATATTGATCGCTTCCCCTATCAAGAAAAAAAAGAAGATTTTTTTGTGACCGTTTCCCGTTTGGTTAGCTATAAACAAATTAAATTAATCATTCAGGCCTTTAATGAATTACAGTATCCTTTAGTTGTCATAGGTGATGGCCCTGATTTACCCATGTTGCGTGAATTAGCGAAGCCCAATATTCAATTGTTAGGAAGTCAACCCAACGCGATCGTCGAACAGTATCTGTCCCAAGCTAAAGCGTTTGTCTATGCTGCTTGCGAAGACTTTGGAATTGCCCTCGTTGAAGCCCAAGCCTGTGGAACCCCGGTGATTGCCTATGGAAAAGGGGGTGCCCTAGAAACGGTTCTGAGTATTGATCAATCTCCTCAAACCCCGACTGGCCTCTTCTTTCCAGAACAAACCGTTCCCGCTCTCGTTAGAACTGTTGAAACTTTTTACCAAATTCAACATCAATTTAATGCAGAGCATTGCCGTGCCCAATCGGCAAAATTCTCTCAAAAGATCTTTGAAACGTCCTATCTGGCGTTCCTAGAAGAGTGTTGTCTAAAATTCTTTTCGTGAATTTAGGCAACAAATTTTGATATTTTACGGCTCATATTTGTCTAATTAGACTAATCTGGCTTTATCATTGGGACAGTGTGGTGTGATGTGATGTGAAGGAGTACGATGACTGCGAATAGCCAATTTATCTCCGTCAAGGCTTTACAGGCTTTGATGAGACGTGGGGCCCCACCTACGTTCTCCAGACGATATCAGCGTTCTTGGGCGCAATCCCTAGACGGTGTTATTTTTAAACGAGCTTTTGATATTGTCTTTTCTTTGTCGGTTTTAATTGTTTTTTCTCCCCTCTATTTGGTGCTTGCACTCTTAATTGCGATTAGCTCTCCGGGGCCAATTTTCTATATACAGCAACGAGTCGGAAAGGATCATAAACGGTTTGACTGTATCAAGTTCCGCACAATGGTTACGAATGCCGATGAAATTTTAGAAAACCTCATTGCTGATTGCCCCAAAACCAAAGCAGAATTTGAAGATAACTTTAAGCTTAGAGAAGATCCTCGGATTACTTGGATTGGTAAATTTCTTCGCCTGACGAGTCTGGATGAATTTCCTCAATTTTGGAATGTACTGAAAGGCGATATGAGTGTGGTTGGCCCTAGACCGCTTGTACCAGAAGAACTTCATAAATACGGTAATCGGATTGATAAAGTTCTTACCATTCGTCCTGGGTTAACAGGTTTATGGCAAGTTTCTGGACGCAATGATATTCCCTACCCTCAGCGTGTTCAGATCGATGTTTATTATGTGAACTATCGCAACTGGCTAATGGATCTTTGGGTGATTGTTAAAACCCTTGGTGTTGTTTTATTTCCCAATAATAACGGAGCTTATTAAACATTTATCTTTCAGACTTAAATTCTCTCATTGAGCATTCTGTGTTTAGAGATTGAAGAAAGCCCAAAATTGTTTTCTAAGCCTGGTATTGAAAAAGCTTCTGATATTACAACAGTCGTTATTAACCTCTTGATTTTCTTCGTTGAAGCAAGGGGTTTTATTTTTTGTCGCATCAGTAACAGACTAACGGATTTTTAAGTGATCCAGTGTAGTCCAGCAAAGAAGTCTCAAAAATCTATCATGCATCGCTTGACTAAATTCATCAGGCTTAATATCGTTAACAGTTAATAAACCCTGAGTGCCTATAACAAAAGGATTTGTCAATGTCTGAAGCGAAATGTGCATTAATTACAGGAATTACAGGGCAAGATGGCTCTTATTTAAGCGAATTTTTATTGCAGAAGGGCTATGAGGTTCATGGCATCATTCGGCGAACTTCCACCTTTAATACGGATCGGATTGATCATCTCTACACAGATCCCCATGATCCCCAAACCAAACTGTTCTTGCATTATGGTGATTTAACCGATGGAACAACCCTCCGCAGAATTTTAGAGCAGGTTAAACCCGTTGAAATTTATAACTTAGGGGCCCAATCCCATGTTCGGGTTAGTTTTGATTCGCCTGAGTATACGGTGGATTCGGTAGGGACGGGAACGCTAAGGCTATTGGAAGCAATTCGGGATTACCAGCAACGGACGGGGATTGAGGTGCGCTTTTATCAGGCAGGCTCATCGGAAATGTTCGGGAAAGTACAAGAAATTCCCCAAAAGGAAACAACACCGTTTTATCCCCGTAGCCCCTACGCCTGTGCTAAGGTTTATGCCCATTGGCAAACCGTGAATTACCGAGAATCCTATGATTTGTTTGCCTGTAATGGGATTTTGTTTAACCATGAGTCGCCGCGTCGGGGGGAAACCTTTGTCACTCGAAAAATTTCGAGAGCGATCGCGCGCATTATGGCCGGAACTCAGAAAAAATTGTACTTAGGAAACTTGGATTCTAAGCGAGATTGGGGCTATGCCAAGGATTATGTACAAGCGATGTGGCTCATGCTGCAACACGATATGGCTGATGATTACGTCATTGCGACAGGAGAAACCTATTCCATTAAAGAATTTTTAGAAATTGCCTTTAGTTACGTTAATTTAGATTGGCAAGAGTTTGTAGCCTTTGATGAACGCTATTTACGTCCTGCTGAAGTGGATTTATTAATTGGCGATCCAACGAAGGCGAAGAAAACCTTGGGCTGGAAGCATTCGGTCACCTTTAAAGAATTAGTCCATCTGATGGTAGAGGCAGATCTCGCGGTACTAGGGTTATCTTCTCCCAATCGCACTGAACGGGAAGAATTTCTGTTAACTCAAGATAACGCCTTTGTTCGCCAACCCCTGAGCGTTATGGTGGATTAAATTAAGTCATTTAAGCATTAACAGCGGGTAGTTTAGGGTAATAAATGATTAGCCATACTATTCGCCGTAAAACCCAGTAAACCCTTTGATCCTGTGTGGGATTGTTTTTTATGTTGGAACTGAAAGAAAAGCGGATTTTAGTGACGGGTGGGACTGGTTTTTTAGGAAAACAGGTCGTTAACCAATTAATTGAGGCAGGAGCAACCCCTGAGAAGATTTCTCTACCGCGATCGCGTGATTGTGATTTACGTCGATTAGAAAATTGCCAAAAAGCAGTGGCAAATCAGGATATTGTGGTTCATCTCGCGGCCCATGTGGGCGGAATTGGTCTCAATCGAGAGAAACCCGCCGAGCTTTTTTATGACAACCTGATCATGGGAACCCAGTTAATTCATACTGCCTATGAAGCAGGAGTCGAAAAATTTGTCTGTGTAGGAACCATTTGCGCCTATCCCAAATTTACGCCCGTTCCCTTCAAAGAAGAAGACCTCTGGAACGGCTATCCCGAAGAAACCAATGCGCCCTACGGTGTGGCCAAAAAAGCCCTCTTGGTGCAATTAGAATCCTATCGGTTACAGTATGGGTTTAATGGGGTTTATTTGCTCCCTGTCAATCTTTATGGCCCTGAAGATAACTTTGACCCCCGTAGCTCCCACGTCATTCCTGCTCTCATTCAAAAAGTTTACGAAGCTCAGAAGCGGGGTGATAAGAGCTTACCCGTTTGGGGAGATGGTAGCCCCACCCGTGAATTCCTCTATTCAACTGATGCGGCCAGAGGGATCGTCATGGGAACCCAATTTTATGACAACTCTGACCCGATTAATTTGGGAACGAATTTTGAAATTTCCATTAAAGATTTAGTCGAACTGATTTGCGACTTAATGGGCTTTGAAGGGGAAATTATTTGGGAAGTTGATAAACCCAATGGCCAACCCCGTCGTTGTTTAGATACCACGAAAGCGAAAGAAGCCTTCGGTTTCACGGCTCAAGTGGATTTAAGGCAGGGTTTGAAAAATACGATTGATTGGTATCGTCAAAACGCAGGTTAGCAATGTAACCAAAGCAACAGAGACACACAAGCGATCGCCTAAACATCCTAAGATCAAAATCAATCAAGATGAGATTGACTGGATCGGGATTAGTAGGGCGATTTTTTGATTATGGTCACGGATTTCCAACGATTCAAAGAGTTAGTTGCCGTATTCCTCAAACTCGGTATTATCGGATTTGGCGGCCCGGCAGCCCATTTGGCCCTAATGGAGGAAGAAATTATTAACCGTCGGCAATGGTTGACGCGATCGCAGTTTTTGGATTTACTCGGCGCGACCAATTTGATTCCTGGCCCCAACTCAACGGAAATGGCCATTCATATTGGTTACCGCTATGGAGGCTGGTTAGGGCTGGTCGTTGCAGGCAGTTGCTTTATTTTGCCAGCAGTCGTCATTACTAGCATTTTTGCATGGCTTTACGTTACCTGGGGCAGCTTACCGGAATTAACGCCCGTATTAGCCGGAATTAAGGCAGGAATTTTAGCGGTTATTGCCTCAGCTGTCTGGCGATTAGGAAAAAAAGTTTTTAAATCTCGTCAACTGCTGGGAATTGCCCTGTTGGTAATTTTATTAGTTTTATTGGGAACGTCCGAAACCGTTGCTCTTTTTGTAGGGGGTATTATCGGCATGATACTCTTGATGTCCCCATTTCCCCGTAATCCTTCATCAGGAACGTTACCGCTTTTAATGTTGGGCGTGGTGACGGCTGAAAAAGCGATCGCGATGCCACCGACCTTGGTTAAATTAGGATTATTTTTTCTTAAAGTCGGCAGTATTTTATTTGGCAGTGGCTATGTTCTCTTTGCTTTTTTAGAAGGGGATTTGGTTAATCGTTACGGCTGGTTGACCCAACAACAATTATTAGATGCGATCGCCGTCGGTCAATTAACGCCAGGCCCCATCTTATCCACCGCGACGTTTATTGGTTATTTAATCTTAGGAACTCCAGGCGCGATCGTTGCTACTGTCGGGATCTTTTTTCCTTCCTTCGTTTTTGTCGCTCTTTCCCATCCCTTGATTGCTAAACTTCGTCAATCCAAATGGGCCAGTGCTTTTTTAGATGCCGTGAATGCCAGTTCAGTGGCTTTAATCGTCGTAGTAACCGGAAAATTGGCTCAATCGGTTTTATGGAAAGATGAGACTATTTTTTCTCTGAATTGGGCTGTCTGGCTCATTAGCGCGATCGCAGGCATTGCTGTCTTTCGTTATCGAGTCAATAGTGTCTGGATTGTCTTAGGAAGTGCAGTTTTAGGATATGGGTTGAAGGGAGTGATAGCACTACAATAAACTTATTGTGGTCAAATTAGGATACCAGAGACCCTTGCTACTCAATCCATCTATTCGTATTAAAAAACTCACCGTAGATAGTGCTTTTTAATGGGCTATGATAGAAACCCTATCCTCCACGGGTTACGCAGCCCATCCTCAAAAGAAAAGATTGAAACATGATTGTGAAACTGTCCTATTAAATTGTTTTGAATAATAACGATTAATTAGAATAATCGCCATTAACGCCTTGTTTTTTTAGTAAAAGAGAATTTCTGAGCTTCTTTTAAAAGCTTTTTGTTAAATATGGGTACTTTTCGTCAAATTGTAGTTGGAGATGTTCACGGCCACTATGACAGCTTACTCAGATTGTTTGAAGCGATCGCCCCTGTAGAAGGAGATGGGGTTTACTTTATGGGGGATCTGATTGATCGTGGCCCCAATAGTGCCCAGGTCGTTAATTTCGTCATCGAAAACAGATACCATTGCCTAATGGGAAACCATGAACAGATGTTATTGGATGCCGTTGGTCGAGGGGGGGTATCTCATCAACTACTGCAAGCTTGGTTGTATACCGGCGGATCATCGACCCTAGAAAGTTATCAACATTTTATCCCCCAAGAACATATTGATTGGATGTTACGTTTGCCACTTTATCTTGATTTAGGCGAAATTTGGCTCGTTCATGCCGGCGTTGATCCCCGTTTACCCTTAGAAAAGCAGAGTGAAGAACAATTTTGCTGGATTCGGGATGAATTTCACCAAAGTCCCCAGCCTTATTTTCTTGATAAAACGATTATTACGGGCCATACCATTACCTTTACCTTTCCAGGAATCGAGCCAGGAAAACTGGCCTGTGGTTCCGGTTGGTTAGATATTGATACGGGAGCTTATCACCCCAAAAGTGGTTGGTTAACGGCCTTGGATGTGACTAATCGGTTAGTCTATCAAGTGCAAACTTTTACGAAAAAAATTCGACAATTACCTCTGGATCAAGCTGTAACCTTTGTTGATCCCATAGCAGTAGCCGAGAAAAAATCGAAGCGCAAAGGATGGCTACGGTAGGCGGTCTAAGCGAATTCAAGGTTTTCTGTCTGAGGGGTTTTTCTGACAGCAGCGATCGCAATGGCCACAACGAAACGACGCTGTATTTTGCAATCCAAAAGCGGTTAATAAAAATGCCCATCGACAACTTTGGGTGTACAGATAGTGGCGTAACGTTGTCCCGGATAGTCGGACTAATAGGGTTTTGAGATCTGTTGGGCGGGAAGAAGACTTTGGCAATAGTTGGTAACGAAAGGGGTCTAACCATTGCAATTGGCCAAGTTGACATAATAGGGCAAGGGACATTTCGACATCGGGAAAGGATTTTTTGAGACTCAAAAGCTCCCCTTGATCAGGAATTTGTTGGGCGATCGCCAGAGCGTTTTGATACTGGATTTTGCGCTGTTGATTAAAAAAATGACGACGTTGTTGATCCGTTGGATCCAGCCAGCCAGTCGGTTCACTGACTAAGGTTAAACAGTTAGCCGGTAATCCATCCCGTCCTGCGCGGCCAATTTCCTGTAAATATTCCGAGAGTAAATGGGGCGGATGAAAATGGGCGATCCAGCGAATATCCGGTTTATTAATCCCCAAACCAAAGGCGTTGGTACAGACCACAAAAGGCAGTTGACCCGTGAGCCAACCCTGTTCAATCTCCCGTCTTTGATTAGCCCCCAATCCGCCATGATAAGCAGCTGTTCGATAGTTTTTCGTGGTTAACCATTGCGCTAATTCTTCACACTCTCGACGCGATCGCGTATAAATCAACCCCGATTGTCTGGGATGGTGTTGGATAAATTGCAACAGTAAATGCTGGCGGCAACGAACCGTCCAGGCGATTTTTACCATTAACCACAAATTGGAACGATAGGGACTAAGGGTAAATACTTGAGGATTGTTTAACTGGAGAAGGGCTTGCAGTTGCGTCTGGGTCGTGGGATCGGCTGTAGCCGTAAAAGCCGCGATGCTAAACAACTGATCGGGCTTATGGGCCAGCAAAGCAGGACGTAGGCTCCCTAAACGCTGATAAGCAGGACGAAAACTATCCCCCCATTCCACCAAACAATGGGCTTCATCGATCATTAGTCCGGTGATTTTGATTTGAGGATGACATAATATTTCCCACAATACTGGACTCAAGAGGGTTTCAGGTGAGACATAAAGTAAGCGCAGTCGATTTTGCTGAAGGTTGCTTAAAATGGTTTTTCGCTCCGAGCGGGCTAATTCACCATGCAAACAAGCCGCAGGTAAGGCACGCTCTTTCAATTCCTGAACTTGATTTTCCATCAGGGCAATTAGAGGCGAGACCACCAACGTAAGACCTTGCTGGAATAGGGCGGGCAGTTGAAAACAAATCGATTTTCCGCCCCCCGTTGGCATCACCACAATTCCATCTTGTCCACCTAACAGACAATCAATTACTTCCGCTTGGGGAAAGCGAAACGTTTCATAGCCCCAAAACCGATGTAATAATTGCTGGATCTTTTGCTGTTTTAAATCCACGAGTTCTAACCTAAGGTTTATTCCGAACAAATTTGTTAATTTATTATTTTGAATTAACCTTGATTACAGATCCATTAAAAAAAATCTATCTTCAATCCGATTTTAATCTGAGCTAACGATTACTTCGTAAGCTTGTGTTCTCAATCTCATCCACTTTTGCTACAAAAATACATTCCACTTTGTCAGAATTTATCTTAATGGCCGTACTTTTAAAGATTAATTCCTAGTCTAAGATGTTAATGAAATCTTGATGGATTAATGGATCAGACACCTAGAGGAATAGCCCGTACCCTGCTAGAATTTTGGAAGGGACAGGGTACAATCAATACTGAAGAAAGAGGCAACAGACATGAACGAAAATATCACATCAACTCAAAGAATATCGGAAAAAGTTGAAATCTCGATCCATTTGGATGCAGAGATTTTAGAGCAGATTAAACACTTAACCAACGATCCAAGTCGCATTATTGAAACGGCGATTAAGCAATGGTTACGGGGTGAACCAAACCGAGACGATGATTTAACCCGTAGTCTGAGACGCAATCCCCCCATTCCTCCCAAGGGCGAGTGGAATGACTAATCGAGTAGGATTGATAACCTAATTTTGCGGGATCTAGTACGTTTTATTCAGTCAAGAAACCTGAGATTTAAATTTATCAATACATACTAGTGTTATCAACAGTATTCTTTATAACCATTTACAATTGCTGTTTTTAATCAAAAAAAATACAATGAGCAGTAATTAACTCTAAAATTGACTCATTTACTTTTAATGCCCGTTAAATATGGATATCTGTTATGGGTACACTCTTGTCTCGATTTAATGACAACAGTGAAAATATTTCTGATTGCCAAACAGGCTTAGGGGCAATAGATAGGGCTGAATTGGGTGCTGAGTTATTGTTTATCCAAGATATTAATGGTCAGTATTTAGCTTTTTATTGGAAATTTGCCGAGGAATATGGCATCACGGAGCAAGCCCTGCTTGGTCGTAGTCCTGAAGCGGGATTTGGCCCGATTGATGTAGATGCTTATACCGAAAGCTGTCAACGGGTGATTCAGAACCGAACCCCAGAGACTTATCGGGGTTTATTTACTTATCAAAATCAAAGCTTTCCACTAGCCTTAGTCCTTAGCCCGATTTTGTCGGGACAAGAAGCTGTGACTCGGCTGTTGGTGATGGGTTATCGTTGCGATCCGGACGGGTTACCGTTTGCCCCTGCCTTACCTTTGCCATCGGTGGAGTTGGAGCAGTCCCATTTAGCCCAAATTTCTCGTAAAATTCGTCGTACTTTGCATTTGCCGACGATTTGGCACGAAACAGTCAATGGGATCGGTGAAGCGTTGCAAGTGAGCCGCTGTTTGATGTTAACAAAAGACCCCAGTTTAATGACTTTTCAAGTTCAGGCAGAATTTTGTCAACCCCAGGTCATTTCTTTACGGAGTCAACAAATTACCGATCTTTTAGAAAATTACGATTTGAGTGTTTTAGAACGCTGCCAACCGTTGCTCATGGATTATGAAGAGCCAGATCGATGGCAAACTTACTCAATGCTCATGATGCCAACTTTTTACCAGCAGCAGTGTAATGGATTGATCTGTATTCAACAGTGCGATCGCCCTCGGTATTGGAGTCCCCAGGTGATAGAATCCCTTCAGGAATTAGCGGAACAAGTCGGGACAGCGATCGCCCATGCCACGCTCTATCATGAATTAGAACAAGCCACCCGAACCGCCCAGGAAGCCTCTCAACTCAAGAGTGAATTTTTAGCCAATACAACCCATGAACTCCGCACCCCGTTAAATGGCATTATCGGCTTTCTCAAGCTGGTTTTGGATGGAATGACCGACAGCGAAGAAGAAGCCCAGGAATTTTTAGAAGAAGCCTATCAGTCTGCCCTACATCTCTTGAATTTAATTAACGATATTTTAGACCTCGCCAAAATTGAATCGGGAAAAATTGATTTGGAACTGAGTACCGTCGATCTTGCGGAAGTCTGTCAAGCGGTTAGTAACTTTGCGACCCCCCAAGCGCAGGCTAAAAATTTAGATTTTGAGATTAATTTACCCAAAACCCTGACACCAATTACGATTTATGGAAACTATCGCTGGCTTTTGCAAATCGTACTTAATTTAGTGGGAAATGCCATTAAATTTACCCACCAAGGGCAAGTGAGTGTTAAAGCGGAAGTGATTAAACAAAAAATTGACTGGAAAGACCAAATTTTCCCAGGGAAAGTCAAAATTAGCGTTACTGATACGGGTATTGGGGTCGCCTTAGACCAACAAGCCAGATTATTTGAAAAATTTGTGCAAATTGATGGTTCTCGTACTAAAGCCTATGGCGGAACGGGTTTAGGATTAAGTATTTCCCAAAAGTTAGTCGAAGCAATGGGCGGCACAATTGCTTTTTTTAGCATGGGAGAAGGTTTAGGCTCCACCGTAACCTTTAGCGCATTATTGGATCATCTGCCGGTACTGAAAACCGATGGGATTGAAACCAAACTTTCTACCTAAGGGCAAAGATTTTAGGTAACAATCAAAGAATCACGTCTAAAATTTGATCGTTAGAATTATGACAACTACCGTAACCGCCCAAGATCGCTTTCGCACTGCCTACGAAAATCGCTACACCTGGGATAGTTCGTTTCCAGGCTATCAGGCCCATTTAACCCTTAAGCAGGGAGATGAAGTTTTTCAGGGGAAGATCCAAGTTAAGGCGGATCTCAGTGTGGAAGTGAGTGATTTTGCCGATGATACGGTAAAAGAAAGCGTTTATAATCAACTTCGAGATATTGTGACCCACCGTAAGCGTAATAGTTTTGAGCAAGCTCACGGAAAAAATCAGTTTAGTTTTGGGCAAAAAGATCCGACAGGAGCCGTCGAAATTTTAGTTCAAGGCGATGCGATGGGGTCGAATTACAAGGTACGGGGGGATGAGATTTGCCAAGTCAGCCGTGTGATGGGGCCGATCGCCTTCACGATCA
The DNA here is from genome assembly GCA_035285545.1 of Snowella sp. GTDB lineage: Bacteria > Cyanobacteriota > Cyanobacteriia > Cyanobacteriales > Microcystaceae > Snowella. The sequence goes on along the minus strand of JAYKGY010000129.1, from coordinate 35,113 downwards.
ATACAGAAGAAAGTTTAAATACGGGAAATGGCTATATTTCTGTCCGTTATCATGCGATTTTTCGCAATCCGAAAACAGGAGAACTCAAAGGCAAACGGGATTTTCAGGAAACCTATGAAGATTTTGGCGGCTATTATTTACCCACAAGTCAAGTGATTGACGCAATTGATGCGGGGGGGACAACCACAAAAACCGAATTTTTATTCAGTGAAATTGAATTACTGAAGGCTTAATCTTAACGCCTAGAAATGAGCGATCGCCGACCCATTTATCTGCGATCGCCTGTTTTGAATGAATGATGTACTGGCGATTTTGGTAATCGGTGTTTAAAAAACGTCCAAATCGATCGCTTTAGAGCCTCCGGCTTTTAACTGCTTCAGTAAACTATCTAATTGTCTCCAGACCAAAGCCGCAATAAAAATCGTGACAGGAAGCGCGATCGCGTAGGAAATGAAACGGCTCCCTAAAAAGATCTCCACACCTGAAGACAAAAATACACAGATCCCTATACAAATGCCTAAAAAAGGAAGCTGTAAATCTAAATCCTTTAACGTACTAGCAGGGGTATTTAACCAGACCCTGACCTTTTGCTTAAGCGTCGCTTCAAACGCTAAACCACAGGTAATTCCCACAAATAGTCCCACAAAAACCAAAAAATACGGCGGTTCAGGCAAATAATACATAGGTACAGCAAAGTCGTTTCGTTAAATCATGCCTATGATATCAAATGCCTCGCCCCCCTTCGGGTTAAATTCTGACAGACGCTTACAAATGAATTAATTCAGACTGGGGATATTTGCGTTTTAACGGCTCCCATTGCACATAAATTTTATCTAGAAACGGCAAAATTAATCGTGCCGATAGGCTTAACTCATTGACACGGGTGTAGGATTCCACAAAAGCTGTTTTACTGCCCAGAATTTTACCCCAAATCATAAAGGGAACCGCCACCCCCGCGCCGGTAGAAAGCACTAACTGGGGACGCTCTTGTACAATAACCGTAAAGGCAAGTAATAAATTACGGATTAAGTTGGGAAGATTGCGATTTGTCGGACTAAAAGCCCAGTAAACCTTTTCTTGCGCTAAAAACTGTTCAGTTCCTGCCGTTTTAAAGGTTACCCAACAGCGTTCCTGATGTTCCCAAAAAGGACGGAGTTGTTGTAACGCCTTAAAATGTCCTCCAGTCGAAGCGACTAATAAAACTTTCATTATTGTGAGTGAATAAGGGGATTAATTCCCATTTTTAGCGGATTTAATTTGCCGAGAAACCTTAAGTTTTTGTAGATATCCTGTTATTTTTAACGCCAAGGCTTCAATTTGATTATAAAGCGGTAAGGGCATCAAATAGAGAAAATAAGCGGCACCGAGGGTTAATAAGGTACGACTCGGTTCTGCGAGAATAATTTGCCAGTGGGTTGCTAAGGCTCGATTGACCAATTCAACCGCCGTTTTGCCCGATTTAAATCGCACTGCTCGTCTTGCAAGATAACGCAATTGATAGGCTCTAGCGGGATTTTCCCATTTAGCCACTAATTCGGGGGCGTAGCTGCGGGTCTTTTGAATAATTGCTTCCCAGGATTCGTATTGCTGCATCACGTTAGCAGACAAGCCCTCTTCATTCACTCGGTAAAGGGTCAAGGCTTCGGGAATGCCTTCAATTTTCCAAGGGGTTTGAACAGCGATGCGAATCCAACATTCGATATCTTCAGAGCGACGGAAGGAATCGTCAAAATAAAAATCTTCCACCGTTCCATAACGATTTTCCTGAAACCGAATGGCTTCTAAGGTTTCACGACGAATGACAGGGGCTGAACCGTTACCGATGGGATTACGACAAAGCAGGTGGGAGGGGGGGATATTGGTTAACTTCGGCATCTGATAAATTCCCAAGGAGTTACCATTGGCATCGATAAACGCCGACCGACTAAAGCTGAGTCCGACTTCTGGAGAGTTTTCTAAATGCTGAAAATGTTTCTCTAATTTTTCAGGAAGCCAGAGATCATCAGAGTCCAAAAATGCTAAGTATTCCCCTTTCGCGTGACGAATTCCCGTATTCCTGGCTCCAGCTAATCCTCGATTTTTTTGGTGAATAATTCTAATGCGCTCATCGGTAAACTGTTGGCAAAGTTCGATACTGCGATCGGGTGAACCATCATCCACAATAATCAATTCAAAATGGGGATAGGTCTGGGCTAAAACCGAGCGGATCGTTTCTTGGATATAGGCTTCAACGTTATAGACAGGAACAATGACGGAGATGAGTTTCATGGAGGGGGATTAGGGGGAAATGACCTAAGATTATCAAAAAATTTCTCTCATCCACAAATATTTTTGGGAGACACAACTTAACGTCAAGCTTGACAGTTCAAAAAGAGAAGCTGTCTTGGCTTTGTCGAGAAAAAGCTCAATAATGATACAAAATACCTGGCTTACCTGCTTGCCATTCCTTGTTTACGTTACAATACAAACTTAGACCCAACGCAGATCAAAGGACATTAAAGCGGTGCAAAGTGCCTATTACGGAGATGTCTCCTTTCGTACCCCCCCTCCAGATTTAGAATCTCTCTTGCTCAAAGAGCGTATTGTCTATCTGGGAATGCCTCTGTTTTCTTCCGATGAGGTGAAGCAGCAAGTGGGGATGGATGTGACGCAATTGATTATCGCTCAACTCCTCTACTTACAGTTCGACGATCCCGATAAACCCATCTTTTTCTACATCAACTCGACGGGAACTTCTTGGTACACAGGCGACGCGATCGGATTTGAAACCGAAGCTTTTGCCATCTGTGACACCATGAGTTACATCAAGCCTCCCGTGCATACTATTTGTATCGGTCAGGCAATGGGAACCGCCGCCATGATTTTATCGGCAGGCACCAAAGGATTTCGCGCTAGTTTGCCCCATGCCACAATTGTCCTCAATCAAAACCGCACAGGTGCAAGAGGTCAAGCAACGGATATCCAAATTCGGGCCAAAGAAGTCTTAGATAATAAGCGCACCATGTTGGAAATTTTTTCCCGCAATACGGGGCAGACCACCGAGAAAATTGCCAAAGATTTAGACCGCACCTTTTATCTCACCCCTGAACAAGCAAAAGAGTATGGCTTGATCGATAAAGTTTTAGAAAGTCGTAAAGACCTTCCGAAACCCCTCGCAGCGGTAAGTTAAGCCGGTGAATTGCCCATTATTAGTTTCTCTGACTATTAACCTTTTATTTTTAACGAATTGCTATGCCTATCGGTGTTCCTAGTGTCCCTTACCGTCTTCCTGGTAGTCAGTATGAGCGTTGGATTGATATCTACACCCGCCTGAGCCAGGAACGCATTATTTTCCTCGGTCAAGAAGTCACCGATGGACTTGCTAACCGTATTGTGGCCTTTTTACTTTATCTCGATGCGGAAGATCCCAGCAAACCGATTTATCTTTATATCAATTCTCCTGGCGGTTCGGTCACGGCTGGTATGGCGATTTATGACACCATGCAGTACATCAAGTCCGAAGTGATTACTATCTGTGTCGGCTTAGCGGCTTCTATGGGAGCTTTTCTGTTGGCCGCAGGGACTCCGGGTAAACGTTTGGCTCTTCCCCATGCTCGGATCATGATTCACCAACCCTTGGGCGGAACGGGTAGACGACAAGCAACAGATATTGATATCGAAGCCAGAGAAATTCTCCGTATTCGTCAACAACTTAATGAAATTATGGCGGAACGTTCGGGTCAAACGATTGAGAAAATCGCCAAAGATACCGATCGCGACTACTATATGTCGGCAGCTGATGCGGTTGAATATGGTCTGATTGATAAAGTCATTGAAGAACGTCCTGTTTAATAATTCATTAACGTACTCACTTTTAATACAATTGCCCTCAAGTTGCAAGTTGGGGGCTTTGTTTTTGAGCGATCCAGGGTTCTATTTTTCATCGAGTTAGTGAGATTTCTCTGAAGGTTACAAAGCCTCCGGTTGTTGGGTCGAGTTTTTCGGTCTAAATAAATGGGAATGATTGGGGTGATAGAGTTGGGAGCGCACGGATTGACTCGCCCTTAATGCAGGACTAATTAAATACAGGGTTGTCCGAATGAGGTTTTCTTCTTGTGTGGTAACTGCCATTTTTTCGAGAGGAACAATGACAATTTTTTCGTCTTCCCATCCTACGCGAAAGCAGATGGCAACGGGCGTATCGGGAGGGTAATGCTGTAATAGCTTGGCTTGGGCTGTTTCTACATGACGCGCTGCTAAATAAAGGCAAAGACTGGCTTGATGGGCCGCTAAAGAGGCTAACTCTTCTGATTCAGGAACCGCAGATGCAGCCCCACTAATACGGGTCAAAATAATGGTTTGGACTAAATCAGGAACCGTTAATTCAGCCCCTAATTTTGCTGCTGCTGCTTGAAAGGCACTAATCCCAGGCACCAGTTCAAAGGCAATATTTGCAGCACTCAAAGCCTTAATTTGCTCATAAATCGCACTATATAAGGTTAAATCTCCTGAATGAAGTCGAACGACAATGTGATTATCCCTGACCTTTTCGATCATTAAGGGTAAAATTTGTTCGAGAACCTTGTTTCCTGTTGGAATTAACTCCGCATCGGCACGGACATCTTTTAAGACCTGTTTGGGGACGAGGGAATCGGCATATAAAATGACATCCGCTTGGGACAAAATTTTGTAGGCTTTTAGGGTTAATAAATCGGGATCGCCTGGCCCTGCTCCAATAAAATAAACCGCAGGTTTTAACTCGGTTTTAATCATGTTGATAAAATTGAATCATTTTGATCAAAGCTCAGTAGAGGCTTCATTCATTTTTAATTAGATAGTGACCTTACTCGCCTGTTGGTGGGCAGGATGGCTATTCTCCATTGTATCTTTAATTCCCATTTACTCCTCATCGGAATGAGTCTAATTGGGGGATTTTGGAACCGCGATCGCGATGTTTGCAGGGTACCTTGATGATGACATTGATTCAATAAAGCGATTATGTTAATCCTTTTTCTGCATTATTCACTGCAAATCGTAACTTAGATTACATTTTGAGCGGGTCAGTCTTCCGACCATGATAGGTGTTCTGTAATCCCTGTCGATTAAGCAAACTCAGACCCTATGCCAGATTCAACCAAAACGCTTTGCCCCTATTGTGGTGTCGGGTGTGGATTAGACGTTTCCTCTACGGCCCATCAATCTTGGAAAGTCATCGGCGATCGCGCTCACCCTTCAAGTCAGGGAATGGTTTGTGTTAAAGGGGCGACAGTGGCGGAATCTATTGATAAAGACCGCTTGCTCTATCCCCTGTTTCGGGAAAACTTGTCCGATTCCTTCGAGCGGATTACTTGGGAAGAGGCTTTTGGCAAAATTTGCGATCGCATTCAAACGGTTCAGTCCACCCAGGGGGTTGATGGCATTTGTATGTATGGGTCGGGACAATTACAAACAGAAGATTATTATATTGCCCAAAAATTACTCAAAGGCTGTTTAGGAACGAATAATTTTGATACCAATTCTCGTCTGTGTATGTCTTCGGCGGTTTCGGCCTATAGCTTAAATTTTGGCTCTGATGGCCCGCCCTGTTGCTATGAGGACTTGGATTTAACCGACTGCGCTTTTTTAATTGGCACCAATACGGCGGAATGTCATCCCATTATTTTTAACCGTCTACAGAAACACCTCAAACGCGATCCTCAAGCCAAATTAATCGTCGTTGACCCCCGCTGCACTAAAACCGCTGAAGCTGCTGATTTATATCTCGCGATCGCGCCTGGAACTGATATTGATTTACTCAACGGCATTGCCCATTTATTACTGCGTTGGGAAAAGTTAGACCAAAATTTTATTAATCAACATACCCAGGGATTTACCGACTACCAAAGGGTAATTGCTGATTATCCACCTGAAAAAGTTGCCTTAACCTGTGGCATTTCTCAAGACGAATTAGAACAAGCCGCCCACTATTGGGCCGAATCGGAACGGGTGCTTTCACTCTGGTCGATGGGACTGAATCAATCCTCAGAGGGAACGGCCAAAATTTGTTCTTTGATTAATTTGCATTTAATGACCGGACAAATTGGGAAATCAGGCATGGGGCCATTTTCCTTAACCGGACAGCCCAATGCAATGGGAGGCAGAGAAGCTGGGGGACTGAGCCATTTACTCCCTGGCTATCGCCATATTATTAATCCTCACCATCGGCAGGAAATTGAACAAGCCTGGGGCTTACCGTCGGGTTCCATTAATCCCCATCCTGGTCGAGATGCCTGGCAAATGATTATGGGATTAGAACAGGGAGAAATTGGCTTATTCTGGGTTGCAGCGACGAATCCTGCGGTCAGTCTGCCGGATTTGGAACGGGTAAAAGCGGCATTGGCCAAATCGCCTTTTACGGTGTATCAAGATGCCTATTATCCGACGGAAACTAGTGCCTACGCCCATTTGTTGTTACCGGCTGCCCAATGGGGGGAAAAAACAGGCACCATGACCAATTCGGAACGGCGAGTTACCCTTTGTTCGGCATTCCATCAGCCCCCCGGAGAAGCTAAAGCCGATTGGGAAATTTTTGCAGAAGTGGGTCGTCGTTTAGGATTCCAGGCTCAATTTTCTTTTACCCATTCCGCCGAGGTGTATCAGGAGTTTGCTCAATTAACCCGCGATCGCCTTTGTGATATGACGGGAATGAGTTACGAGCGGTTAAAAAATGGCCCGTTGCAATGGCCCTATCCCAATACGTCACCGAATTTAAAGACAAGTTCCCGCCTTTATACCGATCTCCGATTTCCGACCCCCGATGGTCGAGCCAAGTTTGTTCCCTTTCACAGTAAAGGTTTAGCAGAACCCCCCGATCCAAATTTTCCTTTTGTCCTAACCACAGGACGACTTTACGGCCATTGGCACACCCAAACCCGCACAGGGCGCATCGAAAAAATCGTTAAAATGCACCCCCAACCGTTCTTAGAAATTCATCCCAAGGATGCGATCGCGCTTAATCTAACCGAAGGAGAATCGGTAAACGTGCGATCGCGGCGAGGAATGGCTCGTTTTCCTATCAAAATCACTTCTGGGATTAAACCCGGAACGGTATTTGTGCCCATGCACTGGGGTTCACTCTGGGCAGATAGGGCTGAAGCCAATGCCTTAACCCACGCGATCGCTTGCCCGATTTCCCTAGAACCGGAATTAAAAGCCTGCGCCGTTCAAATTATCCCCTAAGCTCCTAATAGGGCTTCAATATCCTTTTCAATATCTTCGGGTTTAGTCATAGAGGGATAGCGTTTGACGACACTCCCTTGGCGATCAACCAGAAATTTAGTAAAGTTCCATTTAATATTTTCTGTGCCAAAAATCCCTGGTACCGCTTTGGTTAAATATTGAAAAATCGGGTGAGCATTATTTCCATTAACCTCAATCTTTTCAAACAGCGGAAAAGAAACCCCAAAATTGGTTTCACAAAAAGATTGAATCTCCGTCGGGCTGCCAGGTTCTTGTTGACCAAATTGATTGCAAGGAAAACCTAAAACAACAAAGCCTTGTTCAGCATATTTATCATAAAGGGATTGTAACCCCTTGTATTGGGGGGTAAAACCACATTGGCTTGCCGTATTGACAATTAATAAAACTTTGTCTTTATACTGACCCAGATTAATCGGTTCTCCGGTCAGACTATTGGCAGAAAACTCATAAATCGATGCGGTTGTTTGGGCTGTCATGGTCGTAAAAATAAATTTGTCTGAAGTTATACTATCTATACTAATGTTAACTGAAAGGTTGGAGGAAGTCCCACCAGAAAGCGTCGTTTATCGGGTATTAAGTCAAGAAATAAGGTTTAAAAACTCAGTAAGGGGCTAAAGCCATGTTTAAGCGAAGCTTCTCCAATTTTCTCCATTTTGTTGACCGTAATTTGATTGCGTCCCCAGGAAAAATTGGTATGCCATTGTTCAAATTCTAATAAAATCGCTTCGGCAAAACAGGCAAACATTTGACGAGACGGAACATCCATACTGACAATTTGCATAATCTTCCAGTCGATATCGAGGGAATGTTCCACAATACCCCCTTTCAGGATATGGACATCAGGATGCTGGATTTTGGTATCCAAATTTTTAGGATAGCCCCCGTCAATAATTAAACAGGGTTTTTTAAGGTTTTCAGGATTGATTTCGACTCCCTTGGGCATACTGGCAACCCAAACAATAATGTCCGCTTGGGGGAGGGCTTCTTCTAGGGCCATAATTTTACCCCGACCGAGTTCAGCCTGTAGCGCTTGTAAACGTTCCTGGTTGCGAGCGATGAGTAATAATTCTTGAACGTCGGTTTTTTTATCCAACCACCGACAGACTGCACTGCCAATATCCCCTGTTGCACCACAAACCGCGATCGTTGCTTTAGATAGATCAATGCCGAGGTTTACGGAAGCCTGTTCAACCTGACGACAAATGACATAGGCTGTGTGGGTATTGCCCGTTGTAAACCGTTCAAATTCTAGGGAAACGTTGCGAACTTGGTTATTGTCTTTTAAATTAAATTCCTCAAAAATAATCGAGGAAAATCCCCCTAAAGCTGTAATATTTAATCCTGCTTTCTGTGACAAGGCCATAGCATTCAAAATCTTACGGATTGCTGCTTTAATTCGCCGATTCATTAACATTTCTGGCAAAAAGCAGGATTCGACATATTTTCCCTCAATGGTTTGGCCCGTAACGCTGGTGACATGAAAATGATCAACAATTTGGGGAGGAGCTGAACACCAAAAGTCTAAGCCTTCGTTGGCATATTCTGGATAACCGAGAGCTTCTGCAACGGATTGGGCGTGTTCTAAACTGGTAAGATGACCGATAAGACCAAACATGGACAATAGATTTAAGGGATTGAGAGAGATTAGAGAAAAAAGCGCTAGAGGTTAAGAAGCAGTAAAACTCTTAACAGTATTGCACAAAATTTGCATTCCTTAAAAAGGATTGTTTTTTCTGCTGTTAAAAGAAATAAAGCCCGCAGGAGCAGGCTTCAGGCTTGGGAATTTGACAATTGATCAAGGGAAAAGCTGTCGTTTACCCTTTGACCAGCCCATGAGCAGACATCCGCATAATGTCACTGGTTTTAAAACCGATAGTACTGAGGGCTTCGCCGTAACTAATCATAAAGTCTTCAACCAACGCTTCTTTTTCCATGCCCAGCGTTTTGGCATCATTTTCAACTTGATTGAGCATTTTCCAGACTAGGGGAAGGTTCTCTTTGTTGGCTTCTTCTAATTCGGCTTTAGCGGTTTCAAAGTTGGCTTGTAACCATTTTTCTCCGAAATTCAGGTGGGTGTATTCATCTTTAACCACGTTTTCGGTAATTTTCCGCGCAAAGTCATCGGCAACAGGAATATAGATATTGTAGGCAGCGATCGCGAAAGCTTCGATAATTAAGGCTTGAATTAAAAGACAAGTCACAATTTTGCCTTCTGCATAAGCTTTTTGAAAATTGCCATGAAGTCCTGCAAAAAATTCTTTCGCGTACTGCATATCAGGGGTGACGCTTAAATTCCGACCACAGGATTGAAAGCCTGCCCTGTGACGATTTTCCATTTTTGCCAGACGAATTAATTCTTCTTTATCATCAGTCAGGAGTTCTGCCATTTGTAAATAATTGTCATGGGCTTCCTGTTCTCCCTCAATGACAATGGCGTTAATCCGACTGTAAGCGTCTTTATAGGTTTCGCTAGCGTAGTCAAACTCTGAGCGTACAGCAAGCTCTGGCATAAGCGCGATAATCTCCTAAAAATAATGGATTGATTATGGTTAAGTCTTCCTTGACCATTTTTTATAATATAGGTACTACTCTAGTGCAAAATGACAATTCTGAGATAAAATTCCCCCCTCAAACTGTCCAATGGTTTAGATATAGTCCCTTCAATGACTCAAGGGCAATCATACCCTAAGTTTCAGGCTTTTCCATCATAGCGACTTCATTGGGTAAATGGGAACGCAAACAGAGGTAAACCAGCGGGCCAAGTAAGGGAAACCAAACCAGAAGCCTAAAAATGCTCGCTTCTTCCATCCCTCGGCGTGCTAAATCATCATCTATTAATACAGGAAAGAGGAAGGCTAGGAAGCAAAAATCGAGACTCATGGTATGGATAAAGCGATCGCTGCGCCATTGGTTGACGAAATCCGTCCAGTTGCCCTGGGAAAATCCAAACCACAATAGGGCTAAAGCGGTAATTAACAGAAAAATAGCGGTTATCCGCGAATCAAAAAGTTTGATAATCCAATCTTTTGGGCCGGTGAAGTTGGGATTAGCGTTTCGGAAAATTAAGTAGGGCAAAACGGCAAAAGCTCCCACAAACATCGAACCCAAGACGAAGGGGTAAGCGCGAATCTTTTGTCCTCGTCCATCCGCCAATAGGACACAGGCATAGGCCAAGGGCCAGACCCCCATCAGATTAAACAAACTAATGACGAGAGTATTAATCCCATCCCACTGACCTGTCGATAAATCCTTAATCAATTCAAAGGTATCCGGTTGATTGGGGGGCGACAAAAAGAAGGCATACACCACAAATCCTAGCCAGAGAATCGTTAACGTAATTTTTTGAGTCATTGCTAGATTTTTTAAAGTTATACTTACTTGGCTGTCATTTTAAATAATCTGGAGAGATTTTTCATAACTCCCTATGTAGAAGGCGATCGCGTTTCCTCAAGATTCAGGAGATAATTTGTCCACCATTCCAACAGTACGGCTCGACATTGTAAACAGCTTAAAACGGTTAATAACTGCTGGATTCCCACTGGATTGATTTCATAGCTTACTCCTAAATAGGAGGGATTAATCGGATAGCTAGGCTTAATTTGGGCAGTATAACCATACAATTTCTGATTGGAAAACGAACTATTCACGGCCCATCCTGTCTGATTTAACGGTCGTAAGTCTTCTATTGCCTCTCTCATAATGCCTAATTCTCGTTCCAGAATGTTGAAGGCAATGTCAGCGATCGCGGTTTTGGGATCAACTCTTCCGCCTGGAAAATCCAGTGTAGTTTGCCCTAACCCTGGTCGATACATCGGTTTAGGCAATAACAGGCGATCGCCCTGAATCGGCAAAATGATCACTGAATCGGCTTTCTCAACTCGCCAATATTCCACAACTTGCTGCTGATCGGTTTCCAGGGTTTCTCCAATTACCGTTAACCAAGGTGAGCGAATTTCCACCAATCGGCCAAGACACGTCCAAGGCTCATGACTTTCCATATTAATTATCATCAATGGTTGGCTTAATCACCATTTAAAAATATAAATTCAACCATGAGAATACTCAGCATTTTTACTCAGAATATTGATCATTGAATTTTTATCAAAGTCGCCCACTTTCAACAACTTTCCAAAAATTTTTTACAAAAATCCTAAGCATAAACTACTAATTAATTGGGCTGCAATTCTTTCAGGTCACTTCCGCAAAAATCTATAAATTCTCGCAAAAAAAGACAAATTTGTGCTGAATCCATCCAGTCTTTCGATTAAAAATTCGCTTAATCCTATGCCCTAAATTTTCTCATGGCGTTATTGATTAACTTTGGTTAACTCTCAAATTAAAAAATATCATGATCTTTTATATTGTCAAAGGGCCCAAGGTTTCCTATGCTTTTCTTAGGGTGAATAATAAATTTAGCCACTCTCGTCGAATTTTTCCAGCTTGGCCCTTTTGGGTTTAAGCTCCGTTCATCGTGTCTAGTTGAGACCTTATTCGTCACTAAATTCTAACACTGAACCCTGGAGATTTTCACATCATCCCACTGATCTGGGATGCAACAACAAATGTACTATTTTAATCTGGCTTAAAGTAAAATTAAGCGAGGAAGTTAACCATGCCAATTGCAGTAGGAATGATTGAAACGCTCGGTTTCCCCGCCGTTGTCGAAGCAGCAGACGCGATGGTGAAGGCCGCACGGGTAACCCTAGTCGGATATGAAAAAATTGGTAGTGGTCGCGTGACCGTCATTGTTCGTGGAGACGTATCAGAAGTTCAAGCTTCCGTTTCTGCGGGAATTGAATCTGCCAATCGGGTCAACGGAGGCCAAGTTCTCTCTACCCACATCATTGCCCGTCCTCACGAAAACCTCGAATATGTTCTGCCCATTCGCTACACCGAAGAAGTCGAACAGTTCCGCGCTTATTAACCCGCTACGGTTAATCGATTAATTTTAAATGAATTGTTGCTTAACGGTGTTCGTATCCAGAGTTTTTAACTATGGCGATCGCGCAATGTTAATAACAGACAAAAACAAAAACAACTGATATTTTTTATCTTTTAGGAGAGCATACGTCTTATGTCAATTGCTGTTGGAATGGTGGAAACATTAGGTTTTCCAGCTGTCGTCGAAGCAGCAGACGCAATGGTAAAAGCGGCACGGGTAACCCTCGTTGGTTATGAAAAAATCGGGAGTGGTCGCGTAACCGTTATCGTTCGGGGAGATGTTTCTGAAGTACAAGCTTCCGTTTCGGCTGGGATTGAGAATGCCCGTCGTGTTAACGGTGGAGAAGTCCTTTCTAATCACATCATTGCTCGTCCTCACGAAAACCTCGAATATGTTCTCCCTATCCGTTATACCGAAGCGGTTGAACAATTCCGTGAAAGTGTGAATCCCCAACCCTTACGACGGATCTAAGAGGCGATTAGCTTAATATGCAAATTGCCAAAGTGCTTGGCACGGTGGTAAGTACCCATAAAACTCGCAGTCTAACGGGTGTAAAACTCATTGTTGTTCAATATATCAATGCCCAAGGTGAACTGCTACCCAAATATGAAGTAGCAGGGGACATCGTGGGTGCAGGTGTGAACGAATGGGTCTTGGTTACCAGAGGGAGTGCGGCTCGTATTGATAGTGGCAATGAAAACCGCCCTTTAGACGCGATGGTGGTAGGCATTATTGATACTGTCACCGTTAATAACCGTTCTTTGTATAGCAAAAAAGACGAATATCTTACTTAAAATTTATGGCAGCCCGTACATCGGCTCCTCCTGCGGCTCCTTGGTCGAAACACTTAGCCGAACCCCAAATTGATGAAACCGCCTATGTCCACTCTTTTTCAAACCTGATTGGGGATGTGAAAGTGGGGGCAAAGGTTCTGATTTCGCCTGGAACTTCGATTCGGGCAGATGAAGGAACACCTTTTTATATCGGTGAAGGAACTCACATTCAAGATGGGGTTGTTATTCATGGTTTAGAAAAAGGAAAGGTCATAGGAGACGACGACCAAGAGTATTCTGTGTGGATTGGGGCACAAACTTGTGTTACCCATATGGCGTTGATTCATGGCCCAGCCTATATCGGGGATGAGTGTTTTATTGGTTTTCGCTCGACGGTCTTTAACGCGAGGATCGGTCGAGGCTGTGTGATCATGATGCACGCACTCATTCAGAATGTGGAAATTCCCCCTGGTAAGTTTGTGCCATCGGGAATGGTTGTCACCAACCAGGAACAAGCCGACCACTTGCCCAATGTCCAGCCCCAGGATCGAGCCTATGCTCAACATATCGTCGAAATTACGGGAGCCTTAAGTTCGAGTTATCAGCGAACGGACAACCGAACGGGAGTTAAGCCCATTCGTGAACATTCATCTCGTTCTATGGATGATGTTAATGAGATTAATTATGAAAATTCGGTGAATACTATGAGTGTTAATACAGAAATTAGAAATCAAATTCGTTCCTTACTGAGCCAAGGCTATACAATCGGTGCAGAACATGCCGATCAACGTCGTTTTAAGACTAAATCTTGGACGAGTTGCGGTACGGTTGACAGCTATCGAGAAGAGCAAGTGATCTCGGCGATCGCCAATTGGTTACGGGAGTACGAAGGCGAATACGTTCGTCTGTTGGGAATCGATACCCACGCTAAACGTCGCGTTGTTGAAGTCATTATCCAACGTCCTGGGGATACGCCCGGAAGCACCAGTCGGACAACCACAACCACCAGTAATTTTTCCCACAACGGCCATAGCAGTAGTGCGGCCAAAGGGTTAAAAGCTGATACCGCCGGACAAATTCGTTCCTTACTCAATCAAGGCTACAAAATTGGTGTTGAATACGCCGATAACCGTCGTTTTAAAACAGGATCTTGGTTAACAGGTTTCTCCCTCGATGCTGCACGGGAAAGTGATGCCGTTCGTAAACTAGAAGGCTTTTTAGCCGAACATTCAGGTCATTACGTTCGTTTAATCGGCATCGATCCTGCGGCAAAACGCCGTATTTCTGAAACGGTTATTCAACGGCCTAGTGAAACTGCGACTTCTAGCAACAGCATTGCTCCTGCCTCAAAATTGAGCTATGGCAATAGCAGCAGTAATGGCAGTAGTTCGGGACTTAACGCTGATGTGATTAGTGAAGTTCGTGCTTTACTCGCTCAAGGGCATAAAATTGGGACAGAACACGCCAATAAACGCCGTTTTAAGATTAATTCCTGGGAAAGTTGCTCTCCCATCGACAGTACCAGAGAAGCTGATGTGATTGCCGCTTTAGAAGACTGTTTACAAGAACACCAAGGCGAATACGTTCGACTCTTGGGCATTGACTCCAAAGCGAAACGTCGGGTGTTAGAAAAAGTGATTCAACGTCCCGATGGCAATGCAACTAATGGAACCCAAGCGACAGCAACGACAGCAGCCCCCGCTTATTCCAATAGCAGTACCAGTAATTATGCGTCTGCGTCCAGTGCAAAAGGTTTAGATTCGGCGGTTGTTAATCAAGTGCGATCGCTGTTATCCCAGGGTTACAAAATTGGAACAGAACATACGGATAAACGCCGTTTTCGCTCCAAATCATGGGAAAGCTGCGCCCCCATTACCGCAACCCGTGAAGCTGATATTATTCGCGCCTTAGAAAACTGTTTAGCTGACCATCAAGGCGAATACGTCCGCTTACTGGGAATTGACACCAATGCCAAGCGTCGTGTTCTCGAAACGATTATCCAACGTCCTTAAATTCAATAGTTTGTTAGCTTAGTTCATCGTGATGAGTCGGTTTATTCATCATGACAACCTGTCTTTGAGTTTTTTAATAGTCAGGAAACTAACGAACATTGATCACACTTGAGTGATATCTAACTATGCGTTTACCGCCTGTCCAAATTATTAGCAATTCGGAATATTTTGTGAGTGGGGATGTCACCATTCATGAAACGGCGGTAATCGCTCCGGGGGTTATCCTTCAAGCCGCTCCCCATAGCCAAATTATGATTGGTGAAGGGGTCTGTTTAGGCAAAGGAACTGTTATTAATGCCTATGCGGGCAATATCGATATTGAAACTGGTGCAACTCTTGGGGCTGGAGTTTTAATTATTGGTCGCGCTCGCATTGGTCAGGATGCTTGTGTGGGGGCTTTAAGCACTATTTTAAATACCAATATTGAAAGCTTATCTCTGATTCCCCCAGGATCTTTATTAGGGGATACTTCCCGCACTTGGGAGGGTAAAACAGAAACTAACGAAACAGAATCTTTAAAAGAGCAACCCATTCCAAATTCCCCTGTATCTTCAACGGAAATTCCTTCGCCTTGGGATACGGATGAGCAAGACACGACGACATCTCAAGAAACTTCCGAGCAAGTTCAACCCCCATCCGTTCCAAATAAGTCAGAAACGGAATTGCAACCTGAAGTTGAACCTGAAACGCTGGAATTTGTCCCGAATCCTATTGAGAATAAAGAGATTGCGGCTCAGAAAACACCTGTAGTGGGTCAGGTTTATATTAATCAACTGCTAGTTACCCTTTTTCCTGAACGAGAAGCCTTTAGAAAGGCCACGCAGAAAGAGTGATTATTTAAGCTTTTTGGGCTGACACGATATGCCTCTATGTTTTTTTAGAAATAGTCGTTAAATTTCATATAGGGTAAGGACAAAATATATTATATCCTTACAAAAATTTGTATTTTATCGCAACGTAATAGTATTGATACCTGTTATGAGTCTCTACACTTCTACTCATCGGGAAATTATTTTAGTGACTGGCCCGGCTCGGTCGGGAAAAAGTGAGTGGGCGGAATATTTGGCGGATCAAAAATCTCCATCAGTTATCTACATTGCAACATCCCAAGAAGACCCTACTGATTTAGAATGGCAAGCTCGTTTGGAAAAACACCGTCTCCGTCGTCCGTCCCATTGGCAAACTCAGGCAGTTCCGGTTGATTTAAACTCCGCGATCGCCGCTTCTCCCCCTGCCAGTTGTTTATTAGTGGATTCTTTAGGAACCTGGGTCGCCAATTTACTTTCTCAAGACGATGGGCAATGGCAATTAACTCAACAGAAATTATTAACGAGCTTACAAACTTGCGCTAATCCGATTATTTTTGTGGCGGAGGAAACTGGCTGGGGGGTTGTACCGGCTTATCCTCTGGGCCGACAGTTTCGCGATCGCCTGGGGAACTTAACCCGATCCATTGGCGCGATCGCCGACAAAGTATACCTCGTAACGGGAGGGCATGTCTTAGACTTAAGCCAACTCGGAAAACCTTTACCCCACTTTGATCCCCATCGCTAATTGTAAAAAGGATGTAAAGAATTCCGCAATTCCCGACACTTGCTCGTTAGGATAGGGATTAATTGTCAAAAATCTTAACCCTCGGACAATTCTGCACTCATGGCAGAGGATACATTTCCCGATATGGCATCAGCAATTGAAGTAAAAGAATATCTCGCCTATTGGTTTCAGTTGGGTAAAGGCGTGATCATGCCAAAAAGCCAGAGAGTTCTACTCCCCAATCCGGTTTTTGAAGGGGAGCGTTTTTCAGCAATTTTTGAAGAATACTGGAAAGATATTCTCAGTTCATCGGAAGATTGCTATTTAGACGGAACCGAGCAGACGATCAAAGAATTATTAACCGCTCATTGGGAAATTGTTAATTGTGGGCGTTGTTCTTTGCCTATTCCGGCCAATCATGGTCATCCTTTCGTTAATTTATGTCCTTGTGCCGATATGCCAATGTGGCCCAATTTAGATTTACCCTTACCCCGATTGCCCATCAGCGATCGCGAATCCTTATCCCGTCTGCAATGCCGATTGCGAGAAAAAGAGAAACGCGAAGATGAACAAACACAAAATATGCAGTCCTAATTAGTTCTAAATTTCTATAATTAGCAGAAATTGACTTTCTCTCTAACCCCTTAGGCAGCCTGAGGGATGAGTCTTAAAAAGCCATCAGAAAACGCTTCAGTAGGTGTAAAACGGATTTTAGGGACTAAAAGTATAGAAATGTAACATAATCAGTATAGTTTTTCCTTTTCTGATCAAAATAAAATATCGCTGGAAAGGGAACATTGTTATTGTTTTTTAACCTGGTTATGATCACACCCGAAGAATCCCTAAAAAAATTACAAAAGGGCCTGCGTTCTTTGCAACAACAGAATTATGAAGACGCGATCGCGAAATTAGAGGATTTTTGTGAGTGTTGTCCAGATGTCGAATCTCCTTACTTTGTTCAAGCCCAAATGTCTTTGGTAAGGGCCTATAGGGGGCTAGGAGAAGATGAAAAAGCGATCGCCCTTTGTCAAGCCTTTATTCATTCTCCCCATACAGAAGTCAGAGAGTGGGGGGAGTCAATTTTAAAGCTCCTTCTGGTGGATGAAAAAATAGAAGAACAGGCAGAATCCAGTTTTTATCATTCCAGGCAAGGAGATCTCAGCAATATCCAACTGTTAATGCCTAAAGTGGCCGATAGCCTTAAATTTGCCATCGGAATAACTCTCATTTGGCCAGTAATTTTCGGATTTGTCCTTATTTGGGGTCTTTTAGCCATCGGATCAAACCTTTCCCTGACTACGATAAGTCTTTATGCCCTATTGGCAACCCTACTCATGAATGGGCTATTTGCCCTGCTAAGCAGTTGGTTAATCGATCAACTCCAAGCCCGCTTTTATCAAACCCAACCGATTACCTTAAGCGATATTCAGCGTTATAGCCCAGAAGCTGGGGATTTACTGCTCCGTCTTTGTCGAGAGTATCGTTTAAAGTTGCCCCGTTTAGGCTTGATTCCCGATGACCGCCCGATTATTTTTACCTATGGCCTCTCGGTTGCCCAAGCGAGTATTGTCGTCAGTCAAGGATTATTAAAATATCTATCAGACGAAGAAATTGCCGTCATGTATGCCCATGAAATGGGACATATTATTCATCAAGATTTTCGAGCAATGACGGTGGCTTCCGGTTGGGGACAATGGTTTTATTTAGCCTATTTATGGTGTGAGAAGGGGGCACAGCAGGATTCACGATGGCGGCTTCTGACGGTTCCGGTTTCCTTGGTTTGTTACGGGCTTTTTCAGTTGAATGACTTTTTTAATCGTTACCTCTCTCGCACTCGGGAGTATTACGCCGATCATTTTGCCGTTACGCAAACAGGCAATCCCAATGCGTTACTCTATGCTTTGATGAAAATTCCGGTAATTAGAATCCAACAAGATTTACAGGCTGAGCAAGCCGCTCCTTTTTTCGCAGGAATGCAGAATTTTTCGAGCTTGGGAACTCAACCTTCCGCGATCGCAGAAAAAGCCTTCTTTTTTAACGCTGAAAAAATTGAACCGAGTATTTATTGGGATGTGTTTAATCCCTGGTCTTCTGTTTATGAATTAATAAGTTCCCATCCTTTGAATGGTAAACGGTTTCAAGTGTTAACGCACTACGCTGAACAACTCGATCTCCGAACCTTTTTTAACATTGCTCAACTTCGACAGCTAGCGACAAAACGTAAGCGTTGGGTGGCTTATTTGCGCTTTTTTTGGGAGTTAAATCTATTATTTCTCCCCCTATGGGGAATTTTCACTGTGTTTCTCCTAACGAAGATGACTTCAACGCGATCGCTGCCTCAAGCAATGAGCTTAATCTTATTGGGGTTGGGGTTGGGATTGTTACTACAAACCTTGCTTTTAACGTTTTCCTATCAGCGTCCTAGTAACAAATCGATTCAATCTCTGTTTTATACAGATGGCACCAGTCCTATTTGGAATCATCGGGTCAATTGGGAAGGGGAATTACAGGCTCTTCGATATAAAAGCGGGTGGGGGACTTGGCTATATTTTCAGGATCAAAAAGCCATTATTGCGGTGAAGGCGACTTTTCTGGGGAAGGCTTGGCAAAAATTATTTACGATGAATCCGGCAGAGAAGATGTTATTAAGCCAATCACTCAAAGTAAGTGGGAGTTTTCGACGCAACTTTGCCCCCTATCTAACGCTGAAGCAAATTGAAATTGGGACAATGGCTGTTAAATGCTACCCGCTACTGTGGCGATGGGGGATAGCGATCGCGCTTTTAATTCTTAGTTTTATTCTGAAATAGTTAGCTGGCCATTAACTATCCCACCCTAAATTACGGATTGCTCGATTGGTATGATGATTCACGGCAATCATGGAGTTAGCATAGGATTCTTTAATTTTCTCAAAAATAAAATCATAAACAGGAATAAACGTTTCCTTCTGGCTTTCGACCACCTGAAAGGATTCTTCCCAGGGGAAAAGCGTTAATCCATAGCAATCTTCATACTTCTCTAAAGAGATAGAAATAACCACTAATTCTGATTGGGCTTCTTCCGGTTGTAAGGGATCGGCATAAAGCGCGATCGCGGGATAAAAATGCATCGATCCCTGTTCATCAAAGCTATAGTTAGGAATTTCAATCGAACATTGAAAATAATTTTCCATCCCCACAATGAATAGCTCTGCAAACAGTTGACAAACCTCGATTGATTGAAGCGAAGCTTGTCGCGCTTGGGCATAGAGTTGACAGAGTTCTTCATACTTAGAGTGCATATTCATCGAAAAACCTACGAGAAACCCCACACTTTAGGGTGGGGAGGGATAGGAGAGGCAGTCAAAGACTGCCAAACACAAAACCCTAGTCTTTCGCTAATATAAATATTAACTAGCGAA
The DNA here is from genome assembly GCA_035285545.1 of Snowella sp. Classification (GTDB taxonomy): domain Bacteria; phylum Cyanobacteriota; class Cyanobacteriia; order Cyanobacteriales; family Microcystaceae; genus Snowella. The sequence goes on along the minus strand of JAYKGY010000129.1, from coordinate 15,235 downwards.
ATTAAGGTATGTATCTCACGCAAAAATGTCAACTCAGAGATCTCAGTAAGCAAGAGTTTTTTGCCCTGAGAGAACTGTGCCGATTGAGCAAGAACCTCTACAACGTAGGGCTTTACTCGATCAGGCAGTTCTATTTTGCGGAAAAGAGATTTTTGAAATACGAATCGAATTATCACCAATGCAAAGGGAATGAGAATTATAAACTTCTCAATACCGATATTGCACAGCAAACGCTGAAGGTGGTAGATAGATCGTTTCGCTCGTTCTTTAAATTGATCAGAGCCACACAAAATGGGCTGTATCGCTTTGAGCAAATTCGGTTGCCGAAATACTTGCCCAAAGAGGGTTACTTCCCCTTGATTATGCCACGAATCAAAATTAAAGAAGGATTCTTTGAGATTCCCATGTCCAATGCTTTCAGGAAGGAATATGGTTCCATTCGTATTCCGTTCCCAGAAAGATTGGTAGGTAAAACCTTGAAAGAGGTTCGGATTCTCCCAAAATACAATGCTCGATTTTTTGAAATCGAATACATCGTTGAACAGGAACCCGAACCACAAACTGTAGACACAGAAAATGCTCTTGCAATTGATCTGGGACTCAACAACCTCGCTGCTTGTTTTAGTACCACTGGGGCATCCTTTATTGTGGATGGAAGGCCGTTGAAAGCAATTAACCAATGGTGGAACAAGGAAAATGCGAGATTGCAGAGTATTAAGGACTTGCAAAAGATTAGGGGAACTACAGAATGTCAAGCCAGATTGACCATTAACCGAAACAACAAGGTTCGTGATTACCTGAATAAAACGGCTCGATATATTATCGATTGGTGTATCAAGAATCAGGTGGGAACGATTATTGTTGGGGTTAACCCTGGCATGAAGCAGGATATTAACATTGGCAGCAGAAACAATCAAAACTTTGTCCAAATACCGCTTTGGAGCCTGAGAAATAAACTCAAGGGTCTTTGTGAACGATATGGATTTTCCTATCGAGAACAAGAAGAGTCCTATTCCAGTAAAGCAAGCTTTTTGGACGGCGACGACATCCCTATTTACAATCCCGACAATCCGCAAGAATATCAATTCTCTGGAAAGCGGGTTAAGCGTGGTCTGTATCGGACTCGTCAAGGACATTTGATTAATGCTGATATTAATGGATCTGCGAATATTGGTCGTAAAAGTAGCCACAATGGATTTAATTCGGAGTGGGTAGTGGCTGTTTTGGCCCAGCCTTTAAGAGTGAAAATATCTTAAGAATCCTCTCGCTTTAGGGAGGGGAGTGCGTCAAGAGTATTCAATTATCGAAGGATGGATACGGGCCCGCATTATTCAATCACCAGCGATCATTAAGCCGGTTCATTCAATTCCTACTCTACGAGGTTTCGACTACCCGTTTTTGTAACGATTCAAAGCGACGTTTCGCTGTTTTATTATTCGGATCAATTTTTAAGGTTTCTCCATAGGTTTCAACCGCTTTGGAAATTAATTGTTTCTTTTCATACACATTTCCCAAATTATTCAGCGCGATCGCGTATTCAGGATAAAGTTTAATGGCTTCTCGATAATTGCGAATTGCTAAATCATATTGTTCCTGAGCAAAATAGGCAAAACCCAAGGCATTATAAATTAAGGCTTGATTTTCGGGTTCAATCTTATCACTCACTTTTAACGCTTTTTGGAACAGATTAACGGATTGAATATAGAGTTTTTTGTCTAAATAGATACTACCCAATTGATAGTATTCTTGAGCAGAACCTTTTTCTTTGGCGAGCTTACGTTGTAAATTGGCAAAGGTACTTTCTACTTGACGAGTTTTGAAGATCTCGCGAATCACAAAAACCGCTAGACCGCCGAGTAAAATCAATAGTCCAGATAAATAAACAATGGGAAGATTATCATCCATCATATTTAGTATTGAATAAAGCTCAATTGAGAGAGTGAAATTAATTAGGGTAATTCTATTGTAAGCCTGGGAGAGGCCCAGCCAAAATGGATCAGCCAATTCACTTATTCCAGCAAATTTAAACTGATCCTGGCAAAGATTTGTTCGGATTTAGGCTTAAGCTAATTGGGGCATGGCAAAGACTAAAATGCGATTCAATAACCAGGGGCAAAGCGTTGACACCAAACTGCCATGTGACTCTGCCAACCGATTAGAATTTCCGTGCGATCGCGTTCCAGTCCCCGTAATAACGTCTTAGCAACCCGTTGAGGAGTCATGGCTCTGACCCCTATCAAAGCCCACTTATTGATTGGCAGAAACTTCCTGGGCTGTTGACATTCCATTTGCAGCAATTACAGATTGAGGCTTGGCAAAAATCATGCGTCCTGCGGAGGTTTGTAAGGCAGAGGTGACAATCACACGAATCTCTGAACCTAATAAATCGCGCCCTCCTTCTACCACCACCATTGTTCCATCTTCTAAGTAACCAATCCCTTGGGTCGGTTCTTTACCTTGTTTGAGTAATTTCAAATCCAGGGGATCGCCAGGGAGATAAATGGGACGAAGGGCTTGGGCTAAATCATTAACGTTGAGAATGGTAACTTTTTGCAAATTAGCCACTTTACTTAAGTTATAGTCATTCGTGAGTAACATCCCGTTAATTTCTTGTGCTAAATGAACTAATTTGGCATCTACGGTATTAATATCTTCATAATCGGCGGAATGAATAACAATACGCTCAGGAAAGGCTTCTTGAATGCGTCCTAAAATGTCTAATCCCCGTCGCCCTCTGACTCGTTTTTGATCGTTGCTGGTATCGGCCAGTTGTTGTAGTTCTGCTAGCACAAATTGGGGAACTAAGACCTGACCTTCAATAAAACCCGTATCAAGTAACTGTTCAATCCGACCGTCAATAATGCAACTGGTGTCTAAAATTTTGGGGGCAACAGGTTGGAGGGTGCCTTCTGCCACTAGCATGGTTTCAATGCTATTTGGATTAATCAGCCTTAAGAAAGTACGTCCGTGGGTATCGGCTAAACTAATTCCTAAAAAAGCAGAGGTAACGCTCCCTAGAATGGCCATTGTTGGTTTAATAAATGAAAATTCAGCAGGAATGGGCAATAAAAATATCGGTGCTAACATTAAGTTGGCAATTAACAACCCAATGACTAAGCCAACGGCACGGGTCAGAATGGTTTCAATCGGAGTCTGACGAATTTGTTTTTCTAGCCGTCGATAGGTGGTTTGGGCGACTAATCCTAATGCTAAGCCGATGATGGAGGTAAATCCTGCCGCTAACCAACGTAGGGCTTCGATGTTAGAGATTTGGACTCGAACTGATTCGGGGAGTAAATCTACACTATCAAAGCCGATTCCTGCGATCGCGAAGACGAATAAAAGAATAATAATGGTATCTAACATAGGTTTATCCTACTCAATAATCTTGGAAATCTTGCTTAAAAAATTCAGCGATCGCATCCTCAAGAGATCAAAGGAATCAACGTATTTCATTATATCGGTTCGCTTCTAGCTCGAACGGTTTAGAGTAGAGGATTTAAGTTTTTTTAAGCAATCAACTCCTGGCGCGTCTTAGATGGATAAATTGCAGATTAGCGAACCCCCAAAAATTTATGGGTTTGTAAACTCATTCGCCATTGAGGATGGTGCAAAATATAGTCAAAAATTAATTGCTGGCTATCGGGATGATTCCACTCTGGTTGTAAATATTTCCAATTATTATCCAAAACCTGTTTTGCCTGTTCTTCTGCCCATTGAAAATCTTCTTTTTGGCTAATAATGATTTTTAATTCGCTGGCATGTTCATAAATGCTGGGATGGGGCAGTTTGTAGGGCTTTGGGGAAAAGGTGACCCAATCAAACAAGCCGCTAAAAGGATGTGCTCCAGACGTTTCTAGGTGAACCCGAAGTCCCTGATGACGTAATTCTTGAGTAAGAGGAAAAAGGTCATAAAGTAATGGTTCTCCTCCCGTAATAATCACGATCGCCGGATTCACAGATTTTGCTTGTTCTACTAGGAATTGGACAGATTGTTGGGGATATCGTTTAGCATTCCAGGTTTCTTTTTGATCACACCAGGGACAATGGATATCACAACCACCGAGGCGGATAAAAAAGGCATTACAACCCGCCCAGGCTCCTTCTCCCTGAATGGAATGGAAAGTTTCAACAATGGGATAAGTAATCGTTTCTACGGCAACCATGGAATAATTTTGTCATTACAATTGAGTCATTAAGTTTGGATTTTACTGGCAATAAAAATTAACAGCTAAAAATCAATAATAATTAGGGTTTATCGTGACACAATCCCTGAGCAATATTCATTACCAAATTGTTTTTAAATCCAAGGGAAATTCGGGCAATACCCTTTCACCCGACAAGGTTATTGTTAGCGCATTCATGGGATTTAGGGAATTTGTCGCACACAGGATGGATCTATCTTAACAAAGGCGCGATCGCGAATTTCAAGGCTTGTCTGGGATTGCCCAGGGGTGCTATATAGTAAAACGGAGAGCTGGCTTGAAAGGTCGTTCAAGAATTCATCCAAATCTACGCAGTATCAATGACAGAGGTTAGTTTGTGGACAAAACGATCTTCCCCCTTCCGCCCCGACTAACGATTGCTCAAGCTCTTGATGCTTGTCGCCTTGAAACTTTAGCTTTGTTTAAAAACCTTGATACTGAGCTGTTTTGTTGCCAGATTCATCCCGATTTTAGCCCAATTGGTTGGCATTTAGGCCATATTGCCTTTACCGAAGCCTATTGGATTCTGGAACAATGTCAGGGAGCAGAAGCCTTATTTCCCCAATATCGACGTTTATTGACAGCAGACGGTTTACCTAAACGCGATCGCCAACATTTACCCACTTTTGAAATCATCCAAGATTATCTGCAAACCGTCCGACAGAAGATTTTAGCCTATTTAGACAATGCACCGTTAGAAAAGCAGGAACGACTGTGGTGGTGGCTCATTCAACACGAAACCCAACATCGAGAAACCATTTCCTTTTTATTAGAATTGTGGCGTTGGCAACAGGGAACCCAAGTTCAAATTCCGCTTATTTCGAGTTCTCCTTTAACTATTGAGCCAAACTTGATCGAGATTCCAGCCGGTGAATGTATTCTGGGCAGCGATCGCCTACAGGCCCAAGATAATGAACGAGTTGCTCATCGCGTTTATTTAGACAGTTATCAGATCGATCAATATCCCGTTACTAATGGGCAGTATTTAGCTTTTATCGAAACAGGTGGATATGATAATCCTAGTTACTGGTCACCAGCGGGCTGGCAATGGCGTATCGAGCAAAACATTACCCAACCTTTATATTGGCGAGCCGATCGCGCCTGGATGAACCATCCTGTTTGTGGCGTGAGCTATTACGAAGCGGAAGCCTATGCCCAATTTGTCGGTAAACGTCTACCCACCGAAGCAGAATGGGAAAAGGCGGCTAGTTGGGATGAAAGCGATCAAGAACAACGGCTTTACCCTTGGGGAGATCAATTTCCTGATTCGGCCTTTTGTAACCATAACTATTTGCTGGGCCAGACCTCTCCCGTTAATCATTACCCTGCGGGGAAAAGTGACTACGGTTGCTACGATATGTTAGGCAATGTCTGGGAGTGGACAGCCTCCTGGTTTGCTCCTTATGGGCAATTTCAACCCTATCCTTATCCAGGTTATTCCCAAGTTTATTTTGATCAGCAACATCGAGGGCTACGGGGCGGGAGTTGGGCAACAGGGCCTTGGGGACTCCGCAACAGTTTTCGCAATTGGTATCATCCCTGGGTTCGGCAAATTTTAGTGGGATTTCGGTGTGCTATTTAAATGGACATCAGACTGTACCGACTCAATCAGCGATCGCACCGTTTGAGTTCCCTCGGAAGCCTCAAAAGAAGTGGGAAACTTACGAGAACTGAGCATTTTTAAGCCTAGCGGTAAAATACTGGCAATGCCTCGGAGATCGCGAAAATAATTCCCCACCACATAAAGCCCAAATTTACGTTCATCCACCCATCCCCCTTCTTTGACTAAATCAATTAAAACTTTACGGTGGCGAATAGGTCGATTAGCTTGGGCATCTTTGCGTTCTAAAATTTGTTGTTTAATCTTGCCAATTTGCTCCATCGGAGCCACTTCCATCGGACACACACTATTACATAAATAGCAACGGGTACAACCCCAGGCACCTTGAATCCCTTCGTTATATTGCTCTAATCGTTCTTCGGTTTGGGCATCACGGGAATCTCCCAGTAATCGCTGAGCTTTTGCCAAAGCGTGGGGGCCAACAAAACTAGGGTTAACGGCCTTGGCATTACATTCGGAATAGCAAGCACCACAGAGAATGCAGTTCCCCATTTGGTTTAATTGATTCCGTTCTTCGGGGGTTTGTAAAAATTCTCGCTCAGGAATGTTACGGCTACTGGTGCTGACATAGGGTTCAACCGCTTCTAAGTCATCCCAAAAAGGTTTCATGTCTACAATTAAATCTTTGGTAACTCGCAAGTTCCCCATCGGCGCGATCGCAATTTCCGGCACCCCCGTTTCCGTAACCTGAGCAAATCGCTCTAGTTCACTGCTGACATTCTCCTTACAAGCTAAGGCCGAACGCCCATTAATTTTGAGGCTACAACTCCCACAAATCGTATTTCGACAATTTTTCCGAAACGCTAAGCTACCGTCCTGTTCCCATTTGATGCGATTAAGGCAATCAAGAATCGTCATTCCCTGTTCAACATCTAGCAAAAACGTTTGAATGTAGGAATTTCCATTGGGTTTTTGACGAAAAATTTTAAATTGAACTTGCATAGTCGCTAACAGGGAAATCATCAAGAGGTCAGGGTATTTTCCCCCTTACCAGTCTAAAACACCGATATCTTCCTTGGCTTAAATCTCCGTATAAATCTTGACAAATTTTATCCTTCTTCTAACCACTGATCGAGGTATTTACTGAAATTGATCAATCTCGTTTTTAGAGGCTGCCCTTTTTTTAGCGCATTTTTTGTTATTTCAATCTTTTCTCCGTAGGTATAACTAGGCATTTCTTTTATTACCAAGGTATGCAGATTTATTTGACTTCTAATAAAATTCAATATTGCTTGATCTGTCGCCAATCGTTTTTGACAAAAAACGAGATAGATATCTTTATTGTCGATGGGGAAGGAAAAATTTTTTCCTTTAAAGATTTAATGCTATATTTTAAATAAGATCAATTTTTTAAGTAAAATTGAAAAAGCTAGACAAAAAATTTAAGGAAGATTTGAGTCCTATGTCAGAAACAACAACTGCACCCTTAAGCGGGAAAGCACTGCTCCAAAAAGTAAAAGAGCTGTCTCACTTACCCCGCCGAGAAACAGCCAAACGCTGTGGCTTTTACACTACGACAAAAGATGGTCAAGTCCGTGTCAATTTAACTGACTTTTATGATGCTGTCCTTGCAGCAAAAGGTGTTCCTCTCGAACCAGGTGGTATTAAAGATGGTCGTGGCCGTGAACCCACATTTCGAGTTAGTGTCCATAAAAATGGTCAAATTGTCATTGGTTCTACCTACACAGAACAAATGGGTTTAAAATCGGGTGATGAATTTGAAATTAAGCTCGGCTATAAGCATATTCACCTTAAGCAGGTTGATGGAACATCCGAAAGTGAAGAGTAACTAAAGGGAATGTCCTTCTCCCTCAAAAACCCCATAGCCTATACGATTACAATTCTCAACGATGCTGAACCGATTTTATTGTTGATATCTAAAATCAGGTTACCTTAAATAAAGGGGGCAATAGGTTGAGATAACTTCGACTTTAAAAAAATAGTAATTTTAAGGGTAATTCAGGGATTGAAATTGCCCTTATTTTATCATGCCCTGTTTGGATTTTAGTCAGTACAGATACGGATACTTTAAGTATGAGTGGAATCTATGTTTTCTGATCTAACTCTTTGGCTAGGCTTATGGAGAGATTATCCATCCTTGGTCAAAGTAAGCTTATTTTTACTCTTTTGGCTAATATTTTGGTTGCCGATCGCCGTTCCCTTGGGAAAAAAATTAGGGTGGAATCCCTTACGCTCCGCTACCCCTCAGCAAAAATTACCCCTAGTTGCCTCCCTGTATTTATTAGTTCCTTTGATGGTTTGGTTGACTTTACAAGTTGATGGCGAATCTCTTACAGCCTACGGTTTAAGCTGGACTGGAAATTTAGCGCGATCGCTGTTATTGGGAATCTTATTAGGATTGGGAGGACTACTACTAATTTTTACCCTAGAAAGTCGGTGCGGCTTCGTTCAATGGCAAACTCAAAACTTTTCTCGCCTCATCCCTCTCGCGTTACCGTTACTGATTCTAGGGTTATGGGTTGGTATCACGGAAGAACTCCTATTTCGGGGAATTTTTCTGAATCAACTCCAAGCGGATTATCCCCTGTGGTTAGCTGCCAGTCTTTCGAGCATGATTTTTGCGCTGCTCCATCTATTGTGGGAACGCCAATCCACTTTGCCCCAACTACCAGGATTATGGTTAATGGGAATGATTTTGGTGTTGGCTCGCTGGGTGGATCACGGTAGCTTAGGTCTGGCTTGGGGGCTACATGCTGCTTGGGTTTGGGGGTTAGCGTCTTTGGATGCGGCGGAATTGTTAATCTATCCTCCGACTAGCCCAGTTTGGATCGTGGGCATTGGGAAACAACCCCTGGCGGGCATTGCAGGGCTGAGTTGCTTGTTGTTAACGGGTTTAGCCCTATGGACATTACTCGGTACAGCAATCGCGTAAAGACCTTTCAACAATTGAGCAATGATTGAACAATTAATAATTTTGGGAAAAGTCTATTCAAGGATTCCTGAAATATGTTATTGTTACGAAGGTGCTAATGACAAACTATGCGGGTGTAGTTTAGTGGTAAAACCTTAGCCTTCCAAGCTAATGATAGGGGTTCGATTCCCCTCACCCGCTTCCTACGAAGCAATATCGGTAAGACTTTCAGAAATGAAAGTTTTTTATTTGAGATAAATTTGGGATAAAAATATTTATTCTGTATTTATTCTATTTATATAGCTTCATTCCTATATGGCTATACTAGAATGCAGAATACCTTAAAACGGTTAAAAAAGTTATCGTTCCGCTATTTAGTTTAAAAAATAGTACAGCCTTAGAAGCGATACAACATCAACTTTTGAGTTGATTTTTTATCCTTTTGAAATAGTGCAGAATCTCGCAATTGAAAGCCTTATGCAGTAAGAATTTAGGTCACTTTTTAACTCAAATAGACACGAAGATAAACAACATCTGCCTCATCATCATCGATAAGTTGAATGCCGCTTTTTGAGTGAGCAATTGTATCATTCATGATTTTCTTCGATTCAGTCCTTCAATGTCGATTGCCTAAAAAATAGCCCACCAGATAGAGAGAACCACACAAAACCGTTAAACTTTTTTCCTGATTAGACGTGTTTAAGGCCGTATCTAACCCTTGAAATAATTCTGGAAAAATTTCTACAGAAGCTAAACCTGGACAAACCTCTTTTGCTAAATTGGCTAACACACTAGGTTCAGCCGTACTGTGGTCAGGAACAGGAACAAGATAGAGGCGATCGCCTGGACGTAACAACGCCTGAAAAATATCACGGTGATCTTTTGTCGAGAGCATTCCCATCACCCACTGCACAGGCTTATCCAACTGCTCAACATAGCGACGCAACGCTTGGGCTGATTCAATATTATGCGCTCCGTCAATTAATAAGGGTTTGTCTTGACAGCTTGTCCACTGTAAACGCCCTAACCAACGGGCTTTTGCCATGCCTTCTTGGATAGCTTGATTTGAAATTTCCCAGCCTTGAACGTGTAAGCATTGAATGGCAGCGATCGCGATCGCGGAATTGACTAACTGCACATCCCCAAAAAGTGGTAAGGGATAATCAATAGTTTGATATCTTGCCCAGCGTTGATCGTTTTTCACGATTTCTTTCGCGGGTGTAATCCAAATGGCAGGGCATCGTAAACTATCCAATTTCGATTTAATCACCACTGCAATTTCAGGTGGTAAAACACCGATAACAGCATGACAAGTGGGTTTTAAAATTCCTGCTTTTTCCAGTGCAATATGTTGTAAAGTCGGCCCCAAAACTTGCCAATGTTCCCAACTTAACGATGTAATAATACTAACTAGGGGATGCTCAACCACATTCGTAGCATCTAATCGTCCCCCTAAGCCCACTTCAATCACCGCAACATCGACTTTTTCCTGAGCAAAATAGAGCCAAGCCGCTGCCGTAATTACTTCAAATTGGGTGGGAATTTCGGCTTCATTTTCAAGGGAAATGCAGGATTGAATGGTATCTAATAATTCAATAAATTTTGTTTCAGCAATGGGTTTTTCATTTAAGCAAATGCGCTCTGTCCAATCAATTAAATGGGGGGAAGTATACCGTCCGACTCGATAACCCGCCGCCGTTAGGATCGAAGATAAATAAGCACAAACTGATCCTTTTCCATTGGTTCCAGCAACATGAATGACGGGAACTTGCTGTTGAGGATTGCCTAATTTTTCTAGTAAAGATTTAATCCGTTCTAAGCCAAGGTGAACACCAAAACGTTGGTAGGATTTGAGATAAAAATCAATGGTCATTAATAAGTTAATAGTTAAGAGTTAATAGTTAATAATATTATTGAATCATGAGATTAATAATAGAATTTGAGATTTATTCAACTTATTTTTATTCTTTAGCAATTTTAAATTTAGACAGATAGAGAGTTTTTATTTTAACATGGAGATATTGATGAACAAAAGATCAGCTTTTAAAATCCATTTCGTTTTTTCCTGTTTTACCTGAAATCCCCGTGAAAGATTCTGACCTCGCGAATTTAACCCTCAAAGATCTGTTTCCCTTTAAACTCGATGATTTTCAAAAAGAAGCGATCGCCGTTTTAGACGCAGGAAAATCGGTGGTGGTTTGTGCGCCGACGGGTTCGGGAAAAACAGTCATTGGAGAATATGCCATTATTCGCGCCTTGATGAGAGGAAAGCGGGTCTTTTATACAACGCCGCTTAAAGCCCTATCTAACCAAAAAGTTCGGGATTTTCAAGATAAATTACGCGCTATCGGTGTTGAACGGGCAGAATTCGCAGTGGGGTTAATTACGGGGGATGTGGTGGTCAATCCCAACGCGCCCATTGTGGTGATGACGACGGAAATCTTCCGCAATATGCTCTACGAAACCCCCATTGGTCAGGTGGGAACCTCTTTGGAAAATGTGGAAACGGTGGTGTTTGATGAATGCCATTACATCAGCGATCGCGGTCGGGGGACAGTTTGGGAAGAATCGATCATTTATTGTCCCAGCACCATTCAATTAGTCGCCCTGTCTGCCACCATTGGAAAACCTGAACAGTTAACCGATTGGATTAATCAAGTGCGTCTCGGCTCTTCACTAAAAAGTAATCGTCGGCGATCGCCTGAAGAGAGCCTTTCCCAATGTGAACTGGTAAACTCCAATTTTCGCCCCGTCCCCCTTCATTTTCACTTCAGTTCCAAATCGGGCTTATATCCCCTGTTCAATAACAAAAATAAAGGCATTAATCCCCACCTCTTACCCCCAAAATCCCAACGGGACAAAAAACCGAGACGACTCCGACGGGAAGATTGCCCCAGCGTTTTAACCATCGTCCAACAATTACAAGAAGAAGACTTTTTACCTGCGATTTATGTCATTTTTAGCCGTCGGGGATGCGAACAAGCCGTCCGAGAACTACGAAACCTTACCCTCGTTACGCCCGAAGAAGCCCAAACCATTCAGCTTAATCTCCTACTCTTTTTCCTCATTTCCAATCCTGCTTTACAAGAGCAACTGTTAGCCAGCTTTGGCAGTGACCATCCTGATTTTGCTTCACGGGTTCTCGCGTTTGTTGATAATCCTCAGGAATTTGCCGAGCCGTTAATTCAAACGTTCACTCAGCAACCCGAAACCCTCTGGAAACTGTGGCAATGGTTTGCGGATTCTTCCCCCATGACCCATTTAGACCAAATCGAACCCCTATTGCGGGGAATTGCCGTACACCATGCGGGAATTTTACCGGCTTGGAAAGAATTAGTGGAGAAATTATTTGAAAGCGGTCTGATTAAAGTGGTTTTTGCCACGGCCACCCTTTCGGCAGGGATCAATATGCCTGCTCGTACCACCGTGATTTCTGCCCTATCGAAGCGGACGGATGACGGTCACAGTATGTTAAGTCCCTCGGAATTTTTACAAATTGCGGGTCGTGCGGGTCGTCGAGGCATGGATACGGTTGGCCATGTGGTGACGGTGCAATCTCCCTTTGAAGGAGCCAAAGAAGCCGCCTATCTTGCCACCGCAGAAGCCGAACCACTCCGTAGTTGGTTTACGCCCACCTATGGCATGGTCTTAAATTTATTGCAAAAACATACCGTTGAAGAAGCTAAAGACTTATTAGAACGCAGTTTTGCCGAATATTTAGCGCAACTGGAACTTGAACCCACCCAAGCCGCGATCGCGCGGTTATTAAGTCAAATTGCCCAACTGGATATTAAATTAGCAGGCATTAACGAAAAAGATATTCGGAGCTTTGAAAAATTCCGGGCCCGACTACGGGAAGAAGAAAGATTATTAAAAATTCTGCAACAACAAGCTGAAAAAAGCCATCGACAAGAAATCGCCGCCCGAATCGTTGATTTACCCCTTGGCCAAATTTTGCACCTCAAAGGCAAGCATATTAAAATCGCCACTCCCCTATTAGCAACGGTGGTAAAGAAGACCCAAGGCTTTAGCCAACTTCCTGAGTTGATCTGTTTAGGCGCAGATAACCGTTGGTATCACGTCACCTCTAAAGATGTCTTTGAAATTAATTCCGCCGCTTTACCTGAAAATTTACTCACCCATTTAACCTTACCCCCCTTAGAATTTTTAACCCCTGGCCGTCCCTTTAAAGGTGATGAAGCCACCCTTTCCCTCGCTCAACAAATTGCAGCTTTAGCCTTACCCCTATTACCTGCACCTGAAGTGGTTGAACAACAGCAACGGGTCGAACACGTTCAGAAAATTCTGGAAACCCATCCCCTACAGCAACAGAAGCATCCCCATCGGATAATTGAAAGTTTTCACCAGCGAGCCATGCTACGGGAAGAATTAGAAAAGCGTCAAATCGAGTTTAAACGTCTCCAATCACGGCAATCCTATTATTGGCAGGAATTTCTGGATTTAATTGCTATTTTACAAGAATTAGAGGCTTTAGATGAATTTGCTCCCACCCCTTTAGGAGAAGCGGCGGCTACGGTACGGGGAGAAAATGAACTGTGGTTAGGACTCGTTTTTATGTCGGGGAAATTTAGCCATCTTGCTCCCCATCATTTAGCGGCGGCTGCCAGTGGATTAATTACGGAAACCCTCCGACCTGATACCTGGACAAGTTATGCGGCTCCTCCCGAAGTTTTAGCGGCTCTGCGTCCTCACGTTGATTTAACTCTAATGACCCTTGTTCTGCGATCGCGGATGACCTTAACCCAACCCCTCGCAACTATCCTATTTTTAATCTATTATCTCGGTCGTACTAACCTGTGGGAACTGCGGCGCAAATTAATCCAGACGCAAAAACGGTATGGCATCACGATTCCGCTTTGGTTAGAAGTTGATTTACTCGGTTTAGTCGAGCAATGGGCATTAGGCGCGACTTGGGATGAACTCTGCACCCACACCAGTTTAGATGAAGGCGATCTCGTCCGCATTTTACGCCGTACTATTGACCTGCTTTGGCAAATTCCGCAAATTCCAAATGTTAGCGATTCTTTAAAAACCAATGCTAGAAAAGCTGTTTCCCTAATGAAACGCTTTCCTGTGTAAATGCCAAGTACATTGTTTTTACAGTAATTATAGATAACTCTTAAATTGCAATCTTTCTTTCAGCGATCACCTATTCACCTGACCTACTAAAATGTAGAACGTAATCACTAGATTAACTAGTAATTACCATTATCAATAATACGATTAGGTAACGGTGCTTTAGGAATGGAGGTCATAAAGGCTTAACAGGGCAATATCTGATCGCCATTAGCTCAAATCCATTATCATTTGAACGTGAGGAGTTAGTCATATTTTCAAATAAAAACGTTTTTCAAGGAATTTATCTGTGATTTATTTTTATCAAGCTAGAGGAACAAATCTATACAAAATAGGCTACACAAAGCGAGAAGCTTCAGAACGCCTTAAAGAATGGCAGGCAGGATGTCCCTATAAGCTTGATTTGGTTGGAACTATTCAGGGAACACGTAGCGATGAGAAAAAACTTCATGATCGTCTACGCCGACAGGGTTACTGGAAATCCGATGCGGCAGGAAGAGAATGGTTTGCGTTATCAAAAGAAACTGTCGAACAACTTTTAGGACATACACTAGCATCACCAGTTGATCCAGTTTTAGACTTTGTGCTTCAGGTAGGAGAAGATGTCGTTAGCAAACAGATCAACAACTTATCGCGTAGAAAAGGGCTACATGGAGTTGTCGGCTCGGTCGCAAAAACTTTTTGGAAAAATCGTTAATCTAAAAGTAATTATTGCGTGAAATTTGCATTACTATAATAAATAATTTCAGTAAGAATGTGGAGTCATGAGTAACATCAAGCCAGTCGCAAATGAGTTTGCAGGTATTGAAGGAAACTATGGTATTGTCAACCAAGGAACAGGCTATGCGGTTGTAAATATCCTGACTGGGGAGATGAAAGCTCATAACATTTCCTCTTATCTTGATGCACTCAAAACAGCAGAGCATCTAGCCAAGAGAGATAAAGCAGAAGAGGTCATTAATTTAGAAACCACACCAGTTTCGCCAGTATCAACTTTTCTTGATGAATTGGATATGGCAACAGTTAGAAGTATGGTGACATATTTTGAGCAGTATGCTCCCAATACAATCCGTAGATACCACCGCGACCATAATGCAACCTATGACGAAGCTGAAGCTATTTGCAAAAAATGTCTTGAAATAGCATCTCAGTTTCAAAAGGTTAAAACAAAAGAAGATTTAAAAAATGTCATACAATCGGTCGAGATACTTAAAAGTAAGGTTAGCCGTTATCAGCACCATCACTATGAATACAGGTGGACAACTCATCTACAAAAAGACGTTCTCGATAAATTAGTCCCTATTCTTACACACTTATAGCAATCCTAAACGATTTGTAACAGATATAATAGAAATGAGAGAGGGACAAAAGTAAAGGGTTAAAATCATGAACTTGATAGAAGAGCTAGATGATTTTCTAAAAAAGACAACAGATGCGAGA